>NZ_JBIVXY010000002.1:793911-836856 GCF_044769485.1 Kitasatospora sp. NPDC090308 | reverse complement strand
GAGATCCCCATCATCACCCTCGACGCCCGACGCCGCGACAGCGCCAAGAGCGCCCTCATCACACTCGTCGAACACGCCCTCCTCGCCCGACTCCGGTGAAGGCCCGTCAAGGGTGGTAGTGGACACGCCAGCAGGGGGCGTGCGGAGCCTTCCGCACGCCCCCTGGGCACTTCCGCGCACCGACCGGTGCTACGGCTGCTGATCGGCCCTCAGCAGCCCGTAGGTGTACGCGTCCTCCAGCGCCACCCAGGACGCGGCGATCACGTTGTCCGCGACGCCGACCGTCGACCAGGTCCCGGTGCCGTCGGTGGACTCGATCAGCACCCGGGTCTTGGACCCGGTGCCGTGCTGGCCCTCCAGGATGCGGACCTTGTAGTCCACCAGCTCCAGCTTCGCCAGCGGCGGGTAGATCGGCTCCAGCGCCGCGCGCAGCGCCTTGTCCAGCGCGTCCACCGGGCCGTTGCCCTCGCCGGTGGCCACCTTCCGCTCGCCCTTGGCCCACAGCTTCACGGTGGCCTCGTTGCCCGCGAAGCCGTTCGGTCCCTGCTCGCTGATGGACCGCCAGGACTCCAGCGCGAAGAACCGCTGCCGCTCGCCGCCGTTCACCTCGTCGCGCAGCAGCAGCTCGAAGGAGGCGTCCGCCGCCTCGTAGGTGTAGCCGAGGTTCTCCTGCGCCTTCACCCGGGCCACCACCCGGCCCGCCAGGTCGCGGTCGCCGGTCAGGTCGTAGCCCAGCTCCTTGCCCTTCAGCTCGATCGACGCCCGGCCGGCCATGTCGGACACCAGCATCCGCATGGTGTTGCCGACCAGCGCGGGGTCGATGTGCTGGTACAGGTCCGGGTCGACCTTGATCGCGGAGGCGTGCAGGCCCGCCTTGTGCGCGAACGCCGAGAAGCCGACGTACGGCTGGTGGGTGGACGGAGTCAGGTTCACCACCTCGGCGATGGCGTGCGAGATCCGGGTCATCTCGGCCAGCGCCCCGGCCGGCAGCACCCGGCGGTCGTACTTGAGCTCCAGCGCCGCCGCGACCGGGAACAGGTTGGCGTTGCCGACCCGCTCGCCGTAGCCGTTGGCGGTGCACTGCACGTGGGTGGCCCCGGCGTCGACGGCGGCCAGCGTGTTGGCGACCGCGCAGCCGGTGTCGTCCTGGGCGTGGATGCCGAGGCGGGCCCCGGTCTCGGCCAGCACGGTGGCGACGATCTCGCGCACGCCGGAGGGCAGCATGCCGCCGTTGGTGTCGCACAGCACCACCACGTCCGCGCCCGCCTCGTGCGCGGTCCGGACGACCGCCAGTGCGTACTGCGGGTTCGCCCGGTAGCCGTCGAAGAAGTGCTCGCAGTCGATGAACACCCGGCGGCCCCGGGCGCGCAGGAACTCCACGCTGTCCCGGACCATCTCCAGGTTCTCCTCCAGCGTGGTGCGCAGCGCCAGCTCCACGTGCCGGTCGTGCGACTTCGCCACCAGCGTCACCACCGGCGCGCCGGAGGCCACCAGCGCGGCCAGCTGCGGGTCCTCGGCGGCCTTCCCGCCGGCCCGGCGGGTCGCGCCGAACGCCACCAACCGGGCATTGCGGAACTCCAGCTCGGCCTGGGCGCGGGCGAAGAACTCGGTGTCCCGGGGGTTGGCGCCGGGCCAGCCGCCCTCGATGAAACCGACACCGAACTCGTCCAGGTGGCGCGCGATGGCCAGCTTGTCCGCCACCGTGAGGTTGATGCCCTCGCGCTGGGCGCCGTCGCGGAGCGTGGTGTCGAAGACGTGGAAGCCGTCGCTGGGGCGGCTGTTGGCCTCGGTCATGGCCCTGGGTTCTCCGTTCGGTGGAGTTACTGCTGCCGGGATCGGAATCCGGCTCCACTGTCCAGCATCCCGCGCGCGTCCCCGGTGTCTCCGGCCCCCTCGTGAGGGCCCGGGCCGGTCCGGGAGGCAAAACAAAAGACCCCTCGCGGGTGCGAGAGGTCTGCGCGCGGGTCTGGACGCTCGTGGTCGCTCCGCGATCTGGGTGTAGCCGTGGAGCGGTCACTGCGGACCGGCGCGCCTGCTGCTAATCATCAGCGAAAGCGAGGACACCCTCGCAGTCTTGCACACGCCCCGGGGAACGGAAGGCCCGTCTCGCCATCCGGAACGGGTCAGGCCAACCGGTCCGTCGCCAGGTCGAACCCGAACGGCTTCGGCAGCGGCAACGGGTCCCCGAACGGCACGGTGGTGGTGGCGGCGTACTCCCCGCTCTCCGGGTGGCTGTGCAGCACCACCTTGCCGGCCTTGCGGTCCACCAGCAGGTACAGCGGAATCCCCGCCGCGGCGTAGCCCTTCCGCTTGTCCCAGCGGTCCTTCGCGGGGTTGCTGGAGGTGACCTCCAGAACCATGACGATCCCGTCCGGCTTCATCCACGCGGGCCGGCCGTCGAACGCCCCCTCGTGGGCGAACGTCCCGTCGGGGATGAACCTGCCGCCGGGAACGATCAGTCCCTTGTTCCCGGCGAACGTGATGTCCGCGTCGCACAGCCGGAACACCTGGCGGACGATCCGGCCGATGGCGCCCTCGTGGTCACCGTCCGGCGGTGGCGTCACGACGATCCCTCCCTCGAAGAGCTCGGCCTTGAACCCCTCCGGGGTGTCCAGGGCGAGGAATGCCTTGAGGAGGTCGTCCTCCGGGCTGCGGTGGACGTCGGCGGTGTCGTACGTCGCGGCGCTCATCGTCACTCCCTCCGATCCGGGCTGCTCAACGAGTGGGGCGTTCCGAGGCTACCGGGCCCGGGCATTCCGCCATGGAATGCCCGGACCCGAGGTCCGGGGTCAGGCGATGGTGTGCATCCAGCCGTGGGTGTCGGGGGCCTGGCCGCCCTGGATGGCGAGCAGGGCCTCGCGGAGCTTGAGGGTGACGGGGCCGGGCTCGCCGGTGGCGACGGTCCAGTCGGCGGTGGCGGACTTGACGTGGCCGACGGGGGTGATGACGGCGGCGGTGCCGCAGGCGAAGACCTCGGTGATGGTGCCGTCGGCGTTGCCGCGCTTCCACTCGTCGGTGGAGATCCGCCGCTCCTCGGTGCGGTGGCCGAGGTCGGCGGCCAGGGCGAGCAGCGAGTCGCGGGTGATGCCGGGGAGCAGGGAGCCGGAGAGCTCGGGGGTGACGACGGTGGCGTCCTCGCCCTCGCCGAGCACGAAGTAGAGGTTCATGCCGCCCATCTCCTCGACCCACTTGTGCTCGGTGGCGTCGAGCCAGACCACCTGGTCGCAGCCCTTGGCGGCGGCCTCGGCCTGGGCGACCAGCGAGGCCGCGTAGTTGCCGGCGCACTTGGCGGCGCCGGTGCCGCCGGGCGCGGCGCGGACGTAGTCCTCGGAGAGCCAGACCGAGACCGGCTTGACCCCGCCGGAGAAGTACGCGCCGGCCGGCGAGGCGATGATCATGAAGAGGTAGGAGTTGGCGGGCCGCACGCCCAGGCCGACCTCGGTGGCGAACATGAACGGCCGCAGGTAGAGGCTCTGCTCGGGCTGGTTCGGCACCCAGTCGCGGTCCTGCTGGACGAGCAGTTCGACGGCCTCGACGAAGGTCTCGATCGGCAGCTCGGGCATCGCCAGCCGGCGGGCGGAGGCCTGGAAGCGGGCGGCGTTGGCCTCCGGGCGGAAGGTGGCGATCGAGCCGTCGGCCTGCCGGTACGCCTTGAGCCCCTCGAAGATCGACTGGCCGTAGTGCAGCGTCATGTTGGCCGGGTCGATCTCCAGCGGCGCGTACGGCGTCAGCTGGGCGTCGTGCCAGCCCAGTCCCTCGGTCCAGCGGACGGTCACCATGTGGTCGGTGAAGACGCGGCCGAAACCGGGGCTGGCCAGTCGGGCCTCGCGCTCCTCGTCGGACAGGGGGCGTGCGGAGGGCTTGAGGTCGAACGTGATGGGCGCCGGGGTGGGCGTGCTCATGGCTGTCTGTCCTTCACCGTGGGGTTGGGCTGGGCCTCCAACCGTCAGGGCGGGGGAACGCATGACGGCACGGCCCACTGTCGATACTCGCATCCAGAGGGCCGTGCCGAACAGCCGGGCGGCTGTGCTCGCGCTATGAACCGGCCCACCGGCCGGAGACTGTCTTCCGGCCGGTCAGCCGGATACTCGGGCGGCGAGCGCGTCGCCGACCTCGGAGGTGGAGCGGGCGCCGGAGCGGGCGGCGAGGTCCGCGGCGACCGCGTCCTCGACCCGGGCGGCCTCGGCGGCGAAGCCGAGGTGCTCCAGCAGCATGGCGACCGAGAGGACCGTGGCGGTCGGGTCGGCCTTGCCCTGGCCGGCGATGTCCGGGGCGGAGCCGTGCACCGGCTCGAACATCGACGGGAACTCGCCGTCCGGGTTGATGTTGCCGGACGCGGCCAGGCCGATGCCGCCGGTGACGGCCGCGGCGAGGTCGGTGATGATGTCGCCGAACAGGTTGTCGGTGACGATCACGTCGAAGCGCTCGGGCTGGGTGACGAAGAAGATCGTCGCCGCGTCCACGTGCAGGTAGTCGGTGGTGACCTCGGGGAACTCCTGGCCGACCTGCTGGAAGATCCGGGTCCACAGGTGGCCGGCGTGCACCAGCACGTTGTTCTTGTGGACCAGCGTGAGCTTCTTGCGCGGCCGGCCCTGGGCCCGGCGGTAGGCGTCCCGGACCACTCGCTCGATGCCGTACGCGGTGTTCAGCGAGACCTCGGTGGCGACCTCCTGCGGGGTGCCGGTGCGCAGCGTGCCGCCGTTGCCGACGTACGGGCCCTCGGTGCCCTCGCGGACCACCACGAAGTCGATCTCCGGGTCGCCGGCCAGCGGCGACTTCACGTTCGGGAACAGCTTGCCCGGACGCAGGTTGATGTACTGGTTGAAGGCGAAGCGCAGCTTCAGCAGCAGCCCGCGCTCCAGCACGCCGGACGGCACGCTGGGGTCGCCGATGGCGCCGAGCAGGATCGCGTCCTGCCCCTTGATCTCCTCCAGCACCGCGTCGGGAAGGGTCTCCCCCGTCCGGTGGTAGAGCCGTGCGCCGAGGTCGTACTCGGTGGTCTCCAGCTTGACGTCGGAGGGCAGGGCGGTGCGGAGCACCTTGAGGCCCTCGGCCACGACCTCCTGGCCGATGCCGTCACCCGGGATCACTGCGAGACGAATGGTGCGAGACATAAATCGGACACTACAACCCGTCCCACGGCCTGAGCACGCACCGTCCACCATCCGGACGGACGGTCAGACCAGCTCGACCTCGACCGGGAACGGGTGCTCGACCTTGAGGCGGTCGTGGAAGATGCCGGTGGGCGTGTAGTGATTGCTCGCCGGGTCCAGCTCGTAGGCGTAGACGACCGGACGGCCGTCGACGTTCTCCACCCGCCAGAAGTACCGGATGCCGGCGGCGGCGTACTTGCGGGGCTTGATCTCGCGATCGCGCGTCCGCGATCCGGGCGAGACGACCTCCACAGCGAGGAGAACGTCCTCGGCCAGGAAGTAGGTCTGCTCCTGCCCGGTGTCCGAGCCGCTGTCCACCACCACGAGGTCGGGTTCCGGCCGGTTCCGGCCATCCAGCTCGACCGTCATCTCAGGCCAGACCTCCCAGCCGTCGGGCACCGCCGCCGCCAGCGCGCCGTACAGGGCGAGGATGACTCGGATGTGGAACTTCGCCTGCGGACTCACGAAAACCAGGCCCCCGTCGATCAACTCCGTGTGCGGCGGGAGGTCCGGCAGCCGGTCCAGGTCGTCGGCCGTGTAGCCGCCCACGGGCGGGCGGAGCCAGTCCGGGTACGGGTCCGGGTCGACGCTCATCAGTGCTCCCATGGTGGGGATTCCGGCCTGTGCGACCAGGCTACCGGGCCCCTTCCCGCCCGGGGTCACCCTCTGGGGTGAGGAGCTGGACGCGGCGGCCGGTCGGGTTGAGGTGGTGGAGGACCAGGGCGGCGGGCAGGGGGGTGTGCAGGACCTGGCCGGGGTGGACGGGGGTGAGGACGGGGGTGGGGAGGGCGGGGTCGAGGGGGTAGGGGCCGAGGGTGGTGAGGGCGTCGGCGGGGTCTTCGGAGGGGGCGGTCCAGAGGGTGTAGCGGGGGTGGGTGAGCGGGGGGAGGGCGGTGAGGCGGACGGGGAGCAGGAGGGTGTCGGAGTCGAGCAGGGCGGTGTCGGTGTCGCCCCAGCGGCCGTTGAGCGGCTGGACGTCGAGTTCGGCGCCGGTGCGGGCGTCCAGGGTGCGGGCGACCAGGACGTCGCTGCCGGGGAGGCGGTCGGCGACCACGGTGGCGTCGGGGGTGCCGTCGCCGTCGGCGTCCAGCGAGGCGCGCACGCCGAGGGCGCCGGCGGGGGTGGCGGCGGGGGCCCACAGGACGGCGGCGAGGTAGAGGGTGCCGCGGCCGTCGACGGCGGCGGCGGCGCGGCGCAGGTTCGCGGAGCGCTCGGCGGGGTCGTCGACGCAGGTGTCGGTGCCGGCGGCGGGGCAGTCCGGCCAGCGCGGTCCTTCGCCGCCGGGCTGCAGGACGCTGAGCAGGCCGGGGCGCGGGGCGCCGGAGACGGCGAAGGTGGCGGCGGTGCCGAGCACGGTGGTGCCGGAGGCGGCGCGCGGGGCGGCGAACAGCGGGACGCGCAGCGGCGGGAGGGTGTCGTCGGCGGGGGTGAGGGTGAGCCGGCCGGAGAGTTCGCCGCGGTAGCTGCGGGCGTGTCCGGCCTGGAGCAGGTCGAGGGTGGGGTCGGGGGCCCGGCCGAGGTCGGGGCCGAGCCGGAGGGTGACGGTGACGGTGGCGCTGCCGTGCGGCGGCAGGTCGACCCGGGCGGGCGAGATCCCGAAGGACGCGCCGGGCAGCGCGGTGGCGGGCGCGTAACCGGTGGCGTACGCGAGCGGGCGGTCACCGAGGTTGCGGACGGTCACCGCGCGGGTGGCGGTGGCGGCGCCGGTGGCCTCGACCACGCCGAAGGAGACGCCGACCGCGCCGTCGGTCTGCGCGCCGTACGCGAGCACGGGGGTGCGGACCGCGGCGTCGACCCGGACCCGGCCGCTGCCGGTGCGCTCGGGGCCGTACACCGGGCCGGTGCGGCCGTCGTGCGGGTAGGTGTCGGTGGCGGTGTCCATCAGCGCGGCCTTGACCTGGGACGCGTCGTAGTCGGGGTGCGCGGAGCGGACCAGCGCGGCCAGGCCGGCCAGGTGCGGGGTGGCCATCGAGGTGCCGTCCTCGCGCATGCCGCCGGTGCCGGTGCCCGCCTTGGCGGACCAGATGGTCTCGCCGGGGGCGGCCAGGTCGGGCTTGACGACGCCGTCGACGCCGATGCCGCGGGAGGTGAAGGAGGTCAGGGTGTCGGTGCGCTGCGGCTGGTCCTGCGGGACGGCGCCGTGCAGCGGGTTGCCGGGGGTGGCGAGGCGGACGGTGACCGGGCCGTGCGCGGCGGCGTCGAGCAGCCGCTGCCCGTCGGCGCGGGCCAGGATCGCGGCGGGGATGCGGTCGTCGCCGGCGATCTCGCCGAGGTTGTCGCCGTCGGCGGCGTAGAGCGCGCCGACGGCTCCGGCGTCGGCGGCGTGGTCGGCGCGCGGGGCGGAGCCGCAGGCCCGGTCCGGGTCCTTGGTGGTCCAGCGCAGGACGGCGACCTTGCCGCGCAGCCGGTCGGCGTCGGCGGGCGAGAAGGGCGCGCAGCCGTCCGACTGGTCGGCGGGGACGGCGAGTCGGCCGCTGACCTCGGTGTCGTCCCAGTGCGTGTACTTGCTGCTCCAGTGCGCGGGGACGTTCCCGGCCAGGGCGGCGGGGGCGAGCACGGTGACGCCGTCGGCGTCGCCGTGCGGGTCGACCGAGGCGGCGGCGGTGAGCACCCGGGCGGCGGTGCCGGGGCTGCCGCCGACGCCGTACACGTCGCCCTCGTTGCCGGCGGCGGCGACCACGACGGTGCCGAGTGCGGCGAGCCGGTCGGCGGCCAGCGCGTCGGCGTCGCCGGGGCGGCCGTAGGGGCTGCCGAGCGAGAGGTTGACCACGTCGAGGCGGTCGGACGGGTCGCCGTCGCCGTCCGGGTCGGCGGCCAGGTCGAGGGCGGCGGCGAGCTGGTCGGTGGAGCCCTCGCAGCCGAACACCTTGATCGCGTAGAGCCGGGCGCCGGGGGCCGCGCCGGGGGCGACCCGGAAGCCGGCCGGGTCCAGGCCGGGCCGGTAGGGGCCGCGGTAGGTCCCGCCGTCGGCGGTGACGCCGTACCCGGCGGCGGTGCCGGCCACGTGGGTGCCGTGGCCGTTGGCGGCGCAGTCGAGCGGGTTGTCGTCGGGGTGCGGGTCGGGCTGGTAGTGGGCGGCGGCCGGGTCGGGGTCGTAGTCGTCGCCGACCAGGTCCTTGCCGCCGACCACCTTGGCGTTGGGGAACAGCCCGGCGGGCGCGGGCGCGGCGCCGTCCACCGCGCGGTACGCCTCGGCGGTGCCGGGGCCGCCGAAGTCGGCGTGGGTGTAGTCGATGCCGGAGTCGACGACGCCGATCCGGACGCCCTCGCCGGTGCGGCCCTCGGGGCCGTCCCAGACCTGCGGGGCGCCGGTGAGCGGCACCGAGTACCCGTTGGCGCGCCGCTTGGGCGTGACGGGGCGCACCGCGCGGACCCCGGGCAGGGCGGCCAGCCGCGGCAGCGCGGCGGCGGGCAGCCGCAGGGCGAGGCCGCTGACCAGGGTGCGGGTGCGGTAGAGCGGGCGGGCGTCCGGGACGGCGCGCCGCAGGGCCGCGGTGAGCGTGTCCAACGAGCGTTCCGCGGCGGCCCGTTGGGCCTGTCCGGCGGTGGCGGCGGCGCGCCGGGTCTGGTCGGGGGTGCGCAGCTCGCGGCGGGCGTCGTCCCGGGCCCGCTGCCAGGCGGTGGCGGCGGGCTCGGTGTCGAGCTCCACGAACACGGTGGTGCGGGGTCCGTCCGGGCCGGCGGCCTGGGCGGCCGAGGCGGGGACGACGGCGGCCGGGGCGAGCAGGGCGAGGGCGGCGAGGAGGCCGAGAGGGGTGCGCACGGCCCCAAGGTAGGAGCCGCCGCCGGGCCGGGCGGGGAGGTTCACCGCACGGGTGACGGTCCGTCACCCGTCCGGCGCAGCAGTGGGGTTGGCGGTCAGTCGGTCACCTGGGCGCCGTTGTCGCGGCGGTCGAGGGCGCGCTGCAGGGCGGCCGCGGTGCGCGGGTCGGCCGGGACGGCGCGGCGGCGGCGCCGGGCCGCGGGGCGGGCGGCGGTGGCGGTCTCGGCGGCGGCGGGGGCGGTGGTGCGGTCTGCGACGAACGGCATACCGGGCTCCTTGGTGCGGGGGCGCGACGGCGCGCTGGCGGGGTGAGGGGGGTACGCCGAGCAGGGATCGCCTGCCGCACCGCGTACGGGCCGTACGGGCCGCTCGCCCCGTCGTTGCGGGGGTGGCTCACCGTAGGACTACTCCACGGTACGACGGCGGGGCCGCGAGGTCAGCAGATTTACTTGGATTTCCTAGTATCTGAGACGGAGTTCACTCCCGGGTATGCGAACGGCCCTTCCGTCTCAAGGTCGGAAGGGCCGTTCGGAGCTGCCGGGGCGTCAGCCCAGGTTCACCGAGCGGGCGAACTTCGCGCCGATCGCGGTCGCGATCTCGGACAGGACCTCCGGGGAGACCTCGCTGTCCACGGTGATCGAGGCCAGCGCGCTGTCGCCGTCCCGGGCGACCTGCATGCCGGCGATGTTGATGCCCGCGTCGCCGAGGATGCGGCCCAGGGTGCCGACCACGCCGGGGCGGTCCTGGTAGTGGAAGAACGCCATGTGGTCGGTGAGCGCCACGTCGACGTCGAAGCCGTCCACGCCGACGATCTTCTGGGCCTGCTTCGGGCCGGACAGGGTGCCGGAGATCGACACCTCGCCGCCGTCGGCCAGGGTGCCGCGCACGGTGATCACGTTGCGGTGCTCGGGCGACTCGCTGGAGGTGGTCAGCCGGACCTCGACGCCGCGCTCCTGGGCGAACAGCGGGGCGTTGACGTAGGACACCGTCTCGGCCACCACGTCCTCGAACACGCCCTTGAGCGCCGAGAGTTCGAGCACCTTGACGTCGTGCTGGGTGATCTCGCCGCGGACCTCGACGTCCAGCCGGACGGCGACCTCGCCGGCCAGCGCGGTGAAGATCCGGCCGAGCTTCTCGGCCAGCGGCAGGCCCGGGCGGACGTCCTCGGCGATCACGCCGCCCTGGACGTTGACCGCGTCCGGCACCAGCTCGCCGGCCAGCGCCAGGCGCACCGACCTGGCGACCGCGATGCCGGCCTTCTCCTGCGCCTCGTCGGTGGAGGCGCCCAGGTGCGGGGTGGCGACCACGTTGTCGAAGGCGAACAGCGGCGAGTCGGTGCACGGCTCCTTGGCGTACACGTCCAGGCCGGCGCCGGCGACCCGGCCCTCCTGGAGCGCGCGCAGCAGCGCGTCCTCGTCGACGATGCCGCCGCGGGCCGCGTTGACGATCCGCACGCTCGGCTTGACCTTGTGCAGCGCCTCGTCGCCGATCAGGCCGATGGTCTCCGGGGTCTTCGGGAGGTGGACGGTGATGAAGTCCGCGACCTCCAGCAGCTCCTCCAGGGAGAGCAGCTTGACGCCCATCTGGGCCGCGCGGGCGGCCTGGATGTAGGGGTCGTACGCGACGATCTTCATGCCGAACGCGGACATCCGCTGCGCGACCAGCACGCCGATCCGGCCGAGGCCGACCACGCCGAGCACCTTCTCGCTCAGCTCGACGCCGGTGTACTTGTTGCGCTTCCACTCGCCGCCCTTGAGCGCGGCGTTGGCGGGCGCGATGTTGCGGGCGACCGAGATCAGCAGGCCGCAGGCCAGCTCGGCGGCGGTGACGATGTTCGAGGTCGGCGCGTTGACGACCATCACGCCGGCCTTGGTGGAGGCGGCCACGTCCACGTTGTCCAGGCCGACGCCGGCCCGGGCGACGACCTTCAGCTTCTTGGCGGCGGCCAGCGCCTCGGCGTCCACCTTGGTGGCGGAGCGGATCAGGACGGCGTCGACGTCGGCGATCGCGGTCAGCAGCTCGGTGCGGTCGGCGCCGTTGCAGTGCCGGATCTCGAAGTCGGGGCCCAGCGCGTCGACGGTGGCGGGCGACAGCTCTTCGGCGATCAGTACGACAGATTTGCTCACGACAGTGTGTCCTTAACTGTCCGGTTCACCCCGCCGCACGGAGGTGGCGCGCACAGGGCGGGGGGAAGGTGGCATGTCGCGTAGCTAGACGCACGACGCTGTGGGCCTGACGCGTGGTTCGGAGTCTATCGGCGGGGTGGTACGGGGACTGCTCCCGTCCGGCGAAATCACCCGGACGGGAACAGCCTTGTTGTACAACCGGGAGGAGGCGGGATCAGGCCTCCTGGTCCACCCAGCTCATCAGCTTGCGGAGCTTCTTGCCGGTGGTCTCCAGCAGGTGCTCGCTGTCCGCGTTCTTGTACTCGTTGTACTTCGGCAGGCCCGCCTTGTACTCGGCGATCCAGGTGTTGGCGAAGGTGCCGTCCTGGATCTCGGCGAGGACCTTCTTCATCTCGGCCTTGGTGTCGGCGGTGATGATGCGGGGGCCGGTCACGTAGTCGCCCCACTCGGCGGTCTCGGAGACCGACCAGCGCATCTTCTCCAGGCCGCCCTCGTACATCAGGTCGACGATGAGCTTCAGCTCGTGCAGGCACTCGAAGTAGGCGATCTCGGGCTGGTAGCCCGCCTCGACCAGGGTCTCGAAACCGGCCTTGACCAGGGCGGCGGTGCCACCGCAGAGGACGGCCTGCTCACCGAACAGGTCGGTCTCGGTCTCCTCGGTGAAGGTGGTCTTGATGACGCCGGCCTTGGTGCCGCCGATGCCCTTGGCGTACGACAGCGCCAGGTCGAAGGCCTTGCCGGTGGCGTCCTGCTCGACGGCCACGATGCAGGGGACGCCGCGGCCCTCCTGGTACTGGCGGCGGACCAGGTGGCCCGGGCCCTTCGGGGCGACCATGCAGACGTCGACGTCGGCCGGCGGCTGGATGAAGCCGAAGCGGATGTTCAGGCCGTGGCCGAAGAACAGCGCGTCGCCCGCCTTCAGGTTCGGCTCGATCGCGTCCTTGTAGACGTCGGCCTGGATCGGGTCCGGCACCAGGATCATGATGACGTCGGCCTCGGCCGCGGCCTCGGACGGGGTCACCACGCGCAGGCCCGCCTCCTGGGCGGCGGCGCGGGACTTGGAGCCCTCCAGCAGACCGACCCGGACGTCCACGCCCGAGTCGCGCAGCGACAGCGCGTGGGCGTGGCCCTGGCTGCCGTAGCCGATGACCGCGACCTTGCGGCCCTGGATGATGGACAGGTCGGCGTCGTCTTCGTAGAACAGCTCGGCCACGGGGGCACATCTCCTTGCGTGGTGGTGGTGCCGGGGGTTCCTACCGTAGGCCCACCCGGCGGACTTCGACGGCAGTGCTCAGTTGGTAAGACGGTGGTGGCGGGCGGGTCAGGCGGAGCGGTCGAGGGCGCGCAGCGAGCGGTCCGTGATGGAGCGGGCGCCCCGGCCGATCGCGACCAGGCCGGACTGCACCAACTCCTTGACGCCGTACGGCTCCAGCATCCGCAGCATGGCCTCCAGCTTGTCCGAGGAGCCGGTGGCCTCGATGGTCACCGCGTCGGGCGACACGTCGACGGTCTTGGCGCGGAACAGCTGGACGATCTCGGTGACCTGGGAGCGGGTCTCCGCGTCGGCCCGGACCTTGACCAGGACCAGCTCGCGCTGGACCGCCTGGGACTGGTCCAGCTCGACGATCTTGATCACGTTGACCAGCTTGTTGAGCTGCTTGGTGACCTGCTCCAGCGGCAGCTCCTCCACGTTGACCACGATGGTCATCCGGGAGATGTCGGGGTGCTCGGTCGGGCCGACCGCGAGCGAGTCGATGTTGAACCCGCGGCGGGAGAACAGCGCGGCGATCCGGGCGAGCACGCCGGGCTTGTTCTCGACCAGGACGGACAGGGTGTGCTTGGACATGGTGGTCATCGCTTTCTAGTCCGTCAGTCCAGGTCGTCGCCGAAGTCGGGGCGCACGCCCCGGGCGAACTGGATCTCGTCGTTGCTGGTGCCGGCCGCGACCATCGGCCAGACCATCGCGTCCTGGTGGACGATGAAGTCGATGACCACCGGGCGGTCGTTGATCTCCATCGCCTGCTTGATCACGGCGTCCAGGTCCTCCGGGCGCTCGCAGCGCAGGCCGACCGCGCCCATCGCCTCGGAGAGCAGCACGAAGTCCGGGACGCGGGTGCCCTGGGCGGGCGGCTCGATGCCGTCGTGGTCCGGGCCCGCGTGCAGCACGGTGTTGGAGTAGCGCTGGTTGTAGAACAGCGTCTGCCACTGGCGGACCATGCCCAGCGAGCCGTTGTTGATCACCGCGACCTTGATCGGGAGGTTGTTCAGGGTGCAGGTGGTCAGTTCCTGGTTGGTCATCTGGAAGCAGCCGTCGCCGTCGATCGCCCAGACCGGGACGTCGGGCCGGCCGGCCTTGGCGCCCATCGCGGCCGGGACGGCGTAGCCCATCGTCCCGGCGCCGCCGGAGTTCAGCCAGGTGGCGGGCTTCTCGAACCGGATGAACTGGCTGGCCCACATCTGGTGCTGGCCGACGCCCGCGGCGTAGATCGCGTCCGGGCCGACCAGCTGGCCGATCCGCTCGATCACCTGCTGCGGGGAGAGCTCGCCCTCGGGGGCCGGCTCGTAGCCCAGCGGGTAGGTCTTCTTCCACTCGTTCAGCCGGACCCACCACTCGGTGTAGTCGCCCCGGCGGCCGGCGTCGAACTCGGCCTGGACGGCGACGATCAGGTCGGCCAGCACCTCGCGGGCGTCGCCGACGATCGGGACGTCCGCCGCGCGGTTCTTGCCGATCTCGGCGGGGTCGATGTCCGCGTGCACGACCTTGGCGTGCGGGGCGAAGGAGTCGAGCCTGCCGGTGACCCGGTCGTCGAAGCGGGCGCCCAGGGCGAACAGCAGGTCGCTCTTCTGCAGCGCGGTGACGGCGGGGACCGAGCCGTGCATGCCGGGCATGCCCAGGTGCTGCGGGTGGCTGTCCGGGAAGACGCCGATCGCCATCAGGGTGGTGATCACCGGCGCGCCGGTCAGCTCGGCCAGGATGCGCAGCTCGGCGCCCGCGTTGGCCTTGAGCACGCCGCCGCCGACGTACAGCACCGGGCGCTTGGCGTTGACCAGCAGCTTGGCGGCCTCGCGGATCTGCTTGGCGTGCGGCTTGGTGACGGGGCGGTAGCCGGGCAGCGCGGTCTCGACCGGCCAGCGGAAGACGGTCTGCGACTGGAGGGCGTCCTTGGCGATGTCGACCAGGACCGGGCCGGGGCGGCCGGTGGCGGCGATGTGGAACGCCTCGGCGATGACCCGGGGGATCTCGGCCGGGTCGGTCACCAGGTAGTTGTGCTTGGTGATCGGCATGGTGATGCCGCAGATGTCCGCCTCCTGGAAGGCGTCCGTGCCGATCGCCTTGGAGGCGACCTGGCCGGTGATCGCGACGATCGGCACCGAGTCCATGTACGCGTCGGCGATCGGGGTGACCAGGTTGGTCGCGCCGGGGCCGGAGGTGGCCATGCAGACGCCGACCCGGCCGGTGGCCTGCGCGTAGCCGGTCGCGGCGTGGCCGGCGCCCTGCTCGTGGCGGACCAGGATGTGGCGGACCTTGGTGGAGTCCATCAGCGGGTCGTACGCGGGGAGGATCGCCCCACCCGGGATGCCGAACACGGTGTCGGCGCCCACGGCTTCGAGCGAGCGGATGAGCGACTGCGCGCCGGTCATGGTCTCGGTGGTCTGGGGACCCGGAGCGTGCGCGGCCGGGTGGTCCCCGCGGCGGGGGGTTGCGGCGTGCTCAGTCATCTGCCTGTCTCTTCTCGGGTTCTGCTCGGGGGGCGACGGTCCGGGCGGCGAACGGTCCCGGCCGGTCTCCGGCGCTGCCTCAATCGTCCGGATTTCAGGTGGTTGAGGCCAGGTGCGGGGCGAGGGCCAACCAGCATTCGTGCAACAAAAAACCCCTCGTGCCAAGGGCATGCGAGGGGGAGGCGCGTCAGGCTGGTTCAGCCGACGCGCCCGCCAAGTACGAGAATTCGGGTGGTCATGGCACCGACCTTCCTCCCACGCGGTGGCGGGTGTCAAGCCGGTGGGACCGCCGTCTCACCATGCGGGCCGCCGCTCGGACCGCCCACCGGATGCCGTTGTGGCAGGTCGAGGCCGGTGTGCGGGGAGCCCGGGCGGACGGTGGCGGCCTCGGCCAGACCACCCGTCCGCGGGTCGGGGGTGAGCAGCGGACGGCGGCCCGTCCCGCCCTGGGGCTGCCGCGGCACCGGGTAGCCGCGGCGCAGCAGGGCGCGGCGCAGACGCAGTTCGTCCAGCGGCCGGTCGAAGGCCAGGCCCTGGCCGCGGCGGCAGCCCAGCTCCTGCAGGACGGCCACCTGCCGGGGGTGGTCCACCCCGTCGGCGCCGGTGGCCAGGCCGAGGTCGCGGGCCAGCCGCAGCGCGTGGCCGGCCAGCGCGCGGGTCAGGGTGGACTCGGCGATGTCCTGCACCAGGCTGCGGTCGAGCTTGAGCGCGTCGAACGGGAGCCGGGCCAGCGCGCCCAGCGAGCCGCCGCCGGCGCCGAACCCGGCCAGCGCGGTGGACACCCCGAGGCGGCGCAGCGCGGCCAGCCGGCGGCCGAGTTCGTCGGCCGTCGCGTCCGGCCCGGTCCGGGCCACCTCCAGCACCAGCAGCTCGGGCGGCAGCCCGGTGTCGCGCAGCGCGGCGGCCAGCGTCTCGTACAGGCCGGGGGCGCAGATCCGCTCGGCGGCGAGCCGGACGGTGACCGGGACGGGCGGGGCGGCCGGGCCGTCGGTGCGGCGGCGGGCGGCGGCGGCGACCGCCTCGGTGAGCAGCCAGCGGGTGAACCGGGTGGCGGCGTCGCCGGATTCGGCGGTGCGCAGGAACTCGGCGGGGGTGAGCAGCAGTCCGCCGGCCGAGCGCCAGCGGGCCTGCGCCTCGACGCCGGTGAGCCGGCCGCCCGCGAGTTCGACCACCGGCTGGTGGAGCAGGGTGAAGGAGCCCTCCCGGACGGCGGCCCGCAGCCGCTCCTCCAGCTCGCCGCGGCGGTCGAGCTCGGCGCGCATCGCGGGGGTGTAGAGCACCACCCGGCCCTTGCCGCGGGACTTGGCCTGGTACATCGCCAGGTCGGCGTTGCGCAGCAGCTCGTCGGCGGCGGCCGCGGCGGGCCCCTCGGCGCCGTCCCGGCCCCGGCGGGCGGCGTTCCGGCCGCCGGGCTCCCTGGCACCGGCGTCCTCGTTCCCCGCGTCCGGGCGGGCCGAGGCGGGCGCGGGTTCGGGCACCGGCAGCGGGGCGTCGGGGCCGAAGGCGATGCCGATCGAGGCGGCGACGCCGAGTTCGGCCCCGCCGATCCAGTACGGCTCGGAGAGCGCGCCGCGGATCCGCTCGGCCAGGTCGCGGACCTGCGGGTGGCCGAGCCGGCCGCGCACCAGCACCGCGAACTCGTCGCCGCCGAACCGGGCCACGGTGTCCTCGCCGCGGACGGCGGACTGCAGCCGGCGGGCGGCCTGCACCAGCAGTTCGTCGCCGACCTGGTGCCCGGCGCTGTCGTTGACCGCCTTGAAGCCGTCCAGGTCGAGGAAGAGCACCGCGACGGTGGTGCCGACCGGGCCCTGCGCGGAGAGCGCGGCCCGGACCCGCTGGGCGAACAGGGCCCGGTTGGGCAGGTCGGTGAGCGGGTCGTGGAAGGCGTTGTGCTGGAGCTGGGCCTGCAGCCGGACCCGCTCGGTGATGTCGCGGCTGTTCAGGATCAGGCCGTCCCGGTACGGGTTGACGGTGGACTCCACGTGCAGCCACTCCCCCTCGCCGGAGCGGATCCGGCACTCGACCCGGGCGGAGGGCTCGCCGTTGCTGAACCTGGCCCCCCTGGTGCGGGCCAGGATGCGGCGGACCTCGGCCAGCACCCGGTCGACGTCCTCGGGGTGGACCAGGTTGAGCAGGTTGCCGCCGACCAGGTCCTCCGGGTCCCGGTTGTAGACCCGCAGCGCGGCGGGGCTGACGTAGGACAGCGCACCGGACGGCCCGGCGATCATGATGACGTCGCTGGAGCCCTGCACCAGGGAGCGGAAGTGCGCCTCCTTGGTGGCGAGTTCCTGCGCCAGCGAGAGGTTGTCCAGCAGCATCACGCCCTGCCGGACGATCAGCGCCAGGCCGACGGTGCTGGCGGCGGCCAGCATCACCCGGTCCAGCGGGCGGCCGCCGAGCGCGTTGTAGAGGATGCCCGCGGTGCACACCGCCGCCGCCGCGTACGGGGTGAGCGCGCTGAAGGTGGAGGACACCCGGCGGCGCGGCAGGCCCTGGGCGGACGGGTGCTCGCGGGACGGGCGGCGGCGGTGCTGCCAGGGGGCCCAGGCCAGCAGCAGCGAGCCGGCGAACCAGCCCGCGTCCAGCAGTTCGCCGGAGTGGTAGTCGCTGTGGAACTGCGGGGTGGTGAACAGCGCGTCGCAGACCACGGTCAGCGCCAGGCCGAGCATCGCGGTGTGCACCGCCGTCCGGTTGCCGTCCCGGCCCCGGAAGCGCAGCCCGACCACCAGGCTGACCAGCAGGATGTCCAGCACCGGGTAGCCCAGGCCGAGGGCCAGCTTCAGCGGGTCGTCGCCGTCGCCGGCCGCGACCCGGCCCAGCGCCAGGCTCCAGCTGAGCGTGAACAGCGAGCCGGCCACCAGCCAGCCGTCCAGCACCAGGCAGAGCCAGCCGGCCGGGGTGCGCGGGCGCTGGGCCAGCACCAGCAGGCCGATGATGGCCAGCGGGGCGAACAGCAGGAAGGTGTAGTCGGCCAGCGAGTCCGGCGGCAGCGGCCGGCGGAGCACCACCTCGTACCAGCCCCAGGCGCCGTTGCCGAGCGCGACCATCGCCGAGGAGAGCCCGAACAGCAGCCAGGCCGGCCGGGTGTGGCCGCCCACCGCGACGCCGTGCGCCAGACAGGACAGGGCGGCCACGAGGGCCGCCCCGGCGAGACCGAAGTCCCCCATCACCAGCGCGAGTTCACTCGATCCCCAGCCGACGGCGGCGCCGGCGGCGTACCCGGCGCAGAGCACCGCGAGCAGCCCGGCCGTCAGGCGGCGGAGCGGGGGACGGGCAGGCGGCGCCGACTCGGTGGAGTTCAATCGACATCTCCCCCTCCGGCCCGCGGCCGTACCGGTGTTCCCGCTTCGGACCCTACACCACTGCGGTCACGCACTGGCACGTCCGCTCAACTTAGAGTAATGAACCGCAGGTGGCGCGGAGCCGGTTGGCGGCGGGATCGCCCGTTCGGCTCAGGCGGACCGGGGCGGCGGCGGTGCCGGGGGCGGTGCCCGGAGCGGTGCCCGGCGGGCACGCGGCAGGCCCGGGGCGGCCTGGGGACGGCCTCGGGGCGGGGTCGGAACGGGGCCGGAACGGGGCCGGGAGGGTGCGTGACGGGGGTTCAGGAGCCGCTGGTGGCGGGCTCCTCCTCCGGGAAGAGCCGCAGCCGGTGGGCCAGCGCGGCGGCCTCGCCGCGGCCGCCGACGGCGAGCTTGGCCAGGATGTTGGAGACGTGCACGCTGGCGGTCTTCGGCGAGATGAACAGTTCTTCGGCGATCTGCCGGTTGCTCCGGCCCAGGGTGAGCTGGCGCAGCACGTCCCGCTCGCGCGGGGTGAGGCCGAGGCCCGGGTCGGTGCCGGCGGCGGCCCGGCGGGCCAGGCCGAGCCGGCCGGCCAGCAGTTCGGCGTCCCGGCGGGTGGTCAGGTCGCCGCGGTGGCGGGCGAGTTCGGCGGCCTCGTGCAGCAGGTCGGCGGCGGCCTCCCGGTCGCCGCCGGCGGCGGCGTCCTCGGCGGCGCGCAGCAGGGCCAGCGCGAGCGGGCCGGGCAGGGCGGCGGCGCGCAGTTCGGTGACGGCGCGCTGCCGGTGGTCGGCGGTGGGGCGGCCGGCGGCGCGGGCGAGTTCGCCGGCCAGCAGGGCGGCCCAGCCGCGGTCGAGGGCGCAGCGCGGGGTGAGCCGGGCGGCCTCGGCGGCGATCCGGGCGAGGGCGGCCTCGCCCTCGGGGGTGCGCGGGTGCTGGTCGGCCTCGGCCTCGGCGGCGTGGGTGAGCAGCGGGAACAGGTGGCCGCCCTGCCGGGTCAGCACGGTGCCGTCGAGTGCCTCGGCGAGCCGGTCGCGGGCCTGTTCGGGGCGGCCGAGCCGGACGGCGAGCCGGACCCCGAGGGTGGCGGTGGGCAGGACGTGCTGGGGCTGGGCGCCGCCGCCGCCGCTGGCGTGGGCGGCGGCCCAGTGGGTCTCGGCCTCGGCCAGGTCGCCGCGGAGCAGGGCGAGTTCGCCGCGCAGCCGGTCCATGAACTCGCCGTGGGTGTCGGCCTCCGGCTTGTCGTCCCAGTCGGCGAGGACGGCGGCGGCCTCCTCGGTGCGGCCGGCGGCGAGCAGCGCCTCGGCGAGGTTGCCGGTGAGGATCGGGCCGGTGTTGAGCATCAGCCCGCTGCGGCGGGCGGCCTCCAGGCCCTGCCGGGCGGCGGTGGCGGCCTCCTCGGCGCGGCCGACCGAGAGCAGCAGGCTGGCCAGGTTGTTCAGGCCGCGGGTGTGCACGTCGGCGTTGCCGAGCGGGCGGGCCTGTTCGACGGCGGCGGCGAGCAGGGCGACGGCCCGTTCGGCGTCCGCGGAGTCGCCGAGCAGTCCGGCCAGGGTGACCCGGGCGTGCACCTCGACGGAGGGCGCGTCGGCCTGGCGGGCGACGTCCACGGCCCGTTCGGCGGTGGCGACGGCGGCGGGGCCGGGGTTGCGGAGCAGGGCGTGGGCGGCCTCCAGGGCGAGCGCCTCGGCCTGCACGGCGGACGGGCCGAGGTCCTGGACCAGCCGCTGGGCGTACTGGATCTCCTCCAGGCCGCCGCTGCGCTTGAGCTGGTCGAGCATCTTGGCGCGCTGGAGCCGGAACCAGGCGGCGCGCAGCGGGTTGCCGGCCTCGTCGACCAGGGCGAGGGCGCGGCGGGCCAGGCCCTGGCCGCGGTCGCGGTCGCCGGCCCGGCGGGCGGCGACCACCGCTTCGGCCAGGACGTCGACGAGTTGCAGCCGCTCGCAGTCCTCGTGCTCGCCGTCGTCGCAGGCGCAGGGCGGGTAGGTCTCGGCCCAGTCGTAGGGGCGCAGGGTGGTGGCGAGGGTCTGTTCGGAGACGGTGTCCCAGAGTTCGACGGCCCGTTCGAGCATGGTGAGCTGTTCGGCGAAGGCGTTGCGGCGGCGGGCGGCCCGGGCGGCGTCGAGGGCGGCGGGCAACGCCCGGGCGGGCTGGTGGGCGTGGTACCAGTAGTCGGCGAGCCGGGCGGTGCGCTGTTCGGCCCGGACGAGTTCCGGGTCGGCCTCCAGGACGGTGGCGAACCGCCGGTTGACGGCCTGCCGTTCGCCGGGCAGCAGGTCGTCGGAGACCGCCTCGCGGACCAGCGCGTGCCGGAACCGGTAGCCCTCGCCGTCGGTGTCGGGGCGCAGGATGTTGGCGCCGACGGCGGTGCGCAGGGCGGCGATCAGCGCGTCCTCGCCGGTGCGGGGGCCGCCGGGGCCGCTCTCGGCGACCACGGCGGCGAGCAGCGCGTGCTCGATCCGGGAGCCGCCCTCGGCGGCGATCCGGACGACCCGCTGGGCCTCCTCGGGCAGCGCCTCGACCCGGACCAGCAGGATGTCGCGCAGCGATTCGGTGACGCAGGCCAGGCAGCCGTCGCGGTAGGCGGCGGCGAGCTCCTCGACGAAGAACGGGTTGCCCTCGGAGCGGCGGTGGATCCGGTCCACCACGTCCCGGCCGGGGGTCTCGGGGCCGAGGATGCCGGCCAGCTGGGCGGCCACCTCGGGCCGGTCCAGGCGCTCCAGTTCGATCCGCTGGACGGTGCGCAGCCGCTCCAGTTCGGCCAGGAACGGCCGCAGCGGGTGGCGGCGGTGCAGGTCGTCGGTGCGGTAGGTGGCGACGATCAGCACCCGGGAGCGGTGCAGGGTGCGGACCAGGTAGGCGAGCAGCTCCCGGGTGGAGCGGTCCGACCAGTGCAGGTCCTCGATGGCCAGCACCAGCGTCCGGTCCCCGGCCAGCCGCTCGAACAGCCGGGCGGTGTGCTCGAACAGCCGGGCCCGGCCGTACTCGTCGTTGCCCTCCCCGTCGGTCTCCCCGAAGTCCGGCAGCAGCCGGGCGAGGTGGCCCTCCAGCCCGGCGGCGGCGGCGTCCAGCTCCGGCCCGAGCCGCCGGTGCAGGCGGCGCAGCGCCGCCGAGAGCGGGCCGTACGGCAGGCCCTCGGCGCCGACCTCCAGGCAGGCGCCGAGCGCGGTGACCGCGCCGTCCACCTCGGCCCGGGCCAGGAACTCCTCCAGCAGCCGGGTCTTGCCGACCCCCGCCTCGCCGCCGACCAGCACGGCCTGCGGCTCCCCCGCCCCCGCCCGGTCCAGCCCGGCACCGAGCAGGCCGCTCTCCCGGCCGCGTCCGACGAAGACCGGGCTGACTGTCTGCTCCATGCCGGTGAGCATGCCACAGCCCTCGGACGCGGCCGAGCGGTTATCCCGGCCGTCGGACCGGCCGGGCCCGCCGGTCATCCCGCGCAGCCCGCCACGGCGCCCGAACGGCCCTGCTCCGCACCGGACTTGGCCCGCTGCGGCGCGGCGGCGCCCCGGCGCCCCGCCCGTACCGCCCTAGCCGCCCGGGCCACCAGCCCGGTGCGCTCCCCGCCGCGGCCGGCGGCGGCCGCCTCGCGGGCCAGCCGCCGGGCGGCGGCCCGGCCGTGCAGTTCGCGTTCCCTCGACTTGAACAACTCGTACTCGTACACGGTGTCTTCCCCTCGTTGCGTGCTGGTGTCCAGCCTCCGCTCCCAGGGGGGTGCGCCGCATGGGGAGCCTGCCCGATCCGGGCGGGCCGCCGGCCCGGAGAACACCGGTGCCCGCCCCCGGTCGGGGACGGGCACCGCGGGCGGAACCGCCTAAGGGGCTCCTTAGGCACCGCCGTCACGCCGTAGGCACCTCAGGCCAGCTTCGCCAGGATGAGGTCCTTGACCCGGGCCGCGTCGGCCTGGCCGCGGGTGGTCTTCATGACCGCGCCGACCAGCGCGCCCACCGCCTGCACCTTGCCGTCGCGGATCTTGGCGGCGACGTCCGGGTTGTCGGCGATCGCCTGGTCGACGGCCGCGCCGAGCGCGGAGTCGTCCGAGACCACGGCCAGGCCGCGCCCGGCCACCACGTCGTCCGGCTCGCCCTCGCCGGCGAGGACGCCCTCGATGACCTGGCGGGCCAGCTTGTCGTTGAGCTTGCCCTCGGCGACCAGCGCGCACACCCGGGCCACCTGGGCCGGGGTGATCGGCTGCTCGGACAGCTCGGTGCCGGTCTCGTTGGCGCGCCGCGCCAGCTCGCCCATCCACCACTTGCGGGCCTGGTCGGCGGGGGCGCCGGCCGCGACGGTCTCCGAGATCGGCTCCACCGCACCGGCGTTGAGCACCGACTGCATGTCCTTGTCGGTCAGGCCCCACTCGGCCTGCAGCCGGGCCCGGCGGACCCGGGGCAGCTCCGGCAGGGAGGCCCGCAGCTCCTCGACCCACTCCCGGGCCGGGGCGACCGGCACCAGGTCGGGCTCCGGGAAGTACCGGTAGTCCTCGGCGTTGTCCTTGATCCGGCCGGCCGTGGTGGAGCCGTCCTCCTCGTGGAAGTGCCGGGTCTCCTGGACGATCGTCCCGCCGTCGGTCAGCACGGTGGCGTGCCGCTGGATCTCGAACCGGGCGGCCCGCTCCACGCTGCGCAGCGAGTTGACGTTCTTGGTCTCGCTGCGGGTGCCGAACGCCTCGGTGCCGTTGGGCCGCAGCGACAGGTTCACGTCGCAGCGCATCTGGCCCTTGTCCATCCGGGCCTCGGAGACGCCCAGCGCCTTGATCAGCTCGCGCAGCTCGGCGACGTACGCCTTCGCCACCTCGGGGGCGCGCGCGCCCGCGCCCTCGATCGGCTTGGTGACGATCTCGATCAGCGGGATGCCGGCTCGGTTGTAGTCCAGCAGCGAGTACTCCGCGCCGTGGATCCGCCCGGTGGCGCCGCCGACGTGGGTCGACTTGCCGGTGTCCTCCTCCATGTGGGCGCGCTCGATCTCCACCCGGAAGACCTCGCCGTCCTCCAGCTGCACGTCGAGGTAGCCGTTGAAGGCGATCGGCTCGTCGTACTGGCTGGTCTGGAAGTTCTTCGGCATGTCCGGGTAGAAGTAGTTCTTCCGGGCGAACCGGCACCACTCGGCGATCTCGCAGTTCAGCGCGAGACCGATCCGGACCGCCGACTCCACCCCGACCGCGTTGACCACCGGCAGCGAACCGGGCAGGCCGAGGCAGGTCGGACAGGTCTGCGAGTTCGGCTCCGCGCCCAGCTCGGTGGAGCAGCCGCAGAACATCTTGGTCTTGGTACCCAGCTCGACGTGGACCTCAAGGCCCATCACCGGGTCGTACGAGGCGAGAGCCTCCTCGTAGGAGACCAGGCTCATGACGCTCACAGCGTCCCTTCTTCAGTCATGGAGGTTCAGCCGAGCAGGACGTCGTCGTCGCCGAGACGCTTGAGCTCGCGGACGAGGAGCGCGGTGCCGGTGATCAGGGCGGCGGCGCCGACCAGGGCGTTGACCAGCTTGAGGGTGTCGTTGTCGGAGCGCGCGGTGCGGGCCTCCTTGACGATGGAGATCGCGCCGAAGGCGCTGGTGCCGATGGACAGCCACAGTCCGGGCTTCGAGTGCTTCCAGCCCTTGGCCTTCTCGATCTTGCTCATAGTGCCGGTGCCTCCTCCAGCAGGGCGTGGCCCCACTTGTCGTTGAGCGCGGCCTCGACGGCGCCGCCCACGCGGTAGAGGCGGTCGTCCGCCATCGCGGGGGCGATGATCTGCAGGCCGACCGGGAGATTGTCCTCCGGGGCGAGCCCGCAGGGCAGCGACATGGCCGCGTTGCCCGCCAGGTTCGAGGGAATGGTGCACAGGTCGGCGAGGTACATCGCCATCGGGTCGTCTGCCCGCTCGCCGATCGGGAATGCCGTGGTCGGGGTGGTCGGGGAGACCAGCACGTCCACGCCGGCGAAGGCGGCGTCGAAGTCCCGGGAGATCAGGGTGCGGACCTTCTGCGCGGAGCCGTAGTAGGCGTCGTAGTAGCCGGAGGACAGCGCGTAGGTGCCGAGGATGATGCGGCGCTTGACCTCGGAGCCGAAGCCGGCCTCGCGGGTGAGCGCGGTGACCTGCTCGGCGGAGCGGGTGCCGTCGTCGCCGACCCGCAGGCCGTAGCGCATGGCGTCGAACCGGGCGAGGTTCGAGGAGCACTCGGACGGGGCGATCAGGTAGTACGCGGGCAGCGCCAGCGTGAACGACGGGCAGGAGACCTCGACGACCTCGGCGCCCAGGTCGCGCAGCAGCTCGACGGACTCCTGGAAGCGCTGCATGACGCCGGCCTGGTAGCCCTCGCCGGCGAACTCCTTGACCACGCCGATCCGCATGCCGCGCACGTCGCGCAGCTTCGCGGCGGCGACCACGTCCGGGACGGGGGCGTCGATGGAGGTGGAGTCGAGCGGGTCGTGCCCGGCGATCGCCTCGTGCAGCAGCGCCGTGTCCAGCACGGTGCGGGCGCACGGGCCGCCCTGGTCGAGCGAGGAGGAGAAGGCGACCAGGCCGTAGCGGGACACCGAGCCGTAGGTCGGCTTGACGCCGACGGTGCCGGTGACGGCGCCGGGCTGGCGGATCGAGCCGCCGGTGTCGGTGCCGATCGCCAGCGGCGCCTCGAAGGCGGCCAGCGCGGCGGCCGAGCCGCCGCCGGAGCCGCCGGGGATCCGGGTGAGGTCCCACGGGTTGCCGGTCGGGCCGTAGGCGGAGTTCTCGGTGGAGGAGCCCATCGCGAACTCGTCCATGTTGGTCTTGCCGAGGATGACGACGTCGGCGTCCTTGAGCCGCTTCGTCAGGGTGGCGTCGTAGGGCGGGATCCAGCCCTCGAGCATCTTCGACCCGCAGGTGGTCGGGATGCCCGCGGTGGTGAACACGTCCTTCAGCGCCAGCGGCACGCCCGCCAGCGGGCCCAACCCGGCGCCGGCCGCGCGCTTCTCGTCGACGGCGCGGGCCGCGGCCAGCGCGCCCTCGCGGTCGACGTGCAGGAAGGCGTTGACCTTCTTGTCGACGGCGTCGATCCGGTCCAGGTGGGCCTGGGCGACCTCGACCGCCGAGACCTCGCCCTTGGCGATCGCGGCGGCCGTCTCGGCCGCCGTGTACTTGATCAGCTCGGTCATCTCGGTCAGTCCTCCCCGAGGATCTGCGGCACGCGGAAACGCTGGTCCTCGCTGGCCGGGGCGCCGGAGAGCGCCTGCTGCGGGGTCAGCGACGGCCGCACCTCGTCCGTCCGCATCACGTTGGTGAGCGGGAGCGGGTGGGAGGTCGGCGGGACGTCCTGCCCCGCGACCTCGGAAACGCGGGCGACCGCGCCGATGATCACGTCGAGCTGCTCGGCGAAGTGGTCCAACTCCTCCGCCTGCAACTCCAGACGCGACAGCCGGGCGAGGTGGGCGACCTCCTCGCGCGTGATGCCAGGCATGCAGCGATCCTCAAGGGTGAGTTCTGGTGGGCCGGTCCCCGCCCCGCGGGGCAGGCCGGTCCTTTCGGTCCTAAGGGGCCATCCTATGGGCAGAAGGGGGACGGCCGACCGGGCGCACGCTTCGAGGGCCGCCCGGGACGTTGCCGGGCGGCCCTCGAAGCGTGCGGTCAGCGCGGCAGCGACTCCACCGGCGGCGCGTCGTTGCGCCGCACCAGCAGCCAGGCGGTGGCCTGGTCGACGGGCAGCGCCGCCGAGACCAGCCAGCCCTGGACGGCGTCGACGCCCATGTCCTGGAGCCGCTCCCAGGTCTCGTCGTCCTCGACGCCCTCGGCGACCACGGTGAGCCCCAGCGAGTGGGCGAGCTCCACCGAGCAGCGCACCACGGCCGCGTCGTGGTCGTCGGCGACCATCCGGGAGACGAAGGAGCGGTCGATCTTGAGTTCGCCGACCGGCAGGCTGCGCAGCCGCACCATCGAGGAGTGCCCGGTGCCGAAGTCGTCCAGCGACATCCGCACGCCGTAGCGGCGCAGTTCGGCCAGGGTGTCGGCGGCCCGCCGGCTGTCATCCAGCAGCAGCCGTTCGGTGATCTCCAGTTGGAGCGCCACCGCGGGCACCTGGTGCCGGGTGAGGTGTCCGGCGACCCTGGCGGCGAAGCCGGGGTTGAGGACGTCGCGCGGCGAGACGTTGACCGCGACGGGCACCATCAGGCCCTGGTTGCGCCAGCGGGCGATCTGCCCGACGGCGCTCTCCAGCACGTAGTCGGTGAGCCGGGGCATCAGCCCGGAGGACTCGGCGAGGGCGATGAACTCGTCCGGCGCGACCCTCCCCTGCCCGGGCCGCTCCCAGCGCACCAGCGCCTCCAGGCCGACCACGCTGCCGTCGAAGGCCACCTTCGGCTGGTAGTGCAGCTGCACCTCGTTCATCTCGATGGCCCGCCGCAGGTCGCCGAGCAGGCCGATCCGGTACGGGGTGTCCAGGTCGCGGGCCTCGTCGTAGCGCTCGACGCCGCTGCGGCTGTGCTGGGCGTGGCCCATCGCGACGTCGGCGCGCCGCAGCAGCGACTCCGCGTCCTGGGCGTGGGTCGGGTAGACGCACACCCCGGCGCTGGCCTCCAGGACCAGCAGCAGGCCGTCCAGCCGGATCGGCGCGGCGAGTTCGGCGATCAGCGCCTTCGCGGTGCGCTCCAGCAGGTCGGGGCTGCCCACCCCCGGCAGCAGCACGGCGAACTCGTCGCCGCCCATCCGGGCCACCACCGGGCGCTCGCCGCGGCGGACCGGCGGGGGCAGCGCGGTGCCGTCCTCGCCGTCCCGGGGGTGGCCGGCGCCGGTGCGCAGGGCGCGGTGCAGCCGGCGGGCGATGTGCACCAGCAGCCGGTCGCCCGCGGTGTGGCCGAGGGCGTCGTTGAGCGAGCGGAAGCGGTCCAGGTCGAGCAGGATCAGGCCGACGCTGTAGCCGGGTTCGGCCTCGTGCCGGGCCAGTGCCTCCTGGGTGGCGATCAGCAGGGCCTGCCGGTTGGGCAGGTCGGTGAGCGGGTCGGTGAGCTGGTCCCGCGCCCGGTCGCGGGCGATCCGCCAGGCGGCGACCAGCACGGCCAGGGGAACCGCGAACAGCGGGAGCAGCTCGGGTTCGTAGCGGTACACCAGGACGGCCAGCGGGATGAGCGGCGCGGCCCCGGCCAGCAGCACGCCGAGCAGCAGGACCGCCCCTGCCACCCCCTGCGGCGGGCGTGTGGGCGCGCCGCCGGTCGTACGATCCATAAGCCCAGTCCTCCGTCGGGCCCGCCCCCCGGCGGGGCCGCCTCACGGTGAGGCACCCCTCTCCTCAGAGGTGCCGGTGGACGTCAGACGAGGGCGTGTCCCCGGGGCGCCGGCGGGAAAACCGGTGCCACACACTCCTGCTGACAGTTCGTAGCGCCCAGGGTAAGCCGGGGCGCACCACCTGGGCGCACTTTCGGGCCACCTCTGAGCGCAACGTCATATCCGCGCGTTGTCCAGTGACACAATGCCCGATTTCCTTCTCGAACACCCCGCTGACGCGGCATCAGGACGATAACGACGCGTCAGGAAACCTTCTCGTCCCTCCCTTCCCCGACATTTTCCCCCACCGCGTCCGCTTCGTTCGTATCGCCTTCGACGGCCGCCGCGTCCGCGCCCGGAGCCCCGTCCGCGCCCGCTTCCACGCCCTCCCGCGGGCCGTCCGCCGGGGCGCTCCCGGCGGTTTCCGGGCCGGTCAGCGGCTCCAGGCCGAGGTGCGCCCGGGCCGCGTCCGCGCCCTGGTCGAGCAGCACCGCGAAGCCCGCGTCGTCCAGCACCGGGACGCCCAGCTGCACCGCTTTGTCGTACTTGGAGCCGGGGTTGTCGCCGACCACCACGAAATGCGTCTTCTTCGAGACCGCGCCGGTGACCTTGGCGCCGCGCGAGGTCAGCGCCTCCTTGGCGCCGTCCCGGGTGTGCCCGGCGAGGGTGCCGGTGACCACCACGGTCAGGCCCTCCAGCGGGCGTTCGCCCTGCTCCGGCCCGCCCTCCTCGGTGAAGGCCACGCCGGCGGCGCGCCACTTCTCCAGCAGCTCGCGGTGCCAGTCCTCGGCGTACCACTCCTTGACGGCGCGGGCGATGGTCGGCCCGACGCCCTCGACCGCGGCCAGTTCGGTCTCGTCGGCGGCGAAGACCCGGTCCAGGTCGCGGAACTCGCGGGCCAGCTGCTGGGCGGCGACCGGGCCGACGTGCCGGATCGACAGGCCGTTCAGGAAACGCCACAGCGGGCGGTCCTTGGCGGCGGCCAGGTTCTCCAGCAGGAGGCCGGTGTTCTTCTTCGGCGCGCCCGTGGTGGTGGCGAAGAAGGAGACCTTCTTCTCCTCGCCGGTCTTGTCGTCCAGCTTGGGCATGCCGGTCTTCGGGTCGCGCACCAGCACCTTGATCGGCAGCAGCTGCTCCTCGGTCAGGCCGAAGATGTCGCCCTCGTCCCGCACCGGCGGGTCGGCGGGCTCCAGCGGCTGGGTCAGCGCGGTGGCGGCGACGTAGCCGAGGCCCTCGACGTCCAGGCACTGGCGGCCGCCGAGGAAGGCGATCCGCTCGCGGATCTGGGCCGGGCAGCGCTGGGCGTTGGGGCAGCGCAGGTCGATGTCGCCCTCGGACATCGGGCGCAGCGGGGTGCCGCACTCCGGGCACCGCTCGGGCATCACGAACTCGCGCTCGCCGCCGTCGCGCAGGTCGTAGACCGGGCCGAGGATCTCCGGGATGACGTCGCCGGCCTTGCGCAGCACGACGGTGTCGCCGAGCAGCACGTCCTTGGCCTTGACCACCTGCTGGTTGTGCAGGGTGGCGTACTGCACCATCGAGCCGGCCACCTTCACCGGCGCGGCCAGCACCGCGTACGGGGTGGCCCGGCCGGTGCGGCCGATGCCGATCTTGATGTCGGCGAGCTTGCCGGTGACCTCCTCCGGCGGGTACTTCCAGGCGATCGCCCAGCGCGGCGACTTGGAGGTGGAGCCGAGCCGGCCCTGGAGGGCGATCTCGTCGACCTTGACCACCACGCCGTCGATCTCGTGCTCGACGGAGTGCCGCTGCTCGCCGAAGCGCTTGATGAACGCCCGCACCTCGTCCAGCGTGCCGACCACCTCGTTGTGCCGGGCGGTGGGCAGGCCCCAGTCGTGCAGCAGCCGGTACGCGTGCGACTGGCAGTCGATGTCGAAGCCGGTCCGGGCGCCGATGCCGTGCACCACCATCCGCAGCGGGCGGGAGGCGGTGACGTGCGGGTCCTTCTGGCGCAGCGAGCCGGCGGCGGCGTTGCGCGGGTTCATGAACAGCCGGATCATCGCCCGGGGCCGCTTGCCCTCCTTGGCGCGCTCCTCGTTCTCCTGCCGGCGGCGCTCGTTCTCCGCCGCGAAGGAGGCGTTCAGCGCGTCGAACTCCTCGGTGGGGAAGTACACCTCGCCGCGGATCTCGACCAGCTCCGGGACGTTCTCGCCGCGCAGCCGGTGCGGGATGCCCTTGATGGTGCGGACGTTGGCGGTGATGTCGTCGCCGACCACGCCGGTGCCGCGGGTGGCGGCCAGCACCAGTTCGCCGCGCTCGTACGTCAGGTTGACGGCCAGGCCGTCGACCTTGAGCTCGCACAGGTAGTGGTAGTCGATGCCGGACAGCTCGGTGGCGACCCGCTCGGCCCAGGCGGCCAGCTCCTCCTCGTCCATCGCGTTGTCGAGGCTGAGCAGCCGCTCCCGGTGCACCACGGGGGCGAACTGCTCGGTCGACCCGCCGCCGACCTTCTGGCTCGGCGAGTCGGGCGTGACCAGCGCCGGGTGGGCGGCCTCCAGCGACTCCAATTCCCGCATCAGGGCGTCGAACTCGGCGTCGCTGATGACCGGGGCGTCCTGGTCGTAGTACCGGGCCCGGTGCTCCTCGATCTCGGTCGCCAGCTCGGCGTGCCGCGTCCGCACCTCCGCCGGGATCTCCTCCCAGCCCTCCACAGCCGCCACCGCGCCGTCCTCCTCGCTCGTCACTCCGGGTTGTCCACCAGGCTCCGGGCCGCCCGCACCGCCGCGGCCAGTGCCCGCCGCGCGTACGCCGGGGACGCCCCCGCCAGCCCGCACGTCGGCGTCACCACCACGCGGCGGCCCAGCAGCTCGGGGGCCAGCCCGAGCCTGCGCCACAACGTCCTGACCCCCTGGACACTACCGGCCGGGTCCGACGTTTCGACGTCGGCGGACGGCACCACACCGGCCAGCAGCAGCGTGCCGCCCTCGACCGCCTCGCCGAGGTCGTCGTCGTCACGTTCGGTCAGCAGGCCGAAGTCCAGGCTGATCCCGGCGGCCCCGGCCCGGCGCAGCAGCGGGATCGGCACCCCGGGCGCGCAACTGTGCACCAGGACGGGCGCGTCGAGGCCGCCGATCAGCTCGCGCAGGGCCTGCTCGGCGCGTTGGCGGTCAACGGCGCGCAGCCGCTGGAAGCCGCTGGCGGTCTTCACCGACCCGGCCAGCACGGCGGGCAGCAGCGGCTCGTCCAGTTGCAGCACCACCGTCGCGCCGGGGACCCGGCGGCGGACGTCGGCGAGGTGGCGGCGCAGGCCCTCGGCGAGCGAGCCGGCCAGGTCCCGGCAGGCGCCGGGATCGCTGAGCGCCTTCTCCCCGTGCCGCAGCTCGATCGAGCCGGCCAGCGTCCACGGCCCGACCGCCTGCACCTTGAGCGGGCCGGTGTAGCCCTGGGTGTACTCCTCCAGCGCGTCCAGGTCCTCGCCGAGCCAGGACACCGCCCGCCTGGTGTCCCGCCCGGGGCGGTCGGTGAACCGCCAGCCGCTGGGCTCGGTCTGCACGAACAGCTCGGTCAGCAGCCCGGCGCCGCGCCCGATCATGTCCGCCCCGGGCCCGCGCGCGGGCAGTTCGGGCAGGTGCGGCAACTGCTCCAGCTCGGCCGTCACCCCCCGGGCCATCTCCCGCACGTCCCGGCCGGGCATCGATCCGATCGCCGTCGCGGCGCCGTACATCTCGGGGAAGGAGTGCTCACTGGTCACGGGCACCGAGCCTAAGGGGTCCCGGGACGCGCGCAGGGCGCGGGGAGGATTCCCTCGCGCCCTGCGTCCTGCTGCTTTGCCGTCCTGCTGTTCCGCCGTCGGCCGTCCCGCGCCCGGTCAGCGCGAGTTGTAGCCGGGGGTGTCGACCACCAGGTGCACCGGAGCGTCGCTGGCGTTGTAGAACGACACCTTGCCGTCCTGGACCTTGACCACCACCTGGTTCGGGATGGTCTCGCCCTTGACCCAGTTGAGGTTGGACACGTTCGGGGCGGTGCCGCCGTGCGGGTAGACCGTCAGGTGCCCGTCCGTGCCGGGCTCGGTCACGGTGACGTTGAGGGTCACCGAGTCCGTCACCGGCATGTCCAGGTCGAGGTCGAGCGTGCCCCGGGCGGGCACCGGGCCGGCGTGGCGCATGTTGGTGCCGGAGCCGAAGCCCCAGTCCTCCCGGGTGTCCATGAGGCGCCAGGGGCCGACCGGGCGGTACGTCTCGTACCCGTTCGCGCTGTAGTAGCCGGCCAGGTCGGCGATCACGTGCACGGTGCTGTCGGAGGCGTTGTAGAACGACACCTTGCCGTCGATCACCGGGACGGTCACCAGGTTCGGGATCGTCTTCCCGGCCGTCCAGTTGAGGTTGGACGCGTTCGGGGCGGCACCGCCGTGCGGGTAGACGGTGAGGTGCCCCTCCTGGCCGGGCTCGGTGACGGTGACGTTCAGCGTGACCGCGGTGACGCCCTGGGCCGGCACCCCGGCGAGACCGGTCACCGGCAGGTCGACGGTGCCCCGCGCCGCGACCGGCGTGGTGGTCGGCACCCCGATGTGCGCCCGGGTGTCCAGCAGCCGGGACGGGGACTTCGAGGTGAAGACGCTGCCCTTGCCGCTGTAGTAGCCCGCCAGATCGGCGATCACGTGCACGGTGCCGGGCGAGGCGTTGTAGAACGACACCTTGCCGTCGACCACCGGGACGGTCACCAGGTTCGGAATCGTCTTCCCGGCCGTCCAGTTGAGGTTCGAGGAGGTCGGGCGGTCCCCGCCGTGCGGGTACACGGTGAGGTGCCCCTCGGCCGCCGGGTCGGTGACGGTGACGTTCAGCGTGACTGCGGTGACGCCCTGGGCCGGCACCCCGGCGAGACCGGCCACCGGCAGGTCGACGGTGCCCCACGCCGCGACCGGCGTGGTGGTCGGCACCCCGATGTGCGCCCGGGTGTCCAGCAGCCGGGACGGGCCGGCGGGGGTGAACAGGCTGCCGAAGTCCATGTACTCCTGCGCGCCCCGGTCACGGGTGCCGCTGCCGGTACCGGTGTTGGGCACGGTCGGGTGGTCCGCGGCCGGCTGGCCGTAGGCGTCCCGGTCGAGCATGCCCGGCGCGTTCTCGTCCGCCGAGTCGATGACCGGCGACGGCTTGTGGCTCGGGTCCCGCTGCCAGAGCCAGTCCGGGTCCGCGACGATCTCGTGCGCGCCCTGGCCGGTGGCGGCGGTGAGGGCCTGCTGGGTGCTGTAGGTGGTGCCGCCCCAGTTGTAGGCCGCGCCGCCGCTCAGCGAGCTGACCAGGTCGTAGTCCAGCTTGGTGCCGGTGGTCGCGGTCGCGGCGACCGTGATCCCGGTGGCCCGGCCGGGGTTGGCGCAGGCCGGCGGCCCGTAGCCGGTCTGGGCCTCCACCACGTTGTTCTCGATGGTCGCCCCGGTGGAGGCGCCGCCGAGCACGATGCCCGGGAAGCAGGAGCTCCGGACGGTGTTGCTGACCACGACGGTGCCCGGCGCGTCGGTGACCTGGATGCCGGTCATGTTGTCGACGTTGTTGCCGTACACCTGGTTGGTGCTGATCACGGTGTTCTGCGAGCCGCCGTCGACGAGGGCCACCGGGCCCTTGCCCTCCAGGTCCGAGCCGGCCACGACCACGTCGGTGGACCCGTTGGTGACCTGGACGCCCGTGCCGAAGAAGGTGACGCCGCGGACCTTGATGTCGTTGCCGTGGTCAACCAGCAGCGCCTTCTTGGTGTACGACGCGGTGACCGTCAGGTTCTGGAACACCAGGTGCTGCGCGCCCGCGACGAGCAGTCCGTTGCTCGGGTGCGCGGAGTCCGAGTCCGCGTGGATGCGGCTGCCGCCGATCGAGTTCTCGTTCTCGGTCCCGCGGAAGGTGATCGGCGCGTCGGCCGTGCCCGAGCGGGTGAACGTCAGATCGGTCTCGTTGTAGTCGCCGTCGGCGATCTCGACGGTCTGCCCCGCGTTCACCACCGCGGCCGCGGCCGCCACGTGGCAGAACGGGAGCGCCGGTGTCCCGGCGCCCGCCCCGTCGGAGCAGGACACCGTGTTGTTCACGTGGAGCGTGCCCGCGGCCGCTGACGCGGCACCCGCCCCGATGGCCGGAACGGCCACCGAGCCGAGCACCAGAACGCCCGCAGCCGCTGCTATGCGCCTGTTGATGACTTACCCCCCAGAGCAGAAGTTCGGCAGATCCGAACGGGGGGATGGTTCCAGATTCGTACGTACACCGCAAGGAATTACCGCGGCGCCCCCCGGTGTCGCCTACCGGCCGGGGCGGACGGTGATCTCGGTGATCTCCGCGTCGCGCGGCAGGTCGAGCGCGGTGAGGACGGCGGTGGCGACCGAGTCCGGGGCGATCCAGCGGTCCGGGTCGTACTCCTTGCCCTCCTGCTGGTGCACCTTCACCTGCATCGGGGTGGCGGTCCGCCCGGGGTAGACGGTGGTCACCCGGACGCCGTTGGCGTGCTCCTCCTGCCGCAGCGCGTCCGCCAGCGCGCGGACCGCGAACTTGCTGGCAGCGTACGAGCCCCAGGTCGGGTCGGCGCGCAGGCCGGCGCCGGAGTTGACGAACACCACGTGGCCGCGGGCCTGCCGGAGCGAGGGCAGCAGCAGGCGGGTGAGTTCGGCGGGCGCGACCGCGTTGACGTTGAGCTGGTGCTGCCACGCCTTGACCGGGGTCTCCCCGATCGTGCCGAGCTCGACCACGCCCGCGACGTGCAGCAGCGAGTCGAGCTCCACCGGCAGCGCCTGGTGGCCGAACGCCCAGGACAGCTTGGCCGGGTCGTCCAGGTCCCCGACCAGGGTCCGCGCGTCCGGGTGGCGCTCGCGCAGCTGGGCGGCGCGGCGGGCGTCCCGGGCGAGCAGCCACAGCTCCTCGCCGCGGGCGGCGAGCCGGTCGGTGACGGCGGCGCCGATGCCGGAACCGGCTCCGGTGATCAGGTGGACACCCATGGTGGTCTTCCTTATTGGGGCTGGTGGGCGGACAGGTGGGCGAGCGCCTCGGCGGGCGTCCGGGCGAAGGCCACCAGCTCGGCGAGCGGGCGGGGCAGGAAGCCCTCGGCGTCCATCCGCTCCAGCTGGAGGCGCAGGCCGGTGTAGAAGCCCTCGGTGTCCAGGACGACCACCGGCTTGTCGTGCAGGCCGTGCTTCTTGAGCTCCAGCACCTCGGTGATCTCGTCCAGCGTGCCGATCCCGCCGACCAGCACCACCAGCGCGTCCCCGTGGGCCAGCAGCTCGGCCTTCCGGGTCGGCAGGTCCGGCATGGTCACCAGCTCGTCCGCCCCCTCGTACGCCTTGTGCCGCAGGAACTCCACCGAGATCCCCACCAGCCGCCCGCCGGCCTCCTTGACCCCGTCCGCGAGCTGCCCCATCAGCCCGGCGTGCGACCCGCCCCACACCAGCGTGTGCCCGGCCTCCCCGAGCAGCCGGGCGAACTCGGCCGCCGGGTCGGTGTACTTGGCGTCGAGGGAGTTGGCGGAGCAGAAGACCGTGATGTTCATAGTGCTCCCAGTCCTATCACCGCCCGGCCCGCCCGGGTCAAACCGATAACCGGCCGGAAAACCCCCGGCCCGCCGGGTCGTCAGACCGCGACGGCGCGTTCGGTGGCGGCGATGGTGGCCGAGCCGACCACCCGGGTGCCGTCGTAGAGGACCACGGCCTGGCCGGGGGCGATGCCGCGGGCGGGGGTGTCGAGGCGGACGTGCAGTCGGTCGTCGGTGAGGACGGCGGTGACCGGGACCTCCTCGCCGTGGGCGCGGAGCTGGGCGGTGTAGCGGCCCTCGCCGGTGGCCGGGGTGCCGCACCAGCGGGGGCGGATGGCGGTGAGGGCGTGGACGTCGAGGCCGTCGGCGGGGCCGACGGTGACGGTGTTGTTCACCGGGGAGATGTCGAGGACGTAGCGGGGCTTGCCGTCGGCGGCGGGGCGGCCCAGGCGCAGGCCCTTGCGCTGGCCGATGGTGAAGCCGTAGGCGCCGTCGTGCTCGCCGAGCTTGGTGCCGTCGGTGTCGAGGATGTCGCCGGGGGCGGTGCCGAGGCGCTCGGCGAGGAAGCCCTGGGTGTCGCCGTCGGCGATGAAGCAGATGTCGTGGCTGTCGGGCTTCTTGGCGACGGCGAGGCCGCGCCGTCCGGCCTCTTCGCGGATGACGTCCTTGGTGGTGTCGCCGAGCGGGAAGAGCGAGTGGGCGAGCTGTTCGGCGTCGAGCACGCCGAGCACGTAGGACTGGTCCTTGGCGGCGTCGACGGCGCGGTGCAGTTCGCGGGTGCCGTCGGGGTGGTCGACGATCCGGGCGTAGTGGCCGGTGCAGACGGCGTCGAAGCCGAGCGCGACCGCCTTGTCGAGCAGCGCGGCGAACTTGATCTTCTCGTTGCAGCGCAGGCACGGGTTGGGGGTGCGCCCGGCGGCGTACTCGGCGACGAAGTCCTCGATCACGTCCTCGCGGAAGCGCTCGGCCAGGTCCCAGACGTAGAACGGGATGCCGATCACGTCGGCGGCGCGGCGGGCGTCCCGGGAGTCCTCCAGGGTGCAGCAGCCGCGGGCGCCGGTGCGGAAGGACTGCGGGTTGCTGGCGAGCGCCAGGTGGACGCCGGTCACCTCGTGGCCGGCCTCGACGGCCCGGGCGGCGGCGACGGCGGAGTCGACGCCGCCGGACATCGCGGCGAGCACGCGCAGGCGGCCGGTGGACGGGGTGGTCGGGGCGCCGGGGAAGTCAGTCATGGTGCCTCCAAGCGTAACGGGGGTGCCCGGCGCCCTCGACGGTCAGTGCCGGACCAGGGCGGGGGAATCGGCGGCGGCCGGTCCGGCGGGGGCGGCCGGGCGGCGGTGCCGGGGCAGCGCGAGGGCCAGCAGCAGGGCGGCGAGCAGGAGCCCGGCGCCGGTGCCGAAGGCGAGGTGGAACCCGCCGACGCCGCGGTCGGCGGCCAGTGCGCTGAGGACGGCGACGCCGAGCGCGGCGCCGACCTGCTGGGTGGTGGTGAGCAGGCCGGAGAGCAGTCCGGCGTCGGCGGGGCCGGCCTCGGCCATGCCGAGGGCGGTGAGGGCGGTGGTGGCGAGGCCGAACCCGGCCGCGCTGAGCAGGGTGGGCAGGACGTCGGCGGCGTAGTCGAGGCGGCCGGCCGGGAGCCGGGTGAGCAGGCCGATGCCGACGGTGAGCAGGGCCAGGCCGAGCAGCAGGGTGCGGCGTTCGCCGAGCCGGGCGATGGTGCGGGCGGCGAGCAGCAGGGAGACCGCGCCGATGGTGAGGGCGGCGGGCAGCATGGCCAGTCCGGTGGCCAGGGCGCCGTAGTGCTGGACCTGCTGGAGGTACAGGGCGAGCAGGATCTGGAAGCCGAACAGTGCGGCCAGCATGAGGAGTTGGATCAGGTTGGCGAGCGCGGTGGTGCGCCGGGCGAGGACCCGCAGCGGGAGCAGCGGGGTCGCGGTGCGGGTCTGCCGGAGCAGGAAGGCGGCGAGCAGGACGAGCGCGGCGGCGCCGGTGGCCAGGGTGCGGGCGGAGGTCCAGCCGGCCGGGCCGCCCTCGACGATGGTGTAGACGCCGAGCATCAGTCCGCCGGTGACCAGGACGGCGCCGGGGGCGTCGGCGCCCGCCCGCAGACCGGGGCCGCGGTCGTCGGCCAGCAGGCGCAGGCCCGCGAGCAGGGCGGCGGCGCCGATCGGCAGGTTGATGAAGAAGATCCAGTGCCAGCCGAGGCCCTGGGTGAGGACGCCGCCGAGCACCTGGCCGATCGAGGCGCCGGTCGCGCCGGTGAAGCCGACCGCGCCGAACGCCTTGGCCCGCTCGGCGGGGTCGGGGAAGAGCGCGACCACCATGCCGAGGCCGACGGCGGAGGCCAGCGCCCCGCCGGCGCCCTGGAGGAAGCGGGCGGCGATCAGTGTCCCGGGGTTCGCCGCGAGGCCGCACAGCACGGAGGCGGCGGTGAAGCCGGCGATCCCGGCGAGGTAGGTCCGGCGACGGCCGAGCAGGTCGCCGAGCCGTCCGGCGAGCAGCAGCAGTCCGCCGAAGGCGACCACGTAGGCATCCACCACCCAGGCCAGTCCGGCCGGTCCGATGTGCAGGTCGGCCTGGATGGCGGGCAGCGCGACGGTGGTGATCGACCCGTCCAGGATCACCATCAGCATCCCGGCGCACACCACCGCGAGGGCCAGCCAGCGGGCGCGGGACGAGTTCTCGGACATGGGTCTTCTCCCTCCCGGGGACGCGCGGGCGCGCTCCCCCGATAAGAGAGACCGTAGCAGATAGTTTCGTAATAGACGATCCAGAACGGAACGTACTCGCGGGCGACTCCCCGGCCTCCCCCCGGCCCGTCCCCGACCCGCCCCCGGCCTATCCCTGGCGGGACCGCCGCGGTCGGCGCACCACGCCCCCCTCGCCGACCATCGGGAACTCCGCCGCCTGCTGCAGCCGGTCCAGCGCGTCCACGAAGACCTGCCGCTCCCCCGCCGACAGCTCGCCCAGCGCCTCCCCGTGCACCCGGTCGACGATCACCTCGCCGCGCCGCACCAGCTCCGCGCCCGCGGGGGTGACCCGGATGACCTTCACCCGCCGGTCGGTCGCGGACGGGTGGCGCTCGGCCAGGCCGTCCCGCTCCAGCTCGTCGGCGGTGACCACCATGGTGGTCTTGTCCAGCCCGGCGATCGCGGCCAGCTGCGACTGGGTGCGCTCGGCCTCCATGGCGTGCAGCAGTACGCAGTGCTTGCGCGGGGAGCTGTCGATCTCGGCCAGGGCCAGCGACAGGCGGGTGTTCATGGCGTGCGCGGCCTGGGCCAGCAGCCCGGTGAGGTCACGGACGGTGCGCTCGGGCAGGGGTGCGTTCATGCCCCCAGCGTACGTCCCGAAGCAGAAGGTCCCGTCGCAAACGGAACCCCACCCGGGCGACCCGCCCGGACGGCCCGCCCGGGCAACGCGCCCAGCAGAAGACCCGCCCGGCGGACGACCCGCCCGGCGGACGGCCCGCTCAGCGCGCGGCGCGCACCAGCCCGGCCCGCCGGGCCCGCTCCACCGCGCCGGGCAGCGCGGCGGCCAGCGCCGCCACGTCCGCGGCGGTGGAGGTGTGCCCGAGCGAGAAGCGCAGCGAGGCGCGGGCCAGGCCCGGGTCGACGCCCATCGCCAGCAGCACGTGGCTGGGCTGGGGGACGCCGGCCGAGCAGGCCGAGCCGGTGGAGCACTCCACGCCGGCCGCGTCCAGCAGCATCAGCAGCGCGTCGCCCTCGCAGCCGGGGAAGGAGAAGTGCGCGTTGGCGGGCAGCCGCCCGTCCGCGCCCGGGTCGCCGTTGAGCACCGCGTCCGGCGCGGCCGAGCGGACCACGGCCAGCAGCTCGTCGCGCAGCGCGCCGGTCGCGGCCGCGTACCCGGGCTGCCGCTCGACGGCCAGCCCGGCGGCCACCGCGAACCCGGCGGCGCCGGGCACGTCCAGCGTGCCGGAGCGGACGTCGCGCTCCTGGCCGCCGCCGTGCAGCAGCGGGACGGGCTTGGCGGAGCGGGCCAGCAGCAGCGCGCCGACCCCGTACGGGCCGCCGACCTTGTGGCCGGTGACGGTGAGCGCGGTCAGCCCGGAGTCCGCGAAGGAGACCGGCACCTGGCCCAGCGCCTGCACCGCGTCGGAGTGCATCGGCACTTCGAACTCGGCGGCGACGGCGGCGAGTTCGCGGATCGGCTGGACGGTGCCGACCTCGTTGTTGGCCCACATCACGGTGACCAGCGCGACCGTCTCCGGGGCCCGCTCGATCGCCTCCCGCAGCGCCTCGGGGTGCACCCGGCCGAGCGCGTCGACCGGCAGGTACTCGACCTCGGCGCCCTCGTGCTCGGCCAGCCAGTGCACCGCGTCCAGCACCGCGTGGTGCTCGACCGGGCTGCTGAGCACCCGGCGGCGGGCCGGGTCGGCGTCGCGCCGGGCCCAGTAGAGGCCCTTGACCGCCAGGTTGTCGGACTCGGTGCCGCCCCCGGTGAACACGATCTCGCTGGGGCGGGCGCCCAGCGACTCGCCGAGCGACTCCCGGGACTCCTCGACCACCCGGCGGGCGCGCCGCCCGGCGGCGTGCAGCGAGGAGGCGTTGCCGACGGCGCCGAACTGCGCCGTCATCGCGGCGACCGACTCGGGCAGCATCGGGGTGGTGGCGGCGTGGTCGAGGTAAGCCATAGCGGGAACCAGTGTAGGCGGCCGCAGAGTCACGATTTGGCCATTGCACCCTCTGCAACGCGCCGTTACCCTTCCGGCCACGATGCTGTGAGAGGGGAGAGGCCGTTGTCCCAGACGGTCGACCGCGCGCTGACCATCCTGGCGTCGCTCGGTGAGGGCCCGGCGTCGCTGGAGCAGGCCGCCGCGAAGATCGGCGTGCACAAGTCCACCGCGCTGCGGCTGCTGCGCACCCTGCAGGAGCACGGTTTCGTGCACCGGCAGTCCGACCAGCGCTACCGCCTCGGCGGCCGGCTGTTCGCGCTCGCCCACCAGGCGCTGGAGGGCATCGACATCCGGCAGGTCGCCGCCCCGTACCTGGCGGTGCTCAACGAGCGCTACGGGCACACCGTGCACCTGTCGGTGCTGGAGGAGGACGAGGTGCTGTACCTCGACAAGGTCGAGGCCAGGTACCCGGACCACGGCCGCAGCTGGCTCGGCGAGGCCAGCCGGATCGGCCGACGGGCGCCCGCGGTGGCCACCGCGGCGGGCAAGGTGCTGCTGGCCGACCTTCCGGCCGAGAAGCTGACCGCGTTCCTGGCCGAGGTGGACTTCCCGGCCCGCACCCCGCAGTCGATCCGCGGCCCGGAGGAGTTCCGGGCCGAGCTGTCCGAGGTGCGCCGCCGCGGCTGGGCGGTGGACCAGGCCGAGTACCAGGAGTCGGTGAACTGCATCGCCGCCCCGATCGCCGGCACCGAGGGCACCGCCATCGCCGCCTGCTCGATCTCCGCGCCGGTCCGGATCGCCTCGGTGACCGAGCTGAGCAAGCTGCTGCCGGAGCTGCTGTGCACGGTGGAGGCGATCTCGCTGGCGTACGGCGGCTCGCCTACTCCTCGCTGGTGCGAGAACCGTTGCGGTGCCAAGCACGCGGTGCGCGCCAGCCGTACCTGAGCGCCAGCATCCGCATGGTGAACGCGACCACCGCGGCCAGCGAGGCGTTCAGCGGGGTCAGCCGCCCGATCCCGATCAGCACCGCCACCACGGCGGAGCCGACCAGCGCCGGGACGGCGTAGATCTCGCGGTCCCAGCGCAGCAGCGAGGGCGGCTCCATCGCCAGCAGGTCGCGGATCACGCCGCCGCCCGCGGCGGTCAGCATGCCGCAGGCCACCGAGGCGACCGCGCCGAGCCCGTAGGCGTGCGCCTTGATGGTGCCGGTGACGCAGAACAGGCCCAGGCCCGCGGCGTCCAGCACCATCACCGCCCGGTTGATCCGCTCCACCTCGGGGTGCAGGAAGAACACCACCACCCCGGCCACCAGCGGGGTCGGGAAGTACCCGAAGCTGGTGAACGCGGCCACCGGCAGCGCCCCGATCACCAGGTCCCGCAGGACGCCGCCGCCCAGCGCGGTCGCCTCGGCCAGCACGCAGATGCCGAAGATGTCCATGTTCTTGCGGACGGCCATCAGGCCGCCGGACAGCGCGAACACGAAGATGCCCACCAGGTCGAGGACCTGCTGGACGGTGTGCGGGAAGATCTCGGACGTCACCTGGTCAGTCTGCACGCCGTCCCCCCGCGGCCGGCCCCCGGGCGGTCAGGCGAACTGCTCGTGCGGCGCGGGCCCGCCCAGCGCGTTCAGCCGGGCCGGCATCCGCAGCGTGGTCATCCGCCGCCAGCCGCCCGCCCGTTCGTACCCGTACACCGCGTGGATGCCGGCCGCCAGCGCCGCCGACTTCGCCCGCGGCCAGCGCAGCAGCTCCCCCAGGTGCGCCATCACGGCCAGGCTGACGTCCCGGTAGGTGCGGATCTCCGCCCGGGCGGTGGACTGCAGGGTGTCCAGGATCGCCCGCCCGTGCCCGTGGTACGCCAGCCGCAGCAGCTCCTCGTGGCAGAACGCCAGGTGGTTGTCCTCGTCGTTGGAGATCATCCGCACCGCCCGGCCCAGCTCCGGGTGGTCGCCGAAGATCCGCTTCAGCATCAGCATCTGCTCGGCGGCGCGCTGCTCGGTCACCCGGCTGTGCGCCAGGTACGTGATGACGTCCTGCTCGGTCAGCGGCTCGTCCCGGCGCAGCCGGGCGTGCGCCAGGCCGATGCCCTGCCGCTCCAGGATCATCGTGTAGTCGGTGTCGTCCGGGACGTCCCGCTCGGTCAGGCCGCGCTTGTGCATCAGCGCCTTGAAGATCCGCCCGTGCTTGTCCTCGTCCGCGCCGTGCCGGGCCACCTTGGGGGCCAGCTCCGGGTCGGGCACCAGCCGGGCGATCCGGCCGTTCTCCCAGCCGCCCTGGTCCTCGCCCTTCGCGGCGATCGAGCAGAACAGCCGGAACGCCTGGTCGTCGTCGTGGATCTCCTGGAACAGACTGCGGGCCGACAGCATGGTGACCTACCCTCGCACGGGAGCCGGGACGTTCCGCTCCAGTCAAGGCACCGCCCCCGCCCCCGGCAACAGCTCCGGCCGGGTGCTGCGCCGGACGAAGGACAGCCTGCCCTGCGGGGGGCCAGGCCCTGTCCGGCCGGTCTTGCCGGGCGCGCGACGCCGGACGGGGCCTAGCCGACCAGCCGGCGCCGCCAGTCCAGGCCGGTCGCCCGGATCGCCCGCCCCGGGTCGCCGTCCCAGTCGGTCCGCAGGCCGACCGCCCGGACCGCCGCGACGACCTCCCGGCCGACGGCGGCAGTGGTCTCCGCGGAGTCGTCGAAGCCGCCGTAGTACAGCGTCAGGTCGCCGCCGCCGGCCACCGCCGCGGTGCCCTGGGAGTGGAAGTAGACGAAGCCCCGGGCCTGCGGGTTCTCAGCGCCGATCTCGGCGTTGCCGCAGTTGCGGCAGCAGGTGAAGTCCTCCCGGGCGGTGATCCCGGCCGCCTCCAGGGCCGCGAACGCCCGGGTCAGCCGCTCCGGGTCGGTCTCGCCCGTCCAGGCGCGCTGCTCGGCGACCCGCTCCAGCCACATCCGGTCGGCCAGTTGCCTGGCCTGGGCCTTGCTCACCGGTCGGTGCTCCCGGTTCACCAGGAACTCCTCCGCCACCTCGGCCGCCTGGTCCAGCGTCGCGTACCCGCCGACCAGCAGCCGCCGCACCTCGGCGACCAGGGCCTCCTCGTCCTGCCCGGACAGCTCCAGCGGCGCGGGCTCCGGGTCGGGCCCGAAGTCGATCCGCTCCCACTCCTCCCCCGCCGCCCAGTCGGCGTCCTGCCGGGCCCAGCCGATGAGCAGCTCGGCGACCCGCTCCGGCTCGGCCACCCGCGTCCGGTAGTGCCGGGACTGCGCGCCGTCCCGGTACTCGACCGTCAGGGTCTCGTCCTCCGGGCAGGTCTGGGCGTAGGTGTCCGGCAGGTCGGGCACCCGCTGGAGGACCAGGAAGGCACCCGGCCAATGCGCCATGTCCTCCACCAGGTCGGCGAGTTCGTCCTCCGACACCCGCACCCGTACCACGTCGTCCTGGTCCCTGACCGCGATCTCCAGCATGGCCCCCACCCTGCCACCCGCCACTGTCAGGGCCCGGGCACGGCCGCGGGGGGGGCCCCGGGGGGGGGGGGGGGGGGCCCCCGGGGGGCCCCCGGGGGGGGGGGGGGGGGGGGGGGGGGGCCCCGCCCGGGGAGCCCGGCGCGGGGCGGGCCCCCGCGGGCCCG
>NZ_JBIVXY010000002.1:199046-793901 GCF_044769485.1 Kitasatospora sp. NPDC090308 | reverse complement strand
CGACCCCCGCCGCCGGGCCCCCCCCCCCCCGCCCCCCCCCGGCCCCCCCCCCGCCCCCCCCCCCCCGGGGGGGCCGGGGCCGGCCGGGGGGGCCCCCCGGGGGGGGGGGGGGCCCCCCCCGGGGCGGACCCCGTGGTCCGGAGGGTGTCGCGCGGCGCTACTCGGCCGCGTTCTCCGGGAAGTGGCAGGCCACCTGGTGCCCGGTCGCCACCGTGGCCAGCGGCGGTTCCTCGCTCGCGCAGACGTCCTGGGCCTTCCAGCAGCGGGTGCGGAAGCGGCAGCCGGAGGGCGGGTTGAGCGGGGAGGGGACGTCGCCGGTGAGCAGGATGCGCTCGCGGCGCTCCTTGCGGCGCGGGTCGGGCACCGGCACCGCGGACATCAGGGCGTTGGTGTAGGGGTGCATCGGCCGGGAGTACAGGGCGTCCCGGTCGGCGATCTCCACCACCTTGCCGAGGTACATCACGGCGACCCGGTCGGAGACGTGCCGCACCACCGAGAGGTCGTGCGCGATGATCAGGTAGGTGAGGCCGAGCTCCTTCTGGAGGTCGTCCAGCAGGTTGACCACCTGGGCCTGGATCGAGACGTCCAGCGCGGAGACCGGCTCGTCGGCCACGATCATCTTCGGGCGCAGGGCCAGGGCGCGGGCGATGCCGATGCGCTGGCGCTGGCCGCCGGAGAACTCGTGCGGGTAGCGGTTGTAGTGCTCGGGGCTGAGGCCGCAGAGCTCCAGCAGGTCCTGGACGGCCCGCTTGACGCCGTGTTCGGTCTTGACCTTCTGGAGGTGGAAGGGCGCGCCGACGATGGTGCCGATGGTGTGCCGGGGGTTCAGCGAGGAGTACGGGTCCTGGAAGATCATCTGGATGTCGCGCCGGTACGGCCGCATCGCCGCGACGCCCAGGTGGGTGATGTCGGCGCCCTCGAACTCGATCTTCCCGCCGGTGGGTTCGTCGAGCCGGGTGACCAGGCGTCCCATGGTGGACTTGCCGCAGCCGGACTCGCCGACCACGCCGAGCGTCTCGCCCGCGTTGACCGCGAAGTCGATGCCGTCGACCGCCCGCACCGCGCCGACCTGGCGCTTCAGCAGGCCCTTGGTGACCGGGAAGTGCCGGGTCAGTCCGGTGACCCTCAGCAGGGGTTCGCGGTCGGGCCCGGGCGCCTGGGCGGGCACCTTCGCGAGCTGCGGCACCGCCGTCTGACTGTCCGTCATCGCTGCTCTCCAAATGGGTGGTACGTGCTCACAGCCGGGGCGCGATCTCTTCGGTGAAGATCCGGTGGCGTTCGGCGATCGGCAGGTGGCAGGCGGCGTGGTGCCGGGGCGCGGCCTCGGCGAGCACGGGCACCTCGGTGAACGAGCGGCCGCCGGTGAGCTCGGCGTACGGGCAGCGCGGGTGGAACGCGCAGCCGGACGGCACGTTGATCAGGCTCGGCGGGGTGCCCTTGACCGGGATCAGCCGGTCCTGGAGCTCCCGGTCGAGGCGGGGCATCGAGCCGAGCAGGCCCCAGGTGTAGGGGTGCTCGGGGGATTCGAAGATGGTGGCGGCGGGGCCGCGCTCGACGGGCTTGCCGCCGTACATGACCAGGATGTCGTCGGCGAGTTCGGCGACCACGCCCAGGTCGTGGGTGATGATGACGACCGCCGAGCCGAACTCCTTCTGCAGGTCGCGGATCAGGTCGAGGATCTGCGCCTGGACGGTGACGTCGAGGGCGGTGGTCGGCTCGTCGGCGATCAGCAGCGAGGGGTCGTTGACCAGCGCCATCGCGATCATGGCGCGCTGGCGCATGCCGCCGGAGAACTCGTGCGGGTAGTTGTCGACCCGCTTGTCGGGCTGCGGGATGCCGACCCGGTCGAGCATCTCGACCGCCCGGGTGCGGGCCTCCTTCTTGGAGGCGCCGGGGTGGTGGGCCCGGTAGCCCTCGACGATCTGGGCGCCGACCGTGTAGTAGGGGTGCATCGCGGTCAGCGGGTCCTGGAAGATCATCGCCATCTTCTGGCCGCGCAGCTTGCGCACCCGCTCGGGGCCGGCCGCGACCAGCTCCTCGCCGTCGAGCCAGATCTCGCCGGTGATCCGCGGGGCGCCGCGCTTGGTGCCGGTGCGGTGCAGGCCCATGATCGACAGCGAGGTGACGGACTTCCCGGAGCCGGACTCGCCGACGATGCCGAGCGTCTTGCCGCGCTCCAGGTCGAAGCTGAGCCCGTTGACGGACTTGACCAGTCCGTCGTCGGTGGGGAAGTGCACTTTCAGGTCGCGGACGGACAGGAAAGGCTTGTCGGTGTTGCTCATGTCAGCCTCACCCGGGGATCGACGACGGCGTACAGCAGGTCAACCACGAGGTTGGCCATGATGATGAAGAACGCGGCGAACAGGGTCACGCCCATGATCACCGGGAGGTCGCTGGACTGGATCGAGGTGACCGCCTCGTAGCCGAGCCCGCGCAGGTTGAAGGTCTTCTCGGTGAGCACCGCGCCGCCGAGCAGGCCGCCGAGGTCCATGCCGAAGATGGTCAGGATCGGGGTCAGCGTGGAGCGCATGGCGTGCTTGCCGATGACCACCGGCTCCCGCAGGCCCTTGGCCCGCGCGGTGCGGATGTAGTCCTCGCCGAGCACGTCCAGCAGGGTGGCCCGGCTGAGCCGGGCGTAGGTCGCGGCGAACAGGAACGCCAGGGTCACCCAGGGCAGCACCAGCCCCTGGAACCAGGAGACCGGGTCGTCCGCGAAGTCGGTGTAGTTGTTGGGGAACCAGCCGAGCTGGTTGACGAACACCGCGAGCGCGACCAGGCCGGTGAAGTACATCGGCAGCGAGACGCCGGCCAGCGCGACGGTCATGGTGACGCGGTCCAGCGCGGTGCCGCGGCGCAGCGCGGAGATGATGCCGGTGGCGGTGCCGAACACCAGCCAGAGCACGGAGGCCCCGACCGCGAGCGAGATGTCGACGCCGACCCGGTTGAGCAGGAGCGGCCAGACCTCCTGCTCGGTCTTGAACGAGTAGCCCAGGCAGGGGGCAGCGCAGTGGGTCAGGTCGGTGCCGGCGTTGAAGTCGCGGCCGGCGAACACCCCGCGCAGGAAGAGCCAGAACTGTTCGATGATCGACTTGTCGAGGCCCATCTTGTGGCGGATGCCCTCGACCGCCGCCTTGTCCGCGATCTTGCCCACGTAGAGCATCGCGGGGTCGGTCCCGGTGAGCTTCGGCACCATGAAGAAGATGCCGAAGGTCACCGCGGCGACCACCAACAGCATGAAGGCGACGTTGAGCAGTCGCCTGACGAGATACACGAGCACTGCGGTCGGCCCTGCCGCGGGCCGGCCGGGTCTCCCCGGTGGGGGAGCTCCCGGCCGGCCCCGGCAGGGCCTTCACCTGCCCTTCGGACTAGCGGTGAGAACTCAGGAGAAGGTCAGGTCACTTGCCGTCGGAGACGCCGAGCGCCTGGAAGTCGACCTCGCCGTAGGCGTCGGTGATGTAGACGTTGGTCAGGCGCGGGTTGCGCCAGTTCAGGGCCTTGTCCGCCACGATCGGCAGGTAGTAGGCACCGTCGACCACCTTGTGGTTGATCTTCTTGTACAGCTCGGCGGCCTTGGCCGGGTCGGTCTCCTGCGCGGCCTGGTCGAACCAGCCGTTGATCTCCGGGTCGTTGATCTCGGCGTAGTTGTTGTTGCCGTTGCTGGCGATGAAGCGGCCGTCGACCAGCGGCTGCAGGTAGCCGGAGCCGGTCGGGTAGTCGGCGCCCCAGCCCATCACGATCAGGCCGTAGCCCTTGGACTTGACCACGTCGGGCGCGCCGATCACCGAGGAGATCAGCTTGCCGTCGTACTGGTCGACGGTGACGTCGATGTTGGCGGCCTTGAGGGCGGTCTGCAGCGCCACCGCGGAGTTGACCTCCTTCGGCTTGTTGCCGCGCACCGCGATGGTGGTCTTGAAGCCGTTGGGCTGGCCGCAGGCCGCCAGCTCCTCCTTGGCCTTGTCCAGGTTCGGCTTGCCCTTGGTCAGGCCGAACGGGTCGTAGTCGTCGGAGCCGAGGATGTTCGGGGGCAGCATCGAGCCGAACAGCGAGCCGGCCACCGAGCCGCCGCGGGCGGTCTGCAGGGCGGTGGTGTCGGCCGCGTACAGCACCGCGTTGCGGCAGTGGATGTTGTCGAACGGGGCGACCGACGGGGCCATCGTGACGTACCGGATGAAGCCGTTGTACGGGTCGTCGGTGTTGGCCTTGAGGGCCGAGTCCTGGAGCACCTTGACCTGGGCGGCCTGCGACAGGCCGGTCTGGGCCCAGTCGAGGTCGGCGGTGTTCGCCAGCAGGCGGGCGTCCATGTCGTCGGCGTTGGTGGTGACGGTCAGCTTGACGACGTCCGGCAGCGCCTTGCGGAACGGGTCGGTGGAGGCGTCCCAGTTCTCGTTGCGGACCAGCTCGTAGCCCTTGCCCGGCTCGACCGACTTGAACTTGTACGGGCCGGAGGAGACCGGCTTGTCGCCGTACTTGGAGCCGGTGTCCAGCTTCTGCGGGACCGGGGCGGCGGAGCCCATGGCCAGCAGGTACGGGAAGTCCGAGTTCGGCTTGGCCAGGTGGAAGACGATGGTGGTGTCGTCCGGGGTCTCCACCGTCTTGAGGCCGAGCTTGTTCGGGTCGGCGTCGGTGTAGGGGCCCTTGTAGCCCTGGCCCTGGTCCAGCTCGTTGATCAGGTAGGTCGGGCCGCCGGAGACGACGTCCTGCGCGAAGATGCGCTCGATGCCGTACTTGACGTCCTTCGAGGTGATGACCGAGCCGTCCTCGAACTTCAGGCCGGACTTCAGCTTGAAGGTGTAGGTCTTGCCGTCGGCGGAGATCTCCGGCTTGGCGGTGGCCAGGTCGGGGACGAGGTTCAGGCCGTCCTTGCCCGGCTTGCCGTCGAAGGCCAGCAGGGTGCGGGTGTAGAAGCGCTCGTAGTTCCACACCGAGGCGTAGTACGCGCGACCGGGGTCGAGCGAGTCCACGTCGGTGGTGGTCCACAGGTTGAGGGTGCCGCCCTTCTTGTCGGACGGGTTCACCACCTTCTCGGCCGCCGCGTTGAACCCCGCCGAACCGCCCTTGCTCGCGTTGTCGCCGCCCGAGCCGCCCTTGCTGCCGCCGCAGGCCGCGGTGGTGAGGGCCAGGGCGGCCACCAGGGCAGCGGCCGCGAGCGTCCTGTTTCGCTTCATGGGTTGGAGATCCTCCAGAGTTGCGGGCTCAGTTGCCCTTGGGGTCGAGAGCGTCACGCAGGCCGTCACCGAAGAGGTTGAAGGCGAGCACGGTGATGAAGATGGCGAGACCGGGGATCACCATGTAGGTGGGATCCGCCTGGTAGATCCCGACCGCGTCCGAGAGCATCTGGCCCCAGGACGGGGTGGGCGGCCGGACGCCGGCCCCGAGGAAGCTGAGCGCCGCCTCGTTCAGGATGTTGGTGGGGATGATCAGGGTCGTGTAGACCAGGATCGGCGCCACCAGGTTGGGCAGCAGTTCGCGGAACAGGATGTGCGCGCGGCCGGCGCCGAGGCTGCGGGCGGCGTCGACGAACTCGCGTTCGCGCAGCGACATCGCCTGGCCCCGGACGATGCGTCCGATGTACGGCCAGCCGAAGAAGCCGATCACCGTCATCAGCACCAGGACGCGCACCGTCGTGTCGCCCAGTCCGAGCACCGAGTTGGGGATCACCGAGACCAGCGCGATGCTGAACAGCAGCTGCGGGAAGGCCAGCAGGACGTCCATCACCCGGCTGATGACCGAGTCGACCCAGCCGCCGAAGTAGCCGGCCATGATGCCCAGCACCACGCCGATGACGATCGCCACCGCCGCCGCGCCGAGCGCGACCAGCAGCGAGATCCGGGCGCCGTAGAGGATCCGGGAGAACACGTCACGGCCGAAGGTCGGGTCGACACCGAGCAGGTAGTCGCCGCTGATGCCGCCGAAGGCGCCCTTGGGCAGGCCCAGGTCGGGGTTGATCTGGTCCGCGTGCGGCTCGTCGACCGGGTGCCCGAACAGCGCGGTGAGCACCGGCGCCAGGAGGGCCGCGAGGATCAGCAGGATCACCACGGCGCCGCCGGCCAGGGCGACCTTGTCGCGCTTGAGGCGCTCCCAGGCGATGCGACCGGGTGATCGGCCCTCGATCTTCTTGGGCGGCTCGGTGGTTGACGAGCCGTCAGGCTGTGCGTCGGCCGCCGAACCAGGGGTCTCGGTGGGTGTGGTCATGAGTCAGTTCGTTCCCCTCGCCGACGGTGGCCGGCCCACGGAGTCGCGTGCGGTGCGGAAGTGCAGAGCGGTTTCGGTGGTGCCGGGCGCCGATGCGGCGGTGCAGAAGTGCGTTGAGCAAGCAGGGCGTTGCTGGTGGTGCGGGCATCCCTCGGCCGCCTCCGGCCGGAGGTGCGCCGAGCTGGGGCGCTCCGGGTCAGGAGGCCTCCGACGTGCACGGTGCTGCCGCACGGAGAAACGCGTCGTGCGGTTCATGCGCTGGCGGGGACGCGTTCACCTTCGTGGGGTTCGAGTCGCGCTCCGCATTGCGCAGCACTCTCTGTCATGGGAAGTGCCCGGCGGAAGACCCCCATGCCGAAGGATGCCTAACTGTGATCTGTTGGCATGCAATTCCGTTGTCGACGCATATCGCTCTTCACACAGCTGTTACGCGTCCGTCAAGGGGCACACTGACGACACCCCGCCAGTGGCGGGAAAACGCCAGGTGGCACGCGGGGTGGCGCGCGTAGATCATGGGGCGGTAAAAAACCCCCGCCGACCGGGCAAAAGGTCGAGGCGAGGGTTTTCCGACGGGGCGTCAGGGTAGGTTCAACGGCCCGGATGGCCCGGCCAGGGAGCCTGCGGCCAGCCCTGGGCCGGCCCGGCCGGCGGTTGCGCTGCGTAACCGAAGCCGGTCGGCCCGGCCTGCGGGGCGCCCTGCCGGTCGAAGAACGGGCGGGAGTTGGCCCACATCCACATCGCCACCGGGTCGAACTCGTCGGCCATCATCACGGTGGACACCCCGGGCCCCTCCGGCGCCTGCGCGGCCGCCCGCTGCACCAGCGCCCGGGCCGCCTCCACGGACGGCGGCGAGGTGTCGTACAGGTCCAGCCCGATCGCCAGGTAGCCCTCGCCCAGCACCGGCTGCACCCAGGCCCGGCGCAGCGAGCGCAGCGGCCGCACCTCGCCCGCCTGCCGCTCCAGCACGGTGAAGAACGGCGAGCCCTGCACCGGGGGTTCGGAGATCCGCAGCGGCCCGGCCGGCAGCCGGTCCAGGCCGAGCGCGATCCGCCGCAGGTCGGCCCAGGGCACGCCGACGCCGCCGCCGGGGCGGTGCGGGTCGAGCCACAGGCCCCAGCGCGAGCGGTACAGCGCGGCGGCGATCTCCAGCCCGGAGACCACCTCGTGGGCGCGCGTCCAGCCGCTGGCCGCGAGCTGCCCGGGGGAGGTCGCGCAGGGCGCGTAGCCGTGGCCGCCGACGTCCATGTTCCCGTACTGGGCGTCCGGACTGCCGGGGCTGCCGTGCCAGAGCAGCATCCAGACCTGCCCGCCGGCCAGGGCCCGCAGCAGCCCCTCGTACGCCTCCCAGCGCTCCGGCGCGACTGCTGCGAGGGCGCGTTCGACCGCCCCCGGGTCGCCGGCTGCTCCCGTCACGTCGCCGCCTACTCTCTTCGTCCGTTCCGCCGTGCTCCGGTGTTCCGGGCAACCCTATGGGGCGCACCCGACAGCCGTCATGCCGCCGTGCCCCGCGCGGCGGACCGGGGCCGCCGTCACGGCCGCACGTAGAAGGGCTGTACCCGCCCCAGCATCCAGTCCACCACCGGATCGGCGACCAGGTCGAGCAGCACCAGGTGGACGCCCCAGCCGGGCGGGGCGGTTCCGAGCGCCCGGCCCAGCGCGGTGTTCACCTCGGCCGGGTCGGCGGGGGCCGCCGGGTCCAGCTGCACGCCGACGTACAGCAGGGTCGGCTCGCCCTCCACCCGGGCCAGCGCCCGACGCGCCGTCAGGACGCCGGGCAGCGCGACGAGTTCGCCGGTCGCGGCGGCCAGGAAGGCGAACGGCTCCTGGTGCGGCTCGGGCTCCTTGAGGGCCACCCGGGCACCCTCGGTCACCCCCTGCGCCTCCCACTGCTCGCCGCGCGGCCCGCGCCGCAGCTCGCCGACGCCCTCCGGCGGCACCGGGATGCCCACCGGCGCCTCCGGGTTGACCGCGACGCCGATGCCCAGCGGCAGCCCGCGGGCGAACTCCCACATCGGGGCGATCGCGAACGGGATGCCCGGGCAGTGCTGGAGGTACTGCTCCTGCGAGGAGTACACCGGGACGTACGGCGCCCCGGCCAGCTCCAGCGTCGGCAGGTCCAGCGCCTCGGCGTCCGGGGAGGTGCCGGACGGCAGCGGGATCCACACCTGGCTGCGGGCCAGCACCTCGATCACCCGGGGCGTCGCCCCGGGGTCGCCGAGCGCGGCCGTCAGCACCTGCTCCAGCTCGTTGGCCGGCCAGGGCCCGCCCTCCAGCACCCCGTCCAGCGGGAACCCCATCTCGCCCTCCACATCCGCGGTTGCGATCAGGTTAGCGGCGCGCGGCCCCGGTGCGGCGGCCCGGTGCGGCCCCGTCCGCCGCGGCCCGGTGCGGCCCCGTCCGCCGCGGCCCGGTGCGGCCCCGTCCGCCGCGGCCCGCTCCGGCCCGGTGCGGCCCCCTCTCCCGCGACCCGCCCCCGGCATGCCATGATGGGCCCGCCCACAACTTCACACCGGCCGCTCGAACCCGCGCGGGAGAGCCGGAACGGCCTGGCAACAGGCCGCGACCGGCGCCGAAGGAGCAAGTCCTCCCCGGAATCTCTCAGGCCCCCCTACCGCCCGGGCGAGGCAGATCTGGAAAGTGGACACGGCCGCGCCGTGCGCCCACCCACGGTGCAAGCCGCCATCCTGTTCAGGAGGCGGCGAAGCTCTCAGGTTCGACGACAGATGGGGGAGATTCGCCCCAGCCTGCCCGTTTCCAGATCCCGGGAGTCCTGTCGTGTCCCTCCGCCTGACCGCGCTCGACGCGCTGCACCGCTCGCTCGGCGCCACCATGACCGACTTCGCGGGCTGGGACATGCCGCTGCGCTACGGCAGCGAGCGCGAGGAGCACCTCGCGGTCCGCACGAAGGCGGGCCTGTTCGACCTCTCGCACATGGGCGAGATCACCGTCTCCGGCCCGCAGGCCGGCGAGCTGCTCGACCACGCCCTGGTCGGCTTCATCTCCGCGCTCGGCGTGCTGCGCGCCCGCTACACCATGATCTGCCGCGAGGACGGCGGCATCCTGGACGACCTGATCGTCTACCGCACCGCCGAGCACGAGTACCTGGTGGTGGCCAACGCCTCCAACGCCCAGGTGGTGCTGGACGCGCTGACCGAGCGCGCGGCCGGCTTCGACGCCGTCGTCCGCGACGACCGGGACGCCTACGCGCTGCTCGCCGTCCAGGGTCCGGAGGCGAACGGCATCCTGGCCAAGCTGACCGAAGCCGACCTGCCCGGCCTGAAGTACTACGCCCTGCTGCCCGCCACCGTGGCCGGCCGCCAGGTCTGGCTGGCCCGCACCGGCTACACCGGCGAGGACGGCTTCGAGGTGTTCTGCGCCCCGGCCGACGCCGCGCACCTGTGGACCGCGCTGACCGAGGCGGGCACCGCCGAGGGCCTGGTCCCGTGCGGCCTGTCCTGCCGCGACACGCTGCGCCTGGAGGCCGGCATGCCGCTGTACGGGCACGAGCTGTCCACCGGGCTGACCCCGTTCGACGCCGGCCTGGGCCGGGTGGTGCGCTTCGACAAGACCACCAACGACGGGCAGTTCGTCGGCCGCAAGGCGCTGGAGGAGGCCGCCGCCGCGGCCGGGTCCAACCCGCCGCGCAAGCTGGTCGGCCTGGTCTCCGAGGGCCGGCGCGTCCCGCGCGCCGAGTACGCGGTGGTGGACGCCGAGGGCGCCGTGATCGGCCGGATCACCTCCGGCGCGCCGTCCCCGACCCTGGGCAAGCCGATCGCCATCGCGTACGTGGACGCCGCGCACGCCGAGCCGGGCGGCACCGTCGCGGTGGACGTCCGCGGCAAGGCCGAGCCGGTCCGGGTGGTCGCGCTGCCGTTCTACCAGCGCGCCCGCTGACCCCGGCCTCTCCCCGTTCCCCTCCCGAGCCAGTCCTTTTCCGGTTCGTCCGCCCAGCGGACGGCCGCGCCCGCCCCTCCCGCGATCCTGGAGAATGACGCCATGAGCAACCCCACGCACCTGCAGTACACCAAGGAGCACGAGTGGCTGACCGCCGCCGTGGACGGGGTGTCGACGGTCGGCATCACCGCGCACGCGGCCGACGCCCTCGGCGACATCGTGTACGTCCAGCTCCCCGCAGTGGGTGACACCGTCACCGCGGGTGAGACCTGTGGCGAGCTCGAATCCACCAAGTCGGTCAGCGACCTCTACTCCCCCGCCACCGGCGAGGTCACCGAGGTCAACCAGGCCGTCATCGACGAGCCGGCCCTGGTCAACTCGGAGCCCTTCGAGGGCGGTTGGCTGTTCAAGGTCCGGGTCGAGGCGACCGACGAGCTGCTCGACGCCGACGGCTACACCGCCTTCACCGGCGCCTGACCGGGAGACCCCCCTGATGACGGTTCTCAACCAGTCCCTGCACGCGCTCGACCCGGAGATCGCCGCCGCGGTCGACGCCGAGCTGCACCGCCAGCAGACCACCCTGGAAATGATCGCCTCCGAGAACTTCGCCCCGGTGGCGGTCATGGAGGCCCAGGGCTCGGTGCTCACCAACAAGTACGCCGAGGGCTACCCCGGCCGCCGCTACTACGGCGGCTGCGAGCACGTCGACGTGGTCGAGCAGATCGCCATCGACCGGATCAAGGAGCTGTTCGGCGCCGAGCACGCCAACGTGCAGCCGCACTCCGGCGCGCAGGCGAACGCCGCGGCGATGTTCGCGCTGATCCAGCCGGGCGACACCATCCTGGGCCTGAACCTGGCCCACGGCGGCCACCTGACCCACGGCATGAAGATCAACTTCTCCGGCAAGCTGTACAACGTGGTGGCCTACCACGTGGACGAGAAGTCCGGCCAGGTCGACATGGCCGAGGTCGAGCGCCTCGCCAAGGAGCACCGGCCCAAGCTGATCATCGCCGGCTGGTCCGCCTACCCCCGCCAGCTGGACTTCGCCGAGTTCCGCCGGGTCGCGGACGAGGTCGGCGCCCTGCTGATGGTCGACATGGCGCACTTCGCCGGCCTGGTCGCCGCCGGGCTGCACCCCTCGCCGGTGCCGTACGCGGACGTGGTCACCACCACCACCCACAAGACCCTGGGCGGCCCGCGCGGCGGCGTCATCCTCTCCAAGGCCGAGTGGGCCAAGAAGATCAACTCCGCGGTCTTCCCCGGCCAGCAGGGCGGCCCGCTGGAGCACGTGATCGCCGCCAAGGCCGTCGCGTTCAAGGTCGCGGCCTCCGAGGAGTTCAAGGAGCGCCAGCGCCGCACCCTGGAGGGCGCGAAGATCCTCGCCGAGCGCCTGCTCCAGGACGACGTGACCGCCTCCGGCGTCTCCGTCCTCTCCGGCGGCACCGACGTGCACCTGGTCCTGGTCGACCTGCGCAACAGCGAGCTCAACGGCCAGGACGCCGAGGACCGCCTGCACGAGGTCGGCATCACGGTCAACCGCAACGCCGTCCCGAACGACCCGCGCCCGCCGATGGTCACCTCCGGCCTGCGGATCGGCACCCCGGCGCTGGCCACCCGCGGCTTCGGCGCCGAGGACTTCCGCGAGGTCGCCGACGTCATCGCCGAGGCGCTCAAGCCGGGCTTCGACGAGGCCAAGGCCGAGGCGCTCAAGGCCCGGGTGACCGCGCTCGCGGCCGCCCACCCGCTCTACCCGGAGCTGTAGGACCCCGCTCGGCGGGCCGCCCGACCGGCGGCCCGCCCGGGCTTCCCGGGGCACCACGCACACTGGAGAGGTGCGCGCGGTGCCCCGTTCCATGCCGCGCCCCGCCCCACCGGGCGGGAACCGGCACACCACCACGAGACCGGACAAGGACGTCACCCCGTGGCCATCAGCGTCTTCGACCTCTTCTCCATCGGCATCGGCCCCTCCTCCTCGCACACCGTGGGCCCGATGCGCGCGGCCCGGATGTTCGCCCGCCGGCTCGGCTCCGAGGGCCTGCTGGAGCGGGTCGCCACCGTCCGCGCCGAGCTGTACGGCTCGCTCGGCGCCACCGGGCACGGCCACGGCACCCCCAAGGCCGTCCTGCTCGGGCTGGAGAACCACTCGCCCCGCACGGTCGACGTCGACCGCGCCGACCTGGACGTCGAGCGGATCCGCGCCGAGAAGCGGCTCAGCCTGCTCGGCCGGCACGAGATCCCGTTCGACCCGGACCACGACCTGGTCCTGCACCGCCGCAAGGCACTCCCGTACCACGCCAACGGCATGGCCCTGTGGGCGTACGACGCCTCCGGCGAGACGCTGCTGGAGAAGACCTACTACTCGGTCGGCGGCGGCTTCGTGGTCGACGAGGACGCCCTCGGCGAGGCCCGGATCAAGCCCGACGACACCGCACTGCGGTACCCCTTCCGCACCGGCGAGGAGCTGCTGCGGCTGACCAGGGAGACCGGCCTGTCCATCTCCGGCCTGATGCTGGAGAACGAGAAGGCGTGGCGCACCGAGGCCGAGATCCGGGCCGGGCTGCTGGAGATCTGGGCCGTCATGAAGGAGTGCGTCGCGGCCGGCATGTCCCGCGAGGGCATCCTCCCCGGCGGCCTCAAGGTCCGCCGCCGGGCCGCCTCCGCCGCCCGCGCGCTGCGCGCCGAGGGCGTCAACCCGGGCAACGCGATGGAGTGGGTCACCCTCTACGCGATGGCCGTCAACGAGGAGAACGCCTCCGGCCGCCGGGTGGTCACCGCCCCCACCAATGGCGCCGCCGGGATCATCCCGGCCGTCCTGCACTACTACCTGAACTTCATCGTCCCGGGCGCGTACTCCGAAGGAGAGGAGCAGGACGGCATCGTCCGCTTCCTGCTCGCCGCGGGCGCGATCGGCATGCTCTTCAAGGAGAACGCCTCCATCTCCGGCGCCGAGGTCGGCTGCCAGGGCGAGGTCGGCTCCGCCTGCTCGATGGCCGCGGGCGGCCTCGCCGAGGTCCTCGGCGGCACCCCCGAGCAGGTCGAGAACGCCGCCGAGATCGGCATCGAGCACAACCTCGGCCTCACCTGCGACCCGGTCGGCGGCCTGGTCCAGATCCCCTGCATCGAACGGAACGGCATGGCCTCGGTCAAGGCCGTCACCGCCGCCCGGATGGCCCTGCGCGGCGACGGGCGCCACCACGTCTCCCTCGACAAGGCGATCAAGACCATGAAGGAGACCGGTGCCGACATGAAGGTGAAGTACAAGGAGACCAGCCGCGGCGGCCTCGCCGTCAACGTCATCGAGTGCTGACCCCGGAAACGGTACGGGGCCCCTGTCCGCGGTGGTGCGCGGTCCGGGGCCCCTGTGCGTCCTCCGGCGGCCAAGGGGGTGCGTGCCGACGGAGGGTAGGCGTCGGGTTGTGCTGCCCGACTTGCATGACTATCGCATGCTATGAACCGGTGGACAAAATCGAAACCAAGGCGTGTGGTTCACTTCACCTTCACATGCCAGGCGGACGACGGGGCGGGCTCAGAGCGCGGCGGCGGCGATGGCGGCGGCCCGCTCGCGGATCCTGATCTCGAACCAGACGCCCTTGCCGCGCGGCAGCAGGTCGGCGCCCCAGCGGTCGGCGAGCGACTCCACCAGCCGCAGGCCGTGGCCGTTCTGGTAGCCGACCTCGGGGGCCCGGATCAGGCAGGGCAGGGCGCGCGAGGAGTCCCGGACCTCGACCCGCAGCCAGCCGGGGCGGCGGGTCACCTTGAGTCCGATCATCCGGCCGCCCGCGTGCCGGACGGCGTTGGCCACCAGTTCGCCCGTGAGCAACTCCCCGGCCTCCAGCAGCTGGTGGAGTTTCCACGTCCGTAAGACCGAGAGGACCAGCCGGCGGGCCACCTTGGCCGACTCCGGGCGGGAGGGCAGCCGCACCTCCTCCGCGGCGTCGGGATCGCTGAGGACGCCGAAGAAGAGGTGCTCCATCTCCTCCGGCGTCAGCCGCTCCAGGTCGGCCAGCACCACGCCGGCGCCGATCGCTGACGGATCGTCACCACGCCTGCCGGCCACTGGAAGTGATGACCGGTCCGCTTCGCCCCATGCCGCCATGCACCCCATCATTGCGGAACGCGAGCGGGCGCGTACGGACAATGAGCAAACGATCACTATTCATTTGGCATATGCCGTCAGCAACCGAACGGACGCCCGGGCGTCACCACTGCGCCCAGGGGGTGTTCCACCCGCCCAGGCCGTTGTCGATCGAGACGGTCGCGCCCTTGGAGTTGACCACCTTGAACACGTCCCCGACCATGCTGGAGTTGTAGAGCTTGCCCGCCGGGGTGCCGTCGCCGCCCTTGGCGGTGTCGGTGACGCCGATGCAGCCGTGGCTGCCGTTGGAGCGGCCGATCACTCCCGCGCTCCACGAGTTGCCGTGCACGTAGGTGCCGGAGTCCGTCAACCGCATGGCGTGCGGAACCACCAGGTCGTACTCGTCGCCGGAGCCCTCCTTGGTGACGCCGTTGGAGGTCATCCGGGTGGTGCCCTCCATCGCCTCGACCACCATGACGCCGTTCCAGGTGTCGTAGCCGGGCTTGCCGGCCGTGAACTCGACGGTGTCGGTCTGCTGGCCGTCCCGGACCACCGACATCCGGTGGGTGTTGACGTCCACGGTGGAGACCTGCGAGCGGCCGATGGTGAACGGCTCGTCCTTGTCCACGTCGCCGTACACGCCGGGCGCGGTCTCCACGTTCTTGAGCTTGTAGTGGATGGTGACCTTGGTGTTGGCGTTCCAGTAGTTCTCCGGCCGGAAGTCGATCCGCTTGTCGTTGACCCAGTGGCCGCGGACCTCGGTGCCGTCGGAGGTCTCGAAGGTGATGCCGGCCTTGACCGCGTCCTTGTTCACCACGGACCGCTTGAACCGCACCGAGACGATCATGCCGACGCCGTAGGTGCCGTCGTCCGCGATGTTGTCGCTGGTGCCGGCCTCCTTGTCGGGGGTGAGGGTGGTGAAGCCGGAGCGCGCGTTGGCGACCACGCCCTTGTCGTCCTCGGCGAGCGCGTCCACGGTGTAGGCGGTGGCCACCAGGAGGCTGCCGGTGGGGGCCCAGCTGCCGTCGGCGGCGATTTGGCCGGGCACCTCGACGCCGTCCGGGCCGGTGACCTTGACCGAGGTGAGCTTGCCGGCCGCGGCCGTCACCTTGACCTCGCCGGTCGGCTTCACCCCGGTGGCGCCGTCGGCGGGCGTGATGGCGATGGTGGCGGCCGACACCGGCGGCTTGCTCTCGCCGGCCGTGGCGCCGGCCGTGCCCTTGGGGCCGTCCGGCTTCGCCGGGCCGGAGCTGCAGCCGGCCGTGGTCATCAGCACCAGGGCGCCCGCGAGCGCCCCCGCCACATATGCCCCGCGCATCGCCTTCACGTTCCGCTCTCCCCGGTCGCCCGCCTGTCCGCTGACAGGACTTTCGCTTGATATGACGGGTCGGGGAGCGGAAACGTTGCGATCCGAGTGTCCCGGTACGGTCACGAACGGACCACGGCCCGGCGGTCGGGTGACCACCGGGCCGTGCGGGCGTGCGGGCGTGCGGGCGTGCGGGCGTGCGGGCGTGCGGGCCGAGGCCTACCACTTGCTCCACGGGACGGTCCAGCCGCTCCAGCCGTTGTCGCCGGAGACGGTCTGGCCCTTGGAGTTCTTGATCCGCACCACGTCCCCGATGATCGAGGAGTTGAAGAACTTGCCCGCCGCCGTGCTGTCGCCGCCGCCCTTGACGTCGGCCATGCCGACGCAGCCGTGGCTGGCGTTGGACTTGCCGAAGGCGGTGCTCCAGTAGTTGCCGTGCACGTAGGTGCCGGTGTTGGTCAGGCGCATCGCGTGCGGCACGTCCGGGACGTCGTACTCGTCGCCCTTGACGTTGGAGACGGTCGCCGAGTTCATCCGGGTGACCTTCTCCTTGGAGGAGATCACCATGGTGCCGTTCCAGGACGCGTTCTGGTCGTTGCCGGCCGTGATCGGGATGCTCTCGGTCTTGCCGCCGCCGTGGTCCACCGTCATGGTGTGGGCCGCCGCGTCCACCGTGGAGACCTGGTAGCGGCCGATGGTGAACGGCTCGTCCTTGTCGATGTCGCCGTACACGCCGGGCGCCACCTCGACGTTCTTCAGCCGGTACTTGACCGTCACCTTGGTGCCCGGCTTCCAGAACTCCTCCGGCCGGAAGTCCAGCCGCTGGTTGGTGAACCAGTGGCCCTTGGCCACCGTGCCGTCGGAGCCGGTGACGGTGACGCCCGCCAGCACCGCGTCCTTGTTCTTGATCGGCTTGCCGAAGCTGACCGAGACGATCATGCCGACGCCGTAGGTGCCGTTGTCGGCGATGTTGTCGTTGGTCGAGGCGGTCTTCGCCGGGGTCAGCGTGGTGAAGCTGGTGGTCGAGGCGGCCACCAGCCCGGCCGCGTCCACCGCCTGCGCGGTGACCGTGTAGGTGGTGCCGACGGCCAGCTGGCCGGCGGGCTTCCAGCTCAGGCCGTCGTCGGAGATCTTGCCGTCCACCGCCTTGCCGTTCTTGTCGGTGACCTCGACGGTGGTGAGCTTCCCGCTCGCCACCGCCACCTGGAGGCCGTCCTTCGGCTGCACGTCGGTGGCCCCGTTGGCCGGGGTGACGGTCAGCTGCGCGGTCGAGACCTTCGGGGTGGGGTCGGACGTGGAGGAGGACGAACTCCCGCCGCCCGCCGTGCCCTTGGCGTCCGTCGACCCGCCGCCGCCGTCGCCGTTGCAGGCCGTGCCGAGCAGCAGTACGCCGCCTACCAGCAGGGCCGCCGCCGCCCGCCCGGCCCGGCGTCCGCGTCCCGCCACGGCCCAGGTCCTGTGAACCGTCTCCACTGCGCTGCTCCCCTCCCGGTGTTCCCATCGCGTACACGTGCTCGTGCCCGGGATCGGTTGCACCGGGCCGACCGCGATCCGGTGGCCGCGCTGTTCGACTCCGGTCGCGCGCGGCCAGGATAACCGGCCCGGCCGGGTGAATCTTCGGCGGGAGCCGGGTGCTCGTTCAGTGAACTCCCGGCGCGCTGCCCGCCGTCCACTGCCGCCAGTCCAGGTTCCAGTCGGAGAGGCCGTTGTCGGGGGCGACCCGCTCGCCGCGGGAGCCGCGCACTTCCACCACGTCGCCGGTGCGGGTGTGCGCGTAGAGCCAGCCGGCCGGGGAGTCGGCGGAGCCGCCCCTGGCGTCGGGCAGGCCGATGCAGCCGTGGCTGGTGTTGGCGGCGCCGAAGACCGCCGGGTCGCTCCAGTAGTTGCCGTGCACGAAGGTGCCGGAGGCGGTCAGCCGCAGCGCGTGCGGGACGTCCGCGATGTCGTACGCGTCGCCGAGGCCGACGGTCCGCGAGTCCATCCTGATCGCCTCGTGGCGTTCGGAGACCACCATGGTGCCCAGGTAGGTGGGGTGCTCGGGGCTGCCGCCGCTGACCGGCAGCACCCGCAGCACCTCGCCGTCCCGGCGGACCGTCATGGTGTGCGCGTCCAGGTCGACGACGGCCACCAGCGCGCGGCCGACGGTGAAGTGCACGTCCTCGTCCTGGGTGCCGAGGTAGCCGGGCGCGCCCTCGACGTCCCTGAGCCGCAGCAGCAGGGTGACCCGGGTGCCGGCCGGCCAGTACGCGGCGGGGCGGAAGTCCAGCCGCCGGTCGCCGAACCAGTGCGGGGCGATCTCCAGCGGCGGGTCGGAGACCACCGCGACGGCCCGCTCCACCGCGGCGCGGTCCGCGATCGGGTGCGAGAAGCGCAGCGAGACCGGCATCCCGACGCCGACGGTGGAGCCGTCCTCGGGGGTGAAGGAGCCGACGAAGGTGTGCGCGGGGGCGGCGGTGGCGAAGGCCGCGTGCCCGGCGGCGCGCAGGCCGTCCGCGTCCTCGGCGACCGCGTCCAGGGCGTACCCGGTGGCGGTGGCCAGCCGGCGGTCGGCCGTCCAGCGGGTGCCGTCGGCGGTGAGGGTGCCGGGGACGGCGGCGCCGCGGTCGTCGGCGAGCCGGACGGTCAGCAGCCGGCCGCCGTCGACCTCGACCCGCACCGGGCCGTCGGCCGGGACGTCCCGCGCGCCGTCGGCGGGCTGCACCGCGAGCCGGGCCCGGGAGACCGGCGGCGGGGCGGCCGCGCCGCCCGACGGCCGGTCGCCGCCGCCGTCGCCGCCACCGCCGGAGCAGCCGGTCAGCAGCACCAGGGCGAGCGCCGCCGCCCGCCGTGTCCAGAGCCGTACCGCGGCGCGCATGCCGTCCTCCGCATTCGTCCGACACTCGTCCGACATTCGTCCGACACCACCCGATACCACCCGATACCGGGCCCGATGATCGATTCCGCCGCGCGGACACGACCGGATGGTTTCCGCACCCGGCTCCGCTGGGCACATGATCGATCACGGTGCGTCACGCCGCTCGACCCGGGGTGACGAGGGCCGTCGGACAGGGAACAACCGGAAGAACGGGGACGGGCCCCCGGATGGCTGGGAGGGTCGCCATGACGGCGTGGCAGGAGCTGGGTGCGGGCACGGCCCGTCAGGCGCGGTCGGCCGCCCGGTGGAACGGCGCGGCTCCCCGGCCGGACGCCGCGCCGCCGTGGCCGGGCAGCTGGCAGCCGCTGGGCGCCCGGTTCCGCACCGACCCGGAGGGCGGCCGGGGCACCAACTTCGCGCTCTGGGCCCCGCAGGCCGAGGCGGTCGACCTGTGCCTGTTCGACGAGCGCGGCCGGGAGAGCCGGCACCGGCTGACCGAGCAGACGTACCAGACCTGGCACGGCTACCTGCCGGGCGTGCTGCCCGGCACCCGCTACGGCTTCCGGGTGCACGGCCGGTGGGACCCGTGGACCGGTGCCCGGCACAATCCCGCCAAGCTGCTGCTCGACCCGTACGCCCGGGCGATCGACGGCGCCTACACGGCCCACGACGCGACCTGCGCGGCCGTCCGCAACTGGCCCGAGCGGGACGTGGCGGACACCGTCCGGGACGACCGGGACTCCGCGCCGTACGTGCCCAAGGCCGTGGTGGTCGACGACGCCGACGACTGGTACGACGACCAGCGGCCGAAGACGCCCTGGGCCGAGACGGTGCTGTACGAGCTGCACGTGCGCGGCTTCACCATGCGCCACCCGGAGGTGCCGCCCGAGCTGCGCGGCACCTACGCGGGGCTGGCGCACCCGGCGGCGGTCGCGCACCTGACCGGGCTGGGGGTGACGGCGGTGGAGCTGCTGCCGGTGCACCACCACGTCAGCGAGGACCACCTGCAGGCCCGCGGGCTGGTCAACTACTGGGGCTACAACACGCTCGGCTACTTCGCCCCGCACGCGGGCTACGCGGCGAGCGGCAGCCGGGGCCAGCAGGTCGGCGAGTTCAAGCGGATGGTGCGGGCGCTGCACGCCGCGGGCATCGAGGTGATCCTCGACGTGGTCTACAACCACACCGCCGAGCAGGGCGTGATGGGCCCGACGCTCTCCTTCCGGGGCATCGACAACACCGGCTACTACCGGCCGGACCGCTCCCGCCGCGGCTACGCGGACTACACCGGCTGCGGCAACACGCTGGACACCCGCCGCCCGCAGGTGATCCGGCTGATCACCGACTCGCTGCGGTACTGGGTCGCCGAGATGGGCGTGGACGGCTTCCGGTTCGACCTGGCGGCGGCGCTGGCCCGCGGCGCGGACGGCGTGGAGATGGAGCACCCGTTCCTCGCCGCGGTCTCCCAGGACCCGCTGCTCAGCCGGGTGAAGCTGATCGCCGAGCCGTGGGACGTCGGCCCGGGCGGCTACCAGGTGGGCGGCTTCCCGCCGCTGTGGGGCGAGTGGAACGACCACTACCGGGACACCGTCCGGGACTTCTGGCGCGGCGCCCGGCCGGACGTCCGGGAGCTGGCCACCCGGCTCTCCGGCTCCTCCGACCTGTACCAGCGCGGCGGCCGCCGCCCGTACGCCTCGGTCAACTTCGTCACCGCGCACGACGGCTTCACCCTGCGCGACCTGGTCAGCTACGACCGCAAGCACAACGGGGCCAACGGCGAGGACGACCGGGACGGCACCGACGACAACCGGTCCTGGAACCACGGCGCGGAGGGCGAGAGCGACGACCCGGCGGTCCGCTCGCTGCGGGTGCGCCAGCTGCGCAACCTGCTGACCACGCTGCTGCTCTCCAGCGGGGTGCCGATGATCACCGCGGGCGACGAGATGGGCCGCACCCAGGGCGGCAACAACAACGCGTACTGCCAGGACAACGAGACCGGCTGGGTGGACTGGTCGCTGCTGGACGACCCGGACTGGCGCTCGCTGGCCGAGCTGACCGCCAGGCTGGTGCACCTGCGCCGGGCGCACCCGGTGCTGCGGCAGCGGGCGTTCTTCTCCGGCCGCCCGGCCGGGCCGGACGGGCAGCGGGACCTCACCTGGCTGACCCCGGCGGGCACCGAGATGACCGACGCGGACTGGTTCTCGCCGGGGCAGGCGCTGGCGATGCGGCTGTCCGGCAGCGCGATCTCCGAGCGCGACCAGCGGGGCCGGGAGGTGCGGGACGCCGACTTCCTGCTGCTGCTGAACGCCGCCCCCGAGCCGCGGCGCTTCACGCTGCCCGCCCCGCACGTCCCGCTGCTGGACACCGCGCTGACCGGGCCGCCGGACGCCGTGCCGGTGGCGGAGGTGCTGCTGACGGGCCGTTCGGCGGTGCTGCTGACGGCCGGCTGACCGCGCGGGGCCCCCGCGGCCCGGCCGGTTCTCGCCGACAGGGGCAAAAACCGGATGAGAAATGTCGGCGGGACGGCCTACCCTCTCGGCGATGGCCGAGAACCAGAACCCCGCTCCGCCCACCCCCGCGGATTCGAACGCACCGTCAACAGGCGGCGCCCACGGTTCACCCGTACCGGCACCCCGGTCCGCGGTGCGCTCGCTGCTGCGCCTGTGGCCCTACGCGCGCGAGGCCCGCTGGCGGATCTTCGGCTCGATGGCCGCCGCCGGGCTCGCCTCGCTCAGCGTGCTGGCCGTCCCGGTCGTGCTGCGCCGGATCGTCGACGGCCCGGTCGCCCACCGGGAGCTGTCCGCCCTGTGGCCGCTGGCCGGCCTGCTGCTGCTGCTCGGCGTGGCCGAGGCCGTGCTGTTCGGCGTCCGCCGGGTGATCGTGGCCCGCCCGCTGGCCAGGGTCGAGACCAGGCTGCGCGGCGAGCTGTTCGCCAAGCTCCAGCGGCTGCCGATCTCCTTCCACGACCGCTGGCCCTCGGGGCAGTTGCTCTCCCGGGCCACCTCGGACCTGTTCGTGCTGCGGCTGTTCCTGGCCTTCCCGCTGGTCTTCCTGGTCGTCAACTCCACGGTCTTCCTGACCGGTACCGCCCTGATGTTCGCCCTCGACTGGCGGCTCGCCCTGATCACCGTGCTCCCGGCGATCCCGCTGCTGTACTTCACCCGCCGCTTCGAGGCCGGGTACTCGGCCGCCTCCCGGCTCGCCCAGGACCAGAACGGGGACCTGGCCACCGTGGTCGAGGAGTCGGTGCTCGGCATCCGCGTCCTCAAGGCCTTCGGCCGGCACCGCACCATGGCCGAGGAGTTCCGCCGGCACAGCGCCGCCCTGCGCGAGACCGAGCTGCGCAAGGCCGGCCTGCTCGGCAACCTGTGGGCGGTCATCGTCGGCCTGCCCGAGCTCGCCCTCGGCGGCGCCCTGGCCGCCGGCGCCGTCCTGGTCGCGCACGACCGGCTCTCGGTCGGCACCCTGGTCGCCTTCCTGTCCACCGCGCTGGCCCTGCGCTGGCCGGTCGAGTCGCTCGGCTGGCTGCTCGGCTTCGCCGCCGAGGCCGCCAGCGCCGCCAACCGCTACTTCGAGGTGATGGACGAGCCGGAGCCGGCCGACCCGCCGTCCGGCCTGGCGCCGTCCGACGACCGCGGCATCCGCTTCACCGGCGTCCGCTTCCGCTACCCCGACGCGCCCGCCGGCTCCCCCGACCTGCTGGCCGGCGTCGACCTGCACGTCCGCCCCGGCGAGACGCTCGCCCTGGTCGGCGCCACCGGCAGCGGCAAGACCACCCTCACCGCGCTGCTCCCCCGGCTGTACGAGCCCACCGCCGGCTCGATCACCCTGGACGGCACCGACCTCCGGGACGTACCGCGCGCCGAGCTGCGCCGCGCCCTCGCCGTCGCCTTCGAGGAACCCACCCTGTTCTCCGCCACCGTCCGGGAGAACGTCCTGATGGGCGCCCCGGACGCCACCCCCGAGCAGGTCGCCGCCGCCCTGGCCACCGCGCAGGCCGGCTTCGTCGACCGGCTCCCGGAGGGCCTGGACACCGAGGTCGGCGAGCAGGGCCTGAGCCTGTCCGGCGGCCAGCGCCAGCGCCTGGCGCTGGCCCGCGCCGTGGTCGGCGCACCGCGCTTCCTGGTCCTGGACGACCCGCTCTCCGCGCTCGACGTGCACACCGAGGCGCTGGTCGAGCGCGCCCTGCGCCGGGTGCTGGCCGGCACCACCGCCCTGGTCGTCGCGCACCGCCCGTCCACGGTGCTGCTCGCCGACCGGGTCGCGCTGCTCGCCGACGGCCGGATCGCCGCCGTCGGCACCCACCAGGAGCTGCTGCGCTCCTGTCCCGCCTACCGGGCCCTGATGTCCGGCGAGTCCGAGCTGGAAGGGGCGCTGGCCCGATGACCACCGCCGTCGCCGCACCCGTCGCCGAGGAGGACGAGCTCCTCCCCCCGGCCACCGACGACCAGGACATCCCCGTCCCGCCCGGCGCCCCGCGCGCCCTGCTCGGCTCGCTGCTGTCCCCGCACCGCCGCCGGATCACCGTCGCCGTGCTGGCCGTGCTGCTCCAGCAGGCCGCGCTGCAGTCCGGCCCGCTGCTGGTCGCCTACGCCATCGACCGCGGCATCCCCGCCCTGCGCGGCCACGACGCCGGCCCGCTGATCGCCGTCACCCTCTCCTACCTGGGCTGCGCGCTGGCCGCCACCCTGCTCCAGCGGGCGTTCATCCGGGTCGCCGCCCGGATCAACCAGGACATCCTGCTGGACCTGCGCGGCCGGATCTTCCGGCACGCCCAGCGGCTCAGCCTCGACTTCCACGAGCGCTACACCTCCGGCCGGATCATCTCCCGCGCCACCAGCGACGTGGACACCCTGCGCGAGCTGCTCTCCGAGGGCCTCCAGGAACTGCTGATGGTCTGCCTGTCGGTCGGCTACATCACGGTCGTCCTGGTGGTCGTCGACTGGCGCCTCGGCCTGGCCGCGCTGGCCTCCTTCCTGCCGATGTCCCTGGTCATCCGGTCCTTCCGGCACCGCTCCCGGCAGGTCTACCGGCGCTCCCGCACCGTCTCCGCCGGGCTGATCGTCCGCTTCACCGAGACCATGAACGGCATCCGCCCGGTGCAGGCGTTCCGCCGCGAGGCCGCCAACGACAAGGCGTTCGGCACCGTCAACCGGCAGTCCGCCACCGCCACCGCGGACGGCCTGCTGGAGATGGCCCGGTACGTCTTCCTGTCCCGGCTGACGGCCAACGTCTGGATCACCGGCGTGGTCGTCCTCGGGGCCTTCCTGGTCACCGACGGCAGCCTCGAACTCGGCGTCCTGACCGCCTTCGTGCTCTACCTGCGGCGGCTCTACGACCCGATCGACCAGCTGGCGATGTTCCTCAACAGCTACCAGTCCGCGGCCGCCGCGCTGGAGAAGATGGCCGGCCTGCTCGCCCACGAGCCGTCCGTCCCCGAGCCCGCCGCGCCCGCCACCCTGCCCGCCGCGCGCGGCAAGGGCCGCGAGGTCGCCTTCCGGGCCACCTCCTTCGCGTACGCCAACGGCAAGCAGGTGCTCGCCCCGTTCGACCTGGTGCTGCCCGCCGGGCGGACCACCGCCGTGGTCGGCGCCACCGGCGCGGGCAAGTCCACCCTGGCCAAGCTGCTGGCCCGGTTCTACGACCCCACCGTCGGCCGGATCACCCTCGACGGCGTCGACCTGCGCGAGCTCTCCACCGCCGCGCTGCGCGCCGACGTCGTGATGGTCACCCAGGAGTCCTTCCTGTTCTCCGGGACGGTCGCCGAGAACATCGCCGTCGGCAAGCCCGACGCGACCCGCGCCGAGGTCGAGGCCGCGGCCCGCGCGATCGGCGCCCACCCGTTCATCGCCGCCCTGCCCGACGGCTACGACACCGACGTCCGCAAGCGCGGCGGCCGGATCTCGGCCGGCCAGCGCCAACTCGTGGCCTTCGCCCGCGCCCTGCTCGCCGACCCCGCCGTCCTCATCCTCGACGAGGCCACCTCCTCGCTGGACGTCCCCGGCGAACAGGCCGTCCAGCACGCCATGCGCACCGTCCTGGCCGGCCGCACCGCCGTGATCATCGCCCACCGCCTCTCCACCGTCGAGATCGCCGACCGCGTCCTGGTGATGGACCAGGGCCGCGTCGTCGAGGACGGCACCCCCGCCGCCCTGATCGCCGGCGAGGGGCGCTTCGCCACCCTCCACCAGACCTGGAAGGACAGCCTGGTCTGACCGCCGGACTCCGCCCCGCCGCGCCCCGGCGGGGCGCTAGCGGGACCAGAGCGTGACGGTGAGGTCGAGCCCCAGCTGGTGGGGACCGGTCTTCCCGGTGACCTTGAACCAGACCAGGGCCTGGTCCGCCGTCACCAGGCAGTAGCCCGTGCCCGGTTCGATCCGAGCCACCGGGACGGTGCCGGACATGTTGTTGCCCATGGCCTCCTCGTAGCACTTCTCCGGCGCGGGCCGGCTGCCCTCCGAGCTGCCCCATCCCGCGCCCTCGGCCCCGACCACCGGCGTGGGGACGAGGGTGAAGCAGGCGTTCACCACCGTCAGGTCGTGCGTGGCCTCGGCGTCCTGGGCCGTCTTCAACTGCGAGGCGTGCAGCACGGGTTCGAAGTCCAGGTAGGACTGGGCGCACTGCTGCGCCTCCCCTGCCGGGAGCCCCGCCATGCTCGGTTCCGCCATGCTGACCGACTTGTCGCCGTACTTGAGCTTCCAGCCGGAACCGCCGCTGCCGTCCTGACCGCTCCCGGTCCGGCCACCGTCCTGGCCACCCGCGGAAGGCTGCGCGGGTGCGACGGGGCTGGCCGCCGCGGCGGCGGCGCCGGGTGCGGTGACGGTGACGGTCGCGGCCGGTGACGCCCGCTCCTCGCCGGTGCGCCCGATGCTGGACCACAGGTAGAGCACCAGCGCGATCCCGCCGAACACCGCGACCAGCAGCAGGACCTGGCTCTGCTGCCGGAAGATGTAGAAGAGTCTGTTCTCCTGGACGTTGTTGTCCCCCACCTGGGCAGGGCCGGGTTTCAACCCGTGGATGTTGTAGTGCGTACCCGCCGGGGGCGGTGGCGGCTCGCCCTTCACGGCTTCGTCTCGGGTCGGGCGACCTGGTGGACGGTGTTGTGCTGGTGGTTGTGGTCGCCCATCTGCGTGGGCCCGTGGAAGACGGCACCGTCGAGGTTGAACGTGCTGCCCGCCCGCGGGGGCGGCGCGCCCCGGCCGCTTTCGAGCTCGGCGATCCGCGCCAGCGCCCGGCCCAGCTGCTGCTCGAAGTCCCTGTCCTGCGCGGCGGCGAGCGCCAGGCTACCGGTGAGCGCCTGCCCGACCAGTTCGGAGGGCGCGGGGCGGCCTCCGGCGGCTTCGGCCCGGATCGCCTCCAGGGCCGGCGCGGGGCCGAGTTTGCGGGCGACGGCGTCGTGCAGCGACTCCTGCACCTGGTCCAACGCGTGGTCGACCTCGGTTTCGGCGCGTCCGGCCACGTCCTTGGCCCGCCGCACCAACCAGGCGAACAGATAGCCCGCCACCAGTTCCGTTCCCGGCAACATGAGACCCCCCTCACACCGAGCTGATGTCGGGTCAGACCGTACCGACATTCCCCGAGCCGCACACGTGCCGCGACCGGATCGTTAGCGAGCGGGATCTTGCGATCAAACTGTCGATTATTTACGTCATGTGTCACGTCTATTGCCGTCAGATGTCGCCCTCACTACTATCCCGACGGCAGGTCGAGGACCTGACAAGGTGTCGGTCAACCGGGCGGAGGCAACGGCATGGTGGTATCGCGACGGACGTTCCTGCAGGCTGCGGCGGCAGCGGGCGTGCTCGGGGCGGTGGGCCTGGGCGAGGGCGCCGCGCGGGCGGCCAGTCCGGCGGGCGACGTGGTCGGGAAGGTGACGGTCGGCTACCAGGGCTGGTTCGCCTGCCCGGGCGACGGCGCCCCGATCAACGGCTGGTGGCACTGGGCCCGGAACTGGGGCACCTCCCCCTCGCCCTCGAACAGCTCGATCGTCGCCTGGCCGGACGTCCGCGAGTACCCGAAGACGTACGCCACGGCCTTCCCGAACCTGAACAACGGCCAGCCGGCCTCGCTGTTCTCCTCCTACGACCAGTCCACGGTCGACGTGCACTTCCGCTGGATGAAGCAGTACGGCATCGACACCGCCGCCCTGCAGCGCTTCAACCCGACCGGCGGCGAGGGCCCGACCCGGGACGCGATGGCGGGGAAGGTGCGCAGCGCCGCGGAGTCGCAGGGCGTGAAGTTCTACGTCATGTACGACGTCTCGGACTGGACGACCATGCAGTCGGACATCAAGGCCGACTGGACGAACAAGATGCGCGCCCACACCGCCTCGCCCGCGTACGCCCGGCAGAACGGGAAGCCGGTGGTGTGCATCTGGGGCTTCGGGTTCAACGACAACCAGCGCCCGTTCACCCCGGCGCAGTGCCTGGACGTGCTCAACTGGTTCAAGGCGCAGGGCTGTTACGTGATCGGCGGGGTGCCGACCTGGTGGCGCACCGGCGACCGGGACTCCCGGGCGGGCTTCTCGGAGGTCTACCACTCCTTCGACATGCTCTCGCCGTGGCTGGTCGGCCGGATCGGCAGCGCCGCGGACGCCGACAACTTCTACAACGTGGCGACCGTCCCGGACCTCGCGGAGTGCAACGCGCACGGCATCGACTACCAGCCGTGCGTGCTGCCGGGCGGGGTGGGCGACCGGCAGCGGGCGCACGGCGACTTCATGTGGCGGCAGTTCTACAACATGGCCCGGGCGGGGGTGGCGTCCGCGTACATCTCGATGTTCGACGAGTACAACGAGGGCAACCAGATCGCCAAGACCGCCGAGTCGCAGGCGTGGGTGCCGGCCGGGGCGGGGTTCCTGGCGCTGGACGAGGACGGTACGGCCTGCTCCTCGGACTACTACCTGCGGCTGACCGGCGACGGCGGCCGGATGCTCAAGGGGCAGCTGGCCGTGACGGCGGCCCGGCCGACCCAGCCGTTCCCGTCCCAGCCGGACACCTCGGCGCCGACCGCGCCGGGCGGGCTGCGGGTGACCGGGCAGAGCGACACCACGGTCTCGCTGGCCTGGAACGCCTCGACCGACAACGTGGGCGTCACCGGCTACCGGGTCCGGGTCGGCGGCGCGGTCCGGGCCACCACCGCCGCGACCTCGTTCACCGTCACCGGCCTGTCCGCCGCCACCGCGTACACCTTCGACGTGCTGGCGCTGGACGCGGCGGGCAACACCTCCCCCGCCTCCGGCCAGGTCTCGGCGACCACCTCCCCCGCCACCGTCCCCACCGGCAACCTGGCGCTGCACCGGCCGACCGCGGAGAGCGGCCACACCCAGAACTACGGCTCGGGCAACACGGTGGACGGCGACCCGAACAGCTACTGGGAGAGCCCCAACAACTCCTTCCCGCAGTGGCTGCAGACCGACCTGGGCTCGACCCTCCCGGTCCGCCGGATCGTCCTCTCGGTGCCCCCGGCCGCCGCCTGGGCCACCCGCACCCAGACCGTGGAGGTGCAGGGCAGCACCGACGGAGTGACCTTCTCCCGCCTGCTGGCGCCCGCCGGGTACGTGTTCGACCCGGCGAGCGGCAACAGCGCGACCCTCACCCTCCCCTCCGGGGTGAGCGCCCGTCAGGTACGCCTGGTGTTCACCGCCAACACCGGCTGGCCGGCCGGCCAGGTCGCCGAACTCCAGGTCTTCGCCGCGTAACCCGAAGCGCCCCCACCCGGCGAGCCGCCGCCCCTCCGCCTTAGCGTCACAGTGACGCTAACGGAGGGGCGGCCGTCCGCGCAAGGGCCTTCCGGAGGCGTCCGGCCGGGGGCGAATCCGATCGACCCCGGCCCGGCGGGGCCGTTAGCCTCGCTCCGTGAACGATCCGACGGCCGGGGAGCCCGGCGAGCCAGACACCCGCGGTCCGTTGCGCTTCCTGTGCTGGCTGGCCGTCAGCCAGCTCGGCCGTTCGCTGGCGGGCACCTTCTTCGGCACCGCCTGGATGCTCGGGCTCACCGTCCAGCCCTACCTGCTCTCCCGGGCCGTGGACGACGGGCTGCGCACCGGCCGGACCGGCACCGTCCTCGGCTGGGCCGGCGCGATGCTCGGCTTCGGCCTGCTCAGCGCCGCGCTCGCCTGGTACCGGCACCGCACCATGACGCTGGTCCGCGCCGACGCCACCTTCCGCACCGTCGGCGTGGTGCTGCGGCACAGCACCCGGCTGGGCGCGGCGCTGCCCCGGCAGGTGTCCGCGGGCGAGGTGGTCACCATCGGGATCTCCGACGTGGTCCGGATGTCCCTGGCGCTGACCTTCGTCGGGCCCGGCGTCGGCGCGGTGGTCTGCTACCTGACGGTCGCCGCGATCCTGCTCGCCCTCTCCCCGCTGCTGGCCCTGGTGGTGCTGCTCGGCCTGCCGCTGCTCGGTCTGGCCCTGCGCCCGCTGCTCGCCCGCCAGCAGCGGGTGGAGGGCGAGTACCGCGACCGGCAGGGACGGCTCACCGCCCGTTTCGAGGACCTGGCCGGCGGGCTGCGGGTGCTGAACGGCCTCGGCGGCAAGGAGGTGTTCGCGGCCCGCTACCGGGCGGACTCCGGGCGGCTGCGCGCCGAGGGCTACCGGGTCGGCGCCGTCACCAGCTGGATCCAGGCCCTCGGCTCCGGCCTGCCCGTCCTGCTGCTGGCCGCCGTCACCTGGCTCGGTGCCCGCCTCGCCGTCGAGGGCCGGTTGACGCCCGGTCAGCTCGCCGCGGTCTTCGGGTACGCGGCCGTGCTGGTCGCCCCGGTCTACTTCCTGCTGGAGAGCAGCCAGGACATCGGCCGCGCCCTGGTCTCCGCCCGCCGGGTGGTCGCCTTCCTCCGGCTCGCCCCCGCGCCCGACCGCGGCACCGCGGCGGCCCCCGCCGGGCCCGCCGCGCTGACCGACCCCGAGTCCGGCGTCCGGGCCGCCCCCGGCGAGCTCACCGTGCTCGCCTCCGCCCGCCCCGCCGACACCGCCGCCGTCGCCGAACGCCTCGCCCGGCTGGACACGGCCACCGGCGCCGAGTGGGGCGGCACCCCGCTCGCCGACCTGCCGCTGTCCGCCGTCCGGGACGGGATCATCCTCGCCGAGAACGAGGCCGCCCTGTTCGCGGGCACCCTGCGCGAGACCGTCCGCGGCCGCACCGGGGCCGACGACGCGGTCCTGCTGGCCGCGATCGACGCCGCCGCCGCCCGCGACGTGCACGACGCCCTGCCCGGCGGCCTGGCCGCCCCGATCGCCCCCGACGGCCGCGACCTCTCCGGCGGTCAGCGCCAACGGCTGCGCCTGGCACGGGCGTTGACCGCCGACCCGGAGGTCCTGCTGGCCGTCGAGCCCACCTCCGCGGTCGACGCCCACACCGAGGCCGCGATGGCCGCCGGCCTGTACGCCGCCCGGACCGGCCGCACCACCCTGCTCACCAGCACCTCCCCGCTGCTGCTCGACCGGGCCGACACCGTCCACTACCTGGTCGACGGCAAGGTCGCCGCCACCGGCACCCACCGCGAGCTGCTGCGCACCCGACCCGGCTACCGCGCCCTGGTCACCCGCGACACCGAACCCGACGAAGCCGGGCCCAACGGCACCGAACCCGACGAAGCCGGGCCCCACGCCGGAAGCCCCACCACCCTGGTTCAGGAGGGCAGTTGAGCACCCTGCCGATCGCCACCCCCCGCCAGGTCCGGCGGGCCGCCGTCGCCCTGGTCCGGGCCGACGGCCGGGCCTTCGCCGCCGTGCTGGCCCTCAACGCGGCGGCCGCCCTGCTCGGCCTGGCCGGGCCCTGGCTGCTCGGCCGGATCATCGACCTGGTCGCCGCCGGCGCCACCACCGCGGACGTCGACCGGCTCGGCCTGCTGCTGCTCGGCTGCGCCGTCGTCCAGATCCTGACCGGCCGCCAGGCCCGCTACCAGGCGCACCGGTTCGGCGAGCGCTCCGCCGCCAAGGTCCGCGAACAGCTGCTCGACCGGGTCCTCGCGCTGCCCGCCGCCACCGCCGAACGGGCCGGCACCGGCGACCTCACCGCCCGCGGCACCGCCGACTCCACCGCCGTCGGCGAGACGCTCCGGGACGCCGCGCCCGAGCTGTTCGTGGCCGGCGCGCAGATCCTGTTCATCCTCGGCGCGATCCTCACCGTCAGCCCGCTGCTGGGCGGTTGCGGACTGATCGGCATCCTGGGCATCGCCCTCGGCGCGCGCTGGTACCTGCGCCGCTCCCGCCCCGCCTACCTCGCCGACCGGGCCGCGAACGCCGGCCTCGCCGAGACCCTCTCCGCCACCGCGAACGGCGCCCGCACCGTCGACGCCCTCGGCCTGCGCCGGCAGCGGCTGGCCGCCGGGCGCGCGGCCGTCGCCGCCGCGTACCGGACCCGGATGCGCACCCTGGACCTGCGGCTGCGCTTCTTCGCCGCCATCAACCTCTCCTACACCGTCCCGACCGTCCTGGTCCTCCCGCTCGGCGCCGTCCTGGTCGCCCACCACACCGTCACCCTCGGCGCGGCCGTCTCCACCGCGCTGTACCTGCAGCGCCTGGTCGACCCGCTGGACAACGTCGTCATCCTGCTGGAGTCCCTGCAGAGCAGCACCGCCGCGTACGCCCGGGTCGAGGGCCTGGCCGCCGCCCCCGCCACCGTCCCCGCCCAGGCCCGCGCCGGGGGCGTCGAACCGGCCGACGACCGGATCGAGGTCCGCGGCGTCCACCACGCCTACCCGGACGGGCCCGACGTCCTGCACGGCCTCGACCTGGAGCTGACCCCGGGCGAGCGGCTGGCCGTGGTCGGCCCCTCCGGCTCCGGCAAGTCCACCCTCGGCCGCCTCCTCGCGGGCGTCGACCGCCCCCGGGCCGGGAGCGTCACGGTCGGCGGCGTCCCGCTGGCCGACCTCTCCCCCGACCGGCTGCGCCGCCAGGTCGTCCTGGTCACCCAGGAGCACCACGTCTTCCTCGGCACCCTCCGCGACAACCTGCGGATCGCCGCCCCGGGGGCCGACGACGCCGCCCTGGCCGCCGCGCTGGACGCGGTCGGCTGGCAGCACGACCTCCCGGCGGGCCTGGACTCCGAGCTCGGCCCGGCCGCGACCCGCCTCGACGGCGCCCGGGCCCAGCAGGTCGCGCTGGCCCGGGTCATCCTCGCCGACCCGCACACCCTGGTCCTCGACGAGGCCACCGCCCTGCTCGACCCCGCCACCGCCCGCCACACCGAGCGGGCGCTGGCCGCCACCCTGACCGGCCGCACCGTCATCGCCATCGCCCACCGGCTGCACACCGCGCACGACGCCGACCGGGTGGCCGTCCTCACCCACGGCCGCCTCACCGACCTGGGCCCGCACGAGGACCTGCTCGCCGCCCGGGGCCGCTACGCCGCCCTCTGGCACACCTGGCAGGGCCCGGACGGGGGCCGGGGCCCGGGGAGCGGCTGACCCCGCACGACGCGGCGGCCGACCGCTCCCCGGGCCCCGGACCCGATCCCCGGGAACGCCCGCGGGGACGTCCTAGCGCAGCACCCCCGCGTCCATCCCGCCGGTCTCCACCGGCACCGCCAGCAGCCCGAGCTCGGCGACCGAGGCGAGGCGGGGGTGGGTGGGCAGCACCCGGACGGTGTAGCCGAACGGGCCGGTGCGGGCGAGTTCGAGGTGGCCCTCGTAGCGGATCCGGCCGTCCAGGTCGGTGCCGCCGCCCGCGGGCTTGAGCGCGAGCGTGGTGGCCTCGGAGATCCGGTCGCTCTCGTCGACCCGCCCGGAGACCACCTGCACCTCGACGTCCTCGGGCCGCAGCCGCCCGAGGTTGACCTGGACCCGCAGGGCCAGCGTCGCGCCGAGCTCCTGCGCCTCGCCCGCCCCGTCCGCCTCGACGTGCTCGACCCGGACGGCCGGCCACGCCTCCCGGACGCCCGCCTTCCAGCCCGCCAGGGCCTTCGCGGCGGCGTAGTCGCCGTCCTCGCCCGCGAGCCGCCGCTTCGCCGCGGCGGCCGGGGCGTACAGCCGCTCGACGTACTCGCGCACCATCCGGCCGGCCAGCACCTTCGGGCCGAGGGTGACCAGGGTGTGCCGGACCATGGAGATCCACCGGTGCGGGAGCCCGTCCGCGCCGCGGTCGTAGAACCGGGCGGCGACCTGGTGCTCGATCAGGTCGTAGAGCGCGGCGGCCTCGATGTCGTCGCGGCGCTCGGCCTCCCTGCTCTCCGGGTCGACCACGCCCTCCCCGGTGCCGCCGTCGGCGGTGGGGATGGCCCAGCCGTTCTGGCCGTCGTACCACTCGTCCCACCACCCGTCGAGGATGGACAGGTTGAGGCAGCCGTTCAGCGCGGCCTTCATCCCGGAGGTGCCGCAGGCCTCCAGCGGGCGCAGCGGGTTGTTCAGCCAGACGTCGCAGCCGGGGTAGAGCGTCTTGGCCATCGCCATGTCGTAGTCGGGCAGGAAGACGATCCGGTGCCGCACCGCGGGGTCGTCGGCGAAGGCGACCAGCTTCTGGATGAGCCGCTTGCCGCCGTCGTCGGCGGGGTGCGCCTTGCCGGCGATGACGATCTGCACCGGCCGCTCGGGGTCGAGCAGCAGGGCGCGCAGCCGGGCCGGGTCGCGCAGCATCAGGGTCAGGCGCTTGTACGAGGGGACCCGGCGGGCGAAGCCGATGGTCAGCACGTCGGGGTCGAGGACGGCGCCGGTCCAGCCCAGTTCGGCCTCGCCGGCGCCGCGCTGCTTCCAGGAGGCGCGCAGCCGGCGGCGGGCCTCGTCGACCAGCTGGGCGCGCAGCGAGCGGCGCAGCGCCCAGACCTCGGCGTTGCCGATCCGCTCCAGGCCGGTCCACTGCTCGGCGGTGCCGACGGCCATCGCGTGCTCGGCGCGCTCCTGGCCGAGCTCGGTGGCGCCGAGCCGGACGACGGCGGGGTCGATCCAGGTGGGGGCGTGCACGCCGTTGGTGATCGAGGTGATCGGGACCTCGGGCGTGTCGAAGCCGGGCCACAGGCCGCGGAACATCTCCCGGCTGACGGCGCCGTGCAGGGTGGAGACGCCGTTGGCGCGCTGGGCCAGCCGCAGGCCCATCGCGGCCATGTTGAACAGCTTGGGGTCGCCGTCGCTCCAGCTCTCCGCGCCGAGGGCGAGCACCTGGTCGACGGGGACGCCGGGCAGGGCGGCGTCGCCGCCGAAGTGCCGGGCGACCAGGTCGCGGTCGAAGCGGTCGATGCCGGCCGGGACGGGCGTGTGGGTGGTGAACACCGTCCCGGCCCGGACGGCCTCCAGGGCGTCGGCGAAGCCGAGTCCGGGGTGGGCGGTGACGAGTTCGCCGATCCGCTCCAGGCCGAGGAAGCCGGCGTGGCCCTCGTTGGTGTGGAAGACCTCGGGCTCGGGGTGGCCGGTGAGCCGGCAGTAGGTGCGGACGGCGCGGACGCCGCCGATGCCCAGCAGTATTTCCTGCAGCAGCCGGTGCTCGCTGCCGCCGCCGTAGAGCCGGTCGGTGACGTCGCGTTCGGCGGGGCTGTTGGCCTCGACGTCGGAGTCGAGCAGCAGCAGCGGGACGCGGCCGACCTGGGCCCGCCAGACCTGGGCGGCCAGGGTGCGGCCGCCGGGGAGGGCGAGGTCGATCCGGCAGGGGGTGCCGTCGGGTTCGCGGAGCAGGGCGACGGCGAGCGCGTCGGGGTCGAGCAGGGGGTAGCGCTCCTGCTGCCAGCCGTCCCGGTCGAGGGACTGCCGGAAGTAGCCGTGCCGGTAGAACAGGCCGACGCCGATGATCGGGACGCCGAGGTCGGAGGCGGCCTTGAGGTGGTCGCCGGCCAGGATGCCGAGCCCGCCGGAGTACTGCGGGAGGGCGGCGGCGATGCCGTACTCGGGCGAGAAGTAGGCGACGGCGGCGGGCAGGCCGCCCTCGGGGTCGACGGGGTCGGTCGCGCTCTGGTACCAACGCGGGCCGGTGAGGTAGTCGCGCAGTTCGTCGGACAGGTCGCCGAGGCGGCGCAGGAAGCGCCGGTCGCCGGCCAGCGCGGCGAGCCTGGCCGCGGGGACTTCGCCGAGCAGTCGGACCGGGTCCTCGCCGACGGCGGCCCAGACGTCCGGGTCGACGGAGCGGAACAGCTCCCTCGTCTCGGGGTGCCAGGACCAGCGGAGGTTCAGCGCGAGCTCGTGCAGTGGCTGCAGTTGTTCGGGCAGGACGGTGCGGACGGTGAACCTGCGGATTGCCTTCACGGCAAGGAGCGTAGTCCCGCTCGGGCGCCTGAGGGGGCGTCAACTGGCGGACGCCGCACCCGTTCGGAGCAGTGTTGAGATCGTTCCGGGCGCGTGGTGGCAAAACCCGGCGCGCGGGGGGCGCACGCTGGGAAAAGAAGCGCCGTCAGGTGTGAACTTCTGGGAACGGAGGTGTTGCGGGAGTCTTCCGCAGTGCGACATAGCGGCTTAAAGAGCGCGCCGACCCACGCGCAGCCCTTGCCCGTGGTGCGAGGATGCAACAAGGTCGTGAGTGCCGCTGGTGCGCGATCGGGTGGTCGCCCCCTGCTGCCTCGGCTGCTGCATGCCCTGTTCGACGAACCCTCACTTTCCTTCGCCCGTTCGGCCCCAGTCGCGGCGTCTCCGCGTGTCCTTGTTCCCTGCCCGGTCGTTTTCCGGTGGGTTGGGTCACGTGGGGGGCGTGCATCGAACGGCGCGCGCCGGGACGCGCGTGTCCGGTTCCTGCGCGCCGCCGCGTGACCGCGACCGGTGGGCGGGGTTGCCGGGTCCGTCCGCACGGGCAGGCTGCGACCGCACGTCCTTCCTCACCCAAGCAGTCCTCCCGGTACTCCCTCGGCGCCGCTGCCCCGGGAGCTGCCGCCGATCTCGGGCAGGAGCATTGGCATGCACGGCGACACGCGGGACCAGTCCACGGTGCCGACGGACCACACACCCGACACCCCGTCGGCCGGGGAGCCCCCGGTACCGGCCCCGCGCATCGGCGCGGCCCGCCGGAAGGCCGCCGAACCGGGCGTGAAGCGGGCCGCGGGCACCCCCCGCAAGGCCGCGGCGAAACGGACCACCACCGTCAGGTCCACCACCACCGGCGCCACCACCGACGCAGCCGGAACGGCGGCCGAGACGGCCGCCGAGCCGCCGGCGAGACCCGCCCGGAAGTCCGCGGCCAAGACCGCCGCCAGGTCCGCTGGCGAGGCCGCCGGCACCTCCACCGGGACCTCCACCGAGACCGCCGCACGGCCGGCCGCCAAGCGCGCCGCCGCCCGTCCCGCCCGCAAGACGACAGAGAGCGACACCGTGATCGGCCGCATCCCCGTGCTTGACGTGACCCCGCTCGTCGACGCCGGCCGGCGTCCGGCCAAGGCCGTGGAGGGGGAGCGCTTCCTGGTCTCCGCCACGGTGTTCCGCGAGGGCCACGACGCGGTCGGCGCCAACGTGGTGCTGCGCGACCCGCGCGGCCGCTCGGGCCCGTGGACGCCGATGCGCGAGCTGTCCGAGGGCAGCGACCGCTGGGGCGCGTACGTCACGCCGACCGTGCCGGGCCGCTGGTCGTACCTGGTGGAGGCGTGGTCCGACCCGGTGGCGACCTGGAAGAAGCACGCGGCGGTGAAGCTCCCGGCCGGGATCGACACCGCGCTGGTGCTGGAGGAGGGCGCGCAGCTGCTGGAGCGGGCCGCCGCCGGGGTGCCGAAGAAGGACGGCCGGGCCCAGGTGCTGGCGGCGGTGGACGCGCTGCGCGACACCGGCCTGCCGCCGCTGAGCCGCTACGCGGCGGCGCTCGGCCCGGAGGTGACGGCGCTGCTGGACCGGTACCCGCTGCGGGAGCTGGTTTCGGCCACTCGCTCGCAGCCGCTCCAGGTGGACCGCAAGCGGGCGCTGTTCGGCTCCTGGTACGAGTTCTTCCCGCGCTCGGAGGGCGCGGTGGTCGACCCCTCGGGCGTCGAGCCGCCGGTGTCGGGCACCTTCCGGACGGCCGCCGAGCGGCTGCCCGCGGTGGCCGCGATGGGCTTCGACGTGGTGTACCTGCCGCCGGTCCACCCGATCGGCCGGGCCCACCGCAAGGGCCCGGACAACGCGCTGACGGCCGGTCCGCGGGACGTCGGCTCGCCGTGGGCGATCGGCTCGCCGGAGGGCGGGCACGACGCGGTCCACCCGGACCTGGGCACCCTGGAGGACTTCGACCACTTCGTGGCGGAGGCGGGCGCGCTGGGCCTGGAGGTGGCGCTGGACTTCGCGCTGCAGTGCTCGCCGGACCACCCGTGGGTGCACAAGCACCCGGAGTGGTTCAGCCACCGCGCGGACGGCACCATCGCGTACGCGGAGAACCCGCCGAAGAAGTACCAGGACATCTATCCGGTCAACTTCGACCAGGACTTCGACGGGATCGTCCGCGAGACGGTGCGGGTCCTGCGGTTCTGGATGGCCCGCGGGGTGCGGATCTTCCGGGTCGACAACCCGCACACCAAGCCGGTGAACTTCTGGGAGAAGGTGCTCGCGGACATCGCCCGCACCGACCCGGACGTGCTGTTCCTGGCCGAGGCGTTCACCCGCCCGGCGATGATGCACACCCTGGGCAAGATCGGCTTCCACCAGTCCTACACGTACTTCACCTGGCGCAACACCAAGGCCGAGCTGACCGAGTACCTGACCGAGCTGACCGGCGAGGCCGCCGCGTACATGCGGCCGAACTTCTTCGCCAACACCCCGGACATCCTGCCCGAGTACCTCCAGCACGGCGGCCCGGCCGCGTTCGCGGTGCGCGCGGTGCTGGCGGCGGCGCTCTCCCCATCCTTCGGGGTGTACGCGGGCTTCGAGCTGTTCGAGAACGAGGCGGCGGCGCCCGGCTCGGAGGAGTACCTGCACTCGGAGAAGTACGAGCTGCGCCCGCGCGACTGGTCCCGGCAGGACTCGCTGGCGCCGCTGCTGACCGCCCTGAACCGGCTGCGCCGCCGCCACCCCGCGCTCCAGCAGCTGCGGGACCTGCGCTTCCACCCCGTGGACAACGAGCGGATCATCGCGTTCTCCAAGACCGCCGTCACCGAGGACGGGCTGGAGGACCGGGTGATCTGCGTGGTCAACCTGGACCCGCACCACGTCCAGGAGGCCACGGTGACGCTCGACGCGCCGGGGCCGCTGACGGTGCACGACGAGCTGACCGGCGCCACCTACGCCTGGGGCCGTCACAACTACGTCCGGCTCGACCCCTCTTCCGGGCCGGCCCACCTCCTCACGGTTCGGAGGAACCCGCAGTGACAGTCAACGAGCCCGTCCCCGACACCTTCGCCGACACCCCCGCCCGGGACCGCGACCCCGAGTGGTTCAAACGCGCGGTCTTCTACGAAGTGCTGGTGCGTTCGTTCCAGGACAGCAACGGCGACGGCGTCGGCGACCTCAAGGGACTCACCTCGCGGCTCGACTACCTCCAGTGGCTGGGGGTGGACTGCCTCTGGCTGCCCCCGTTCATGAACTCCCCCCTGCGGGACGGCGGTTACGACGTCTCGGACTACCAGTCGGTGCTCCCCGAGTTCGGCAACCTGGCCGACTTCGTGGAGTTCGTGGACGCGGCGCACCTGCGCGGCATGCGGGTGATCATCGACTTCGTGGTCAACCACACCAGCGACCAGCACGCGTGGTTCCAGGCGTCCCGCAGCGACCCGGACGGCCCGTACGGCGACTTCTACATGTGGGCCGACGACGACAAGCAGTACCCGGACGCGCGGATCATCTTCGTCGACACCGAGTCCTCGAACTGGACCTTCGACCCGATCCGCAAGCAGTACTACTGGCACCGCTTCTTCAGCCACCAGCCGGACCTGAACTACGACAACCCGCGGGTGCAGGAGGAGGTGATGGCGGCGCTGAAGTTCTGGCTCGACCTCGGCATCGACGGCTTCCGGCTGGACGCGGTGCCGTACCTCTACGCCCGGGAGGGCACCAACTGCGAGAACCTGCCGGAGACCCACGACTTCCTCAAGCGGGTCCGCAAGGAGATCGACGCCAACTACCCGGACACCGTGCTGCTGGCGGAGGCCAACCAGTGGCCGGAGGACGTGGTCGACTACTTCGGCGACTTCGGCTCCGGCGGCGACGAGTGCCACATGGCGTTCCACTTCCCGGTGATGCCGCGGATCTTCATGGCGGTCCGCCGGGAGTCCCGCTACCCGGTCTCCGAGATCCTGGCGAAGACCCCGGAGATCCCCTCGGGCTGCCAGTGGGGCATCTTCCTGCGCAACCACGACGAGCTGACCCTGGAGATGGTCACCGACGAGGAGCGCGACTACATGTACGCGGAGTACGCGAAGGACCCGCGGATGCGGGCCAACGTGGGCATCCGCCGCCGGCTCTCCCCGCTGCTGGAGAACGACCGCAACCAGGTCGAGCTGTTCACCGCGCTGCTGCTCTCGCTGCCGGGCTCCCCGGTGCTGTACTACGGCGACGAGATCGGCATGGGCGACAACATCTGGCTGGGCGACCGGGACGGCGTCCGCACCCCGATGCAGTGGACGCCGGACCGGAACGCGGGTTTCTCCTCGGCGGACCCGGGCAGGCTCAGTCTGCCGCCCATCATGGACCCGGTGTACGGCTTTCAGGTGACCAACGTCGAGGCGCAGCAGAGCAGTTCGAGTTCGCTGCTGCACTGGACGCGTCGCATGATCGAGATCCGCAAGCTCAACCCCGCGTTCGGCCTCGGCAGCTACACCGAGCTGCCCTCCAGCAATCCCGCGGTGCTGGCCTTCGTGCGCGAGTACGAGGGCGACCTGGTCATGTGCGTGAACAACTTCTCGCGGTTCGCGCAGCCGACCGAACTGGACCTGCGGCAGTACGGGGGGCGGTACCCGGTCGAGCTGATCGGCGGCGTGCGCTTCCCCACCATCGGCGAGTGGCCGTACCTGCTGACGCTGGCCGGCCACGGGTTCTACTGGTTCCAGCTGCGCCAGGACCGGACGAAGCCGTCCGGGTCCCGGTAGCGGCCGGAACGCCGCAGCACGTCCACGAAGTAACGATCCCTCAGGCCCCGAACGGGACGTCACCCTCCGCGGGCGCGCGGGAATCCTCGCGCGCCCCCGGGGGTCTTCGCACCACCGCGTACGGAGAACAGCCCAACGGCCACCCACACGAAGGCGTGACACCGAGCCGCTGCTCGCGTGCCGTCGCCGCCGCGCCGCCGAAATCCGGAAGACTGCTGGGCCCGGCCACGATTCGTCGGGCAGCCGCCCGCTTCCGGGGAAAGGGAGTCATGTCCGAACCCTCCCGTTCTCAAGCCCACGTGCACCGTGAGCCCTCCGACGCCGCCATGGGGCCGGTGGGAACGCGCACACCGGGGGTCCGGAGAACCGCCGCCGGAGTCGGCGAACTGGTCCAGGCAACCATGCCGCTGATCGCCGAGTGGCTGCCCACCCAGCGCTGGTACGCTGGCAAGGGCCGGCCGATCGCCGCGCTCACCCCGGTGGTCGGCACCCCGCTCCAGGTCGGCGACCCGGCCCTGCTGCACCTGCTGCTGCGGGTCGAGTACGGCGGCGCCTCCGCCGGCCCGGAGGACGTCTACCAGCTGCTGCTGGGCATCCGCTCGGAGCAGCCCGCCTCGGTCGGCCCGATGGCGGTGCTGGGCCGGCTGACGGGCGGCACCTACGACGGGGCGACGCTCTACGACGCGGTGCACGACCCGGAGCTGACCGGCCGGCTGCTGGAGCACCTGGCGACCGGCGACCGGTTCGGCTCGCTGTCGTTCCGCCGCACCCCCGGCCCGGGCCTGCCGGGCAACCTGCCGGGGCGGGCGTCCACCGCCGAGCAGTCCAACTCCTCGGTGATCTACGACACCGCGTTCATCCTCAAGCTGTTCCGCCGGATCAGTCCGGGCACCAACCCCGACCTGGAACTCTCGCTGGCGCTGTCCCGGGCCGGCTCGACCCGCATCCCGCGGGTCGCCGCCTGGTTCGAGTGCCGGCTGGAGCGCTCCGAGCCCGCCACCCTGGGCCTGCTGCAGCGCTACCTGGAGGACGCCGAGGACGGCTGGGAGCTGGCCCTCGACCAGGTCGCCCGGCTCAAGGGCGACCCCTCGCCGGGCAACTTCGCGATCGAGGCGCACCGGCTGGGCCGGGCCACCGCCGAGGTGCACCGGGTGCTGGCCCGCAGCATGCCGACCGCCCGGCTGGACCGGACGAAGATCGCCGAGCTGGCCGACGCGATGGCTGCCCGGCTGGACTCCGCGGTCACCGCCGTGCCCGGCCTGATGCGCTACCGCCCCGCGCTGCGCGCCGCGTTCCAGCAGCTCACCGAGGCCCACCTGGACGGCCTGCTGGTCCAGCGGATCCACGGCGACCTGCACCTGGGCCAGGCGATGCGCACCCCGCAGGGCTGGGTGCTGCTGGACTTCGAGGGCGAGCCGGCCAAGCCGCTGGCCGAGCGCCGCCTCCCGCAGCCCGCGCTGCGGGACGTCGCCGCGATGCTCCGCTCCTTCGACTACGCGGCCGCCCACCTGCTGGCCGGCGCCCCCGGCCAGGACCCGGAGCTGGCCCTGCTCGCCTCGGCCTGGGCCGCCCGCAACCGGGCCGCGTACTGCGCGGGCTACACCGCGGGCGGCGGCGCCGACCCGGCCGGCACCCCGGAGCTGATGCGGGCGCTGGAGATCGACAAGGCGGTCTACGAGGTGGTGTACGAGGCCCGGCACCGGCCGAGCTGGCTGCCCATCCCGCTGGCCGCGATCAACCGCCTGGCGGACTCCGTCTGACCCGGGCCCGGCCGCCCGCCCGGCGGCCGGGCCGCCGCGCGCCCGCGCGCCACCCGTGCGACCGGCACCACCCGTACGACCCGCGCCACCCGCGCCACCCGCCCCTCCCCGACAGCTCCCCGCGTCCCCCCGCGCAAGGCACCCCGATCCTGGAGGATTCCGCCGTGACCCCGCTCGGTCCGCTCGACCCGTCCGCCGACCGCCCCCCGGCCGTCCCGGCCACGTTCCGCAGCGGTCCGCGCAGCAAGGCCACCGCCGGGCGGCCCGCTGCGAAGCCCGCCGCGAAGACCCCCGCCGCGAAGACCCCGGCCGCGGCCCCGGCGAAGTCCAGCGCGGCGAAGCCGGCCGGGCGGGCGGGTGCGGCGGACTCCGCCCCGGCCGCGGCCCGGCCGCCGGCCGCCGGGGGCGCGCTGCGGCTGCCGGAGGCCCCGCTGCCGCCGGCCGAGGTGGAGCGGCTGGTCTCCGGCGCGCACCACGACCCGCACGCGCTGCTGGGCGCGCACGAGCTGCCGACGGGCACCGCGATCCGAGTGCTGCGGCCGTTCGCGGAGCGGGTGGTGGTGGAGACCGAGCTGGGTCCGGCGGAGCTGACCCACCAGCAGGGCGGCCTGTTCACCGGCCTGCTGACCGGGCAGAGCTTCCCGCGCTACACCCTGCGGGTGACGTACCCGGGCGGCGAGCCGCTGGCCCAGGAGGACGGCTACCGGTTCGCCCCGACGCTGGGCGAGCTGGACCTGCACCTGATCCGGGAGGGCCGGCACGAGCAGCTGTGGCAGGCGCTGGGCTCGCACCTGCGCACGGTCGACGGGGTGGCCGGCACGGCGTTCGCGGTCTGGGCGCCGAACGCGGTCGGGGTGCGGGTGATCGGCTCGTTCAACCACTGGGACGGCACCGCGCACCCGATGCGCTCGCTGGGCTCCTCGGGCGTGTGGGAGGTGTTCCTGCCGGGGGTCGGCGAGGGCGAGCGCTACAAGTACCAGATCCTCACCCGGCAGGGGCACCGGCTGGAGAAGGCCGACCCGCTGGCCCGGGCCACCCAGTGCCCGCCGGAGACCGCCTCGGTGGTGACCGTCTCCCGGCACGAGTGGCAGGACGCCGACTGGATGGCGCGGCGCGCCCGCACCGTGCACCACCGCGCCCCGATGTCCGTCTACGAGCTGCACCTGGCGTCCTGGCGGCCGGAGCTGACGTCCTACCGGGAGATCGCCGAGGTGCTGCCCGGCTACCTGAACGAACTCGGCTTCACCCACGTCGAGTTCATGCCGGTGATGGAGCACCCGTTCGGCGGCTCCTGGGGCTACCAGGTCTCCGGCTTCTACGCCCCGACCGCCCGGCTCGGCACCCCGGACGACTTCCGGCACCTGGTCGACACCCTGCACCGGCACGGCATCGGCGTGCTGGTCGACTGGGTGCCCGCGCACTTCCCCAAGGACGGCTTCGCGCTGGCCCGGTTCGACGGCGAGCCGCTGTACGAGCCGGCCGACCCGCTGCGCGCCGAGCACCCGGACTGGGGGACGCTGGAGTTCGACTACGGCCGCACCGAGGTGCGCAACTTCCTGGTCGCCAACGCGGTGTACTGGTGCGAGGAGTTCCACGTCGACGGCCTGCGGGTGGACGCGGTGGCCTCGATGCTCTACCTGGACTACTCCCGGGAGGGCGGCGCCTGGACGCCCAACCAGTACGGCGGCCGGGAGAACCTGGACGCGGCCTCCTTCCTGCAGGAGATGAACGCCACCGTCTACCGGCGCTGCCCGGGCGTGCTGACGGTCGCCGAGGAGTCCACCGCCTGGGAGGGGGTGACCCGGCCGACCGACAGCGGCGGGCTGGGCTTCGGCCTGAAGTGGAACATGGGCTGGATGCACGACTCGCTGGTGTACATCGCCAAGGAGCCGGTGCACCGCAAGTACCACCACAACGAGATGACCTTCTCGATGGTGTACGCCTACTCGGAGAACTACATCCTGCCGATCTCGCACGACGAGGTGGTGCACGGCAAGCAGGCGCTGGTCGCCAAGATGCCCGGCGACTGGTGGCAGCAGCGCGCCAACCACCGGGCCTACCTGGGCTTCATGTGGGCCCACCCGGGCAAGCAACTGCTGTTCATGGGGCAGGAGTTCGCCCAGGGCGCGGAGTGGGACCACGAGCACGGCCCGCAGTGGTGGGTGCTGGACGAGGGCTGGCCGGCGCACGCCGACCACCGCGGCGTGCAGCGCCTGGTCGGCGCGCTCAACCACGTCTACCGGGAGACCCCGGCGCTGTACGAGCAGGACACCGTCCCGGCCGGGTTCGCCTGGCTGGACGGCGGCGCGGCCGAGGACAACGTGCTGTCCTTCGTCCGGTTCGCCGCCGACGGCAGCCCGCTGGTGGCGGTCTGCAACTTCTCCCCGGTGGTCCGGCACGGCTTCCGGGTCGGCCTGCCCCGGCTGGAGGGGGCCGAGCAGGTCTGGGAGGAGGCGCTCAACACCGACGCCGAGGAGTACGGCGGCAGCGGGGTGGCCAACTCCGGCCCGGTGAAGTCCGAGTCCGAGCCGTGGAACGCCCAGCCGCGCTCGGCCGAGCTGGTCCTGCCGCCGCTGGCCACCGTCTGGCTCCGCCCGGCCCGCTGAACCGCTCCGCTACCGCCGCGCGGCACCCGACCCGTGCGGCGGTAGCGGCGGTGCCGCAGCAAGTCCCCCGTGTGGTACGACGGTATGGTCGGTACGACCGCAGCCTGGGACGACCGGACGGAGAGCTCCACCGTGGCGCGCAGCGTGTACGTGACCGGGATCGACCGGGGGGACGGCCGGCAGGCCGTGGAGCTCGGGGTCATGGAACTGCTCACCCGCCAGGTGGACCGGGTGGGGGTGTTCCGGCCGCTGGTGCACGCCCCCGACGGCGGCGAGGCGGGCAGCGACCACGTGGTGGAGCTGCTGCGCGGCAGGTACCGGCTGGACCTGCCGGTCGCCGAGCTGTACGGGCTGACCTACGACGAGGCGGCGGCGCTGCAGGCGGCCCGCGGGCAGGACGAGCTGGTCTCGGCGCTGGTGGACCGGTTCCACCAGCTGGAGCGGCGCTGCCAGGCGGTGCTGGTGCTGGGCACCGACTTCTCGGAGACCAACATCCCGGACGAGCTGGCGTTCAACGCCCGGCTGGCGAACGAGTTCGGGGCGGGCGTGCTGCCGGTGGTCGGCGGCCGGCACGAGGACCCGCAGGCGGTGGTCGCGGAGGTGCGCAACGCGCACCGGGCCTACCGGGACCTGGGGTGCTCGATCCTGGCGATGGTGGCCAACCGGGTCCGGCCGGGGGCCAAGCAGCAGGTGCAGCGGACGCTGACCGAGAAGCTGCCGGTGCCGGTGTACGTGATCCCGGAGGAGCCGGCGCTGGCCGCGCCGACGGTGGCGCAGCTGGTGGAGGCGACCGGCGCGACGGTGCTGCTGGGCGACGCGGCGGGGCTCTCCCGGGACGTGCGGAACTTCGTGTTCGGCGGGGCGATGCTGCCGACCTTCCTGGACGCGCTGACCGAGGGCGCGCTGGTGGTGACCCCGGGCGACCGGGCGGACCTGGTGATCGGGTCGCTGGCGGCGCACGCGGCGGGCTCGCCGCCGATCGCGGGCGTGCTGCTGACGCTCGGCCAGCACCCGGGCCCGAACGTGATGGCGCTGGCCTCCCGGCTGGCCCCGGGCACCCCGGTCGCGGAGGTGTCGGAGGGCTCCTGGCTGACCGCGGCGGCGCTCACCCACCTGGAGGGCCGGATCGGGCCGAACAGCCCGCGGAAGGCCGAGATCGCCCTCGGCCTGTTCGAACTGCACGTGGACACCGTCGAGTTGACCAGCCGGATCGAGCTGAGCCGGTCCGAGCGGGTGACCCCGATGATGTTCGAGCACGCGCTGCTGGAGCGGGCCCGCGCGGACCGCCGGCACATCGTGCTGCCGGAGGGCACCGAGGACCGGGTGCTGCGCGCCGCCGAGGTGCTGCTGCGCCGCAACATCTGCGACCTGACCCTGCTCGGCGACCCGGACGCGGTGCACCGCCGACTGGCCGCGCTGGGCATCGAGTTCCCGCAGGCCGGCGACGCGGGCGCGCAGGCCCGGATCGTCGACCCGGCGGCCAGTCCGCTGCGCCAGCAGTTCGCCGAGCTGTACGCGAAGGCCCGGGCGCACAAGGGCATGACGGTGGAGCGGGCGCTGGACGTGGTCGCCGACGTCTCGTACTTCGGCACCCTGATGGTGCAGGAGGGCATCGCGGACGGCATGGTCTCCGGCGCGGTGCACTCGACCGCGGCGACCATCCGGCCGGCCTTCGAGGTGATCAAGACCTCGCCGGGCGCGGCGATCGTCTCCTCGGTGTTCTTCATGTGCCTGGCCGACAAGGTGCTGGTGTACGGCGACTGCGCGGTCAACCCGGACCCGGACGCCCGGCAGCTGGCCGACATCGCGATCCAGTCGGCGGAGACCGCCGCCCAGTTCGGGGTGGAGCCGCGGGTGGCGATGCTGTCGTACTCGACCGGCACCTCGGGCTCCGGCGCGGACGTGGACAAGGTCCGCAGGGCCACCGAGCTGGTCCGCGAGCAGCGCCCGGACCTGCTGGTGGAGGGCCCGATCCAGTACGACGCGGCGGTGGACGCGCACGTCGCGGCGACCAAGCTGCCGGGCTCGGCGGTGGCCGGGCGGGCCACCGTGCTGATCTTCCCGGACCTGAACACCGGCAACAACACCTACAAGGCGGTGCAGCGCTCGGCCGGGGCGATCGCGGTCGGCCCGGTGCTCCAGGGCCTGAACAAGCCGGTGAACGACCTGTCCCGGGGCGCGCTGGTGGAGGACATCGTCAACACGGTGGCGATCACCGCGATCCAGTCCCAGACCGCGGCCGAGGCCGCCGCCGAGGCCGCCGCCCCCGCTCCCGCTCCCGCTTCCGCAGGGGCCGCAGCCCCCGCCGCCGTCGAGAACCCCGTCGCAGGAGGCCCGCAGTGACCGCCGGTACCCGTGTCCTGGTGCTGAACGCCGGGTCGTCCTCGGTGAAGTACCAGCTGATCGACATGCTGGACGGCTCGAAGCTGGCCTCCGGCCTGGTGGAGCGGATCGGCGAGGAGGGCGGCCGGCTGCTGCACCTGCCGCTGACCGGGGAGCCGCGCGAGACGCTGCGGCGCTTCGCCGGGCACGACGTGGCGCTGGAGGCGGTGGCCGGGGAGCTGGCCGCGGACCTGATGGGCCTGGACTCGCCGGAGCTGGCGGCGATCGGCCACCGGGTGGTGCACGGCGGGCTGCGCTTCACCCGGCCGACCCTGGTCACCGACGCGGTGCTGGCCGAGATCCGCCGGCTGATCCCGGTCGCGCCGCTGCACAACCCGGCGAACATCACCGGCATCGAGGTGGCCCGGGCGCTGCGCCCGGACCTGCCGCAGGTCGCGGTGTTCGACACCGCGTTCCACGCCACGCTGCCCGAGCACGCGGCCCGCTACGCGATCGACCGGGCCACCGCCGACGCGCACCGGGTGCGCCGCTACGGCTTCCACGGCACCTCGCACCGGTACGTCTCCCGGGCCACCGCCCGGCTGCTCGGCCGGGACCCGGCGGAGCTGAACGTGATCGTGCTGCACCTGGGCAACGGCGCCTCGGCCTCGGCGGTGGCGGGCGGGGTGTGCGTGGAGACCTCAATGGGCCTGACCCCGCTGGAGGGCCTGGTGATGGGCACCCGCTCCGGCGACGTGGACCCGGGCCTGGTGTTCCACCTGCACCGGGTGGGCGGGATGAGCATCGACGGGATCGACGACCTGCTGAACCGGCGCAGCGGTCTGCTGGGCCTGTGCGGGGACAACGACATGCGCGAGGTGGTGCGCCGGGCCCAGGAGGGCGAGGAGGACGCCAAGCTGGCGTTCGACTCGTACGTGCACCGGATCCGGCGCTACCTGGGCGGCTACTACGCGGTGCTGGGGCGGGTGGACGCGGTGGCGTTCACCGCGGGTGTCGGGGAGAACTCCGTCGAGGTGCGGGCCGCGGTCTGTGCCAACCTGGAGGAGCTGGGCATTTCGGTCGACCCGGAGCTGAACGCGGTGCGCTCGCGGGAGGCGCGGACGGTCTCGCCGTCCTACTCGCGGGTCACCGTCGCCGTGGTGCCGACCGACGAGGAGCTGGAGATCGCCCAGCAGGCGTTCGCGCTGGTCCACGAGGTGTAGGCCCCGCGCGGGATGACTACCCGTCAGTATCCCACCCCTCGGAATGTTCGTTGGCGATATCTGACGGTACGAGCTGAATGTACCGATAACACGAACGGATAGACTGACGGATATGCGCCGAGCGAAAATTGTCTGCACCCTGGGTCCCGCGACGGACTCCTACGAACAGCTGAAGGCCATCGTCGAAGCGGGCATGAACGTCGCCCGCCTCAACATGAGCCACGGCTCCCACGCCGAGCACGAGGACCGGTACCGCCGCGTCCGCCAGGTCTCGGAGGACACCGGCCGCACCATCGGCGTGCTGGCCGACCTGCAGGGCCCCAAGATCCGTCTGGCGACCTTCGCCAACGGCCCGGTGACCGTTGACAACGGCGACACGTTCACCATCACCACCGAGGACGTCCCCGGTGACCAGCACATCTGCGGCACCACCTACAAGGGCCTGCCCGGCGACGTGAAGCCCGGCGACCCGATCCTGATCAACGACGGCGTCATCGCCCTGGAGGTCGTCAGCGTCGACGGCCCGCGGGTGAAGACCGTGGTGGTCGAGGGCGGCGTGCTCTCCAACAACAAGGGCATCAACCTGCCCGGCGCGGCGGTCAACGTCCCCGCGCTGTCCGAGAAGGACAAGGACGACCTGCGCTTCGCCCTCCAGCTGGGCGTCGACATGGTCGCGCTGTCGTTCGTCCGCAACGCCGGGGACATCGACGACGTGCACAAGGTCATGGACGAGGTCGGCATTCGTGTGCCCGTCATCGCCAAGATCGAGAAGCCGCAGGCCGTCGAGGCCATGGAGGAGATCGTCCTCGCCTTCGACGCGATCATGGTGGCTCGCGGCGACCTCGCCGTCGAGTACCCGCTGGAGAAGGTGCCGCTGGTCCAGAAGCGGCTGGTCACCCTCGCCCGCCGCAACGCCAAGCCGGTCATCGTCGCCACCCAGATGATGGAGTCGATGATCCACGCCTCGCGCCCGACCCGCGCCGAGGTCTCCGACGTCGCCAACGCCATCCTGGACGGGGCGGACGCGGTCATGCTGTCCGCCGAGTCGAGCGTCGGCAAGTACCCGGTCGAGACCGTCAAGACCATGAGCAGGATCGCCGAGAAGGCCGAGGAGGAGCTGCTCTCGCAGGGCCTCCAGCCGCTCAACCCGGGCCGCAAGCCGCGCACCCAGGGCGGCTCGGTCGCCCGCGCCGCGTGCGAGCTGGGCGACTTCCTGGACGGCAAGGCGCTGGTCGCGTTCACCAAGTCCGGTGACACCGCGCGCCGGCTCTCCCGCTACCGCTCGCCGATCCCGGTGATCGCCTTCACCCCGGACGTCGCCACCCGCAACCAGCTCTCGCTGAGCTGGGGCGTCGAGGCGTACGTCTCGGAGCAGGTGGCCACCACCGACGAGATGGTCGAGCAGGTCGACCGCGAGCTGCTCAAGATGAACCGCCTCGCCGAGGGCGACACCGTGATCGTCACGGCCGGCGTGCCGGTCGGCATCCCGGGCACCACCAACATGGTCCAGGTGCACCACCTGGGCGCCCGCTCGGAGAGCTGAGCACCCCGCACGAACGCCGCAGGGGCGGGACCCGAGGACCGGGTCCCGCCCCTGCGGCGTTCCGTGGCGGCCGGTCAGCCGTCGTACGGCTCCTTGTCGTTGAACAGCCGCATGCCGGGGATGGTCAGGTCGCCGCCGAACTGGCCCGCCTGCACCGCCTTGGCGTTGGTCAGCGTCAGGTCCAGCGGGATCGGCACCGCGCCCAGCAGGTCCCACAGCCACTTCGGCAGGGTGTCCGGGGTGAGCGTGATCTGGCCCAGGTCGATCGGGATCGGCAGGCCGTAGACCGCCGCCAGGTTGCCCGACAGGCTCTCCACGTACATGGTGATCGGCCCGTTGCGCATGGTCGAGGTCGACCCCTCGCGGCTCTTCACGTGGAAGGTCAGGCCGGGGATCTGGATGGTCGACATGTCGAGGTTCTCGATGTCGACGCTGGCCGTGGTGAACTTCAGCACCCGCTTGGTGCCGCTCTCCGTGGTGACGTCGTAGACGCCGTTGAACACCGAGCCGTGCAGCGCCAGCCGGGTCGAGTGCAGCACCCAGTTCTGGTCCGGCACCACGTGGCCGGAGGGGGCCGCCTTCGCGGCCAGGCCCTTGGTGCTGACCAGGCAGTTCGGGTCCGCGGAGGCGGAGGCCGAGGCGGACGGCGACGGCGAGGGCGTGGCGCTGCCCTTGGGCGCGGCGCCGCCGGAGGCGGTGGGCTTCGGGGCGGTGGAGCCGCTCGCGGCCGGAGCGGAGGGCGCGGGCGGGGCGGCGGGCGTCCCGGCGGCGCGGGGGGCGCCGGACGGGGCCGGGGTGGCCGCGGGGGTGGTCGGCGCGGCGGTGGTGGGCCGCGCGGTCGGCGAGGGCGTCGGGGACGGGGAGGCGCTCGCGCCCGGGTGGATCAGGTTGTTCCACCAGTCGTCGATCACCCCGGCCTGCTGGACCCCGCCGGGGGCGGCGCCCGCCTTCGGCACGGTGTACACGGCGGACTGCGCCGTCGCGGGGCCGGCCGGGCCGGTGAAGACCGCCGGCACCGCGGCGGCGCTGCCCGCCGGGGCCTGCCCGACGGCCGCGGCCCGGCTCACCGAGGAGTCCGGCAGCACCTTGATCTCGCTCTTCGGGACGGGCGTCTCCTTCAGCACCGTGTCCGGGGCGCAGGCGCCGCTCTGCTGCGGGTCGGCGGCGGCCAGCGTCGGCGCGTAGGCGGCGCCGACCAGCAGCGCGGTCGGCACGGCGGCGATCGCCAGCGCCCGTCCGCGCAGCCGGGAGCGGACCCCCTCCCGGGGCACCGCGTGCCGCGGGCCGGGGACGGTCGGCTTCTCGGGTCCGGTCACCGCTGCTCCTCTCCGACGGGTGCCTGCGGGACGGCCCCGTGCTCCAGCGGCCGCTCGGCGGCGGCCTGGGCGGGCAGCTGCGCGGCGGGGGCCGGCTGCGGCGCGGCGGCGAACTCGGCGGCGGACTCGGTGGCCGGGTCGGCGACCGGCTCGGCGGCCGGCTCCGGCAGCGGCGCCCAGGACACCAGCAGGCCGCCGGCGATCAGGCCGGGCACCAGGCCCATGCCGAAGCCGCCGAGGTTGGAGACCGGGACGGAGATCAGCGCCAGGATGGTGGTCGCCACCCCGCAGAAGATCCGCACCAGGGGCTGGAACCAGGCGGTCAGCCCGAGCGAGATCATGAGCAGGCCGATGATCATCGAGCCGGCGCCGGCGGTGGTGGCCATCGCCACCGTCAGACCGCCCAGGCTGAGGTGGGCGTAGGGGAAGTACAGGATCGGCACGCCGGCGATCATCGCGAGCAGCCCGCCCCAGAACGGCCGGGTGCGCCGCCACGTGCGGAACCCCCGCCGGGTGCGGCCGACCGGGCCGACCGGGTTCTCGGGCCAGGCCTCGACGGTTGCGCTGGACATGGTGCGACTCCTCGATGGTGGGTCCGAGGGGGGAGACGGGTGGTCCCGGGTGCGCCGGGGTGCGGTGCGAGGGGGCGGCGCGGCCGCCCCCTCGCACCGGTGGTCCGCCGTCGGGCCCGGCCGGCGGGCCCTCAGGTGCGGACTAGTAGCACTCGACGCCCGCGCCGGAGCCCTTGTTGATGTTCAGCTTCAGGCCGTTGAGCGTGAAGGTGCCGGCCGAGGTGGCCCACGCGGTCTGCTGGACGTGCTGCAGGTGCGCGGAGTCGGCGGCCTGGGCGAAGCCCTGGGCGCCGGTCGGCAGGGTGCCGCCGTCGTCCTGGAGCTTCTTGACGGCGGAGCCCTTGAGGGTGCCGGCGTCCTGGCCGATGTTGATGTTCTTGAACTCGGCGTCCGCGTTCAGCTGGTTGAGGTCGATCAGCAGCTGCTGGGCGTCGACCTGCTTCGCCTTGTCGTCGCTCTGGCCGGCGTTGAGGACCAGGGTCCACTTGCCGAGCGGGCCGAGGTCGGTGACGACCGACTGGCACAGGTTCTTCAGCGTCGCGTGGTCGAAGGCCGAGACCGCGACCGGGTGCGGGGTGCCGTTCTTCTCGACGTCCACGCCGCCGAACTGGGAGAAGCCCTCGCCCTGGAGGTCGTCGACGGTGACCTTGAACTGCTGGCCGGAGACCGAGAACGAGGCCGCGAGGGCGGAGTTGGCCAGCGAGACGCCGATCGCGGCGGTGGCCGCGATGCTGGGCACCATCACCAGGGCGAAGCGCTTCCAGCGGGTCTTGCCGTAGGACTGGGACATGCGTGGTCCTCCTTCTAGGACGTACATCTCCGGTCGTTCCGGTGCGTCCCGCACGTGGTCCGGCCCGGGATGGGAGAGAGCTACGTCCTCGGTAGCGGAGAGCGCCTGCTGCCGTGGGGACGGCGCCGGCGATCACCCCCGAGCGACAACCAGGCGGCCGCGCGGGCCGCGCGGCCGTTTCGAGGCCAGGAACCGCTGCGTGGGATCCGCGGTTACCCCCCTGCCCTCACCCGGTGGGGACCCCTCGTCGCCGAGGGACCGGGCGTCGCCGATCGTTGTCCAAACCGGGGCGGAGCACAAGAGGTCCGTTACTGACGGGTAATCCAACAGTGAACGGGGTCGATCATGGAATCGAAGGCTCCGCAACGGAGTGTGACCGAAATCGCGTGTGCGTCCGATGTCAAACCGCCGAAACACTGCCGAAACACCCCGCCGCGGTCACGAGTCGTGACCGCGGCGGGGTGTTATCAAGATTTGGTAAACCTGGCCGGACTCCACCCGAAAGTCGTCAAATCGCCGACGACACCGCAGGTCACCCGAGGTGTCACCCGGTGCCGCCGGGACGCCCCCGGGTGCCTGCCCGGACCGCCCGGTCAGCGCCCGGACGGGCCGCCCGGACGGCGCGTCAGAACAGCACCCGGGCCAGCGCCTGGCGGGCCGCCACGGTGCGCGGGTCCTCCGAACCGATCACCTCGAACAGCTCCAGCAGCCGCAGCCGCGCCGCGTCCCGGTCCTCGCCGAACGTCCGGGCGACGGTGTCGACCAGGCGTCCGAAGGCGTCCTCCACGTGCCCGCCGACCAGGTCCAGGTCGGCGGCCCGCAGCTGGGCCGGCACGTCCTTCGGGTCGGCCGCCGCGTCGGCGCGCACCTGCTGCGGGTCGAGCTGCTCCACCCGCTGCAGCAGCTGGGCCTGGGCCAGGCCCAGCTTGGCCTCGACGTGCCCGGGGCGGTCGCTCAGCACGTTCTGGTACGCCCGCACCGCGCCGGCCAGGTCGCCCCGGTCCAGCGCGTCGTGCGCGGCCTCCAGCGCCGGGTCGGCCGGCACCCGGGGCTCGGCCGCCGCGCCCTCGCCGCCGCCGGCGGCCCCGCCGACGATGCCGAAGCGCTGCTCGGCCACCGCGATCAGCTGGTCCAGGATCTTGCGGACGTTCGCCTCGTTCTCGGCGCCCTGGAACAGCGGCACCAGCTGGCCCGCCACCACCGCCATCACGGCCGGGATGCCCTGGATCCCGAACTGCTGGGCGATCTCCGGGTTGGCGTCCACGTCGATCTTGGCGAGCACGATCCGGCCGGCGTACTCCTCGGCGAGGCGCTCCAGCACCGGGCTGAGCTGCTTGCACGGGCCGCACCACTCGGCCCAGAAGTCCACCACCACCGGGACCTCGGCCGAGCGCTGGACCACCTCGGACTCGAAGGTCTCCTCGGTGACGTCCAGGACCAGGGGGTAGTCCGCGAGCGCCGGGCCGTCGCCCGCCGCCGCCTGCCGGGCCCGCTCGGCCCGGGTCTGCTCCGCCTTCTGGGCGGCCTCTCCGGCCGCCTTCACCGCGGCGAGGTCCACCGCACCGCGGAGGGCGGAGCTGTTGAGACGCGAATTCCGTGACTGCATGGCTCTATCCTCCCCCGTCGGAGCCGGTGCCGGGTGCCATCCACCCGGAAAAAACCGGAGCGGGCCGCCCGCCTCCCCGGCGGGGCCCGGACCGTTCGACGCGGGTCCCCACTCGCGTCGGGCGCCCGCCCGATCCCGGGGCGGGGCGCGATGGTCGTCGCTCTTTCGCTACTGGTCGTAGCGTATCTGCCCCCCGGGCTCCCCCCGCAAGCCCCCCGCCCCCTCCCGGAGCGTGAGCTGTCCCACTTTCCGGTCCGGGGCGGGTGCCGGTCGACGCGGCATGTCGCTACCGTGGGAGCAACAAGTTACTTCTGAGTAAACAAGCCAGGAGGCGCGGTGGCCCCCACCACCCGGCAGCCCGCCGAGCACCAGGACCCGCCCGCCCAGGACGCCGCACCCGTCGAGGACGCCCCGCCCGGCGCCCCGCCCGCCCGCGGCAAGGGCCGCCCCCGCAGCGCCGCCGCCGACCAGGCCATCCTCGACGCCACCCGCGAGGCGCTCGCCGAACTCGGCTGGGGCGGGCTCACCATGGGCGACGTCGCCCTGCGGGCCGGCGTCGCCAAGACCACCCTCTACCGGCGCTGGCCGTCCAAGAGCGAACTCGTCGTCGACGCCATCGCCAGCCTCTTCGACCAGCTGGAGTGCGCCGACCGCGGCAGCCTCCAGGCCGACATCGAGGCCGTGGTCGCCCGCTTCGCCGAACTGCTCAGCCTGCCCGAGACCCAGGCCGCGCTGCTCGCCCTGTTCGCCGAGGGCACCCGCGACCCGCAGCTGCGCCGGCGGATCCGGGAGCGGATCGTCCAGCCGCAGAAGGTCCTGGTCGAACTCGGCCGGGCCAACGCCCAGGCCCGCGGCGAGATGGACCCGGACCGGGACCGGGCCGCCGCCGACGAGGAGATCGACATCATCTTCGACACCATCGCCGGCACCGTCGAGCACCGGCTGCTGGTGAGCGGCGAACCCGTCACCCCGGACTGGATCCGCCGCTTCACCACCCTGCTGCTGGGCCCCTTCCCGGGGCTGCTGCGCTGATCCGCGCTCAGTCGTCGAGGCCGTCCAGGCCGGTCAGGTCCAGCGCCGCCAGCCGCTCCGGGTCGGCCAGCACGTCGATCCGCGCGACCAGGCCGTCCACCACGGTGAACGCCATCACCGAGACCGGCGCGCCGTCCACCACCGTCAGCACCCCGTAGGCGCCGTTCACCAGCACCGGGCGGCCGAACGGCAGCAGGTGCCGGAAGCCCTGCGCCGAGGAGGCGATCGCCCGGCTGCCGCGGAGCACCTTGCTGAGCGCCGCCATCGCGGTGCCGCCGTCCGCCCGCAGCACCGCGTCCGGGGCCAGCACCGCCACCAGGGCCTCGAAGTCGCCGTCCCGGGACGCCGCCCGGAACGCCTCCACCGCGGCCCGCTGGGCCGCCGGGTCGCGGTCCGGCTCCGGGGCGCCCTCGCGCACCCGCCGGCGGGCCCGGGCGACCGCCTGCCGCACCGCCGCCGGGGACTTGTCCAGCAGCGGCGCGATCTCCTCGAACGGCACCGCGAACAGGTCGTGCAGCACGAACCCGAGCCGCTCGGCCGGGCCGAGCGTGCCCAGCACCACCTGGAGCGCGATCCCCACCCGGTCGCCCAGCAGCGCGACCGCCTCCGGGTCGTCCCGCTCCGGCGCGGCCAGCACCGGGTCCGGCACCGAGGTGTCCAGCTCCTCCTCGCGCCGCCGCTCCCGGCCGCGCAGCTCGTTCAGGCAGACCCGGGAGGCGACGGTGGTCAGCCAGCCGCCCAGGTTCTCCACCTCCTCGGCGTGCCGGTCCAGCCGCAGCCAGGTCTCCTGCACCACGTCGTCGGCCTCGCCCAGTGACCCGAGCATCCGGTACGCCACCGCCCGCAGCCTGGGCCGGTGCTCCTCGAACCGCTCGGCGAGCCGCGCTCCCCCGGTCATCCGTCACTCCCCTTTCCCCGGGCCAGGATAGGGGGGCGGACGGACGGCGGCCCGGGGCGGTCGGTTGATCGGCCGGTCAGTCCATCGGCCCGCCGCCGGCTAGAAGCTGGCGTTCTCCTGGTAGGTGCCCCACTCCTCGCGCAGGGCGTGGCAGATCTCACCGAGGGTGGCCTCGGCGCGGACGGCCCGGAGCATCGGCTCGATCATGTTGGCGCCGGAGCGGGCGGCGGCGAGCATCGCGTCGAGGCCGGCCCGGACGGCGTCCTCGTCGCGCCGCGCCTTGCGCTCGCGCAGGGCGCGGACCTGCTCGCGTTCGACCTCGTGGCTGACCCGGAGGATCTCCAGCTCGGGGGTGACGCTGCGGGGGTGGCAGTTGACGCCGACCACCCGCTTGTCGCCCTTCTCGACGCCCTGCTGGTAGCGGAAGGCGGCCTCGGCGATCTCGCCGGTGAACCAGCCCTCCTCGATGCCGCGCAGGATGCCGGAGGTCATCGGGCCGATCGGGTGCTCGGCGCCCTCCCTGCCGAGGCCGCCCTTGTCCAGGATCTGCTGGAAGATCGCCTCGGCCTGCCGCTCGATCCGGTCGGTGAGCGCCTCGACGTACCAGGAGCCGCCGAGCGGGTCGGCGACGTTGGTGACGCCGGTCTCCTCCATGATCACCTGCTGGGTGCGCAGGGCGATCTCGGCGGCCTGCTCGCTGGGGAGGGCGAGCGTCTCGTCGAGGGCGTTGGTGTGCAGCGAGTTGGTGCCGCCGAGGACGGCGGAGAGCGCCTCGACGGCGGTGCGGACCACGTTGTTGTAGGGCTGCTGGGCGGTGAGCGAGACGCCGGCGGTCTGGGTGTGGAAGCGCAGCCACTGCGCCTTGTCGGTCTTCGCGCCGAAGTGGTCGCGCATCCAGCGGGCCCAGATCCGGCGGGCGGCGCGGAACTTGGCGATCTCCTCGAAGAAGTCGAGGTGGGCGTCGAAGAAGAAGGACAGGCCGGGGGCGAAGACGTCCACGTCGAGGCCGCGGGAGAGGCCGAGCTCGACGTAGGCGAGGCCGTCGGCGAGGGTGTAGGCGAGCTCCTGGGCGGCCGTGGCCCCGGCCTCGCGGATGTGGTAGCCGGAGACGGAGAGCGGCTTGTAGGCGGGGATGCCGGCCGCGCAGTGCTCCATCAGGTCGCCGATCAGGCGCAGGTGGGGCTCGGGGGCGAAGAGCCACTCCTTCTGCGCGATGTACTCCTTGAAGATGTCGGTCTGCAGGGTGCCGTTGAGGACGGCGGGGTCGACGCCCTGGCGCTCGGCGGCGACCAGGTACATGCAGAAGACCGGGACGGCGGGGCCGCTGATGGTCATCGAGGTGGTGACCTCGCCGAGCGGGATGCCGCGGAACAGCACCTCCATGTCGGCGGCGGAGTCGATGGCGACGCCGCAGTGGCCGACCTCGCCGAGCGAGCGGGCGTCGTCGGAGTCGTAGCCCATCAGGGTCGGCATGTCGAAGGCGACGGAGAGGCCGCCGCCGCCGGAGTCGAGGATCATCCGGTAGCGCTCGTTGGTCTGCTCGGCGTTGCCGAAGCCGGCGAACTGGCGGATGGTCCAGGCCCGGCCGCGGTAGCCGGTGGGGTGCAGGCCGCGGGTGTAGGGGTACTCGCCGGGCCAGCCGATCCGCTCGAAGCCCTCGACCTCCTGGCCGGGCGGCGGGCCGTAGACCGGGGCGACCTCCTCGCCGCTCAGCGTGGTGAAGTCCGCGTCGCGCTTGCGCGCCCTGTCGTACCGCTGCTGCCAGCGCTGCCGTCCGGCCTCGATCTGCTCGGCGTCCATCGGCTCCGACTCCCGCTCCGTGCGGCCGCTCCGGTGGGGGCGGCGGAAGAACTGCTTGGATGTCCTAGTAATTTACTCGGACGTCCTAGTACCTGTCGACGGCCGGCCCCGGACACGCGGAGGGGCGCCCCTTCCGGCGGAAGGGGCGCCCCGGCAGAGCGCTGGTGCGGGCGCGGTCAGGCGGCGACCGGCTCCGGTGCGGCGACCAGCGGCGCGACCTCGCGGACGACCCGGCGCTCGACGAAGAACACGGCGGTGGGGACGGTGCCGGCCAGCAGGGTCCAGAGCAGCTTGCCCATCGGCCACTTGGCCTTGGTGCCCAGGTCGAAGGCGAACGCCAGGTAGACCACGTAGAGCCAGCCGTGCGCGATGCCGACCGCGGTGGTGAAGCCGGACGCGCCCGAGATGTCGAGGACGTACTTGGCGATCACCCCGAGGGTGAGCAGGATCAGGAGCACACCGGTGACGTAGGCCATGGCGCGGTAGCGGGTCAGCACACTCTGCTTCATGCAGTCGAGGGTAACCGCCCCTACGCGCCGTCCCGGTCGGGCCCCTCCTCGGCCGGGGCCTCGAAGTCGCCGGCGGCGATCCGCAGCGGGCGCAGCAGGTCGAACACCTCGCGGCAGGCGTCGGCGTCGTAGCCGTCCAGGCCGAACTCGACGGCGACGAGTTCGCGGGTGGCCTCCTCGACGACCCGGCGGCCGCGGTCGGTGATGGCGGCGAGGACGCCGCGGCCGTCGAGCGGGTTGGGGCGGCGGGTGACCAGGCCGGCCCGCTCCAGGCGGTCGACGGTGTTGGTGACGCTGGTGGGGTGGACCATCAGGCGCTCGCCGATCTTGGAGAGCGGGAGCTCGCCGGAGCGGCTGAAGGTGAGCAGCACCAGGGCCTCGTAGCGGGCGAAGGTGAGGCCGTAGGGCTTGACCACGGCGTCGACCCGGCCGAGCAGGATCTGGTGGGCGCGCATCACCGAGGTGATCGCCGCCATGGACGGCACCTTGCCCCAGCGGCGGGTCCAGAGCTCGTCGGCGCGGGCGATCGGGTCGAAGTCGAGGGCGAGGGGCTTGGGCACGCCCCCACCGTACCCGCGGGGCCGGGCGGGGGTAGCAGGTGTCCACGATGGTGGACAAGCCGCCCCACTTGGCGGGATCACGCCAAACAGACGAGGGCGGCCGGCCGACGGCCTTTTACCGTGCATATTCCGGCAATATTCAGTGATTGCACCGGAGTTGGGCCTCCGCGCAGCCCACGCGGCACGGTTCGCAGTGAAACATCCGATGTCCTGAGCTGTTCTTTCCCCGGGCGCTGGCGAGAGTTTGCCAATAGTTGCCGAACGGCTGTTCCCGGCCGCCACCGCGTCGTCATGCTTCTGGCCAGCCCCGTTCGACACCGCCGGCCCACCCCACCGGCGGATGTCGCCTGACCGCACGGAGCTGCACGTCAGCACCCGTTCCGCCCCAGCAGGCACTGACCCCGGTGCCCCGGGACGAGGTGTGACCGCGCACACGCGGTTGATCCGGAAGGAACCCGTACGTGAAGCGAAAGCTTGCTGTCGGCGCCGTTCTCTCTGCCTCGGCCCTGCTGGCCGGTGCGATCCAGGTGAGCGCCGGAATGGCGTACGCCGCCCCCAATCCCGCCGCCCTGGGCCACGGCGACCAGCTCGCGCTGGCCGCCGCACAGGCGCCCGCCGCCGCCAAGGCCCTGGGCCTGGGCGCCCAGGAGAAGCTGGTCGTCAAGGACGCCGTCGTCGACGCCGATGGCACCCGTCACTTCCGTTACGAGCGCACCTACAACGGCCTGCCGGTGCTCGGCGGCGACCTGGTCGTGCACCAGGCCGCCAACGGCAAGGTGAAGTCCACCGACAAGGCCGTCTCCGGCAGCCTGGCCCCCGCCTCGCTGAGCCCGAAGCTGTCGGCCGGCCAGGCCGCCGCCAAGGCGACCGGCGCGGTGCAGGCCACCGTCGGCATCACCGCGGACGCCGACGAGGCCGCCCTCACCTCGGTCTCCGGCGCGAGCGGCGACGCCCAGCTGGTGGTCTGGGCCGCCGACGGCGCCCCGCGGCTGGCCTACCGCACCACCGTGGAGGGCGTCCGGGCGGACGGCACCCCGAGCCACCAGGTGCTGGTCACCGACGCGGACAGCGGCGCGCTGCTCTCCAGCCACGAGCAGGTGCAGACCTCCAACGCGACCGGCACCGGCAACGGCGTCTTCGTCGGCAACGTCTCGCTGACCACCACGCTGTCCGGCAGCACCTACACGCTGAAGGACGCCACCCGCGGCGGCCAGTACACCACCACCCTGGCCGGCAAGACCTCCGGCAAGGGCACCGTCTACTCCAAGACCAGCAACACCTGGGGCAGCGGCGCCGCCTCCAACGGCGAGTCCGCGGCCGTGGACGCCCAGTACGGCGCGGCCGTCACCTGGGACTTCTACAAGAACACCTTCGGCCGCAGCGGCATCCGCAACGACGGCGTCGGCGCGTACAGCCGGGTCCACTACGGCAGCAACTACGTCAACGCGTTCTGGGACGACAGCTGCTTCTGCATGACGTACGGCGACGGCTCGGGCAACACCCACCCGCTGACCGAACTCGACGTCTCCGGCCACGAGATGAGCCACGGTGTGACCTCCAACACCGCGGGCCTGAACTACTCGGGCGAGTCCGGCGGCCTGAACGAGGCCACCAGCGACATCTTCGGCACCCTGGTCGAGTTCTACGCCAACCTGTCGAAGGACAACCCGGACTACCTGATCGGCGAGCTGATCAACATCAACGGCAACGGCACGCCGCTGCGCTACATGGACAAGCCCTCCAAGGACGGCGCGTCCGCCGACTACTGGTCCTCCACCGTCGGCAACAAGGACGTCCACTACTCCTCGGGCGTCGCCAACCACTTCTTCTACCTGCTGTCCGAGGGCAGCGGCGCGAAGACCGTCAACGGGGTGAGCTACAACTCGCCCACCTACAACGGCTCGACGGTCACCGGCATCGGCCGGGACAAGGCCGCGCAGATCTGGTACCGGGCGCTGACCGTCTACATGACCTCCACCACGAACTACAAGGCCGCCCGCACGGCGACCCTGAACGCGGCGAAGGACCTGTACGGCTCCGGCTCGACCCAGTACAACGCGGTCGCGGCCGCGTGGACCGCGGTGAACGTCAACTGACGCCGGCCCGGTAGCAGCAGAGCCCGCGGCGGCCCGGCCTCCCACGAAGAGGCCCGGCCGCCGCGCACCACGTTCCGGGGCGGTCGGGTCAGGCGGTCGCCGGGGCGGCGCCGTCGAGCTCGCCGCGCTCCTCCCGGGCCAGCGTCCGCTCGGCGAAGAAGCCGCCGGTGGGCAGCACCGAGAGCACGAACAGCAGCAGGGTGCGCTTCGGCTCCCAGCGGCGGGCCTGGTGCGCCTGCACCAGGAACACCAGGTAGAGGACGAACAGCACGCCGTGCACCATGCCCATCACCGGGACGGCGTTGAAGCTGGTGGTGCGCTTGAGCACCGAGCAGACCAGCAGCAGCAGGAACGACAGGCCCTCGGGGCCGGAGACCAGGCGCAGGCGGTGGACGGCGGCGACGCTCTTCACGGGGATTCCTCACGGGGGCACGGCACGGCGGACGGCTGGCTTTGTGAACGGATGCACAAGCCGGGCCCATTATCACCGACCCGACACCGGCGCCGACGGCGGACCCCCTATCCTGCTGTGCTGCGCGCGCCCCGACCGTCGGGCCGCGCGGACCCACGGGGGGAACACGCCATGCTGAAACGGGACTGGGACCGCCACACCTGCGCCACGCGCGGCCACGTCACCTACGCGCCGGACGAGCCCGAGCTGCGCGAGCGGCTGCGCACCGCCACCGCGGTCGGCACCGCCTGGCGCTGCCTGCGCTGCGGCGACTTCGCGCTCGGCGACCCGCACGGCTCCGGCCCGGCCGAGGACGCGCCGCTGGTGCCGCGCGGCAAGGCCCTGCGCGACCTGTTCATCCTGCGCTTCCTGGCCGTCGAGCGGCTGCTGCGCGGTCTGCTGATCGTGGTCGTCGCCTGGGGGGTGTGGAAGTTCTCCAACAGCCAGGACGCGGTGCGCCGGATCTTCGACGAGAACCTGTCGGTCCTCAATCCGGTCACCGAGCACTTCCACTGGGACCTGGAGCACTCGCCGATCGTCGACACCATCCGCAAGACCTTCGACTACCGGCACTCCACCCTGGTCTACGTGGCCGCCGCGCTGGTGGCGTACGCGCTGATCGAGATCGTCGAGGCGTTCGGCCTGTGGTGGGGCCACCGCTGGGCCGAGTACCTGACGGTGGTGGCCACCGCCGCCTTCCTGCCGCTGGAGGGCTACGAGCTCAGCGAGCACGTCAGCGTGCTGAAGGTCTGCACCCTGCTGCTGAACGTCGCCGCGGTGCTCTGGATCATGCTCTCCAAGCGCCTGTTCGGCCTGCGCGGCGGCCGGGCCGCGTTCGAGGCCGAGCGGCACTCGGCCTCGCTGCTGGAGGTGGAGGTCTCGGCGGGGGCGCTGCCGCAGCAGGTCTGACCCCCGCCCGCCCGGGGGGTTTCGCCCGTTATGTCCGGCTGATGGGGCGTCCGATGTCCGGATTCCGTACCGAACGGGTACCAGCACGGCCGGTTCCCCTCCCCTCCCGGGGAGGGGCGCGCTAGATTCCCGGACGTGGCACAGTTCCGACTCCAGGGGTCCAGGGTCCTCGCCGTCGATCTCGCCGGGGACACCGTCAAGGCACGCAACGGCTCGATGGTCGCCTACACCGGGCAGATGGGCTTCAAGAAGCTCTCCGGCGGCGGCGACGGCCTGCGCGGCATGGTCACCCGCCGGCTCACCGGCGAGCGCATGGAGGTCATGGAGGTGAAGGGGCAGGGCACCTGCTACTTCGCCGACCGGGCCACCGAGATCAACCTGGTCCGGCTGAACGGCGAGACGCTGTTCGTCGAATCCGACAACCTGCTCTGCACCGAGGCGACGCTGCGCACCGGCACCTCCTTCACCGGGCTGAACGGCATGGCCAGCGGCAACGGCCTGTTCACCACCAAGGTCGAGGGCCAGGGCTGGGCGGCGGTCACCTCGGACGGCCCGGCGGTGATCCTCCGGGTCGGCCAGGGCCTGCCGCTGCGGGTGGACCCGGGCGCGTACATCGCGCACACCGGCAACCTCCAGCGGTCGCTCAAGTCCGGGGCGGGCTGGTCCACCCTGATCGGCGAGGGCGGCGGCGAGGCGATGCAGGTCGAGTTCACCGGCGAGGGCCTGGTCTACGTCCAGCCCTCCGAGCGCATGACGCTGGGAGGCGAGGTCTGATGGCCTTCACCCGGATCAACGGCAAGATGATCTCCGCCCAGGTGGTGCCCGGGCAGCGGATCCTGTCCCAGCGCGGCGCGATGCTCGGCTACACCGGCGAGGTCTCCTTCCAGCCCAACCTGATGGGCGGCCAGGGCGGCGTGATGTCGATGATCGGCCGCCGGGTCGCCAACGAGGACACCCCGCTGATGACCGTCGAGGGCCACGGCACCGTGATGTTCGGCCACGGCGGCCACCACGTGCACGTGGTCGACCTGGTCGGCGACACCCTGTACGTGGAGGCCGACCGGTTGCTGGCCTTCGAGGGCAGCCTCCAGCAGTCCACCATGTTCATGGGCCAGCAGGGCGGCCTGATGGGCGTGGTCCGCGGCCAGGTGACCGGCCAGGGCCTGTTCACCACCAAGCTCACCGGCAAGGGCGCGGTCGCGGTGATGGCCCACGGCGGGGTGATCGAACTCCCGATCCTCCCCGGCCAGCCCGTCCACGTCGACCCGCAGGCCTACGTCGCGCACCGCGGCGAGGTCACCAACAAGCTCTCCAGCGCCCTCGGCTGGCGCGACATGGTCGGACGCGGCTCCGGCGAGGCGTTCCAGCTCGAACTGTCCGGGCAGGGCACGGTGTACGTGCAGGCCAGCGAGGTGAAGCTCTGATGTCCTACCCCCCGCAGCAGCCCTACGGCCAGCAGCCGTACGGACAGCAGCCCCCGCCCTACGGCCAGCAGCCGTACGGGCAGCAGCCCCCGCCGTACCCGCCGCAGGGGCCCCCGCCCGGGTACTCCCAGCAGCAGTACGACCAGTCCCACCAGGCCACCCAGGCGGGCCTGCCCGTCCCCCCGCCGCCCTACCAGGCCGGTCCGGCCGGGCAGTTCGGCGCGCCGGTGTTCCAGCCGCCCGGCGGCGAGGGCCCGCAGGTCTGGGACCCGGGCACGCTGCCCGCGAACGACAACGTCAACCCCTACTGCTTCTCGGTCGACCTGAACGGCGCGTACTACCTGCAGAAGGGCAAGATGATCGCCTACTACGGCGAGATGCGCTTCTCCGGGATCGGCCGCGGCGCGCTCGACCGCGTCCTGGAGCAGAACTTCAACTCCCCGTTGCACGCCGCCGACTGGGTGGTCGCCGAGGGGCGCGGCAAGCTGCTGCTCGCCGACCGGTCGTACGACCTCAACTCGTACGACCTGGAGGACGGCAACCTGACCGTGCGCTCGGGCAACCTGCTCGCCTTCGAGCCCACGCTGCGGCTCAAGCAGTCGATCATCCCCGGGTTCCTGACCCTGATCGGCACCGGCAAGTTCGTCGCCGCGTCCAACGGGCCGGTGCACTTCGTCGAGCCCCCGATCCGGGTCGACCCGCAGGCCCTGGTCGGCTGGGCGGACTGCCCCGCGCCCTGCCACCACTACGACCACGGCTACCTGCACGGCGTCCTCGGCGGCCTGCGGCACCTGACCGGGATCGGCGGCGCGAGCGGCGAGGAGCACCAGTTCGAGTTCATCGGGGCCGGGCAGGTGCTGATGCAGTCCTCCGAGACGCTGATGGCCGAGCGCTCGGTCGGCGTGGTCGGCGCGGAGCCGGGCATCCCGGGCAGCGGCGTCCCGCAGCAGGCCGGCGGACACCAGCAGGCCCCGAACATCCCGGGGCTAGGCAACCTGGGCGACCTGGGGCGGCGGTTCGGCCTGTAGGACCGAAAGGCGGTACCGGGGGCGGGGGGACTGCGCGCAGCGGGTCCCCCCGCCCCGGTGCCGCGGCCTACAGCGGCGTGAACTCCACGGGGAGCGAGACGAGCGCGCGGTGGATCGGACCCGGGCGCCAGAGGACGTCCGCGGTGGGGACGGCGAGCCGCAGGTCGGTGAGGCGGCTGATCAGGTACTCGACGGCGGTGACGGCCATCAGGACGGCGGGCTGGCGGGCCGGGCAGCGGTGCGGGCCGGCGCCCCAGGCGAGGTGGGCGTAGGAGCCGCCGAGGGACTCGCTCTCGGCGGGGGTGAGCACGGCCTGGGCGTTGGCGGAGGCGTAGGAGACCAGGACGGGCTGCTCGGGGGTGAGCGCGGTGCCGTGGAAGACGATCTCGTGCCGGGGGTAGTGCGGGGAGAAGTTGGACAGCGGGGGGTCGTTCCAGAGCACCTCGTTGACCGCGTCGTGCGCGGTCATCGCGCCGCTGTGCAGGGAGCCGGCGTAGCGGTCGTCGGAGAGCATCCGCAGCAGCGCGTTGGCGATCAGGTTGGCGGTGGGTTCGTGGCCGGCCATCAGGGTGAGCGTGATGTGCCGGACGACCTCGTCGTCGGCGAGCCGCGCGGGGTGGCCGAGGAAGGCGGAGATCAGGTCGTGCCGGGGGGCGGCGCGGCGGTCGGCGACCTGTTCGGTGATGACGGCGACCAGGTCGGCGTACGCGGCGGCGGCGCCGGTGGAGGTCTCGAAGGAGCGGTTCATCGCGGTGCTGATCCGGTCGATGTCCGGGTCGGGGACGCCGTACCAGGAGGTGAGGATGAGCAGCGGGAGCCGGTAGGCGTACTGGGCGAGCAGGTCGGCCTTGCCGGCGCCGGCGAACTCGGCGATGAGCTGTTCGGCGACGGCGGTGGTGTCGCGCTGCAGCAGGTGGGGTTCGAGGATGCCGACGCTGTCGGTGATGACCTGGCGGTAGCGGGCGTGCGCGGGGCCGTCGGAGAACAGCGCGGTGGGGCGCCAGCCGAACAGCGGGAGCAGCGGGGAGTCGGCGGGCTGGGTGGCCTGCCAGCGGCGCGGGTCGCGGGTCCAGGTGTCGGTGTCGCGCAGCACCTCCAGGGCGACGTGGTAGTCGGTGACCAGCCAGGCGTCGACGCCGGGGGCGAGTTCGACCGGGGCGAGCGGTCCGCGGTCGCGCAGCCGGGCGTAGTGGGCGTGCGGGTCGGCGGCGAACTGCGCCCCGTAGAGGGCGGTGCGGGGGGTCATGGGGCGGTCTCCTGGGGGAGGCGGTCCAGGACGTGCTCGGTGAGGGAGATCAGCGCGTCGACGCAGCCCTCGCGGGCGCGGGCGTCGCACTCGACCAGCGGGGTGGCGGGGTCGAGGTCGAGGGCGGCGCGGACGGCGTCGAGGGCGATCGGCGGGGTGTCGGGGAAGCGGTTGACCGCGACGGCGTAGGGCAGGCCGGCCTCCTCGATCAGGTCCATGGCGTCGAAGGCGTCGGCGAGGCGGCGGGTGTCGACCAGGACGAGCGCACCGAGCGCGCCGCGGGCGAGGTCCTCCCAGAGCGGGAGGAAGCGGCGCTGGCCGGGGGTGCCGAACAGGTAGAGGACGAACTCGCCGGCCGACAGGGTGAGCCGGCCGAAGTCGACGGCGACGGTGGTGGCGGTCTTGCCGGGGGTGCGGCTGGTGTCGTCGACCGGGATGCCGGCCGCGGTCATGGTCTCCTCGGTGTGCAGGGTCGGGATCTCCGACAGGGTGCGCACGAAGGTGGTCTTGCCGACCCCGAACGGCCCGGTGACCATGAGCTTCATCAGGATCGGGTCGGTGGGGGGCAGGTAGGCCGGGGCCCCGGGGGGTCCGTCACCGGGGGCGGTGGCGGTGCTACTTGAGGGCGCGAAGTCCACTGAGGAGCCTTTCGGCGAGGTCCCGGTTGACCGGCTGGGCGGAGGGGATCGGCGCGCGGACCGCCAGGGCGCCGCGTTCGGCCAGGTCGGCCGCGATGAAGACGGTCGCGCTGACGGGGAGCCGGAGGTGGGCGGCGGCCTCGGCGAGGGTCAGCGCGCCGGGGCGGACGAGTTCCCATAACTGGCGGTGTTCGCCGCCGAGTCCGGCCGGGAGGTCGGCGGCGGCGTGCAGCACGCTGAGCCGGTCCAGGCGGAGGGCGCCGCCGGCGGCGTCGCGGCCGTGGGTGGCGAGGTAGGCCGGGACGAGCCGGCGGCGGGGGCGCCGCGGGTCCGGGCGCTGCGGGTCCGGGCGCTGCGGGTCCGGGTCCTGGGGGCGGGGCTCGCTCATGTGTGGCTCGCCTCCCGGGCGGGGCTGGCCAGCGCCCGGGCGAGCGCGGCGACCTGGACCTGCATCTGGTAGGCGATGGTGCCGAGGTCGGCGCCGGGGAGGGCGAAGACGGCCAGCGAGGAGTTCTCGCCGGCCGGAGTGACCACGGCGTAGCCGTGCTCGGACTCGACCACGGTCTGGTTGAGCCGGACGTTCTCGGCGCCGGTGAAGGCGGTGGTGAAGGCCCGGGCGGCGGCGTGCAGCGAGGCGGTCATCGCGGCGACCCGGTCGGCGCCGTCCCGGCCGAGGTCGGCGGAGTGGCCGGTGACCAGGCCGTCGCCGGTGGCGATGACGGCGTTCTGCACGCCGGGCAGGTCGAGCAGCGGGATGAGGACCCAGGAGAGGTCCTCGGTGTGGCGGCGGAGCGGGGTGGTCACGGGGTTTCGACTCCTTCGGGTGCGGCGGGTCCTTCGGGGCGGGCGGTGCGGTCGGCGGCGCTGCGGCCGGCGGCGGTGCCGGACTGGAGCGCCGACCAGGCGCTGCGGGCCCGGTCGGGCGTGGTGCCCGCCGGGGCGGGGAGGGGGGACGGGGCGTCCTGCTGCGGCACGCGGGGGGCGCGGCGCTTGCGGGTCGGCAGCGCGTCGCCCGCGTCGAACACCGGGGCGCTCTGGGTGATCGGCCGGGGGGCCAGGGCGGAGAGCGGGGCGGTCGGGTCGGTCAGGGTGAGCAGGTCGGCGGGCAGCCGCAGGATGGCCCGGACCCCGCCGTACGGGGAGGGCTCGACCCGGCAGCCGAAGCCGAACTGGCGGCAGAGCAGGCCGATCACCGCGAAGCCGGCCTGCGGCGGGTCGCCGAGTTCGGTGAGCAGCACCTCGGCCTGGCCGTCGAGCAGTTCGCCGGCCCGTTCGAGCTGGTCGGGCTCCATGCCGACGCCCATGTCGTCGACCACCACCAGGGCGCCGGAGCTGCCCTGTTCGACGGAGACCACGACCCTGGTCTCGGGGTGCGAGTAGGCGGTGGCGTTGCCGAGGATCTCGGCGAGCGCGATGGCGACGGGTTCGGCGGCCCGGGCGGCCACCGCGAGCCGGGGCTCGCGCAGGTGGTTGGTGATCTCGATCCGGGCGTAGCCGGCCACCCGGGACTGCGCGCCGACGCAGAGTTCGGCGAGCGGGGAGTCCTCGCGGGTCATGCCGGGCCAGGCGCCGGAGAGCACGGCGAGGGACTGCACCCGGCGCAGGGTGAGTTCGTTGCGGAAGTCGAGGGCGAGCAGCCGGGGGTCGTCGACGGAGAGCTGGATCTCCTCCAGCAGCGAGCGGACCTGGATCAGCAGCGCCTGGATCTTGGAGGCGGCGCCGCGCAGCGCGGCCCGGGCGGCGGCGTCGGTGCGTTCGCGTTCGGCGAGGGCGGCCCGGACGGCGGCGTTCAGGACGGCGTCCAGGGCGCGGTGCAGCTCCTCCTGGCCGGCGCCGGTGTCGAGCGGGCCGGGGACGGGCGTGCGGGGGTGGGTGAGCGCGGTGGCGGCGGCGGGCAGCCGTTCGTGCGCGAGGTGGGCGAACTCGCGGACGGCGGTGGCCAGTCGGGCCTCGGCGAGGGTCTGCCGGGCCTCGGCGGCGTGGGCCCGGCCCTCGGCCGTGCGGGTGCGCCCCTCGCCGGTGCGGACGCGTTCCTCGGCGGTCCGGGCCCGGACTTCGGCGCCCTGGGCGCGGTTCTCGGCCTCGGTGGCGCGCCGGGCGGCGGCCCGGGCGGTGCGGGCGGCGCGCCGGGCCGACCAGAGCAGGGGTCCTGCGGTCAGGGCGGCACCGGCCAGCAGGGCGAGCACGATCTCGACCATGGGGTCCTCGGGGGGAGTCGTCGCTGGGGCGGGGGACGCTGGTTCAGGCGGTGCGGGCGCGCTGCCGGGCCAGGCCGGCCATCCGGCCGACGACCTCCAGCATGGCGGGCTCGGGGGAGCCGTCGAGGTGCCGGTACTCGGTGCCGATGGTGACCAGCAGCCGCTCGGGGAGGCCGAGTTCGGGGTAGCGGGCCTCGTCGATGACGGCCTGCGCGGCCTCGGCGGCCGGGAGGCCGGCGGCGTGCAGGGCGTGCGCCCGGTCGCGGACGTAGCGCAGGTAGCCGGCGTGGGCGCGCAGGTCGGCGCGGGTGAGCAGCGGGCCGTGGCCGGGGACGACCGTCTCGGCGCCGGTGTCGAGCAGCCGCTCGACGGCGTCGATGACGTTGCCGAGCGGGCCGGCCCAGTGCACGGGGTGGTCGCCGGGCCGGTCGGCGGTGGAGCCGAAGACGATGTCGCCGGTGAAGACGGTGGAGCGGGTGGGCAGGTGGACGATCAGGTCGCCGCTGGTGTGGGCCGGCGGGAGGCTGCTGACCTGCACCGGGATGTCGCCGACGCGCAGTTCGAGCTCGCCGGTGAAGACGGTGTCGGGGACGACCGGCGGGGTGTCGGCCCAGTCGAAGCAGCCGAAGTGCTCGTGCAGGTAGGAGCCGGTGTCGTCGCCCGGGTCGAGGTTCTGCAGCAGGGCGTGCTGCTGCTCGGGGGTCGGCTCGTAGGCGATGTGGTGCAGCGCCTCGCGGGTGGTGATGACCTCGGCCCCGGGGAGGACGCCGGCGCCCCACAGGTGGTCGCCGTTGGCGTGGGTGACCACGATCCGCCCGACCTCGGTGCCGGGGGCGAGGACGGCGCGGGTGCGCGCCAGGAACTCGCCGGCCAGTGTGCGGTCGTACGGGGTGTCGATCCACAGCGCGGAGCCGCCGGCGGTGACCAGGCCGCAGTTGGCCAGGCCCCAACCACGTTGCCGCGGCTGCCATGCGTATATACCGTCGGCTATCGAATGGAAGTGCGCGCTCGGCGTCGTCATGGGCGCGATTATGCCCAACTCTGTGTCACCGTTTGACTCCGGTCCCGGAATTGGCCGTGTCCGACTCAACTCGGCCAGGCGGGGCAGCGGTTGTCCGTGGACGGAGCGGTCGGTCCGGCGGCCGGGCCGGGACCGGGGCCCGGGATGTGAATTCGTACAACATTGAACAACTTCGGCTATACTCGGTCGCATGGACGACTCCGTGACCGAAGCGCCCGCGGTCCCCCCCTCCCGGGGCGGGGAGGCGGACACCCCGTGGCTCGACGCGCGCGAGCAGCGGCTGTGGCGCGCCCACCTGGAGGTCGGCAAGCTCCTCGACCACCAGCTGAGCCGGGAGCTGCAGACCCACAACCTCGCCATCAACGACTACGAGATCCTGGTGGTGCTCTCCGAGTCCCCGGACCGCCGGATGCGGATGACCGACCTGGCCACCGCCACCCTGCAGTCCAAGAGCCGGCTCTCGCACCAGATCACCCGGATGGAGGCGGCCGGGCTGGTGCTGCGCCAGGAGTGCCCGGGCGACCGCCGCGGCCTGTACGCGCACCTGACCGGGCACGGCTGGGAGACGCTGCGCAAGGTCGCCCCGGACCACGTCCGCAGCGTCCGCGCGCACTTCATCGACCGGCTCACCGACGAGCAGCTGGACGCGCTGTACGCGGCCCTGGCCCCGATCGCCGAGCACCTGCGCGGGCTCCGCGGCCGGGGCTAGGGCCTGTCTTCAGACCCCCGCTAGCCGGTCAGTTCGGCCACCAGCCGGTCGGCCGCCGCGTACGGGTCGAGCTCGCCCGCGGCGACCTGCCCGGCCAGGGCGTCGAGGTGCCGGTCGCCGCGCAGGTCGCCGATCCGGGCGCGCAGGGCGGCGAGGGTGATGGCCTCGACCTCCTGGGCGGCCCGGCGGCGGCGGCGGGCGTCCAGTTCGCCGGTCTCGGCCAGCCAGCCGCGGTGCTTCTCCAGGGCTTCGACGAGTTCGTCCAGTCCCTCGCCGCGGGCCGCGACGGTCTTCACGATCGGCGGGCGCCAGTCGCCGGCCTGCCGGGACTCCCCCAGGCCGAGCATGTGGTTGAGCTCCCGGGCGGTGGCGTCCGCGCCGTCCCGGTCGGCCTTGTTGACCACGAACACGTCGCCGATCTCCAGGATGCCCGCCTTCGCGGCCTGGATGCCGTCGCCCATGCCGGGGGCCAGCAGCACGACCGAGGTGTCGGCCTGCGCGGCGATCTCCACCTCGGACTGGCCGACGCCGACGGTCTCCACCAGGATCACGTCGCAGCCCGCCCCGTCCAGCACCCGCAGCGCCTGCGGGGCGGCCCAGGCCAGGCCGCCGAGGTGGCCGCGAGTGGCCATCGAGCGGATGAACACCTCCGGGTCGGTGGCGTGCTCCTGCATCCGCACCCGGTCGCCGAGCAGCGCCCCGCCGGAGAACGGCGAGGACGGGTCGACGGCCAGCACCCCGACCCGTCTGCCGAGCTTGCGGTAGGCGCTCACCAGCGCCGAGGTGGAGGTGGACTTGCCCACCCCGGGCGAGCCGGTCAGGCCCACCGTGTAGGCCCGTCCGCTGTAGGGGGCGAGGGCCGCCATCACCTCGCGCAGTTCGGGCGCGGCGTTCTCCACCAGGGTGATCAGCCGGGCCACCGCCCGGGGACGGCCCTGCCGGGCCTGCTCGACCAGCGTCGCCACATCGGCCATCGGGTTTTGCTCCTCGCAGCAGAAAGACGGACGCCCCGCCAGGGCCGGGTGACACGGCCTTGGCGGGGGTCCTGAGGGGTCCTGGGGTCCTGGGTCAGCCCTGCGCCGGGACCTTGACGATCAGCGCGTCGCCCTGGCCGCCGCCGCCGCACAGCGCGGCCGCGCCGACCCCGCCGCCGCGGCGCTGGAGCTCCAGCGCCAGGTGCAGCACCACGCGGGCGCCGGACATGCCGATCGGGTGGCCGAGCGCGATCGCGCCGCCGTTGACGTTGACGATCTCGTCGCTGACGCCCAGGTCCTTCGTCGACTGGTGGGCGACGGCCGCAAAGGCTTCGTTGATCTCGATCAGGTCGAGGTCGCCGACCGCCAGCCCCTCCTTGGCGAGGGCGTGCTTGATCGCGTTGGACGGCTGGGACTGGAGCGAGTTGTCCGGGCCCGCGACGTTGCCGTGCGCGCCGATCTCGGCGATCCAGCTCAGGCCCAGCTCCTCGGCCTTGGCCCGGCTCATCACCACCACCGCGGCGGCGCCGTCGGAGATCTGCGAGGAGGTGCCGGCGGTGATGGTGCCGTCCTTGCTGAAGGCCGGGCGCAGCCGGGCCAGGCCCTCGACGGTGGTGTCGGCGCGGATGCCCTCGTCCTGGCTGAACAGCACCGGGTCGCCCTTGCGCTGCGGGATCTCCACCGGCACGATCTCGGCCTCGAAGACGCCGTCGGCCTGGGCCTTGGCGGCGCGCTGGTGGGAGGCGGCGGCGATGGCGTCCTGCACGTCGCGGGCGATGCCGAGCCGGGTGTTGTGCTTCTCGGTGGACTCGCCCATCGGGATGTTCTCGTAGGCGTCGGTGAGGCCGTCGTGCGCCATCGCGTCGAGCATCTCGATCGCGCCGTACTTGAAGCCCTCGCGGGACTTGGGCAGCAGGTGCGGGGCGTTGGTCATGGACTCCTGGCCGCCGGCCACCACCACGTCGAACTCGCCGGCCCGGATCAGCTGGTCGGCCAGCGCGATCGCGTCCAGCCCGGAGAGGCAGACCTTGTTGATCGTCAGGGCGGGGACGTTCATCGGGATGCCGGCCTTGACCGCCGCCTGCCGGGCCGGGATCTGGCCCGCACCGGCCTGGAGCACCTGGCCCATGATCACGTACTGCACCTGCTCGCCGGTGATCCCGGCCCGCTCCAGCGCCGCCTTGATCGCGAAGCCGCCCAACTCGGCGCCGGAGAAGCCCTTGAGCGAGCCGAGCAGCCGGCCCATCGGGGTACGGGCACCTGCGACGATCACAGAAGTAGTCATGGACGAGCCCCTTCGCGCGTCGGACCAGAGGGTACGGGGATGCCGTCAATGTACTGATCGGTCACCTCTGCGTCACCGCCGCGGTGATGTGATCAGCGCTACTGGCACCCTCCAGTGAACACCGTGCCGGAACCGCGCAGGAACGTGTGAGCAGGCTCGCAGCGCGGCCCGCTGGCGCCCGGTCGGCGGGATGCGCTGCACTGGGTGCCATCCCTCGCCGTCCCACCCCTTTCCGGAGGACACCGTGCTGACCCGCATCGACCACATCGGCATCGCCTGCTTCGACCTGGACCGGACGGTCGAGTTCTACCGCTCGACGTACGGCTTCGAGGTGTTCCACACCGAGGTCAACGAGGAGCAGGGCGTCCGCGAGGCCATGCTGAAGATCAACGACACCGGGGACGGCGGGGCCTCCTACCTGCAGCTGCTGGAGCCGACCCGGGAGGACTCGACGGTCGCCAAGTGGCTGGCCAAGAACGGCGAGGGCGTGCACCACATCGCCTTCGGGACGGCCGACGTGGACGCGGACGCGGCGGCGGTCGCCGGCAAGGGCGTGCGGGTGCTGTACGACGAGCCGCGGCGCGGGTCGATGGGCTCGCGGATCACCTTCCTGCACCCCAAGGACTGCGGCGGCGTGCTGACCGAGCTGGTCACCGCGGCGGACCCCTCCGCGCACTGACCGGTTCCGGTGCGGAGCGGGTCCGGGGGCGGGCCGGCCGGTAACGAACCGGCCGGTAACTTCCGAAAAGGACCTCGCCCCCATTCCCCCGGGAGCGGCTCCCACTACAATGCCCAGGTGCGCTGGTACCACCGGTCCGCGCACCGCAGGGGAGTCCACGACGCGGGCACGGCCGGACGGTCGCCGTTCGGATCTGTCACCATTCTCCAGAGGCACCATGTCGCTCAGGAGTCCACCCGGACGGTGGAGCGATTGCAAGGACCAACCGATCCGCCCGTGGACCACGGAGCGGAACGGCCCGGTCGAGGACGCGACCAGGAGATGGATGGGACCGCGGAGTGCGGGGCTACGACCGCTACGAGGTTGAGGATCACCTCTCCAAGTTCGAGGCCGAGCTGGAGAAGGCCCGCAAGGAGCGGGACAAGACCATCGAGCACGCCGACGACCTCGCCTACCAGGTGGAGGTGCTCCGGGCCAAGCTGCACGAGGCCCGTCGGCAGCTCGCCCAGCCGCGCGCCTTCGACTCCGTCTCCGGCCAGGCCGAGCAGGTCCTGCGCAACGCCGAGATGCAGGCCGAGGCGCTGCGCGCGGACGCCGAGCGCCAGCTGCGCGAGTCCCAGGCCGCCACCCAGCGGATGATGGCCGAGGCCGCCGAGCGCACCGCCCAGCTGGAGGCCGAGTTCAACGCCCGGCGCCGCCGGCTGGAGGAGGAGCTCGCCGAGTTCCGGGCCGCCGCCGAGCGCCACGTCAACGAGAACGTCAACTGGGCGGAGCAGACCCGCGCCGGCACCGAGCAGGAGGCCCAGCGCCTGCTCCAGGAGGCCCGCGCCGAGGCCGACCGGATGATGGCCGCCGTCCGCGCCGAGGCCGCCGCCCTCGCCGACCAGGCCCGCGCCCAGACCGCCGCCGACGTCGACGCCGCCCGCGGCGAGGCCCAGGCCCAGGCCGAGGCCGCCCTGCTGCGCGCCCAGACCGACGCCGAACGCCTGCTGCGCGCCGCCTCCGAGCAGGCCCAGCAGACCGGCGCCCAGGCCGAGGAGCACCGCGCCGCCGCCCTCACCGCCGCCCAGCAGGAGCTGGCCGGCGCGCACGCCGCCGCCCAGCAGAAGCTCGCCGCCGCCGAGGCCGAGATCACCGCCCTCAAGCGGCAGGCCCTCGCCGACCAGGAGCGCGCCGAGGCCGCCCTGGCCAGCGCCCAGGCCGAGATAGAGCGGCTGCGCGCCGAGGCCGTGGCCGAGACCGAGCGGGCCCGCGCCGAGGCCGCCCGGATGCGCGAGGAGGCCACCGCCGCCGCCCGGCGCCTGCAGGCCGAGGCCACCAGCGAGGCCGAGCGCAAGGTCGCCGACGGCGCCGCCGCCAGCGAGCAGCGCTCCGCCACCGCCCGCGCCGAGATCGCCAAGATGGTGGCCGCCGCCACCCGCGAGGCCGACCTGATCCGCTCCGCCGCCGCCACCGTGCAGGCCGAGGCGGACGCCGCCAAGGCCGCGGCCCGCGAGGAGAGCGAGCGCCTGCGCGGCGCCGCCGAGTCGGTCGCCACCCAGCTGCGCGCCGAGGCCGAGGCGGAGATCGCCGAACGCCGGGCCGCCGCCGAGGCCGAGGCCGCCCGCCTGCGCGAGCAGGCCGCCGCCGAGGCCGAACGGATCCGCGCCGAGGCCGAGGACGCCGGCCGCGCCGAGGGCGCCAAGGACGCGGCGCTGCGGCTGGCCCGCGCCGCCAAGCAGGCCGAGGAGGTGCTCGCCCGGGCGAGCACCGACGCCGAGGCCACCCGCGGCGAGGCCGCCGCCGAGGCCGACCGGCTGGTTGAGCACGCCAAGTCCGAGGCCGGCACCCTGCTGGAGCAGGCCCGCGAGGCCGTCGAGCAGGCCCAGAACGCCGCCATGGAGGACGCCGCCTCGATCCGCGAGCAGCTGGAGCGGATGCAGGCCGAGGCCGCCCTGGCCCGCGAACAGGCCGAGGAGCAGCGCTCCGCCGCCGAGGCCGAGGCCGAACGGGTCCGGGCCGAGGCCCGCCGACAGGCCGCGGTGCAGATCGAGGAGTCCGCCAAGCAGGCCGAGGAGCTGCTGACCAGCGCCAAGTCCGACGCGGACGCGCTGCGCTCCGGCGCCGGCGAGGAGGTCGAGCGGCTGCGCGCCGAGGCCCGCGAGCAGGCCGCCGCCGTCCAGGGCCGGGCCGAGCAGACCCTGGCCCGGGCCCGCGCCGAGGGCGAGAAGATCACCGCCGCCGCCGAGCGGGCCCGCGCCGAGAAGCTGGCCGCGGCCGAGGCCGTCGCCGAGGAGACCCGGGCCGCCGCCGAACGGGACGGCGCCGAACTGCGCGAGCGGGCCGCCGCCGCGGCCGACACCGTCCGCGCCGAGGCCGACGCCGCCGCCGAGGCACTGCGTGCCGACACCGCCCAGTGGGCCGAGCGCCACCGCGCCGAGGCCGAGGAGGCCGGCCGGGCCGCGCGCGCCGAGGCCGAGCAGGCGGCCCGCGCGGTCGCCGAACGGGCCGAGGCCGACGCCCTGGCCCTGCGCGAGGAGGCCGCCGCCGCCCGCGAGGCCGCCCGTGCCGACCTGGAGCGCGACCAGGCGCTGACCGCCGGGAAGCTGGCCGAGGCCACCGCCATCCGGGAGGCCGCCGACGGCGAGGCCGAGCAGGTCCGCGAGGCCGCCCGCACCGAGGCCGCGGCGCTGCGCGAGAGCGCCGCCACCGACGCCGCCCGGGCCCGCGCCGACGCCGAGCAGGACGCCCGGCGGCTGCGCGCCGAGGCCGAACAGGCCCTGGCCGCCGCCCGCACGGACGCCGCGGCGCTGGACACCGAGGCCGCCGCCGACCGGGCCGAGGCGGCCCGGCTGCGCGAGGAGGCCGACGCGTACGACCGCGAGCTGCGGGCCGCCGCGGAACAGGAGACCACCGAACTGCGGGCGGTCGCCGAGCAGGAGACCACCGAGCTGCGCGAGAGCGCCGAGGCGTACGACCGCGAACTGCGGGCCGTCGCCGAGCAGGAGACCGCCGAACTGCGCGCCGCCGCCGACCGCGAGACCACCGAGCAGCGCGAGGCCGCCGAGGCGTACGACCGCGAGCTGCGGGCCGCCGCCGACCGGGAGACCGCGGAGCTGCGCGCCGTCGCGGAGCGCGAGAGCGCCGAACTGCGGGCCGCCGCCGAGCGGGAGAGCGCCGAGCTGCGCGAGAGCGCGGAGGCGTACGACCGCGAACTGCGGGCCACCGCCGAGCGGGAGACCGCGGAGCTGCGCGAGCGGGCCGAGCACGCCGCCGAGCAGCTGCGGGCGAACGGCGAGGCGCGGGCCGCCGAGCTGGTCGCGGCGGCCGAGCAGGAGGCCGCCGAGGTCCGCCAGTCGGTGGCGGGCATGCACGAGAAGGCCACCGGGCAGATCGCCGAGCTGCGGGCCGCCGCGGAGCGCGAGAGCGCCGAACTGCGGGCGGCCGCCGAGGCGTACGACCGCGAGCTGCGGGCCGCCGCCGAGCGCGAGAGCGCCGAACTGCGGGCCGCGGTGGCCGAGTTCGTGCAGCAGCAGCGCGCCGAGGCGGAGGCCGCCGCGCAGCGGGTGCTGGCCGAGGCGGAGGAGCTCGCGGCGTCCGCGCTGGCGGACGCCGAGGAGCGGTCGGCCGCGCTGCGGTCGGACGCCGAGGAGTACGCGCTGGCGACCCGGACGCTGGCGGAGGAGTTCGACGCGGACATCCGCCGCCGGGCCGAGTCCTTCGACCGGGAGACCCGGGAGGCCGCCGAGTCGTACGACAGGGCGACCCGCGAGCAGGCGAAGTCGGTGCTGGAGAGGGCGTTCGCGGACGCCGAGCAGCTCGGCGAGCAGGCTCAGGCGGAGGCGCTGGCGGTGGCCGCGGCGGCCGAGGAGCAGTCCGACGCGATGGTGTCGGCGGCCCGCCAGGAGGCGGAGCGGCTGCGCGCCGAGGCCGAGGCGCAGGGCAAGGCCCGGGTGGAGAAGGCCCGTTCGGACGCGGACGCGCTGCTGTCGGAGGCCCGGCGGGACTCCACGGCGATCCGCGAGCGGGCCGAGGAGCTGCGCGAGCGCACCGACGCTGAGATCGAGGCGCTGCACGAGCGGGCCCGCAAGGAGAACGCGCAGGCGATGAAGTCGGCCGGCGAGCGGGTGGACGCGCTGGTGACGGCGGCCCAGGAGCAGCTGACCGAGGCCGAGGAGCAGGCGCAGGCGCAGGTCGCGGAGGCCGAGGAGCGGGCGGCGGAGCTGATCGCGGCGGCCGAGGCGCGGGCGTCCGAGCTGACCTCGGAGGCGTCCGCGGAGGCGGGCCGGGTGCGGATCTCCGCGGTGCGCAAGGCGGAGACGCTGCTCAAGGAGGCCGAGAACAAGCTGGCGGACTCCACCACCCGCGCCGAGGCGCTGATCATCAAGGCGGAGGCGAAGCTCAAGGCCGCCGAGATGGAGTCGGAGGAGCAGCTGGAGGCGGCGGCCGACGAGGCCGCGTCGCGGCTCAAGCGCGCCGACGAGGAGGCCGAGAAGCGCGTCCGCCGGGCCGGTTCGGACGCCGAGGAGCAGGTGCGGCTGGCGGCCGAGGAGGCGGAGCGGATGCTCGCCGAGGCGAAGTCCGAGGCCAAGCGCGTGACCGACGAGGGCCAGCGGGAGTTGGACGAACTGGTCCGTCGGCGCAAGGACATCAACACCGAGATCTCTCGGGTCCAGGACGTGCTGTCGGCGTTGGAGGCGTTCGAGGCGCCCGCTCCGGCGGTGCACGGCAACGGGGGAAGCAAGAAGGACGGAGGGCCCAAGGCAGGTGCCGGAGTGGGCTCTCCGCGGTCGTCGGGCAATCGCTCCGGGGGCGCGCCACCCGATTGAGCGGACATTGTCCGCGAACCGACGGCGTTTCGCCGTTGACACTCCGGTACCGTGTCAGGATTCCCTCAACCATCTCAGCGGTTTGACGACAGGAAGCCCAGAAATCCCATGAGCGACAGTCACTCCCCGCACGGCTTCGACCTGGTACGCCGTGGGTACGAGCGCGCCCAGGTCGACGAGCGGATCGCCAAGCTGGTGGCCGACCGAGACAGCGCGCTCTCCCGGATCAGCGCGCTGGAGAAGCGCATCGAGGAACTCCACCTGGAGACCCAGACGGCCCAGGCCGCGGTCACCGACGCGGAGCCCTCGTACGCCGGTCTCGGTGCCCGCGTCGAGAAGATCCTCCGCCTCGCCGAGGAGGAGGCCAAGGACCTGCGCGACGAGGCGCACCGCGCCGCCGAGCAGCACCGCGAGCTGGCCGAGGCCGCCGCGCAGCAGGTCCGCACCGAGGCCGAGAACTACGCCAAGGACCGCAAGGCCAAGGCGGAGGACGAGGGTCTGCGGATCGTCGACAAGGCCAAGTCGGACGCGGCGCAGCTGCGGGCCGAGGCCAACAAGGACGCGCAGAACAAGCGCGAGGAGGCGGACGCCCTCTTCGAGGAGACCCGCACCAAGGCCGCCCAGGCCGCCCTGGAGTTCGAGACCAACCTGGCCAAGCGCCGGGAGCAGTCGGAGCGCGACCTGGCGGCCCGTCAGGCCAAGGCGGAGAAGCGGCTGGCCGAGATCGAGCACCGCGCCGAGCAGCTCCGCCTGGAGGCGGAGAAGCTGCGCACCGACGCGGAGCGCCGTTCCCGGCAGACCATCGAGACCGCGCAGCGGCAGGCCGAGGACATCGTGGCCGACGCCAACGCGAAGGCCGACCGGGTCCGCAGCGAGTCGGAGCGCGAGCTGGCGGCGCTCACCAACCGCCGCGACTCGATCAACGCCCAGCTGACCAACGTCCGCGAGATGCTGGCCACGCTGACGGGCGCCGCGGTCGCCGCGGCCTCGCTGCCGAACGACGACTCGATGGGCGTGCCGGCGCAGCAGTCGCGCTGACGCCCCGTCGCCCGTGTCGGGACACCGCTGAAGTCCTGAAGTGCCCGGAGGGGCCCGGAGCTCTCGCTCCGGGCCCCTCCGGCGTTCCCGGCGGGCCGGCGGCTACTTGACGCGCTTGAGCAGGGCCCGGACGGCGGCGTTGAAGGTCTCGGGGGCCTCCAGCGAGGAGAGGTGGCCGACCGCGGGGATGACGGTCAGCTCGGCGTCGGAGAGGGCCTCGGCCATCATCCGGGCCTCGCTGAGCGGGGTGACGGTGTCGAGCTCGCCGACGATGACCGCGGCGGGCACCTCCAGGGCGGCCAGTTCGTCCAGCGAGTCGGGGCGGGCGGCCATCGCGCGCTGCGCCCAGGCGACCGCGGCCGGGCTGGCCTCGGCGATCATCCGGCGCACCGCGTCGATGAGTTCGGGGTCGGTGCCGGGGGCGAGCAGGTTCTCCGCCGTCCGCTCCTCGATCAGCAGGTCGACGCTGCCGCGTTCGAGGACGGCGGCGGCGATCCGCTCCCGGTTGGCGCGGGCGGCGTCGGTGTCGGTGGTGGCCTTGGTGTCGGCGAGGACGAGTCCGGCCAGCCGCTCGGGGTGGCGGCGGGCGAAGGCCATCGCCACGTAGCCGCCCATCGACAGGCCGCCCAGGACGGCCTGTTCGACGCCGAGCGCGTCCAGCAGGTCGGCGAGGTCGTCGGCGGCGGTGTCCAGCGACGGCGGTCCCTCGCCGAGCGGGGCGGTGCCGAAGCCGCGCTGATCCGGTGCGACGACCCGGGCGTCGTCCCCGGCCGGACCGGGTACGCGCTCCAGTTGGACCTCCCACATCCGCGCGGAGAGCGGGAAGGCGTGCAGCAGGACGAGCGGGGTACCGGTGCCGTTCTCGCGGACGGCCGGCGCGCTGGGCGAGGTCATGGTTCCACCGTAGGGCCCGGGGGGCACGCGCCGGACGCAGGTTGTCCGGTTGATCCGCTTTTTGCCATAACCTGGCCGCAGACCAAGGAGAGGCACATGATCGAGTTGCATCACCTGACGAAGCGTTATGGTGACAAGTTGGCCGTGGACGATCTGAGCTTCCGGATCCCGGAGGGCGTGGTGACCGGCTTCCTCGGCCCGAACGGCGCCGGGAAGTCCACCACCATGCGCATGATCCTCGACCTCGACCACCCGACCGGCGGCGAGGTCACCATCGACGGCAAGCGCTACGCCGAGATCCAGGACCCGCTGCGGCAGATCGGCGCCCTGCTGGAGGCGAAGGCCGTGCACCCCGGCCGCACCGCCTACGACCACCTGCTCTGGCTGGCCCAGTCCAACCGGGTGCCGCGCGCCCGGGTCGACGAGGTGCTCGACCTGGTCGGCCTGAGCGCGGTGGCGAAGAAGCGCGCCCGCGGCTTCTCGCTCGGCATGGGCCAGCGGCTGGGCATCGCCTCCGCCCTGCTGGCCGACCCGCAGACCCTGATGTTCGACGAGCCGGTGAACGGCCTCGACCCCGAGGGCATCCTGTGGATCCGGAACCTGATGAAGCGCCTGGCCTCCGAGGGCCGCACGGTGTTCGTCTCCTCGCACCTGATGAGCGAGATGGCGCTGACCGCCGACCACCTGGTGGTGATCGGCCGCGGCCGGCTGCTCGCCGACCTGCCGATGGCCGAGTTCATCAAGCGCAACTCCCGCTCCGCGGTCCGCCTGCGCTCCCCGCAGCCGGAGCGGCTGCTGGACGTCCTGCACGGCGCCGGCCTGGCCGCCGAGCCCGGCCCGGACGGCTCCTGGGAGGTCGTCGACGGCGACCCGGCGGCCCTCGGCGAGCTGGCCGCCGCGCACGGCGTCACCCTGCACGAACTGAGCCCGCAGCAGGCCTCGCTGGAGGAGGCGTTCATGCAGATGACCGCCGAGTCGGTGGAGTACCGCACCGGCGGGCACCCCGGCGCCCCCGCCGCACCCGGCACCCCCGGCGCCCCCGCCCCCGCCTCCGCCCCGGTCTGGGGCGCGGGCTGGAACGACCGCCCGTCCGGGAAGGAGAGCTGAGATGGCCGCGTTCCCCGCCGTCGCGCAGTCCGAGTGGACCAAGATCCGCAGCGTCCGCTCCACCGTCTGGACGCTCGCCGCGGCCTTCCTGGTCACCCTGGTCGTCGGCGCCCTGCTGTCGCTGGTGACCAAGAACAACTTCGCCGACGTCACCGAGGACTCCACCACCCCGTTCGACGCCACCGGGACGGCCTTCGCCGGGATCATGCTCGGCGAGCTGGCGATCGTGGTGTTCGGCGTGCTCGCGGTCGGCAACGAGTACAGCAGCGGCATGATCCGGGTCTCGCTGGCCGCCGTCCCGCAGCGCGGCACCCTGCTGGCCGCCAAGGCGGCGGTGGTCGGCGCGCTGGCCCTGGCGGTCTCGCTGGTGACGGCGTTCGTCACCTTCTTCGCCGGCCAGGCGATGCTGGGCGAGCACCGCACCACGCTGGGCGAGCCGGGCGTGCTGCGGGCGGTGTTCAGCGCCGCCCTCTACCTGACCCTGCTCTGCCTGTTCTCGGCCGGCGTGACGGTGCTGCTGCGCAACCAGACCCTGGCGCTGGGCATCCTGGTGCCGTTCTTCTTCCTGCTCTCCCCGATCCTCTCGGTGGTGCCGAAGGTGAAGAACGTCGCCCACTACTTCCCGGACTGGGCCGGCTCCCGGTCGCTCCAGGTCTACCAGCCCGCCAGCCAGCCGTACGGCCCGTGGACCGGCCTGCTGATCTGCGCGCTGTGGACGGCCGCCGCGCTGCTCTGCGGCTACCTGGTGCTGAAGCGGCGCGACGCCTGACCCGCCGTCAGTACTTCGGAGCGCCGCGGCCCCGCAGGACGTTGGAGCCGCGGCGCTCCCGCGCTCCCCAGCAGGCCCGGTGCCAGTGCCGCCGGTCGTCCACGCCGCCGTGGTCGGGCCAGGCCACCACGTGGCCGACGCCGGGCGGGATCTCCTGGTCGCAGCCGGGACAGCGGTAGTACCGGCCGGCGGTGCCGGCCACGGTCTGCACCACCCAGTCCTCGCCCCGGTACGCCTCCACCCGGCGCAGCGAACCGCCCGTCGGTGCGGCGCTGCCGCGGTCGTCGGGCTTCTCGATCCGGTTGCGGCGGGGTGACACGTGACTACCTCTCCATCGGCGCGCTGTGCCTCCAGGGTAAGGGCCGCCCGGGGGCCGTTCCCAGCCGGTGACCGGAGGGTCGCGCGCCGCGTTGTACCCGGTGGCGCCCCGGGGTTCCCGGGCGTCCCGCCGGTCCCGTCCGCCCCAATAGCACGGAGCGGGGGGCGGGTGCCGGGGTTTCCGGGGTAATCCACCCTTTCCTCGAGCAAATCGGGGGTTCGGCGTGCCATTGGCACATGACATGGGTTACTCACGTGGTGACACGGCGGGGCCCGCAGACCCTGCGCGGCACCGAGGAGGCACCCGATGACGAAGACCACCGCCCGGCCCGAGGCCCGTTCCGCCGCCCCGCGGGCGGCGGGCGGCGTGCTGCCGGCCGAGCGGCCCGCCCCCGAGCAGTCGCCGGGCGCCGGCACGGACGCGCTCCGGGTCGGCGCCTTCCTGCTGTCCGCGCAGTTCCCGGGCCAGGGCCACGGCGAGGCGCTGGAGCGGACCGTCTCGGCCGCGCTGGCCGCCGAGCGGGCCGGCCTGGACGCGGTCTGGCTGGCCGAGCACCACTTCGTGCCGTACGGGGTCTGCCCGGACGCGGCGACGCTGGCCGCGCTGCTGCTGGGCCGCACCCGGCGGATCGGGGTGGGGACGGCGGTGAGCGTGCTGAGCACCCGTCACCCGGTGGCGCTGGGCGAGCAGGCGGCGCTGCTGCACCTGACCTCGGGCGGCCGGTTCACCCTGGGGGTGGGGCGCGGCGGGCCGTGGATCGACCTGGCGGTGTTCGGCAGCGGCCTGGAGGCGTACGAGCGGGGCTTCCCGGAGCGGCTGGACCTGCTGCTGCGCTGGCTGCGCGGGGCCCGGGTGGGCGCGGCGGGGCCGCAGTTCGCGTTCCCGGAGGTGGCGGTGGTGCCGCGGGCCGCCGAGCCGGCCCGGCGGGCGGACCTGGCGGGCTGGCTGGGCCTGGAGGGCGCGGTGATCCCGCGCCAGCGCCAGGACGAGGCGGGGCCGGGGCGGTCGGGCCCGCCGGTGGTGGTGGCCTGCACCTCGCCGGGCGGGGTCCGGACGGCCGCCGAGCGGGGCCTGCCGATGCTGCTGGGCATGCACTCGGGCGACGAGGACAAGCGGGAGATGGTGGCCGCGTACCGGGCGGCCTGGCGGGCGGCGGGGCGCGGCGAGGAGCAGCTGGCCCGGGTGGAGCGGGAGCACGTGGCGGCGGGCGTGGCGCAGGTCGACGACCGGGCGGGGGCGGCCCGGGCCAGCCTGCTGCGGGCGATGCCGGACTTCTTCGCGCACGGCCTGGGCGCGCACCGCACGGTGGACGGCCGGGAGCGCTCGATGCGCGACCCGCGGGCGTACACCGAGCTGCTCTGCGACCTGCACGCGGTCGGCACCCCCCGGCAGTGCGCGGACCGGCTGCTGGCCACCGCGGAGCGCACCGGCATCCGGCGCTTCGCGCTGCTCGCGGAGGGCTCGGGCGACACCGCGGCGACGCTGCACAACCTGGCCCGGCTGGGCGCGGAGGTGCTGCCGCAGCTGTCCTGAGCGCCCGCGCGGGCGCGCGGGGGGCCGGTGCGGGCGCGCTGACGGCCCGTCGCGCGCCCGCGGGCCGCCCCGGGTGTCCTGACCGGGGGGCCCGCGTGCGGCGGCGGCACAGGGGCGCTGACGGGCCGTCAGCGCATGTGCGGCGCCGGGAGCTGACGTCGGGTCAGCAGTCGCGCAGCTCCGGCGACTGGTTGAGCAGCTGGGCCCGGACCGAGGTGAAGCGGGCCAGCCGCGTCTCGGTGTCGGGGCCGGGGGCGAAGACCGCGACGCGGTGACAGTTCTGGAACGCCAACTGGACGCCGAAGTGCCGCTGCAGGGCGCCCCGGATCGCGTCGCTGGCCAGCGCGCGGAGCAGCTGCCCGCGCTCCTGCTCGCTCGGCGGGGGGACCTCGTTGTCGGCGAAGTCGGTCCCGTCGACCTTGAGTTGGGCGACCAGTGAGCTGATCATGTCCCAGGCGTAGGGCAGCGAGGTGCGGACACAGTCGACGAACTCCCGCTCGTCGACCTCGCCTCGTTCGGCCTTCTCCAGCAGGGCCGGTGAGACGTCGAGCGACATGGGTTCTCCTCTCGCGGTCCGCTCCGACGTGGTCGCCGGGGCGGTGGTGCCGGTGTGCTGAGGGTGGTGCGGTAGGGGTGGCACCGGATGTGCGGCGCCGGGGAACGGTGGGACGGACGTGCGGTGGACCGCGCGCGCCGTTCGAGCGTCGACGGTGCGACAGCCCGGTGGACGCCGCGCGTCGGGGTTCGGTCCTGGGGGGTCAGACCAGCCTGGCAGGACCCCCCTCACCCGGGTTGGTGAATCGGCGGATTGCCGCCCGGAACGCCCCTCCCGGGGCGAGATTGGCCGGAATCAGCCGTGTCCCAACCCAGCGCGCCGAGCTGCGGCCCCTCACCGCACGTACTCGTGCGGTCACCATGTTTCGCCGCTCCCGCCCGGCCGACACCCGCCGTGCGCGCACTCGCTTCAAACGGCTCCCGGGCCCGGCCCGCCCGGACCGGCTGTCTCGGGATTGCGCCGCCTCGGCCCCACCGGCCCGGCCACCGGTGGCCCGCCCTCCGGAATCGAACACGGACCGGGGCACTCCCGGCGGGCCTTAGGCTTGTCCCCATGCGTCTTGTCATCGCCAAATGCACCGTGGACTACGCGGGCCGCCTCGCTGCACATCTGCCCTCCGCCGTGCGCCTGGTGATCGTGAAGGCCGACGGGAGCGTCAGCATCCACGCCGACGACCGGGCCTACAAGCCGCTGAACTGGATGTCGCCGCCGTGCTCCCTCAAGGAGGGCGACGGCGTGTGGACGGTCACCAACAAGGCCGGCGAGAAGCTGATCATCACGCTGGAGGACGTCCACCACGACTCCTCGCACGAACTCGGCGTCGACCCCGGCCTGATCAAGGACGGCGTGGAGGCCCACCTCCAGGAGCTGCTCGCCGACCGGATGGAGGTGCTCGGCTCCGGCTGGCAGCTGATCCGCCGCGAGTACCCGACCCCGATCGGCCCGGTCGACCTCCTCTGCCGCGACTCCGACGGCGCCACCGTCGCCATCGAGATCAAGCGCCGCGGCGAGATCGACGGCGTCGAGCAGCTCACCCGCTACCTCGAACTCCTCAACCGCGACCCGCTGCTGGCCCCGGTCAAGGGCGTCTTCGCCGCCCAGGAGATCAAGCCGCAGGCCCGGGTGCTGGCCACCGACCGGGGCATCGGCTGCGTCGTCCTCGACTACGACGAGCTGCGCGGCATCGACGACGACAAGCTCAAGCTCTTCTAGCCCTCCCCCGGGGCTCCGGGGCGGTCCGCCCCGTACGAGACGCACCTGACGCCGGACCCGGCCGAGGCCGGGCGCCGGCGGGCTGGGCGGCCCCGCTGCGGGAGGCGCACGCCGCCGGGGGCCTGGACGCCGCCGAGGCCCGGCTGTGCGAACGCGGCGCCCCGCTGGGCCTGGCCCGCCGCCTGCTGCGCCGCGCCCTCGGCCCGGACGCCCCCGACCCGCTGGACGCGCTGCCGGCCCGTCCGGCCTGGGCCGCGTACGCGCGCCGCCTCGCCCGCGGGGACGCGACCCTGGAGCAGCTGCTGCTCTGACGGGCCGTCATGGCCGCCGCTAGGGGGTGCTGGTGGGTGTCGCCGTGGCGGTGGGCGTGGTGGTCGCGCTACCGGTCGGCGTGGGCGGCGTCGGGTCGGTGGTCGTGGGCGTGTTCGTCGGCTTCGCCGTGTCGGTGGGCTTGGGGGTCGTGGTGGTCGGCGGTGGCGTCGTACCCGGATTGGTCGTGGTGCCCGGCTTGCTCGTGGCGCTCGGGGTGCTGCCGGGCCGGTGGGTGGCCGACGGGCTGGTGGTGGCCGGGCCGCTGGTGGAGGGGGACGGGCTCTCGCTCGGGCTGCCCGGGTCCGTCGCGGACGGGCTCTCGCTGCCGGAGGGCGCGGGCGCGGGGGAGCTGCTGGGGCGGGGGGAGGTGGTGGGGTCGAGCGGGGGCAGGTCGTCCGCGGAGTTGCCGGTGCGGTCGCCGCCGGGGTGGTCGTCCCCGCCGGCGGCGACGCCGATCGCGGTGCCGAGGACGCCGAGCGCCATCACGGCGGCGCCGGCCAGCAGGACGGTCTTGCGGGCGCCGCGCGGGGCCCGCTTGCGGAGTCGGCCGGGCACCACCTGGGCGATCGCCCGGATGGCGCGGCGGCGGCGGGCGGGTTCGCTGTCGGGGCCGGCGGTGAGTGCGGCGGTCTCCTCCAGCCGGATCAGGTCGAGCATCCGGCGGGCCGCGGCCCCGCCGCGCTGTTCGCCCGCGGCGGCGCGCAGCGCGATCGCCGCCTCCAGTTCGGCGGCGGCCCGCTGCGGGCTGCCCGCGCAGAGCGCGTACACGCCCAACTCGTGGTGGAACCAGCCCTGTTCGGCGGGTGCGCCGAGCATCCTGGCGGCTTCCAGGCCGAGTTGCAGGGCGCGTTCCCAGGCGCCCCAGCGCAGCGACAGGGCGAGCGCGGGGGCGGCGGCCCGGGCCAGCCGGAGCACCTCGGCGGGGCGGTCGGCGTCCCGTTCGGCGAGCAGCACGGCGAGGATCACCTCGGCCTCGGCGGCGACCTGCCGGGTGGAGACCGAGGCGTGGCCGACCCACCAGGCGAGGTGTTCGGCGGCGCCGTGCGCGATCCCGCCGGGGGCGAACGGCGCGGGCAGGCCGTTGCCGTCGTCCTCGACCTCGGGCAGCAGCGCGTCGAGCACGCCCTCGGTGAGGCGGTGGTGGCCGCCGACGGAGACCGCCAGTCCGGTTTCGACGAGTTCCTGCAGGGCGCTCTCGCCGAGGCCGACGTCGACCAGGGCGGGCAGGTGCGGCGCGGTCGGGCACTCCCCGCCGAGGGCGAGCGCGAGGCGCAGCACCAGCCGGGCCGACTCGCTCAGCCCCTGGACCAGGCGGCGGGCCGGGGCGGCGCTCTCCCCCACCGAGGGCAGCGGCACCTGGCGGCGCAGCTCGCGTTCCAACTCGGCCGGGTCGCGGGGCAGTTCGTACTCCTGGACGGAGCCGAACACGCTCCGCCGGTCCTCCTGCGCGGCGATCAGCGCGTCCACCGTGACGTCGCGCTGGCGCAGCAGCGCGGCCGCCCGGACGAAGCGCAGCGGCAGGCCCTCGGACTCGAACCAGAGGTCCACCGCCCAGGCGCGTTCGGCCTCGTCCAGCGGGCGTCCGGCCAGGCGGGCGGCGAGGGTCAGGCAGGCGGGGCGGGACAGGCCGGCCACCAGGTGGTCGCGCAGCCGGGAGCCGGGGGGCGCGGGCGGGGTGTCGGGGAGGGTGGCCAGCAGGAACGCGCACTCGGGGGCGAGGGCGAGCAGTTCCTCCAGTTCCTCGCCGGACGGCTCGACGTCGTCGATCACCACCACCGCGGCGACGCCGGCCAGCAGTTCGGCCAGCTGTTCGCGGTCCGGGCGGAAGTCGGGGGCCTGGTGGGTGGCGGCGAACAGGTCCTGGAGCAGGTCGGCGGTGGTGCGCCGGTAGCCGCTCAGCCGCACCACGCCGTCCGGGGCGAGTTCCCCGGCCGCCTCGGCGACGGCCGCGAGCAGCGCGGAGCGGCCCGAGCCGGCCTGGCCGAGCAGTTGCACCGAACGTCCGGCCCGGAGCTGTTCCAGCAGGGCGGCGATGTCGGCGTCGCGGTCCAGCAGCCGCAGGTCGCCGGGGCCGGCGCCCAGGGCGAGCGGGCCGACGGCCGGGCTGGGGCCGAGTTCCGGCCGGGCCTGCACGAGGCCGCGGATCCGGCGGGGCTGCGGCATCCACTCGTCCGGGCAGTGCCTGGCCTCGGAGCCCTCCGGGCCGCCGACCACCACCAGCCGTTCACCGCTGACCAGTTCCCCGCTCCGCGGGCGCACCCCGTCCCCCCGGAACTCCCCGCTCGGCTGACCCACGTCGCTGCTCCCCGCCACTCGGACACCTGAGCGGAGACTTTCCCACATGGACACGACGGGTCACCACACAGGGGTGGTTCCGGCGCCGAGCCGTCCGCACACGAACCCGGCCGTGCGCCGCCCGCCTCCCGACCGTCCCGCGGCCGTCGCCCGCGGGCCGGCCGGGAGCGCGCTAGCCGAGCGCGGGAAGCGTCGTCCCGCAGGGGTCCTGCACCGCTCCCTCGACCGCCAGGATGCGGTGCAGCCGGGTCGCCACCAGCAGGCGCTGCAACTGGACCGGCACTTCCCGGAGCACCAGCCGACGCCCGACCCGGCCGGCCCGGCGGTGGGTGCCCATGATGACGCCGAGCCCGGTGGCGTCCCAGAACTCCAGGCGTCCGAGGTCGAGGACCAGGTCTCCCTCGCCGCCGTCGACGGCGGCGTGCAGCAGTGCCCTGGCGTCGGCGGCGCTGCGCACGTCGAGCCGCCCTTCGATGGCCAGTCCGGTGTGGTCGCCGGTGATGCGCATGCTGTCCTCCTCCTCGGCCGTCCGCCGGGCGTCCGCTCCACGGTGCCGCCCGCACCTCGGGGAACGTCCGTGCTCCACGGGGCCGTGTCCGCGCACCGGCCCCTTCTGAATCTGACGGTGAACCAGTTCCGCAGGTTGCTGTCACCCGCCGGACTGCCCCTCAACTTCACCCGTCCGAGGGAATATACGCAGGAACACCTCACACCTACGCTCGATTGCCGCCCAAATCACCCGTCTGCGGGCGGACCGTGAGCAAACTCACCCAGCCGCCCAGAACGTCCCGCACCCGGGCAGTACGGACCGACCGCGGGAGCGGCAGCGCTCTCGCCGGACTCTAGTGGGAGCGCGCCCGCCGTGGTGCGTTCCGGCAGTGTGATCTGCGCCGGGACGGGTGTGATCTGTGCCCCTCGCGCCCCGCCCCGGCCGCGTCCCGCCCTCACTGCTCCCCCGGGCCGGGCACCCCCAGCTCCCGGGCGAGGATCGCCGCCTGCACCCGGCTGCGCAGGCCGAGCTTGGCCAGGATCCGGCTGACGTGCGTCTTGGTGGTGGCCTCGGCGGTGTGCAGCCGGGCGGCGATCTCGGCGTTGGACAGGCCCGCCCCGAGGCAGCCCAGCACCTCCCGCTCCCGGGGCGTCAGCTCCGCCGGCTCCGCAGCGCCCGCCGGAGCCGCCGGGCCGGGCCCGCCCGGCCGGGCGAGGGAGGCGATCAGCCGCCGGGTGACGGACGGCGCGAGCATCCCGTCGCCGCGGGCCACCGCCCGGACGCCGTCGACCAGCGCCTCGGCCTCCAGGTCCTTGAGCAGGAACCCGGCGGCGCCGGCCCGCAGCGCGCCCCACAGGTACTCGTCCAGGTCGAAGGTGGTGAGCACCAGCACCTGCCCGGCCCCGGCGGCGACCACCCGCCGGGTCGCCGCGACGCCGTCCAGCCGGGGCATCCGGACGTCCATCAGCACCACGTCGGGCCGCAGTTCCAGGGCCAGCCGGACGGCCTGCTCGCCGTCGGCGGCCTCGCCGACCACCTCCAGGTCGTCCTCCGCGCGCAGGATCATCACCAGCGCCGCCCGCACCGCCGCCTGGTCCTCGGCCACCAGCACCCGGATCACGCCCGCTCCCCGCCCGCCGTCCGCGGCAGCACCGCCCGCACCGCCCACCGCTCCCCCTCCGGCCCGGCGGCGAACCGGCCGCCGAGCAGCTGGGCCCGCTCGCCCATGCCGACCAGCCCGGCCCTCGCCCCGGGCACCGGCCGGCCCGCCCCGGCCCGGTACGCGGACTCCACCGAGATCGCCAACTCCCGCTCCCCGTACCGGATCTCCAGCCGCACCGGGCCGGGCGCGGCGTGCTTGACCGCGTTGGTCAGCGACTCCTGGACGATCCGGTACGCGGCGAGCTCCAGCGGCGCGGACAGCTCGCCGCGCTCGCCCAGCTCCCGCGCCTCGAACCGCAGCCCGGCCGCCCGCCCGGCCGCCCGGGCCTGCTCCAGCAGCACGTCCACCGCGGCCAACCGCGGTGCCACGGACGGCTCTTCGGGCCCGCTCCCGCGCAGCAGGCCGATCATCCGGCGCATCTCGGCCAGCCCCTGGACGCTGTTCTCCCGGATCACCGCCAGCGCCTGCACCAGCGGCTCGTCCGGCTCGCGCCGCTGACGGCGCGCCACCGCCTGCGCGCCGGTGGCGTGGATGGCGATCGCCGACAGGTGGTTGGCGATCACGTCGTGCAGCTCGCGGGCCATCCGGGCGCGCTCCGCGGCCACCGCGCCGCGCCGGTCCAACTCGGCCAGCAGCGCGGTCTGTTCGGCCCGCAGCCACGCGGCCTCGGCACGGTCCCGGTGGCGGCGCAGCAGGTCGGCCGTCCAGACCGGGGCCAGGAAGACCAGCCCGCAGAACACCGCGACCAGCAGCGCCCCGGGCACCGACCCGTACCGCCAGGTCAACCCGGAGAGCACCAACGTGGCGGCGGCACCGGTCAGTTGCAGCACCTTGCTCATCCGGACCGGGCCGTACAGGGTCGCCGCGTACAGCAGGTCGGTGTACATCAGCAGGGTGGCCGTCAGCGAGCCCAGGTACACCCCGGCGCCGAACAGCGCGCCGCCCAGGCAGACCGTCCAGACCGGCCGCCGGCGGCGCACCGTCTCCAGCGCCGCCATCGCAGCCAGCGGCAGCGCCACCGCCCACACCGGCAGCCCGGGCCGGGCGTCGTAGGCGCCGAACGCGAGCAGCAGCAGGCCGCCGAGCAGCCCGGCGGCGGCGATGGCCAGGTCCTCCTGGCGGGCGGTGAGCCTCACGGGCACCATCCCAGCACTCCTTCCGACCCGCCGGAACGACCGGTCGGACGACCCGCCGTCCGACGAAAGTCGCACACCGGTGTCGACTGGCCGGACGATGACCGGGCGCCCGGGGCGCGGCAGGATCGAAGCATGGTTTCCCTGATCGTCGCCGGTGAGATCGGCTTCTGGGTGGTGCTGGCGGCCGGGCTGCTGGCCCGGTACGCGCTGCGCCTGCGCCGGACGGGCGCGGTGCTCCTGGCGCTGCTCCCGGTGGTCGACCTGGTGATCCTCGGCGCGACCGTCGCGGACCTGCGCGGCGGCGCCACCGCCGACTGGACGCACGGCCTGGCCGCCGCGTACGTCGGTTTCTCGCTCGCCTACGGCCGCCGCCTGGTCCGCTGGGCGGACGGGCACGCCGCGCACCGCCTGGCCGGCGGCCCGAAGCCCGCCGGGACGCCCCGGTACGGTGCGCCGCGGGCCCGCTACGAGTGGGGCGTGTGCGCGCTGACGCTGCTCGCCGCGGTGATCACGGTGGCGCTGGTCGCGGCCGTGCGGTGGCTGGTCGGCGACGACGCCCGCACCGCGGCGCTGGGCACCTGGTACCCGCGGATGGGCCTGGTGGTCGGCGTCAACCTGCTGATCGCGGCCAGTTACACGGTCTTCCCGAAGCGGGAGAAGTGACCCGCCGCCAGGCGGGTCAGCGGTTCTCGCCGGGTACCCAGAGCACGTCGCCGCGCTCCTTGTTGGCGGTGCGGGCCAGGATGAACAGCAGGTCGGACAGCCGGTTGAGGTACTTCGCGGTCAGCGGGTTGACGCCCTCGCCGTACGCCTCGATCGCCGCCCAGGTCGACCGCTCGGCCCGCCGCACCACGGTGCACGCCAGGTGCAGGTGGGCCGCGCCGGGCGTGCCGCCGGGGAGGATGAAGCTGCGCAGCTTCTCCAGCTCGGCGAGGAAGCGGTCGCAGTCGCCCTCCAGCCGGTCGACGTACGACTGCTCGACCCGCAGCGGCGGGTACTTCGGGTCCTCGACGACCGGGGTGGCCAGGTCCGCGCCGACGTCGAACAGGTCGTTCTGGACCCGGGTCAGCACCGTGACCAGTTCCTCGTCCAACTGCCCGGCGGCCAGCGCCACGCCGAGCGCCGCGTTGGCCTCGTTGGTGTCCGCGTACGCGATCAGCCGGGGGTCGGTCTTGGTGGTCCGGCTCATGTCGCCGAGCGCGGTCGTGCCGTCGTCCCCGGTCCGGGTGTAGATGCGCGTCAGGTTCACCATGCCCGCAGCCTAGCGCGCAGGTTCACGGCCGTTAACAGCGCCTCACCAGGCGACGTTGATCCGGCTCCCCACCAGCGGGCCTGTCGCTACGCGACGTTGACCCATCCCCCAGCCTTCGGCCGGGGGTGCCCCCACCAGCGGGCCCGTCGCTACGCGACGTTGACCCATCCCCCAGCCTTCGGCCGGGGGTGCCCCCACCAGCGGGTCCGTCGCTACGCGACGTTGACCCGCTGTCCGGGCGGCGCCGCCTCCAGCCAGGCCAGGAAGCCGGTCAGCGCGTCGTCGCTCATCGCCAGCTCCAGCGGGGCGCCCTTGTGCAGGCAGCGCAGCACCACCGAGCCCGAGAGCAGGGCGAGTTCCTCCTGGCCCTGCGGGTAGCGCCGGCCCAGCACCTCGATCTCGGTGCGCGGCAGCACCCGGCGCGGCCGGGGGGCGTAGGAGAAGACCCGGAACCACTCGATCGAGTCGCCGCTGTAGCGGCCGATACCAAAAACCCACCCCTTGCCGTCGGTCTGCGGGACCGGGGCGGAGGTGGGTTGGCCGTTCTCGTCGAGATCCGGCTGCGTGGAGGCGTCGGCCGGCATTTTCAACCGGTAGGAGCAGTCGAAGGTGCCGCCCACCCGCTGGATGAGGCGGCGGCGCACCGCGAAGCCGACCAGCCCGGCGATGGCCAGGACCACCACCACCGCGCACACCACAAGGGCGAGGACCATGCTCACCTACCTCCTCGCTGCTTCCCCGTGGCGGCCGACCCACGGCCGCTCATTCCTACCAACTGATACGACAGTCCCGGGGTCACGCTCCAGGCGTCCCCGGGACCGTCGCTGAGACCAGGCTCAGTGGTGCGCCTTCAACCCGCCGGCGGCGAGCAGGCGGACCTCGGCGCGGCGCTCGGCGTGCGAGTCGGCCTCGGTCTTGGCGTTCTCCAGCGCCCGCTCGGCCCGGGCGACGTCGATCTCGTCGGCCAGCTCGGCGATCTCGGCGAGGATCGACAGCTTGTTGTCGGCGAACGAGATGAAGCCGCCGTGCACCGCGGCCACGACAGTGCCCTGGTCGGCGGTGCGGATGGTGACCGGGCCGGTCTCCAGCACGCTCAGCACCGGGGTGTGGCCGGGCATGATGCCGGTGTCACCGGAGGCCGTACGGGCGACGACGATGGTGGCCGCACCGGACCACACCTTGCGGTCGGCTGCGACCAGCTCGACGTGCAGCTCAGCCAACGTGGGCTCCTTGGCTCTTGCCGGCCATCGGACGCCCGGGCGAACGGGCGGCGATCTCGGCAGTTTCGGTAAGAATAACGGTCACGCGCCCCCGGAACGAAACCAGGGGCCCGTAAATGACCGGGATCACAGCAGATCCAGCGGTGAGGGGTGGCCCCCGACGAGAGCCGGGGACCACCCCTCAACGGTTCGGTCTGCCGTGCAACCGGCCTGCGGTTACTTCTTCAGCAGCTCGGCGGCGTTGCGCTCGAGGTCGTCGATGCCACCGCACATGAAGAACGCCTGCTCCGGGACGTGGTCGTACTTGCCGTCCGCGATCGCGTTGAAGGCCTCGATGGTCTCCGACAGCGGCACGGTCGAACCGTCCACACCGGTGAACTGCTTCGCCACGTAGGTGTTCTGCGAGAGGAAGCGCTCGATGCGGCGGGCCCGCTGCACCGTGATCTTGTCCTCCTCGGACAGCTCGTCGATGCCGAGGATCGCGATGATGTCCTGGAGGTCCTTGTACTTCTGCAGGATCCCCTTGATGCGGACGGCCGTGTCGTAGTGGAGCTGCGTGATGTACCGCGGGTCGAGGATGCGGGACGTGGAGTCCAGCGGGTCGACGGCCGGGTAGATGCCCTTCTCCGAGATCGGGCGCGACAGCACGGTGGTCGCGTCCAGGTGGGCGAAGGTGGTGGCCGGCGCCGGGTCGGTCAGGTCGTCCGCGGGGACGTAGATCGCCTGCATCGAGGTGATCGAGTGACCGCGGGTCGAGGTGATGCGCTCCTGGAGGAGGCCCATCTCGTCGGCCAGGTTCGGCTGGTAGCCCACCGCGGAGGGCATGCGGCCGAGCAGGGTCGACACCTCGGAACCGGCCTGGGTGAACCGGAAGATGTTGTCGATGAAGAGGAGCACGTCCTGCTTCTCGACGTCGCGGAAGTACTCCGCCATGGTCAGCGCGGAGAGCGCGACCCGCAGTCGGGTGCCCGGCGGCTCGTCCATCTGGCCGAAGACCAGCGCGGTCTTGTCCAGGACGCCCGAGTCGACCATCTCGTCGATGAGGTCGTTGCCCTCACGGGTGCGCTCGCCGACACCGGCGAACACCGACACACCACCGAAGTTCTCGGCGACGCGGTAGATCATCTCCTGGATGAGCACGGTCTTGCCGACGCCGGCGCCACCGAACAGGCCGATCTTGCCACCGGTGACGTACGGGGTGAGCAGGTCGATGACCTTGATGCCGGTCTCGAACATCTCGGTCTTGGACTCGAGCTCGGAGAAGTTCGGGGCCTTGCGGTGGATCGGCCACTTGACCTCGACCTGGGCGTCGAACTCGGCCTTGTCGACGTTCAGCACCTCACCGAGGGCGTTGAACACCTTGCCCTTGGTGATCTGGCCGACCGGGACGGAGATCGCCGAACCGGTGTCGGTGACCTGCGAGCCGCGGACCAGGCCGTCGGTCGGCTGCATCGAGATGCCGCGGACCAGGCCGTCGCCGAGGTGCTGGGCGACCTCGAGGGTCAGGGTCTTCCTGCCCGTGCCGTCGGGGTTGTCCACCTCGACGTGCAGGGCGTTGAACATGTCGGGAATCGCGTCGACGGGGAACTCCACGTCGACGACCGGGCCGATGACCCGGGCGACGCGGCCCGTGGCCAGTCCGGCGCCCGTCGGCTCAACAGTGGTGGTCATACTCATTCGCTCCCGCGGCTAGCGTCGGCGAGGGCGTTGGCACCGCCGACGATCTCGCTGATTTCCTGGGTGATCTCGGCCTGTCGGGCCGAGTTGGCAAGCCGCGTGAGCGACTTGATGAGCTCGCCGGCGTTGTCCGTCGCGCTCTTCATCGCGCGGCGGCGGGCGGCGTGCTCGGAAGCGGCCGACTGCAGCAGCGCGTTGTAGATCCGGCTCTCGACGTACCGCGGCAGCAGCGCGTCGAGGACGCCCTCCGCCGACGGTTCGAAGTCGTAGAGCGGGAAGATCTGGTCCTTGGCCGGCGTCGCGTCGCTGAGCTCGACCTCGTCGAGCCGCAGCGGCAGCAGGCGCCGGTCGATGGCGTTCTGCGTCAGCATCGACACGAACTCGGTCGACACCAGGTGCAGCTCGTCCACGCCGCCGGTCTCCGCGGTGAAGGCCTCGATCAGGTCCGCCGCGACTGTCTTGGCGTCTCCGTAGGTCGGCTTGTCGGAGAAGCCGGTCCAGGAGTTCGCCACCGCCAGGTTGCGGAAGCCGTAGTAGCCCACGCCCTTGCGGCCGACGATGTACGTGACCACTTCCTTGCCCTCTTCGCGGAGGCGGGCGGCGAGCGCCAGCGACTGCTTGATGGCGTTGGTCGAGTAGCCGCCCGCCAGGCCGCGGTCCGCCGTGATCAGCAGGACGGCCGCGCGCTGCGCGTTCGGGTTCTCGGTGGTCAGCGGGTGCTTCGCGGTGGACCGGGTGGCCACCGCGGTCACCGCGCGGGTGAGCTCGTCGGCGTACGGAGTGGAGGCGGCCACCGCGCGCTGCGCCTTGACGATGCGCGACGCGGAGATCATCTCCATCGCCTTGGTGATCTTCTTCGTCGCGGTGACGGAGCGGATGCGGCGCTTGTAGACCCGAAGCTGTGCTCCCATTGGGTCGTTACGTCCTTTCCCTCGCTACCGGACTCAGGCCTGCTCGGAGAGCAGCTTGCCGTCAGCCGTGGTGAAGCCCTGCTTGAAGGACGTGATCGCGGCGGTCAGCGCGTCGATGGTGCCCTGCTCCAGCAGGCCGGTCTCGACGATGCCGGCCAGGATGCCCTTGTGCTCCAGGCGGACGTTGTCCAGGAACTCGCGCTCGAAGCGGCGGATCTCCGCCACCGGGACGTCGTCCAGCTGACCGGTGGTGCCGGCCCAGATGGAGACGACCTGCTCCTCGACCGGGAACGGCTGGTACTGGCCCTGCTTCAGCAGCTCGACCATGCGCGCACCGCGCTCCAGCTGGGCCTTGGAGGCCGCGTCCAGGTCGGAACCGAAGGCGGCGAACGCCTCCAGCTCACGGTACTGGGCGAGGTCCAGGCGCAGGCGGCCGGCGACCGAGCGCATCGCCTTGATCTGGGCGGAGCCACCGACGCGGGAGACCGAGATGCCGACGTTCACGGCCGGGCGGATGCCGGCGTTGAACAGGTCGGACTCCAGGAAGCACTGGCCGTCGGTGATCGAGATGACGTTGGTCGGGATGTACGCCGAGACGTCGTTGGCCTTGGTCTCGATGATCGGCAGACCGGTCATCGAGCCGCCGCCGAGGGCGTCGTTCAGCTTGGCGCAGCGCTCCAGCAGGCGGGAGTGCAGGTAGAAGACGTCACCCGGGTACGCCTCGCGGCCCGGCGGGCGGCGCAGCAGCAGGGAGACGGAGCGGTAGGCCTCGGCCTGCTTCGACAGGTCGTCGAAGACGATGAGGACGTGCTTGCCGTCGTACATCCACTCCTGGCCGATGGCCGAACCGGTGTACGGGGCGAGGTACTTGAAGCCGGCCGGGTCGGAGGCGGGAGCGGCCACGATGGTGGTGTACTCCAGCGCGCCGGCCTCCTCCAGGGCGCCGCGGACGGACGCGATGGTGGAGCCCTTCTGGCCCACGGCGACGTAGATGCAGCGGACCTGCTTCTCCGGGTCGCCCGAGCGCCAGTTGTCGCGCTGGTTGATGATCGTGTCGACGGCGACGGCGGTCTTGCCGGTCTGGCGGTCACCGATGATCAGCTGGCGCTGGCCGCGGCCGATCGGGGTCATCGCGTCGATCGCCTTGATGCCGGTCTGCAGCGGCTGCTTGACCGACTTGCGGGCCATGACGCCGGGGGCCTGCAGCTCCAGGGCGCGGCGGCCGGTGGCCGCGATCTCGCCCAGGCCGTCGATCGGGTTGCCCAGCGGGTCCACGACACGGCCGAGGTAGCCGTCGCCGACCGGGACGGAGAGGACCTCGCCGGTGCGCTGCACCGTCTGGCCCTCCTCGATGCCCGAGAACTCACCGAGGACGACGACACCGATCTCGCGGGTGTCGAGGTTCAGCGCGAGGCCGAGGGTGCCGTCCTCGAACTTCAGCAGCTCGTTGGCCATGACCGAGGGCAGGCCCTCGACCTTGGCGATACCGTCCATGGCCTCGGTGACCGTGCCGACCTCTTCACGCGAGGCCGCGTCCGGCTGGTACGACTGGACAAAGTCGGCCAGCGCGTCCCGGATCTCCTCCGGACGGATCGTAAGCTCCGCCATCAGGCTTCCCTGCTCTCCTAGTTTGCGATCCTCGGCCCGCCATTGAGGGCCGCAAGTGCTCGACTCTCGGCCGGGTCGGGTGAACCGGCCGTACGTTTTGCCGGCCCACCTGGTGTGGACCGACGCCCGACCGAGGGTCGGATAGTGCTGGTGCTCAGCCTTCGAGACCCTGGCGAGCGCCTTCCAGGCGGCTCGACACGGTGCCGTCGATGATCTCGTCGCCGATCTGCACCCGGACACCGCCCTGGACCGAGGGGTCCACGTCGATGTTCAGGTGGACCTGCCGCCCGTAGAGACCGGCCAGCGCGGCGGCGAGGCGGTCCTTCTGGCGGTCGGAGAGCGGGATCGCGGTGGTGACCAGGGCCACCACGCGGCCCCGCCGGGAGGCGGCGAGCTTGGAGTAGGTCTCCAGGCCACCTTCCAGGCTACGGCCCCGGGGGGCGGTGACCAGGCTGGTGACCAGGCGGACGGTGCCCGCGTTGGCGCGGCCGCCGAGGAGCCTGCGCACCAGCGCGGCCTTGGCGGCGGCGTCGGCCTTCGGCTCGGTCAGCGCGGCGCGCAGCTCGTGCGAGCCCGCCACCACCCGGCCGAACCGGAACAGCTCGTCCTCGACGTCGTCCAGCGCGCCCGACCTGTCGGCGGCGATGACCTCGGCGTACGCGGCGAGCTGCTCGACCGCGTCGACCAGGTCGCGCGGGCCGGACCAGCGCGAGCGGACCAGGCCGGAGACCAGGTCGACGCTCTCGCCGGAGACCTGGCCGTTCAGCAGCGAGGCGGCCAGCTGGGCCTTGTCCTGACCGGACCGGGACGGATCGGTCAGCACCCGGCGCAGCGAGACCTCGCGGTCCAGCAGCGCGGTGACGGCGGCGAGTTCCCCGGCGAGCTTGGCCGCGTCCACCGAAGTGTTGTCGGTCAGGCTCTCCAGGTTCTCGCGGCCGGCGGCGAGTGCCTCACGGCTCGCGCCGATCACTTGGACGCACCCTGGGCAGCGGTGGCCTTGGACTCCAGCTCGTCCAGGAAGCGGTCGATGACACCGCTCTGGCGGGCGTGGTCCTCCAGGGACTCGCCGACGATGCGGGAGGCCAGCTGGGAGGCCAGCGAGCCGACGTCCTGGCGCAGGACCGCGGTGGCCTGCTTCTTGTCGGCCTCGATCTGGGCGTGGCCGGCGGCGACGATGGCCTCGCGCTGGCGCTGGCCCTCCTCGCGCATCTCGTTGATCAGGGCGGCGCCCTGCTCACGGGCGTGCTCGGTGATCCGCGCGGCCTCGTGGCGCGCCTCGGCGAGCTCGGCGCGGTACTGCTCCAGCAGGGCCTGGGCCTCGGCCTGAGCGGTCTCCGCGCGCTTCATGCCGCCTTCGATGGCGTCGCGGCGCTCTCCCAGCACCTTCTCGATGCTGGGGAGGAGCTTCTTGCCGAGGATGCCGAAGACGATGAAGAAGCAGAGCAGGCCGATGATGACCTCGGGCCACGCGGGGAGAAGAGGGTTCATCTTCTCTTCTGCCGCGAGGAGAACCTCGGGGGCCATATCAGAACCTTTCGTCGGAATTGGCTACCGGAACGTCCGGCTCACTGGCCGTAGACGAACGGCATGACGATGCCGATCAGGGCGAGGGCCTCGGTCAGCGCGAAGCCGATGAACATGTTCGAGCGGATCAGGCCGGCAGCCTCGGGCTGACGGGCCATCGCCTGCACGCCGTTACCGAAGATCAGACCGACACCGATGCCGGGGCCGATCGCGGCGAGGCCGTAGCCGATGGAAGCGACGGAACCGGAAACCTCAGCGAGAGCGGACATCTCAGCTAATCCTTTGCGGGGATGGGATACCGGTGGGTGTTGGCCACCGGGAGTTCGGGGCGCGGCCGGGGCCGCGGGGCTCAGTGCGCCTCTTCCAGGGCACCGGCGATGTAGCTGCTGGCGAGCATCACGAAGATGTACGCCTGCAGGAACTGCACCAGCAGCTCGAAGGCGGTCAGACCCACGGCCACCACGAAGGACACCGAGCCGTACAGGGCGCCGATGCTGGGGCTGAGCAGGTACCAGGAGGCCACCGAGAAGACGACGATCAGCAGGTGACCGGCGAACATGTTGGCGAAGGCTCGGACCGCGAGGGTGAAGGGGCGCACGAAGATGTTCGAGAAGAACTCGATCGGCACCAGGATGAACATGACCCAGCCCGGGATGCCCGACGGCCAGCAGAGGTTCTTCATGCCGCCGACGAAGCCGTGCTTCTTGAAGGTCAGCGCCATGTAGGTGATCCACACGATCACCGCGAGCCCGACCGGGAACGCGATGCGCGACATCACCGGGAACTGGGCGAACGGGACGATGGACATGATGTTCATGATCCACACGAAGAAGAACATCGAGACCAGCATCGGGACGTACTTCTCGCCCTTCTTGCCGATCGTCTCCAGCACGATGCTCCGCTTGACGAAGTCGTACCCGATCTCGCCGACCAGCTGGAGCTTGCCCGGGAGCAGCTTCGGCTTGGCGAACGCGGCCCAGAAGAAGCCGACCACCAGCAGCGCACAGATGATCGACAGCAGCATCGGCTTGGTGAAGTCGACGCTCCCGACCGAGAAGATCGGCTTGAACTCGAACTCGTTCAGGCCGGGGGCGGGAAAGCCGCAGCCGGAGTTCAGGTGGCAACCGGCCTCGGAGGCGAGCTGGACGTCAGCACCCACCACAGACTCCTTCGTTCTGACGCATGGTTACGGCAACCTCGGTGTGTCGGCGTGGCCGTCGGCCACGGTGCGGCACTGGGACTAGTTGGATTTCTCGCTGACCCGGCGCGGCGCATATCCCCACCGCGGGATCTTCGAAAGCTTCGTGGAGCCGGGGGGCGATCCGTCCGATTCTCGGAGGGACCTGGCCGCTTCCCGTACTCCGCCGTCGGGACGGACGATAGCAGCCCGTCAGGAGGGCATAAACACCGCCCCCCTCGTGAGGGGGACGGTATGCCCCGCTCACGATTGACGCCCGGATTTCGGCTTGCCGTCGGGTTCCACGTAGAAGGTCTTGGCCTTCAGCCAGCCCCGCACCTGGAAGCCCATCCAGACGATCACCAGGCCGAGCAGCGAGAGGCCGAAGACCTTGTGGTCGAAGAAGGTGAGGTGCTTGGCCACCGCGAGCAGGACGCCGACCACCAGGATCTGAGTGGTGTAGACCAGCATCGCGACCGGCATCAGCATCTGCGGGTTGTTCCGGCCCAGCCGGTCGAGCGCGATCTGGCCGGCGCCGAAGAACAGGATCACGACCACCGTCGCGAGCAGGGCACCGAGCAGACCCTTCCCCTGGGCGACGGCGAAGGCGATCGCCATGGCGACCACTCCGGCGACCGCAGTGGGGATTGCGGCGCCACGGAGGATCCGGGCGTCGTGGGACGGCATGTCGGCAACTCCGGCGGCATGTCGGAAACGGGGGGCAGAGACACGGGGGGTGCGCGGAACGCGCCGCGGACAGCCGCCTGGACGGCGCGTCCGTCGAGGGAGACCGACCAGGGACGGAAGTCCTCCACCTGTCAGGTCTTTCGGCGTGTTCTCGGTACTCGTGAACGGTATCACAAACTATTTGATGAGAGCTTTACCATGAAGGTGTGGTACCTGTCACACCAAGGGCGGACAAGTGCCTCCGAACGGGTGCCGCCGGACGGCCCAACGGGAACTGACCCTCCGTCAGGAGCGCCGCTCGCCGCGCTGCCCGGCCGCCGTGGCGCCCGTCCCGAGCCGTCCCAGCAGGGCCTTGTCCTCGGCCGACAGCTCGGCCATCGCGGCCGGCTCGGCGTTCTCGGCGCTCTCGGCGCTCTGCGCGCGCTCCGCCGACGCGACCGACTCCGCGGACCCCGCCGACGCGACCGGCGCGACCGACGCGACCGGCTCCACCGCCTGCGCCCGGCCCGGCTCGCCGTCCCGGTAGCGGGGCGGCACGAAGGACTGGACGGCCCTGGGCGCGCGCGGCTTGAACCGCGGCATCAGCAGCACCGCGAGGCCGACCAGGCACAGGCCCGCCATGGTGAGCACCACCGCGCGGCCGGTGTTGGTGATCGACACCGCGACGGTGCCGAAGGCGATCAGCGCGGCCCAGAAGTACATGATCAGCACGGCCCGGCTGTGCGAGTGCCCGACCTCCAGCAGCCGGTGGTGCAGGTGCTGCTTGTCCGCCGCGAACGGCGACTTGCCCGCCCAGGTGCGGCGCACCACGGCCAGCAGCAGGTCGGCCAGCGGCAGCGCGATCACGGTCAGCGGCAGCAGCAGCGGGATGTAGATCGGCACCAGGGCGTGCACGGCGGTGGTCTGCGAACCGACCTGCTCGGTGATCAGGTCGGGGTCGACCCGGCCGGTGATCGAGATCGCCGCGACGGCCAGCATCAGGCCGAGCATCATCGAGCCGGAGTCGCCCATGAAGATCCGCGCCGGGTGCAGGTTGTGCGGCAGGAAGCCCAGGCACATGCCGATCAGCACCGCGGTGAACAGCGCGGCGGGCGCGGCGTCGTTGATCCCGTAGCCGAGCCAGAGCCGGTACGAGTAGAGGAAGAAGGCCATCGCGGCGATGCAGACCATGCCGGCGGCCAGGCCGTCCAGGCCGTCGATGAAGTTGACCGCGTTGACCATCACGACCACCAGCACGACCGAGATCAGCATGCCCTGGGTCGGGGTGACCGGGACCGAGCCGTAGCCGGGCACCGGGATGGCGATCACCGTGATGCCCTGCCAGACCATCACGCCGGCGGCGATCATCTGCCCGCCGAGCTTCACCAGCGCGTCCACGCCCCACTTGTCGTCCAGGACGCCCAGCACGAACATGATCCCGGCCCCGGAGAGCAGCGCCTTGATGTCCGCGCTCTGCACGAACAGCCGCCCGAGGTTGGTCAGTTGGGACGCCGCCAGCAGGCCGGCCAGCAGGCCGCCGAACATCGCGATGCCGCCGAGCCGCGGCGTGGGCTCGCGGTGCACGTCGCGCGCCCGGACGGCGGGCATCGCGCCGGCCGCGATCGCGAACTTGCGGACCGGGCTGACCAGCAGGTAGGTCACCGCCGCCGAGACGAACATGACCAGCAGATACTCACGCACCACTGGCCTCCAGGGTCGCGCTCGGACGGACGAGTACGCAGGGTACTCCCGCGCTGGTTCGGGATTCGAGGTGCGTCGCCACGGACCACACCTTATTGACTCCGACGCCCGGGCCCCGCATCGCGGTTCTCCCCGACGGCCCCGAACCCTCCGCCGGGCGGCTCAGCGCCGCCCGGCGAAGGCCCGGGCCAGCTCCCGCACCCGGCCGCGCACCGGCTCCGGGCCGTCCCCGGCGAGCACCCGGCCGAGCAGGGCGCCGACCTCGCCGAGCTCCTCCTCGCCCATCCCCTGGGCCGCGCAGGTGCCGGTGCCCAGCCGGATGCCGGAGGTCTCGGTCGGCGGCGCCGGGTCGTACGGGACGGCGCACCGGCCGAGCAGCAACCCGGCCGCGGCGCAGCGGCGTTCGGCCTCCACGCCGGTCAGGCCGAGGGCCCGGACCGAGGCGGTCACCAGGTGGGTGTCGGTGCCGCCGGTGAGCGGCTGGGCCCCGGCCGCGGCCAGCGCGGCGGCCAGCGCCCGGGCGCCGGAGACCGCCCGCCGGACGTAGCCGGTGTGGGCGGGGGTGGCGGCCTGGGCCAGCGCGACCGCCTTGGCGGCCACCTCGTGCATCGCCGCCCCGCCCTGGGTGAACGGGAAGACCGCGCGGTCGATCCGGTCCGCCAGCTCGGCGGTGCACAGCAGCAGCCCGCCGCGCGGGCCGCGCAGCAGCTTGTGGGTGGTGGCGACGGTGACGTCCGCGTAGGGCACCGGGGAGGGGGCGGCGCCGGCCGCGACCAGGCCGGCGGTCTGTCCGGCGGCGGCGATCAGGTAGGCGTCCACCTCGTCGGCGATCTCCCGGAAGGCGGCCCAGTCGACGTGCCGCGGGTAGGAGATGCCGCCGGCCACGATCGCCTTCGGGCGGTGCTCGCGGGCCAGGGCGCGGACCTGGTCGAGGTCGATCCGGCCGTCCTGCTCGCGCACCCCGTAGCCGTGGAAGCGGAACCAGCGGCCGGAGAAGTTGGCCCGCGAGCCGGCGCTGAGGTGGCCGCCGTGCTCCAGCGACATGGCGAGCACCGCGTCGCCCGGCCGCAGCAGCGCGGCGTAGGCCGCCAGCATCGCCGAAGTCCCGGAGCGGGGCTGGACGTTGGCGTGCGGGGCGGCGAACAGTTCGCGGGCCCGGTCGATCGCCAGCAGTTCCACGGTGTCGGCGGGCGCGCAGCCGGTGTGGTGCCGGCGGCCCGGGTAGCCCTCGGCGTACTTGTCGGCCAGCGGGCCGGACAGCGCGGCCAGGACGGCGGGGGTGGCCAGGTTCTCCCCGGCGAGCAGTTGCAGCGAGTCCGCCCGGCGCTCGGCCTCGGCGGTGAGCAGGTCGGCGATCAGCGGGTCGGCGGTGCGCAGGGCCTCCGCGGCCTCCCAGTGGACGGATGGGGCGTCGGCGACCGTCATGGTGCGGCTCCAGGCTGCGGTGCGGGCAGGTCCTTCCAGCGTAGGTCGGCCCCCACCGCCCGGCCCGCCCGAACGCGCGGGCTTGCGCCTTTCCGGTTGCCGCCATCGCCTGCGCACGCAGTCTTCACAAATCCCCCACGGAAACTTTAGTGGAGGGCGCTCAACTCAGCGGGCCACGCCCGTCAGGGCGGTCACCACCGGGTCCAGCGCGTCGAATATCTCCTCGCCGCAGTTGCGGAACATCCCGATCGGTGCCCCGTAAGGGTCCCTCAGCTCGTCGAACTCGGGTGCGGAGGCCAGCAGCCAGCCGCGCAGGGCGGCGGCCGAGCGGACCAGCGCGCGGGCGCGCTCGGTCAGCCGCGCGCCGTCCCGGGGGTCCGGCAGGGTGCGCGGGTCGACCCTTTGCACCAGACGGGTGAACTCCTTGATGGTGAAGGTGCGCAGTCCCGCCGCGTGGCCCATCGAGATGACCTGCGCCCGGTGGTCCAGGGTCGCGGTCAGCACCAGGTCGGCGTCGATCACGTGCTCGTCCAGCAGCTCCCGCCCGGCGAAGTCCGCGCTGTCCGCGCCGTACTCGCCGAGCACCGTCGCCGCGTGCGCCTCCATCGGGGCGCCCTCGTGGCCCCAGGTGCCGGCGCTCTCCACCACGATCCGGCGGCCGACCCGCACCCCGAGCCGGGAGTCCAGCTCCAGCCGGGCGAGCCGCTCGGCGATCGGCGAGCGGCAGACGTTCCCGGTGCAGACGAACAGGATGCGGAAGGTGTCCAGCGGGAGCGGCCCGGGCTCCGCGAAGGGGGCCCGGGTGCTCCGCGCTCCGTACAGGGGGGCGGCGGCGGTCAACTGCCGGCCTCCACGTCCGGAACGACCTCCCTCAGCTGCTCGACGCCGATCGCGCCCGCCCGCAGCACCACCGGCACCTTGCCGGTGACGTCGACGATGGTCGAGGGCGTGCCGTAGTCCGCCGTCCCGCCGTCCAGGTAGATCGACACCGCGTCGCCGAGCTGCGCCTCGGCCTCGTCGCAGGTGGACGGGGACGGGCCGCCGGTCTTGTTGCCGGAGGAGACCGCGAGCGGGCCGGTGGCGTTCAGCAGCTCCAGCGCGACCGGGTGCAGCGGCATCCGGACCGCGACGGTGCCCCGGGTCTCGCCCAGGTCCCAGCGCAGCGAGGGCTGGTGCCGGGCCACCAGGGTCAGGCCGCCGGGCCAGAAGGCGTCCACCAGTTCCCAGGCCTGCTCGGAGAAGTCGGTGACCAGCCCGTGCAGCGTGGTCGGCGAGCCGACCAGCACCGGCGAGGGCATGTTCCGGCCCCGGCCCTTGGCGTCCAGCAGGGCGGCGACCGCCTCCGGCGAGAAGGCGTCCGCGGCGATCCCGTACACCGTGTCGGTCGGCACCACCACCAACTCCCCGCGGCGGATCGCCGTGGCGGCCTCACGCAGCCCGCTCGCGCGGTCCTGGGCGTCGGAGCAGTCGTATCGGCGGCTCATCGGAGCAATCCCCTTCCGGTGGTGTCAGTGGTACTTACAGCGAAGCGCGACGGGCTGTGGTGCTGTGCCCGGTGTTCACAACGACGCCCTCCGGGCCGTGGTGAAGCGCGGCCGGTTGTTGAGGTCCCGGTGGTCGGCGGCGTCCGTCCAGCCGCCCTCCTCGCGGAAGATCCACGGGACCTGCCCGCCCTGGGTGTCCGCGTGCTCGATCACCACCGCGCCGCCGGGGCGCAGCAGCCGGGCGGCGACGCGTTCGATGCCGCGGATGGTGTCCAGGCCGTCCTCGCCGGAGAACAGCGACAGCTGCGGGTCGTGGTCGCGGGCCTCGGGGGCCACGTACTCCCACTCGGTGAGCGGGATGTACGGCGGGTTGCTGATCACCAGGTCGAACCGGCCGTCCCAGCCGCGGTCGTCGGCGAAGGCCAGGGTGGCGTCGCCCTGGTGCAGGTGGACCCGGGCGCGGTCGGGGCTGGCCTCGACGTTGCGGCGGGTGTAGGCGAGGGCGCCCTCGTCGAGTTCGAAGGCGTGCACGGTGGAGCGGGGCAGTTCCTGGGCCAGGGCCAGCGCGATCGCCCCGGAGCCGGTGCACAGGTCGACCACCAGCGGCTCGGCCACGTCCATCGCGCGGACCGCGTCTATCGCCCACTCGACCACCGACTCGGTCTCCGGCCGAGGGACGAACACCCCGGGGCCGACCTCCAGTTCGAGGTAGCGGAAGAACGCCCGTCCGGTGATGTGCTGGAGCGGCTCGCGCTGCTCGCGGCGGGAGACCGCCTCCCAGTACCGGGCGTCGAAGTCCCCGTCCGGCACGGTGTGCAGCTGGCTGCGCTTCACGCCGTGGGTGTGCGCCGCGAGTTCCTCCGCGTCGAAGCGCGGCGAGGGCACGCCGGCCGCGGCCAGGCGCTGGGTGGCCTGGGCCACCTCGGCGAGCAGCAGGTTCATACCCTCGGGCCCCTTAGCCTCGGCTCAGTTCTCCTGCGCGGCGGCCAGCTTGGCCGCGGCGTCGGCGTCCACGCAGGACTGGATCACCGCGTTGAGTTCGCCGTCCAGCACCTGGTCCAGGTTGTACGACTTGAACCCGGTGCGGTGGTCGGAGATGCGGTTCTCCGGGAAGTTGTACGTCCGGATCCGCTCGGAGCGGTCCACGGTGCGCACCTGGCTGCGGCGGGCGTCGGACGCCTCCCGCTCGGCCTCCTCCTGCGCGGCGGCCAGCAGCCGCGACCGCAGGATGCGCATCGCCTGCTCCTTGTTCTGCAGCTGGCTCTTCTCGTTCTGGCAGGACGCCACGATACCGGTCGGCAGGTGGGTGATCCGGACCGCGGAGTCGGTGGTGTTCACCGACTGCCCGCCGGGGCCGGAGGAGCGGTAGACGTCGATCCGCAGGTCGTTGGCGTGGATCTCCACCTCGACCTCCTCGGCCTCCGGGGTGACCAGCACGCCCGCGGCGGAGGTGTGGATCCGGCCCTGCGACTCGGTCGCGGGCACCCGCTGCACCCGGTGCACGCCGCCCTCGTACTTCAGCTGCGCCCAGACGCCGTGGCCCGGCTCCGGGTTGCCCTTGGTCTTGACCGCCACCGAGACGTCCTTGTAGCCGCCGAGGTCGGACTCGTTGGCGTCGATGATCTCGGTCTTCCAGCCCAGCCGCTCGGCGTAGCGCAGGTACATCCGGAGCAGGTCGCCGGCGAACAGCGCGGACTCCTCGCCGCCCTCGCCCGCCTTGACCTCCAGGATGACGTCCTTGTCGTCGTTGGGGTCGCGCGGCACCAGCAGCAGCCGCAGCTCCTCGGTCAGCTCCTCCTGGCGGGCCTCGGAGCTCTTCGCCTCGGCGATGAAGTCCGGGTCCTCCACGGCGAGCTCGCGCGCGGCGGCGATGTCCTCGCCGGCCTGCTTCCAGGCCAGGTACGTCCGGGTGATCGGGGTCAGCTCGGCGTACCGCTTGGCCAGCTTGCGGGCGTTCGCCTGGTCGGCGTGCACCGACGGGTCGGCCAGCCTCTTCTCGAGGTCGGCGTGCTCGACGAGGAGCTCTTCGACTGCCTCGAACATCGGTCTGTCCTACTTCCGTGAGTGTGCCGCAGCGGGGGTGGCGGGGGGAGCGAGAGGGGGGAGACGCGAACGGCGCCGGTCCGGAAGCCCCCGTGCACGAGCACGGGGACGTCCGAGACCGGCGCCGTGGAAGCGCTAGGCCTTGCCGCCGGAGAGCTTCTTGCCGAAGCGCGCCTCGAAGCGGGCCACGCGGCCACCGGTGTCCAGAATCTTCTGCTTGCCGGTGTAGAACGGGTGGCAGTTCGAGCAGACCTCGGCGCGGATCTCGCCGCTGGTCTCGGTCGAACGAGTGGTGAACTCGTTGCCGCAGGTGCAGGTCACCTTGGTGAGCACGTACTCCGGGTGAACGTTGGACTTCAAGGGATTCTCCTAGCTGATCGGGAGGGCACCGGGTCGGCGGACTGGGCAGCCGCTCGTGAACCGGGACCGACGGACCAGTGTGCCAGCACTGCCCGCTTCTTCCCAAACCGGGAGGCGGAGCCCGCTATTCCGCCCCCTCGAAGGCATCGGCGAGGGCGTCCGCGGAGGGCTCGGCCGAGGCACCGGCGGCGGCGCCGGCGGAGGCTCCCGCCCCGGCGCTCGCCGGGGCGGACGGGTCGGCCTGCGCCGGGTTGGCCGGCTGCTGCTGGAGCACCTGCGGCGGCACCGCCCGGTCGGCCCGCAGCGCCGCCCACAGCTGCTGGGCCTCCGGGTTGCTCGGGACCACCCGGTTGGGGTCGCTGACCGAGTACGCCACCGGCAGGGTGACCATGGTGAGCTGGTCCGGCCCGATCTTCTTGACGGTCTGCGCCATGCCGACCAGCGAGTTGACCGAGGCCAGGTCGGAGTCGGTGGTCAGCGAGCTGGTCAGCTTGTCGCCGAGCTGCCACATCGCCACCGGGTTGGAGCCCAGGCCGAGCGCGCCGACCTGCCCGAGCATCGCCCGGACCATCTCCTTCTGGAGCTCGATCCGGCCCAGGTCGCTGCCGTCGCCGACGCCGTGCCTGGTCCGGACGAAGGCCAGTGCCTGCTGCCCGCCCAGGTGGTGGGTGCCGGCGTCCAGGCGCAGGCCGCTGTCCTTGTCGTCGATCGGCACCGTGGTGGTGACGTCCACCCCGCCGATCGCGTCGATCAGCGCGGCGAAGCCGGTGAAGTCCACCTCGACGAAGTGGTCCATCCGCATCCCGGTGAGCTGCTCGGCGGTCCTCACCGCGCAGGCCGGGCCGCCGACCTCGTACGCGGAGTTGAACATCGCGCTGCGGGCCGCGGCGACCTGCTTGCCGTCGTCGCCGGTGCAGGCCGGGCGGGGCACCAGGGTGTCGCGGGGTATCGAGACCACCGAGGCGGCGGTGTGCGCCTGGTTGACGTGCACCACCATCGCGGTGTCCGAACGGGCGGTGTCGCCGGTGTCGCCGCCCGCCAGGCTCCCGTTGGTGCCGGAGCGCGAGTCGGAGCCCAGCACCAGGACGTTGAACGCCCCGCCGGTGGAGGCGGGCGGCCGGGCGGTGCCCAGCTGCCCGGAGATGTCGACGCCGTGGATGTTCCGGTTCAGCTTCCAGTAGGCGATCCCGCCCAGTCCGGCCCCGACCAGGACGAGGCCGGCCAGCGCGAACAGCGCGATCCGCAGCCCGCGGCGGCGCGGGGTGCGGTGCTTGGTGTGCTCGGCCATATCGCCTCATTTCGCCCACAGTGCGACCTATCGAGCATAAGTGACGGACCGGTACGGTGATCGGTTTCCGGGCCGGGCCCGGGAAAGCGGCGGGCCCCGCACCGCCTGGCGGCGGTGCGGGGCCCGGGTGGTGCCACCGGTGTCAGTCGCCCGAACCGGGGGTGTTCTTGGCGATCTGCATCAGGAACTCGGCGTTCGACTTGGTCTGCTTCATCTTGTCCAGCAGCAGCTCGATCGCCTGCTGCGAGTCCAGCGCGTGCAGCACCCGGCGGAGCTTCCAGGTGATGGCCAGCTCCTCGTGGCCGAGCAGGATCTCCTCCTTGCGGGTGCCGGAGGCGTCCACGTCGACGGAGGGGAAGATGCGCTTGTCCGAGAGCTTCCGGTCGAGCTTGAGCTCCATGTTGCCGGTGCCCTTGAACTCCTCGAAGATCACCTCGTCCATCCGCGAGCCGGTGTCGACCAGCGCGGTGGCCAGGATGGTCAGCGAGCCGCCGTTCTCGATGTTGCGCGCGGCGCCGAAGAACTTCTTCGGCGGGTACAGCGCGGTCGAGTCGACACCACCGGACAGGATGCGGCCGGAGGCGGGCGCGGCCAGGTTGTAGGCGCGGCCCAGGCGGGTGATGGAGTCCAGCAGGATCACCACGTCGTGGCCCAGCTCCACCAGGCGCTTGGCGCGCTCGATGGCGAGCTCGGCGACGGTGGTGTGGTCCTCGGCCGGGCGGTCGAAGGTCGAGGAGATGACCTCGCCCTTCACCGACCGCTGCATGTCGGTGACCTCCTCCGGACGCTCGTCCACCAGGACGACCATCAGGTGGCACTCGGGGTTGTTGTGGGTGATCGCGTTGGCGATCGCCTGCATGATCATGGTCTTGCCGGTCTTCGGCGGGGCCACGATCAGACCGCGCTGGCCCTTGCCGATCGGCGACACCAGGTCGATGATCCGGGTGGTCAGCACGCCCGGGTCGGTCTCCAGGCGCAGCCGCTCCTGCGGGTACAGCGGGGTCAGCTTGCCGAACTCGGGGCGGCCGCGGCCGCTGTCCGGGTCCATGCCGTTGACGGAGTCCAGCCGCACCAGGGCGTTGAACTTCTCGCGGCGCTCGCCGTCCTTGGGCTGGCGGACCGCGCCGGTGATGGCGTCGCCCTTGCGCAGGCCGTGCTTGCGGACCTGGGCCAGCGAGACGTAGACGTCGTTCTGGCCGGGCAGGTAGCCCGAGGTCCGGACGAAGGCGTAGTTGTCGAGGATGTCCAGGATGCCGGCGACCGGGATCAGGACGTCGTCGTCGCTCAGCGGGACCTCGGGGCCGCCCGCGCCCTCGAAGCCGTCGCGGCGGCGGCCCCGGCGGTCGCGGTAGCGGCCGCGGCGGCCGCGGCGCCCGTCGCCGAACTCGTCGTCGTCGTAGCCGCCCTGCTGCTGGCTGCCGCCCTGCTGCTGGGCGCCGCCGCCCTGCTGCTGGCTGCCGCCCTGCTGGCGGCCCTGGCCGCCGTCCTGCTGCTGGCCGCCGCCCTGCTGGCGGTCGGCGCGGTCGCGCTCGCGGCGGTTGCGGCGGTCCCGGCGGGACTCGCGCACCTCGTTGTCGTTGTCGGCCGCGGGGGCCTCGGCCCGCTCGGCGCGCTCGGGACGGTCGGCCCGCTCGGGACGGTCGCCGCGCTCGCGGCGGTCCCGGCGCTCGCGGCGCTCGGCGCGGGCCTCGCCGTCGGCGGCGGCCGGGCGCTGCGCCTCGGCCTTGGCCTCGGCGGGGGCCTGCTCGGTGGCGGTGACGGCGCCGGGCTCGGCGGTCGGGGCGCCGGCCGCGGCGGTGGCCCGGCGGCGCGGGCGCTCGGCCCGGGCGGTGGCGGCCGCGGTCTCGGCGGCGGCCTGCACCGGGATCTCGATCTGCGCCTGCGGTTCGGCGGTGGCGGCGGCGCGGGTGCGGCGGGCCGCCCGCGGCGCGGCCGCCGATTCACCCTGCTCCTCGGCCGGGGCGGCCGGGGCGGCCTCGGTCTCGGCGGCCGGGGCGGCGGTCTTGGCGGTCTTCTTGGCGGCCGGAGCGGCGGCGCCGGAGGCGCCCGCGAGCAGCGGGTCCCCGCCGCTCTTCTCCTTGATCGCCTCGATCAGCTGGCTCTTGCGCAGCCGTCCGGTACCGCTGATCCCGAGGGACGAGGCGAGCTTCTGGAGCTCGGCCAGCACCAGGCCGTCCAGGCCGGCGGCGGCGGTACGACGACGGCGCGCCGGAGCCGCGGGGGCGGCTGCGTCCGACGCCTCGGCGTCCGGGCGCGCGCCCATCAGATCGGTGGTGTCGCTCACTAAGGGTCCTTCCCTGGAGCGGACGTCGGCCTGTCTGGCACGGCGACCGGTTGTGCTGTCCTGGCCGGCGTCTCTTCGCGCTGGTCAGGGGCTGGATTCCCGCGGGAGGCTGGTCCTCCCGGGGAGCTGCGGAGTGCGGTGCACTGTGGTGCGAAGCGGCGCGGACGGCCGGGTTTCTGGTGCCGACCTCGCTGCGCCTTGTTCGATGCCCGGGCCCCCGTCGCGCGGCGGCGGCGCGGGCCCCGCCCGGCCTGGCCTCAGTGCGGAGGCTGGAGGGGGGAGTCCGGTGCCGTCACGGCTTCGGGATGGGCCCCACTTGCGCAGGCAGGCTGCGTACGCGGTGTGGCGAGCTCCCGGAGAATCGTGCTCCCGAGCTTCCGGCCCCCGTGCGGACGGGGGAACGGGATCGGGATGCGTCGCACCGGCGCCCGGAGGGCATCTGGTGCAGCAATGAGGTTAACACTACCTACCCCCTGACACATTCCCCAGCCCTTTGCTTGTCAATCGTGTCCGTCTCACATGTCGAGCGGCAGGACGGTCGCCCCGGTGCGGTCCAGCTCCAGCCGGTGCGCCGCGAACTGCGCACCTGCGCCGTACCCGCGGCCGCCGGCGGCGAACTCCATCACCTTGCCGACGTGGGCCTCGTCGGTGAGGGCGAGCACGGTCGGTCCGGCACCCGAGATGACGGCGGGGACGCCCTCGGTGCGCAGGGCGGCGACCAGGGCCGCGCTGTCCGGCATCGCGGAGGCCCGGTAGTCCTGGTGCAGGCGGTCCTCGGTGGCGGTGAGCAGCAGCTCCGGGCGGCGGGTGAGCGCCTCGACCAGCAGGGCCGCGCGGCCCGCGTTGACCGCGGCGTCGGACAGCGGCACGGTCTTGGGCAGCAGGCCGCGGGCGGTCTCGGTGAGCACCTCGGTGGACGGGATGAACACGACCGGCACGACCCGGTCGGACGGGTCCAGGGTGATGGTGCGGGCGCCGTCGTCCTCGGTCCAGGCGACGGTGAAGTTGCCGCGCAGGCAGGCCGCGACGTTGTCCGGGTGGCCCTCCAGCTCGGAGGCGAGGGCGAGCAGCGCGTCGTCGCCGAGCGCGGAGGCGCCGCCGATGGTGACGGCGCGGGCGGCGACGATGCCGGCGCAGATCGCGGCGGACGAGGAGCCCAGGCCGCGGCCGTGCGGTATGCGGTTGGCGCAGACCACTTCGAGGCCGCGGGGCTGGCCGCCGAGCCGGTCGAAGGCGGCCCGCATCGCGCGGACCACCAGGTGGCGCTCGTCGCGGGCGAGGTCCTCGGAGCCCTCGCCGGCGATGTCCACGGTCAGGCCGGAGTCGGCGACCCGGACCACCACGTCGTCGTAGAGCCCCAGGGCGAGGCCGAAGGCGTCGAAGCCGGGGCCGAGGTTGGCGCTGGTCGCGGGGACGCGGACCCGGACGGCGGCGGCGCGGAACGCGGGACCGGCCATGCGGTGGACACACTCCTGAACGGTGGGGGGAGAGGCCCGGACGACGGGGCCTGCGGTGGTACGTGGCGGCGGGGTCTCGAAAGGGGCGCGCAGCATGGCGCGGCCCGCCGGGGTCAAGCGTATCGAAGAGAGGTTCCGGAGCGGTACACCCCGCCCGGCCCGGATCTTCCGTGTTGCCGCAAGCAGCGCGAAAGCGCCGGTGGGTTGACCGGAAAGCGGCGGCGAGCGGCCGCCCTCGGGGGCGGTCCGCTCGCCGGGTTGACGCTCGGTCAGGGGTGGGTCAGTCGAGCAGGCCGAGGCGGCGGGCGGCCGTCTCCGGGTCGATCGGGACGACCTGCGGCTGCGGCGCGCCGGCCACCGCCCAGTCCGGGTCCTTGAGGCCGTTGCCGGTGACGGTGCAGACGATCCGCTGGCCGGGGTCGACCAGGCCGGCCTCGGCCTTGGCGAGCAGGCCGGCCACCGAGGCGGCGGAGGCGGGCTCCACGAAGACGCCCTCCTGCGCGGCCAACAGGCGGTAGGCGGACAGGATCTGACGGTCCGTCACCTTGTCGATGAGGCCGCCGGAGTCGTCCCGGGCGGCCAGCGCGTAGTCCCAGGAGGCCGGGTTGCCGATCCGGATCGCGGTGGCGATGGTCTGCGGCTTGAGCACCGGGGCGCCGTCCACGATCGGGGCCGAGCCGGCCGCCTGGAAGCCCCACATCCGGGGGGTGCGGGCGGCCAGGCCGTCCGCCGCGTACTCGCGGTAGCCCTTCCAGTAGGCGGTGATGTTGCCCGCGTTGCCGACCGGGAGGACGTGGATGTCGGGGGCGTCGCCGAGCATGTCGACGATCTCGAAGGCGGCGGTCTTCTGGCCCTCGATGCGCACCGGGTTCACCGAGTTGACCAGGGCGACCGGGTACTTCTCGGAGAGTTCGCGGGCCAGCGTCAGGCAGTCGTCGAAGTTGCCGTCGACCTGGAGGATCTTGGCGCCGTGCACCAGCGCCTGGCCCATCTTGCCGAGGGCGATCTTGCCCTGCGGGACGAGCACGGCGGAGACCATGCCGGCCCGCACCGCGTAGGCGGCGGCGGAGGCCGAGGTGTTGCCGGTGGACGCGCAGATGACGGCCTGGGCGCCCTCCTCCTTGGCCTTGGAGATGGCCATGGTCATCCCGCGGTCCTTGAAGGAGCCGGTCGGGTTGGCGCCCTCGACCTTGAGGTAGACGTCGCAGCCGGTGCGCTCGGAGAGCACCTGGGCGGGGACGAGCGGCGTGCCGCCCTCCAGCAGGGTCACCACCGGGGTGGAGCCGGTGACCGGGAGGCGGTCGCGGTACTCCTCGATGAGGCCGCGCCACTGGTGGGTGTGGCTGCCTCGGACGGTGCTTTCGGCAATGGCGTTCATGGCGGCTTTCCTATTCCCCTTCGACCCGCATGATGCTGGCCACGTCGCGCACGCTGTCCAGTGCGCGGAGCTTGTCGACCGTCGCCGACAGGGCGGCGTCGGTGGCGCGGTGGGTGACCACGACGAGCGCGGCGTCGCCGTCGCGGCCCTGCTGGCGCACGGTGTCGATGGAGACGCCGTGCTCGGCGAAGACCGAGGCGACCTGGGCGAGCACGCCCGCGCGGTCGTCCACGTCCAGGCTGACGTGGTAGCGGGTGACCACCTGGTCCATCGGCTTGGCGGGCAGCGCGGCGTACACCGAGTCGCCGGGGCCGGTGGTGCCGTTCACCTTGTTGCGGCAGACCGCGACCAGGTCGCCGAGGACCGCGGAGGCGGTCGGCGAGCCGCCGGCGCCGGGGCCGTAGAACATCAGCCGGCCGGCCGCCTCGGCCTCCACGAAGACCGCGTTGTACGCCTCGCGGACGGAGGCCAGCGGGTGGCTAAGCGGGATCATCGCCGGGTGCACCCGGGCGGTGACCGAGGCGCCGTCGGCGGCCCGCTCGCAGATCGCCAGCAGCTTGACCACGCAGCCCATCTGCTTGGCGGAGGCGATGTCGGCGGCGGTGACCTCGGTGATGCCCTCGCGGTAGACGTCCGCGGCGGTGACCTTGGTGTGGAAGGCGATCCCGGCCAGGATGGCGGCCTTGGCGGCGGCGTCGAAGCCCTCCACGTCGGCGGTCGGGTCGGCCTCGGCGTAGCCCAGCGCGGTGGCCTCCTCCAGCGCCTCGGAGTACCCGGCGCCGGAGGAGTCCATCTTGTCGAGGATGAAGTTGGTGGTGCCGTTGACGATGCCCAGCACCCGGTTCACCTTGTCGCCGGCCAGCGACTCGCGCAGCGGGCGCAGCAGCGGGATCGCGCCGGCGACGGCGGCCTCGTAGTAGAGGTCGACGCCGGCCGCGGCGGCGGCCTCGTGCAGTTCGGCGCCGTCCTTGGCGAGCAGCGCCTTGTTGGCGGAGACCACCGAGGCGCCGCCCGCGAAGGCCTTGAGGATCAGCGACCTGGACGGCTCGATGCCGCCCACCACCTCGACCACCACGTCGATGTCGTCGCGGCCGACCAGGGCCTCGGCGTCGGTGGTGAGCAGGTGCTCGGGCACCCCGGGGCGGGGGCGCCCGGCCCGGCGGACCGCGATGCCGGCGAGCTCGACCGGGGCGCCGATGCGCGCGGCGAGGTCGTCGGCCGTCGTCGTCATGATGCGCGCCACCTCGGAGCCCACCACACCACAGCCCAGCAACGCCACCTTCAGCGGGCGCGTACGCATCATCCGACTCCGCTCTGCATTCTTCGGTCCCCGTCGGGGTGTTCCGTCGCCCCCGGGGGCTTGCCTGTTTCCCACCAGTCTCCGGGACTTTCCGCACGGATCTACGGCTGGTCCACGTTCTGAGACGAAAATTTCGTCAGCCGATATCGAGCCGCAGGAGATCCTCCTCCGTCTCGCGGCGCACGATCACCCGGGCCGCTCCGTCCGCGACGGCCAGCACCGGGGGCTTGAGGGCGTGGTTGTAGTTGCTCGCCATCGAGCGGCAGTAGGCGCCGGTCGCGGGCACCGCGATCAGGTCGCCGGGGGCCAGGTCGGCGGGCAGGAAGGCGTCCTTGACCACGATGTCGCCGGACTCGCAGTGCTTGCCGACCACCCGGGCCAGCATCGGCTCGGCCTCGCTGGTGCGGGAGACCAGCGCCACCGAGTACGCGGCGTCGTACAGCGCGGTGCGGATGTTGTCGGACATGCCGCCGTCCACGCTGACGTAGGTGCGCAGGCCCTCCAACTCCTTGACGGTGCCGACCTCGTACAGCGTGAACGCGGTCGGGCCGACGATCGCCCGGCCGGGCTCGACCGAGATCCGGGGGACGGCCAGCTCGGCGGCGGCGCACTCGCGCCGGACGATCTCGCTGAGCGAGGCGGCGATCTCGGCGGGCTCGCGCGGGTCGTCCTCGGGGGTGTAGGCGATGCCCAGGCCGCCGCCGAGGTCGATCTCCGGCAGCTCGACGCCGTGCTCGTCGCGGACCTCGGCGAGCAGGCCGACCACCCGGCGGGCGGCCACCTCGAACCCGGCGAAGTCGAAGATCTGTGAGCCGATGTGCGAGTGGATGCCGCGCAGCTCCAGGGACGGCCGGGCCAGCACCCGGCGGACCGCCTCGGCGGCCAGGCCGCCGGAGAGCGACAGGCCGAACTTCTGGTCCTCGTGCGCGGTGGCGATGAACTCGTGGGTGTGCGCCTCGACGCCGACGGTGATCCGGATCAGCACCGGCTGCCGGACGCCCTGGGCGTCGGCGATCTCCGCCAGCCGCTCGATCTCCTGGAAGGAGTCGACCACGATGTGGCCGACCCCGGCCTTCACCGCCTGCTCCAGCTCCGGCACCGACTTGTTGTTGCCGTGCAGCGCGATCCGCTCCCCCGGCATGCCGGCCGCCAGCGCCACGTGCAGCTCGCCCGCCGAGCAGACGTCGACGTTCAGGCCCTCCTCGTGCAGCCAGCGCACCACGGCCTTGGAGAGGAACGCCTTGCCCGCGTAGTACACGTCGGCGTCCGCGCCGAAGGCGTCCCGCCAGGCCCGGGCCCGGGCCCGGAAGTCGGCCTCGTCCATCACGTACGCGGGGGTGCCGAACTCGGCCGCCAGGGTGCGCACGTCGACGCCGCCGACGGTGGCGACGCCGTCGGCGTCGCGGGCCACGGTGCGCGACCAGACCTTGGGGTCGAGTGCGTTGAGGTCGGCCGGCGGGGCCTGGTAATGGCCCTCGGGCAGCACGTCGCCGTGCCGGGGGCCTGCGGGGTGGGCGGAGCGACTCATCTTTCGCGACTTCCTCGACCTATGGCGAGGGGCGGCCACCGGTCGCCGTCGACCGGTCGCCGCCCCCCGCTGTGCTGCGCGTTCGGGGGTGGGGTGCCTACATCCGCTCGGGCGCCGAGACGCCGAGCAGGTGGAGGCCGTTGGCCAGCGTCGTCCGGGTGGCGTCGGCCAGCCAGAGGCGGGCGTGCGTGAGGTCGGTGACCTCCTCGTCGCCCTTCGGCAGGATCTGGCAGTTGTCGTAGAACCGGTGGTAGGCGCGGGCCAGTTCCTCCAGGTACGTGGCCACGTGGTGCGGCTCGCGCAGCTCGCCGGCCTTGGCCAGCACCCGCGGGAACTCGCCGAGCTGGCCGAGCAGGGCGTTCTCCCACTCGGAGTCGAGCAGCTCCGGTGTGAAGTCCGCGCTGCGGGTGATGCCCTTCTCCACCGCGTTGCGCTGCACCGAGCACATCCGGGCGTGCGCGTACTGCACGTAGTAGACCGGGTTCTCCCGGGAGGTGCTGGTCACCAGGTCGATGTCGATGGTGATGGTGGAGTCGGTGGACTGCCGCACCAGCATGTAGCGGGCCGCGTCCACGCCGATCCAGTCGATCACGTCGTCGATCGTGATGATGTTGCCCGCGCGCTTGGAGAGCCGGACCTCCTTGCCGTCGCGCAGCATCTTCACGAACTGGCCGATCATCACCTCGATGTTGCGGTCCATGTCGTCGCCCGCGCAGGCCGCGATGGCCTTGAGGCGGTTGACGTAGCCGTGGTGGTCCGCGCCGAGCATGTAGACCGAGACCTCCGCGCCGCGGTCCCGCTTGCTCAGGTAGTAGGCGGCGTCGGCGGCGAAGTAGGTGGTCTCGCCGTCGGCCTTGATCAGGACGCGGTCCTTGTCGTCGCCGAAGTCGGTGGTGCGCAGCCAGATCGCGCCCTCCCGGTCGAAGACGTGGCCCTGCTCGCGGAGCCGCTCGATGGCCTTCTCGACCGCGCCGGAGTCGTGCAGCGTCTGCTCGGAGAACCAGGTGTCGAAGTGCACGCCGAACTCGGCCATCGAGCGCTGGATCTCGGCGACCATCAGCTTGAGGCCCTCGGTGCGGAACACCTGGAGCTGCTCGACCTCGGGCAGGTCGAGGATGCCGGGGACGCCGTCGGTGACGGCCTTGGCGATGTCGGAGATGTACTCGCCGACGTAGCCGTCCTCGGGGACGGGCTGCCCGTTGGCGGCGGCCTTCAGCGACGTGGCGAACTTGGTGATCTGCACGCCGGCGTCGTTCAGGTAGTACTCGGTGGACACCTCGGCGCCGGTGGCCTTGAGCACCCGGGCCAGCGAGTCGCCGACGGCGGCCCAGCGGACGCCGCCGATGTGGATCGGGCCGGTCGGGTTCGCCGAGACGAACTCCAGGTTGATCCGCAGGCCCTTGAGCGCCTCGTTGCGGCCGTACGCCTCGCCGGCCTCGACGATGGTGCGCGCCAGCTCGCCCTGGGTGGCGGCGTCCAGCGTGATGTTCAGGAAGCCCGGACCGGCGATGTCGACCTTCGCGACGCCGGCGATCTCTCGCAGCCGCCCGGCCAGGACCTCCGCGACGGCTCGCGGCGGCTTGCCGGCCGGCTTCGCGAGCTGGAGGGCCACGTTGGTGGCGTAGTCGCCGTGGTCCCTGTTCTTGGGCCGCTCGACCGTGACGTGCGCGGGCACGTCGACGGTCAGCTCGCCGGCCTGGGCGGCGGCGCTGACGGCGGCCTGGACTGCCTGGGAGAGTTCTGCGGGTGTCACGGTGCCAAGCGTAGGCGAGAGGGGGGACCCGGCCGCCACTCGGTTTGCCCGCGGCGGGCCGCGCCGCGCCGCCGGGCGTGCTTCGTCTCGTCGGACGTCACCGCTGGCGGGCACATCTCACGGGTGGGGCTCCTCCGGCCGGACGAGTTCCTGCGCCTGTTCGCTCAGGGCGGAATCGCGGCAGGTTTGCGCGAGCGCCTGCGCCTGTCCCCCGAAGTCGTAGGCGAACCGCCGCCGACCGGCCGCCGCCGCCCGCAGCCGCCGCACCAGCGCGACCAGCTCCACCGGGTCGAAGGGCTTGGCCAGGTAGCCGTCCACCCCGACCGACTCGCCGCGCTCCAGGTCGGCCGGCGTGCAGGCGCTCACGATCGCTATCGGCAGGTGCGCGGTCTCCCGCGCCGCGCGCAGCCGGGCCGCGGTGCGCAGACCGTCCAGCCGGGGCATCACCACGTCCAGCGTGACCACGTCCGGCGCGACCCGGCCGACCACCTCCAGGCACTCGGCACCGTCGGCGGCGGTCACCACCTCGAAGCCCTCCAGCTCCAGGTTGACCCTGATCAACTGGCGGATCACCTCGCTGTCGTCCACCACGAGGACCCGCCCCGACGTCGCCGCCACCTCACCGAGGGTAGCCGCGCCCCGCCCTTCGCGTCCGGCCTTTCGGCTACTTGCCGGTCACCCGCTGACGGGGCGTCGGGGCGGCGCCCGACCGGGCCGGGGAAACCCGTGCACGGAGCACGGAGTTTCCCTGGTAGTGTTTTCCCCGTCAGGCCGGGCAGCACCGCGAGGTCAGCCCAAGGCCCCCGTAGCTCAGGGGATAGAGCACCGCCCTCCGGAGGCGGGTGCGTAGGTTCGAATCCTACCGGGGGCACCAGTGTGCAAATGAGGCAAAGGCCCAGGTCAGCGGAATCGTTCCGCAGACCCGGGCCTTCGTTGCGTTCAGGTTCGGTTCAGTCGCGTGCCCCAGCCGTGCCCTTGGGGTCTTCCGGGGGCTTCCGCCGGCCGCGAGGCTTCTTGGGCTTGATCCCCGATTTCTTGATCGCGTCGTCCATGCCCTTGGCGATCAGGCGGTCCCGATCGCCGCGCATGTGCTGGTAGCGCAGCGCCGCGTCCATGGTGGAGTGCCCCATCCGGTGCATGAGTTCGCGGGTGCTGGCCCCGGTGTCAGCCGCCAGGTTGTTCCCGGTGTGCCGCAGGTCGTGGAAGCGCACGCTGTCGGCCCCGGTCTCCTCCAGCACATGGGCGAAGTCGAGGCCCGACTTGTCCAGGGCTGCCGTCCAGACGTCGTGGAAGTTGCTGCGCCGCAGACGGCCGCCACGGGGGCCGACGAAGACCCGGCCGGCCGAGCCGGGCTCGCCGAACCAGCGCAGGTGCTCTGTCAACTCGCCGACGATCGAGGCGGGGAAGGCCACTGGACGGACGCCCGCTTCGCTCTTGGGCCGCTTCACCTTGAGCTGGCCCGTCTGGAGTTCGGCCTGGGCCCGGCGGACCCGGACAATGCCCAGCTCCAGATCGATATCCCGGCGCTGGAGTGCGGCGAACTCGCCGAAACGCAGGGTGGAGAAGGCCGCCATCAGGACCAGCGCCCGATAGCGGGGCTCGATCGCGTCGGCGATGCCGTAGACCTCTTCGATGGTCAGGACCGGCCGTTCGGCGGAGTCCTCCTTGTCAGCCCCGGGAATCCGGCACGGGTTGCGGTCGATCAGCTCGTCGTCCACAGCGGTGTTCAGGACAGCCCGCAGCACCCGGTAGGACTTGGCGACGGTCGCGCCGCCCACTTTGGCCTCCAGGAGCTTCGCGCGCCAGGAGCGCACCTTGGCAGTGGTGATCTCGCCGACGAAGCCCGCGCCGAAGGTCGGCTTGATGTAGAGCCGGAGAACGCCCTCGTACCGCTCCAGCGTCCGATCGGCGAGGCCCCGCTCCTTGAGCCAGGTATCCGCGTACTCGCCGAAGTTGGTCTTCCCGGCATCCGGATCGACCCACTTGCCCCGGGTGATGTCGGCTTCGAGCTGGCTGAGCCTGATCTCGGCGTCGGTCTTGGTGGGGTAGGTCTTCTCGTCGGGCCGCCGGAGTCCGGTCGCCGGGTCGCGGTAGCGGACCTGCCAGCGGCCGGACGGGAGCTGCCGAACTGACCCGAAGCGCTTCTTGCCAGCCATCAGGCCACCGCCCGCAGTCGACGGGACCGGGTGACCGGCTGGACGGTGTTTGCCGCCACGAAGGCGGCGAGGGCCGTCTCCGGGATACGGACGTGGCGGCCGACCTTCACGAAGGCGATCCGGCGTTCCTCGATCAGGCGGCGCGGGAACCGGTCGGTAGTACCGAGCCGCTCCGCCACCTCCCCCACACTCAGCAAACGGTCCATGCTGCTTCCCCTTCTTCTCGCGCGAGCTGTGCGCGCATTTCCTGTCGGTCTGTGGTGCGGCGTTCGTTCAGGTCCCGGGCGATCGAGGCGGCAAGCATGGACTCGCCCGGGGAGTTGCCCGCTCCGGCGAAGGCCCAGTGGGCGACGACGAGGGTTTCGGCTTCGGGCAGGTCGTCCAGGTCCGGGAGTCCCTGGGCGAGGAGGCGTTCGCGGAGGTCGGCGCGGGCCTGTTCGGCGCGGAAGTCGGCGCGGACCTGGCGCAGGGCGCCGAGGGTGGTGGAGTAGGTGGGGGACTTGGAGGAGAAGTGGCCCCGGAAGCCGAGCATGTGCGACCAGTGGGCGAGGAGACGTTCAGGGTAGAGCGCGTCCAGGTCCCAGCAGGCTTCGATCAACCGCCTTGTGTGGGTGGGGAGTTGGTGGCGGTCGAGTTCGTGGCGCTCCAGGATGCGGCGGTCAACGGTCTCGGTGGTCTCCGCACTCTTGGTGGCGTACTTGGCGACGTAGGAGGCAACGGCCCGCTCCGAGATCTCCCCAGCAGCGAAGGCCCCGATCGGGCGGACGTCCACCTGGGTGCCCCACTTGAGGACGCGGGCAGGCTGGTTGCCTGCGACGCCGACGGGGACGCCGGCGCGGCGGGCGGCGGCCCGGATCGCGTCGTCTAGGAGCACGACGGTGGCCCAGGAGGGCGGGGGCTTGTCGGCACCCTCGGGGCCGTCGAGGCGGATCACGGCGTGGAAGTGCACGGCGCCGCGCCGCTGGTACTCGGCGACCTTCCCGTACGAGATCCGGGCGTGCTCGGGCAGTTCGGTGCGGGTGAGCCCGGCCCGCTTGGCGACTTCCCGGCGCAGGGAGATGGTGAAGCGCCGCCACAGGTCGGGAGCGTGGTTGTTCCACAGCACCGCGTGGGCGTAGTCGTAGGTCTCGGGGTCGAGCGGCGTGCCCAGCAGCGGCGAGGCGGCCGGGTGGGCGAAGCCACAGCGGCAGACGCCCTTGTCGGGCCGGTTGTGCACGGGTCCGAAGCTGGGGGCGGTGAGGGTGGCGAACACACGGGGGTGCTGGCGCACCGTGTCCGGGACGCCCTTGGAGTCGTCTCCGGCGAGCCCGGCACGGATCAGGTGGAAGGTGTCAGCGGAGTAGGTGCGGGCGCAGGCCGGGCAGCGGGAGGCCCGGCGGTTGCCGCACGCGACTTTCAACCGGTGGCCGGGCTCGTGGTCGGTGGAGTAGCGGTGCCACACCGCGCCGGTGGGGGCGTGGGTGAGGGTGCGGAAGCCCTTGAGGTGGATCGGGTTCGCGCAGCCGCCGGTGCGGCGGATCTGCTCGGCGAGCTTGGGCAGGTCGCCCCGGGAGGCGAGGCGGGCCAGGTCCGCGACAGCGAGCCGGTCCGCCCCGCCGGGCAGTGTGCGGGTCACGCGGCCACCGCCAACGGCCTTGCCGTGGGGGCCAGTTCGGGACCGGTGAGGGTGCCGAACGTCGGGTCGGCGGGGCAGAGGGTGTTGCCGTCGTGGGTGAGGACCCTCAGTCCGTCGGCGCGCACCCAGCGCCAGGCCGGGACGCGGGTCGAGCAGCGGGGGCAGCGGTCGCGGCGGGGTTCGTCCAGCTCGGACCAGGACAGCAGGGCGCTCATGCCGCCACCGCCAGCACGGGCAGCAGGGCCGGGGCGTGGACGGCGCAGGGGCGGAAGAACGGGCCGTCGTCCTCGAACTCCTCCGGCGGGATCGGCACCCAGCCGGTGTGGCCGTCGTTCTCGCCCCACACCGCGATGTGGCACGGGCACCGGTCGTCCTGTCCGTACAGGTGGCTCACGCAGTCGCACGGCACCAGCAGGCCGACCGCGCCGGACAACGCGCCGTCAGGGTCGGCGACCCGAAGCGTCCCGAAGCAGGCCGGGCAGAGGTGGGCGGGCTGAGTGGGCAAGAGCGAGGGAAGCAGCGTTGCAGGCATGATGGAGCTCCCTTGAGAGAGGGGCGAAGGGGACGGCGCATCGGCTTGGCGGCATGAGCGCCGTCCCCTGCTTCACGTGCTTGGCGGCACGACCTATGGTGCACTATGCCGACATAGTGCACAAGGGCTGTGGTGTATCAGGGTGTGCTAGGGCATCCTGATTGGCTACGCTCGGAGCATGACCATCTCTTCCGATGCTCCGATCTCAAAGAAGATGCAGATCGCAAACGCCATCCGAGCGGAGATCGCTGATGGTCAGCCGCTTGCGGGATACAAGCTTCAGTCGCTTAGAGAGCTCGCCAACCGGTTCGGTGTCACTGCAGTGACGGTGTCGGGTGCCTTGCAGATCCTCATCGATGAGGGCTTGGTCGTGTCGGTGCCCAACCGTGGATACTTTGTCAGTGATGCAGACGCTCCTGATTGGGATGCGGAAGAGTCGGAGACCTCGGCGCAAGGGTCACCTGACTATGCAGCCCTCATCCGGCACCTAGAGGTACTCGACTCGACCGTCCGCAGCCTTGCGGAGCGGGTAGCTCGCCTTGAGAGCCTGATCGAAGCTCAGGATTGATTTGGTTCCTCGTCGCAGTAGTTGGTCGATCTAATCCTGATGATCTCTGGATGGGTAGATTGGGCGCGTTGGCGTCCTTGTTTCGTTCCTCCCGTTCTGCGACTGCTGACTGTCTTCGGGTCCGGTTACTTCCGTTCAGATACGGTCAGTGAAGCGCACGTTGGAGCAGTGTCTACAGGCTGAGACACGATCACTCATAGATCACTCACAGGCACAACCGCAGGGGGCGCGATGCCAAGCGAGACGCCAGGAAATGAGCCGTTCATCGCTGAGTTGAAGCGTTGGCGGGACGTACGAGGTAAGTCGCAGTCCGCCTTGGCGAAGCTGGTGGGTTACACACCGTCCTACGTCTCGAAGGTCGAGAGCGGCCAGCAGCGGCCGTCAGCGTCGTTTGCCGAACAGGCAGACCGGGTGCTCCAGGCCGGCGGCGCACTCCATCGGGCGTTCACTGAGGCCGAAGCACAGGGACGACTCGAATCGGCGATGCCCCATCCGGCAGCGCTCGAGCCTTCGGCCGGTGACAGCCAACCGACAAGCCTGATCGTCAAGCACGACGACGCCGAGCTGTACTACGACGGCCGGAGCTATCGCGCGACTCAGCGCCGGTGGCTCTACAACGCCAGCTCGGACCCGATCACCCGGTATCTGATCCGAATTTCCGTCGACCGCTTCCCAGGGAACCCGGAGCGCTCGAACCGTCTCTACCGCGAGAACCCATTGACGTGGGAAGAGATCGACCTCAGCGCGAAGGTAGGCAACGAACCCATCGGCTGGAGGGTTCAGCACGACCGGGACGCCTTCAAGGAGCTGTGGCTGCTGTTCGAGAGCGATTACGGCCGCTACCCGCTCTATCCAGGGGAAAGCACCTGGATCGAGTACTCGTACACCGTCGGTGACGAGAAGTGGGGAACGTGGTTCCAGCGGGCAGTCAGACTTCCCACTGAGCGGCTGAGCGTCCGGCTCGACTTCCCCGCTGAACTCGACCCGGCGGTCTGGGGGACTGAGACCACCATGACCGCGGCTGCCTTCCCGTTCCGAACCGCGATTCACCAGGACGTCGCCCAGGACCGGCGTACCTTCTCCTGGACCACAGAGGACCCACCGCTCCACGCGAGGTATCGACTGGAGTGGAAGTTTCGCGCCCGCCCGAACACCGAGGAGAACAGCCCGGCCATGACCACCACCAGCGCCAGCGAAAAGATGCGGTCGATCGGTGTTGTCCAGGCGGGAGATCCGATCCTGACCGGTCAGGCCCGAGCCTTCGATCTGCCGGCGGAAGCCGAAGACGTTCGGCGGGTCGTAGCGGAGCTGAACGCCGCAGCGGAGCGCGCAGCGGAAATCCACGTGTTCAGCAAGGGCATGGGTGTCGCGGCTCCGCAGCTCGGAATCGACCGGGCAGCAGCCATCGTCCGCACCGCTGACGGTGAGACCCTCACGTTGCTCAATCCCAAGGTGATCGAGGAGTCCGCTGAGGCCGACGAGCAGTACGAAGGTTGCTGGAGCTTCTTCGACGTGCGTGGCATGGTCCCTCGGCCTCGAAGCATCACCGTTGCGCACCAGGATGTTGACGGCCAACACCGGATCACGATCTTCGAGAACGCCGTAGCCCGTCTCGTCGCCCACGAGATCGACCATTTGGAGGGCACCCTCTACACCGCTCGTATGCGGCCGGGAGTGGAGCCCATCCCCGTCTCTGAATACCGAGGCACGGGCAGCGGCTGGACCTACGACGCGAAGAACGAGGCGCGGTAGCCCAAGCGAAGCACCACGCCGAACCCAACGGCGGGGAGGAGAGGTTCAGGGGGTGGGAGAGCTGGTTACGAGTTTCGCTACTTCATCAAGGCGCGCACAGCGCGCCAGCGCGCGGCCCTGGCCGCTCGCCTCCGCTCCTGTCTTCGCCCCGCGCCGGCGGCGGCCAGCCGCGCACGCGAGCGTGCCGCCAGGGATGCCGAGAAGTGAGAGTCCGCCAGAGGACCAGCGGGCGTCAGAGCAATGGGGCGCTGCCCCAAACCCCGGCCCTCCTCGGAGGGGACCGAGGACATGCGCACAGGTGCGGCCTCGATGTGGTTCATCGTGGACGGGTCGCGGGAGGCCCCCTCCTCGACCGGCCACCCAAGGGCGTACCCGGAACCTCCAGGGGCCGCCAAGGCCAAGCGCAAGCGTCACCCGGTGAGCCTTGGCGGCCCCTGGAGAACCCGGGTGCGGCGAAGCTGCCCGGTCGAGGAGGGAACCACCCGCTCAGCCCGAACTGTGCCAGCAGGCAGCGTTCAGCAACCCGTCATAGCGTTGAGATATGGCCAGTACCGATGTTGAGGACGTTTGGAGACCAGTAGGAACCTGTGCAAACTGTGGCCGGACAGAGTACGGCAGGTTCCAAGTGGAGGCTGGCACCAAGAAGGTGGTGGGGCGTGCATCAGGTCGACAATGTGACGGCGGCTGCACTCCCGATCAAGTTCACAACGCAGAACATCGCCAAACCACCTGAGTGTCGTGCCCCCAGCCATGCCCGATTGAACGGGGAACCACGGGCAAGAGCGGTTGGCTACGGTTCGGCCTAGGGTGGAACCCCAGGCGGCGTAAGGCCAGGTCAGCGCAGGTGGCCACTCTCCGCCCTCCGGAGGCGGGTGCGTAGGTTCGAATCCTACCGGGGGCACTTCGCAGGAAGTGTCGAACAAGGCTCAAGTCCAACGGACTTGGGCCTTTCCGCTGTCCCCGGGCTGCCCCGGTGCCCCCCCGGACGGCAGCCGCCGGGCTCCCCGCCGGTCCGGCCGCGCGAGCGCACGGCCGGAGACCGAGGGGGTGGCGCAGTGACCAGGACGGAGCCCGTCCCGAACCTGCCGGACGAACGGCTGTGCCGGCTGGCCGTCCGGGGCGAGTCGGGCCGGACGGCGGCCGGGCCCGGGGCGGTCGGCCGGCCGACCGCGCTGTTCGCCTTCCGGGGCGGCAGGCGCGGGCGGGAGGCCGCACTGGCGGGGAGCCCGGCGGCTTCCGTCCGGGGAGCGGGCGCACCTGCGGGCCACCGGCGAAGTCCCGGAGCGGTTCCTGGCCGAGGTCGGGCGGCCGGCCGCCGAGGAGCGCGCGCGGCGCTGAACTCCCGCCCCGCCCGCGGGCTTCCGGCACGGGGCCGGCCGCCGGGGTGTGGCAGGGTACCGGGGTGATGATCTCCGCTGAGCAGGTCCGACTCGTGTCCGGGGCGTCCGCGCCGATCCTGCTGCTGGGCGGCGCCCCGGTGCACGGCGCGCTGCCGGTGCTGCGGGTCGCGGACGGCGCGGTGCCCGGACTGGACGGCTGGTCGGTGTTCGCCAGCCCGACCATGTGCGTGCTGGACGGCCCCGGCGACGCGGGCTGCCTCTTCCCCACCCTGGGCGGCTCCTCCGGCACCGACGGCGTCGCCCACTGGTGCGCCGAGGTCGAGCGGGCCGGCGGCGCGCTCGTCGTCTCGCTGCCCGACCCGGCCGCGCTCACCGGCCCGCTCGACTGGCCCGCCCTGCTCGACGGCGGCTCCCGCGGCGGGTTCGCCGCGGCGACGGCGGCCTGACGGGGCGTCAGCGCGGCCCGGGCCGGCGGTGCCCGCCGCGCAGCACCAGCGCCGGGGCGCCGCGGTCGTACGCGCCGCAGGCCGTGGTGGACCACGGCGACCACTGGCGGGGGACGGCGAAGTAGGGCACCAGCACCGGCCCCCTGCGGCCCGGTGCGGCCTTCGCGGGCAGCAGCGCGGGCAGCACGTCCGGGGTCTGGCCCGCGAGGATCGCGGCCCGGCAGGAGCGGCAGGCGGGGCGGCGCTCGGCGGCGGCCTCCCGGGGCGACAGGTGCCGGCGCCGCCGCACCTTGCTGCCCCGGCCCGGCGCGAGCGGGATCTCGGCGGGGCCGTGCAGCGGGTTCCAGTAGCAGCGCACCTGGAGCGGGGCGGGGCGCTTCCCGGCGTGCAGCAGGTGCGCGGCGCCGAGCCGTTCGACGGCCTGCTCGGCCAGCACGATCGCGGCGGCCAGGTCCGGCAGGTCGGTGTCCGCGTCCCCGGCCTGGTCGAGCAGCCGCCCCGCGGCCTCGTACGCCTCCAGCGCCCACTGGTAGGCCAGCCTGGCGGCCGACTCCTCGCCGCCCAGCTCCAGTTCGGCGGCCCGGAAGACGGCCCCGGCGGCGGTCACCCGCTCGGCGGCGGTCTCCCGCAGGCGTTCCCGCAGCGCCTCCCACTCCCCCAGCAGCAGCGCCCGGCGGGCCCGCTCCTCGCGCCGGGTCGGCGGTGCGGCGGGGCTCACCGGGACGGCCGCCGCGACCTTGAGAAACCACCAGCGCCGGAACACCGCGCCTCCCCCCGTGCCTGTGCGTCGACGCCCCATTGTCGCCTCCCGGGCGGGGCGGCGGACAGCGGCGCGGCCGGGCGGCGGGCCCGGTTCGGCCGGTTCGGCCGGTCCGGCCGGTTCGGCCGGTTCGGCCCGCCCGGTCAGCTCGCCTCGGCGAGGAGTTCGGCGACGGTGTGGTCGAAGGCGGCGCTGTAGGAGGTGTCCTCGGTGTCGCCGCCCTGCTGGTAGCCGCCGATGACGCCGATGACCCGGCCGGTGGCGGTGTCGACGAAGGGGCCGCCGCTGGTGCCGCCGGGGAAGGAGGGGCAGTCGATGCGGCGCTGGTAGGTGTCCTGCCGACTGGTGGTGTTGGTGCACAGGCGGGGGAGTTCGGCACCGGCGGGGTAGCCGTAGAGGCGGACCTGGGCGGTCCAGGAGGCGTCGGTGCCGAGCGGGTTGCCGCCGAGCACGTCCTCGATCAGGCGGCCGTCCCGGGGGGCGACGGCGAGGATCGCGAAGTCCTCGTCCGGGTCGCCGCCGTTGCGCCAGCCGTCCGCGGTGTACACCTCGGTGACCTGCCAACTGCCGTACGGGGCAAGGCCGTCGCGGTAGCCGGGGACGAAGGTGACGCCGTTCGCGGAGGAGAGGCAGTGCGCGGCGGTGAGGATCAGGTCGCGGCCGGGGCTGTCGATGACGCTGGCGGTGCAGAAGTGGTGGCCGGGGCCGGTCGGGCCGGAGAACAGGGCGCCGACCCGGCGGGACTCGGCGTCGTCGGGGGCGGTCGCAGTGGTGCCGGGGGCGGTGTCCGACGGCGCGGCGGGCGGGGCGAGCAGGGTGGGGGCGGTGACGGGGGCGGCCTGCTGCACGGTGTCGGGGCCGCCGGCCGCGGGGTCGGACGCCGCGGCGGGCGTGGCCGCGGGGGCCGGCGTCGGCGTCGGGGCCGACGAGGGCGCGGCGGTGGCGGCGGGCGCCGGGGCGGTCATCGCCACGGTGTCGGTGCTGGGCCGTCCGGGGTGGCGCAGGTGGACGGTGAAGACCCCGGCGGTGGCCATCGCGCCGACGACGCCGACGGCGAGGACCGAGGTGAGGGCGGCCGACCGCAGCGGGCGCCGTCCGTCCTGCCTGGTGTGTCGTCCCATCGGGTGCCCCGTTCCGGCCGGTACTGGTCATGGCGGTGCGCGTGTGCCCGCTCCGGCCTCCAATATCCGCCGCGGAGCTGGGAAAGCCGTCAGTGCCGCCTGGGAGCCCGGTGAGATTTCCGGCCGCCCGCCACCCGTCCGGGAGGGCCCGCCACCCGTCCGGGGCGGGCCCGTCACCCGTCGGTGCGTCCGTCCGGGCGGGTCAGACCACCGCCCGGGCCTCGGCCGCGGCGCCCTCGCCCTCGGCCTCGCCGGGGGCGGGGCGGTGGTTGATCATCAGGAAGGCGACCACCGCGGCGAGCAGCAGGATGCCCATCGCGACGGTGGTGGCGACGGCGTAGCCGTGCACCGCGCCCTGGGCCTGGACCAGCGGGTCGGTGGGGTTGCGGGCGGCCAGGTAGGTGGCGGTGGCGCTGGCGGCGATGGTGTTGAGCAGCGCGGTGCCGATCGAGCCGCCGACCTGCTGGGCGCTGTTGATGATGGCGGAGGCCGCGCCGGTCTCCTCCGGGGCGACGCCGAGGGTGGCCAGGCTGATGGCGGGCATGAAGACCAGGCCGAGCCCGAAGCCGAGCAGCACTTCGGCGGGCAGCACCAGGGTGGTGTAGGGGCTGTCGACCTGGAGCTGGGTGAGCCAGGCCATGCCGCCGGCGCCGAGCAGCAGTCCGGGGACCATCAGCGCGCGGGTGGGGACCCGGGTCATCAGCCGGGAGCCGAGTCCGGCGGAGCTGACCACGATCGCGGCGGTCATCGGGAGGAAGGAGACGCCGGCCCGGATCGGCGAGTACCCCTTGATGACCTGGAGGTAGTAGGTCAGGAACAGGAACAGGCCGTACATGGCGATCACCGCGAGGCCGACCGAGAGCGCGCCGCCGGACCGGTTGCGGTCCCGGACCAGGTGCATCGGCAGCAGCGCGTGCGGGGTGCGGCGCTCGACCTGGGCGAAGACCACCAGCAGGGCGGCGCCCACGCAGAGCGCGGTGAGCACCAGCCAGTCGCTCCAGCCCCGGCTGACCGCCTCGGAGGTGCCGTAGACGATCAGCAGCAGTCCGCCGCAGCCGAACACGGCGCCCGGCAGGTCGAGCCGGACCCGGTGGGAGCGGTCGATGTGGTCGCGGCGCAGCAGCCGGAAGGCGGCGAGCGCGGTGATCAGGGCGATCGGGCCGTTCACGTACAGGCACCAGCGCCAGTCGAGGTACTCGGTGAGCAGTCCGCCGGTGATCAGGCCGATCGCCGCGCCGCCGCCCGCGAGCGCGCCGAACACGCCGAACGCGGTGGCCCGCTCGCGCGGGTCGCGGAAGGTGATCGACAGCAGGGCCAGGGCGGACGGGGCGAGCAGCGCGCCGAAGGCGCCCTGGAGGGCGCGGGCGATGAACAGCATGCCGCCGCTGGTGGCGAAGCCGCCGAGGCAGGAGGCCGCGGCGAAGCCGAGCAGTCCGACGATGAAGGTGCGTTTGCGGCCGAAGAGGTCGCCGATCCGGCCGCCGAGCAGCAGCAGTCCGCCGAAGGCCAGCGTGTAGGCGGTGATCACCCACTGCCGGTTGCCGTTGGAGATGTCCAGGTCGTGCTGCGCGGACGGGAGGGCGATGTTCACGATCGTCGCGTCGAGGACGATCATCAGCTGGGCGATGGCGATGACCGCCAGGGCCCACCAGCGGCGCGGGTCCGCCGCTGGGGTTTCGGGGGCGTTCCGGGAGGTCACCGTGGGCCGCCTTCCGCCGATCGGGAGTGGGGCTGGGCGCGTACGGCGCTCCTCCCAGGGAAACCCCGCGACGGGACGGCGGCAAGGCGAATTGTCGTGCTTGTCAAGATTTGGGACGGCCCGCGAGGGGGACGGCGTCCCGGGTGCCCGGCCGCATCGGCCACCCGGGACACGGCTTCTGTCCGCGTGTCCGTGCGACGGCGCTACAGCGCGCCCAGCTCGGTGACCAGGTCGTCCAGGCCAAGCGAGCCCTGGGACAGCGCCGCCATGTGCCAGCCCTTGAGGTCGAACTCCGCGCCGCGCGCCTCGGCGGCCGCCCGGGCCGCGGCCCGGCCGCGCAGCCAGGCCCGCTCGCCGAGCTTGTAGCCGATCGCCTGGCCGGGCAGGCCGAGGTAGCGCACCAGCTCGCTGTCCAGGAAGTCCGCGGACAGGCCGCAGTAGGCGCCGAAGAACTCCCGGGCCCGCTCGGGCCGCATCGGCTCGCCCGGGGCGAACGGCGAGTCGGCGGGGAAGTCCAGCTCGGCGTGCATGCCGATGTCGACGATCACCCGCAGCGCCCGCATCATCTGGGCGTTCAGGTAGCCCAGGCGGTGGCCCGGGTCGGTCAGGTAGCCGAGCTCGTCCATCAGGCGCTCGGCGTACAGCGCCCAGCCCTCCATGTTGGCGCTGACCCCGCCCAGGGTGACCTGGTAGGTGGAGAGCCGGTCCGCGACGTACGTCCACTGCGCGAGCTGCAGGTGGTGGCCCGGGACGCCCTCGTGGTACCAGGTGGAGATCAGGTCCCACTCCGGGAACGCCTCCCGGCCCAGGGTGGGCAGCCAGGTCCGGCCGGGGCGGGAGAAGTCCAGCGAGGGCTGGGTGTAGTAGGGGGCGGCGGCGCTGCCGGGCGGGGCGATCCGCGCCTCCACCTTCAGCAGCGGCTCGGCCAGGTCGAAGTGCACGCCCTGGAGGTCCTCGATGGCCCGGTCCATCAGGTCCTGCAGGTACTCCTGCACCTGCTGCTCGCCGCGGATCGCCGGGCCCTCGGTCTCCAGCCACTTCATGGCCCGCATCGGGGTCTGCCCGGGGCGGACCTTCTCCGCCTCGACCCGCATCTGGGCGTCCAGGTCGTGGAACTGCCCCCAGGCCCAGCGGTACGCCTCGTCCAGGTCGAGCTCGGCGCCCGTCCAGTACCGCACCCAGCGGGTGTAGCGCTCCCGGCCGACCGCGTCGGGGGTGCCCTGGGCGGCCGGGCCGTACACGTCGCGCATCCAGTCGCGCAGGTCGGCGAGCGAGGCGGTGGCCTCGACGGCGGTGGCGGTCAGCGGCTCGCGCAGGTGGGCGGGGGCGGTGGAGACCAGTTCGCCGAACCAGCCGCCGGGCAGCTCGCCCTCGATCCACTCGCCGAGCTGGCCGACCAGCGTCTCGACCTGGCGCGGCGCCGACAGCAGGCCGCGCCGGACGCCCTCCTCCAGGCTCTGCCGGTACTGGGCCATCGCCAGCGGGAAGCGGGCCAGCCGGCGGCCCAGCCGCTGCCAGTCCTCGTCGGTGTCGGTGGGCAGCAGGGTGAACACCTCGCGGGTGTTGTGCACCGGCGAGCCCAGGTTGCGGACGCTGCGGTAGCCCTCGCCCGCGTCGTGGACGGCCAGTTCGGCGGTCAGCCGCTCGCGCAGCAGCCGGGCGCAGCGGCGTTCGGCCTCGTCCTCGACCGGGCCGGACGCCTCCAGCGCGTCCAGGGCGGCCAGGGTACGGCGGGCGAGTTCGGCGGTCGCCTCGATGCCCTCGGAGGACAGGTCGGTCAGCCGGTCGTCCTCCGGGTTGAGGCCGAGGTACACCGCGGTCAGCGGGTCGGCCTCGGCGAGCGCGTGGACGTAGGAGTCGGCGAGTCGGCGCGGGGTGGGGCCGCTCGGGTGAGGGGTGTTCAGTTCATGAGCCATCCGGCCATCCTGTCGTAGCCGCAGGCGAATTCAACCCCTGTCAGGTATCGGCGTCGTCACCCCCGGACGGGGTCCGGGCGCCGGACGCCGCGCCGCGGGTCCCAGGTCGGCCGGCCCCGGGTGATCGGGCGGAAGGCGAGGCCGATCAGCACCGAGCAGAAGTGCCCCAGGTCGGTGAACGTGTGCGAGACCAGCAGCGGCACCAGGTAGAAGACGACCAGCCCGCACCCGTACACCCAGCGCCACGCCCCGGCCAGCGCGTACGTCAGCACGCCCTCCACCCCGGCCAGCGCGTACGACACGCCGACGTCCACCGTGGTCGACATGTTCGCCGGCAGCACGTGGTGGCGCACGCCCCAGGCGACCGCGCCCTCGCTGACGAAGGTCGCCAGCACGTGCGCGGTCAGCGCGACGGTCAGCCAGCGGCGGGTGCCGAGCCAGCGCTCGGCCGGCACGTGGAAGACGTGGAAGACCACGAAGTAGAACAGGAAGTTCGCCTGCTCGGTCCAGATCAGGCTGGCCAGCAGGGCGTGCACCGGGTGCGAGGAGAGCTGGTGCAGGTTGGTGGAGCGTTTCTGCAGGAAGTAGTCCAGCGTCGCCGGGTCCATCCGGGCCACCACGAAACTGGTGAACGCGAGCAGCAGCAGCCACACGTACGTCCCCGGGGACTTCCCGACCCACCGACCCGCCGCCCGCACCCACCGCACCGGCCGCTCCTCGTCGCGCTCCACCCGCACCTGGTCACAGTCTGCGGCCGCGCCCCGCGCCCCGCCCGGCGGGGACCCGCCGGTCGCGGCCGTGCGGAGGGGGTCCGCCGACCCGCCCGAGGTCTACCCTGGCACGCATGGCAGCGACCCCCTCCCCCGTCGAGGAGCCCGTCGACGACTCCCCCGCCGCGGAGCGGCCCCGCCGCGCCGCCTACCGGCGACTGCCCGTCCAGCAACGGCGCGACCAGCTCATCGCCGTCGCCCTCGAACTCTTCGCCGCCCGCCCGCCCGAGGAGGTCTCCCTCGACGACGTCGCCGAGGCCGCGGGCGCCTCCCGGCCGCTCGTCTACCGGTACTTCGCCGGCGGCAAGCAGCAGCTGTACGAGGCGGCGCTGCGCAGCGCCGCCGCCGAACTCACCACCCGCTTCACCGTCGAGCCCGCCGACGGCACCCCCACCCGGCAGCTCGGCGCCGTCCTGCACCGCTACTTCGACTTCGTCGACCAGCACGCCGCCGGCTACGGCGCGCTGCTGCGCGGCGGCTCGGTCGTGGAGACCGCGCGCACCTCGGCGATCGTCGACGACGTCCGCCGCGCGGCGCTGAGGCGCACCCTGCGCCACCTCGGCGTCCGGGAGGCCGGGCCCCGGCTCACCCTGCTGGTGCGCTCCTGGATCTCGGTGGTCGAGGCCTCGGCGATCAGCTGGCTCGACGAGGGCCGGCAGATCCCGGCCGACTCGCTCTGCGCCTGGCTGGTCGACCAGTTCGTGGTGATGGCCGCGGCCACCGCGATCCGCGACGACCAGACCGCGGAGGTGCTGCACGGCTGGCTGGAGCTGGAGACGGCGGACAGCCCGGCGGGCGTGCTCATCGCGCGGTTGCGCGACCTGGGGCTGTAGGAGGGGCCGGTGTTCGGGCCCCGGCGGGGCCCCTACGCCTGGCCGAGGGTGGTCTCCTGGCGGCCCAGGCCGGTGACTTCGAGGGCGAGCCGGTCGCCGGGGCGCAGGAAGGGCGTGCCGGGGCGGCCGAGGGTGACGCCGGCGGGGGTGCCGGTGATGACGACGTCGCCGGGGTCGAGGCGCATGAAGTGGGTGAGGTAGCGGACCGTCTCGTGGACCGGGAAGATCATGTCGGCGGTGCTGCCGTCCTGGCGGAGCTCGCCGTTGACCCAGAGCCGCAGGCCGAGCGCCTGGGGGTCGCCGAGTTCGTCGGGGGTGACCAGCCAGGGGCCCAGCGGGGTGAAGGTCTCGGCGGACTTGCCCTTGTCCCACTGGCCGCCGCGGTCGAGCTGGAAGGCGCGCTCGGTGACGTCGTTGGCGGCGGCGTAGCCGGCGATGATCGCGGCGGCGTCCGCCGCGGAGTCGAGGTAGCGGCCGGTGCGGCCGATGACGACGGCGAGTTCGACCTCGTAGTCGGTCTTCCGGCTGCCGCGCGGGACGAGCACCTGGTCGTGCGGGCCGACCAGGGTGTTGGCGGGCTTGAGGAAGACCACCGGCTCGGCCGGTATCGCGGCGCCGGCCTCGGCCGCGTGGTCGCGGTAGTTGAGGCCGATGCCGACGATCTTGCCGGGGCGGGCGACCGGCGGGCCGGTCCGTTCGCCGGTGAGGTCGGTGACGGGGAGGTCGGCGGGGTCGAGCGCCGCGGGGTCGAACCGGGCGAGGAACACGCCGTCGAGGTCGGGGGTGAGGGGGCGGAGGTCGCGGGCGGTGCCGTCGGGGGCGAGGACGACCGGTCGTTCCGCGCCCGCAGGGCCCACACGGAGGAGCTTCACTGCCTGTCACCACCTGATTCGTCTCGGGGGCGGGTGGTCCCCCGCCCCGGGACATCGAGGTATACCAGCGGCGCTCACCTGCGGAACAGTGGTTCCGATTCGGCGAATTCCTCCCGATCGGAGGGCTCGGGCGGGGACCGGCTCGGTGGCCCGCACCCTTGACAGCGGCCCGCCCGCAGTTTCGACGGCGGCCCGCCCGCAGCCGTGACGGCGGCCCGGCGGCCGCTCAGGTCTCGCGCTGCGGGCGGTACTCGGCCTCCTCGACGCCGAACGTCCAGGCGACGCCGGCCCGCGCGGTGCGGGTGGCGGGCGGGACGCGCAGGTAGTAGGTGCGGTGGGTGCCGTCCGGCTCGGGGGTGGAGTTGAGCACCTCGACCATCACCACCGGCTCGTCGTTCGGGAGCTGGATCCGCCACAGGGTGCCGGTCTCGTCCCGGTGCAGCGGTTCGGCGCCGGACTCGGCCAGGTAGCGGTCGTAGCCGAAGTGCTCCAGCATGACGCGGCGCAGCTCGGCGTTGTCCTCGGCGCGGATGCGCTCGGGGGTGAGGCCGGTCAGCCGGTCGAGGAAGTCGGCGGGGACGGGCATGCCGCGCCAGGCGTGCAGCGCGAAGCCGTCGGCGTAGGCGAGGGCGGGGCCGTCGGCGCGGTCGAGCCGGCCGGCCTCGTCGCGGTGCAGGGCGACGGGGCGCTCGCTGAGCAGCACGGTGCGCTCGTACGGCCACCACCAGCCGGTCTGGCGGGCGATGCCGGCCAGCGCGGCCAGCGCCGGGTCGCCGGTGCCGGCGGTGTCGAAGGCGGCGAGCCAGGCGGCGTCGTGCTGGCCGGCCACCGCGTCCAGCAGGAGCAGGCGGACCCGGCCGCGCTGTTCGGCGGCGGCCAGCCGGGCCGCCCGGTTCTCGGGCTTGCGGGCCTCGGTCCAGTCGTCGATCGGCTCGGGCTCGGGGGCGAAGTGGTCGAGCAGCGCGGCGCGGACGCGTTCGGCGGGCAGCGCGGTGGTGGTGGCGAGTTCGGCGCCGGTGGTGGCCCACAGCTCGCCCCAGCCGCCGGGGCCGAGCGCGGCGAGGGCGGCGGTGCGGGCCCGCTCCCAGGCGGCGGTGCGCACCTGCTCGCGCACGCTCGCCCCGAACTCCTCGCGGCGCGAAAGGAGTTCGGCGACGGCGGCGCGCGGCGAGGGGCACCAGCGGAACTCGGCGGGCTCGGCGAGGCCGGCGGCCCGGTAGGCGTCCCGGACGGCCTGCTCCACGGTGGCCCGGTCGGCGGGGCCGGTCGCGGCGGCGACGGCCCGCCAGTGGGCCACCGAGAGGTCGGCCGGTCGGCCCGTCAGCTGGCTGCTCATCAGTTTCCTGTCCTCGTGCGGTGCGGGTGGCGGGTCGGGTGCGGTGGCGGGTACGCGCGCGGGCGGGGGCCCGGGGGGATCAGTCGGCGACCACCCGGACCGCGTTCGGCGTGTACTCGCGCTGGCGGACCACCCGGAACCAGCCGCCGGGCAGGGCGATCGCGGCGTGCTCCTCGTGGACCACCCGGCCGCCCTCCGGCAGGTGCAGCCAGGAGAAGCCGAACGGGCCTCCCTCGCGGACGAGTTCGCCCGGGCCGACCACCGCGTGGGCGTGCCCGGTGACCTCGCCGAGGGCCAGCACCAGCCGCCCGCGGGCGTCCCTCGGCTGCCGGGCCATGTGCGCGACGGCGGCCGGCACGGCGCTCTGCGCGACCGGCACGATCAGTACGTCTCCCTGGCGGTACACGGGGCCTCCCGGTGGTCGGGTCCGGCCCGCTGCCGAACGCCACGTCAGGAAAACTAGGCCGCGCCACCGACAACCCCGCTCCCGCCGGGTCCTTCGTGCGGGTGAACGTCACGGGCGGCTGGTAGACAGGTCTCGGCCATCACGCGCACGAGCACCACCGGCACGGCGGCCGAGCACCACGGACGACGAGCAGCGACCAGCGACGAGGAGCAGCGCATGACCATCAACGAGCACGCCGAGGCGTTCCACGGCCTCCCGGTGACCGACTTCCGGGCGGCCGCGGCGGAGGGGAAGCTGCCGGCGGCGGACGCCACCGCCTGGCGGATCGCCCTGGACTGGGACGACGAGCAGGGCTTCGACGAGCTCTGGCAGAAGTTCCTGGAGACCGTCGAGCCGGAGCGGGTCACCGCGCTGGTGCTCGGCCGCTGGTTCCCGGAGGAGCCGGAGCCGCTCTCCAAGGCGCTGCCGCAGATCCTCGCCGCCGCCGACCGGCTGCCCGCGCTGCGCGGCCTGTTCCTGGGCGACATCACCTTCGAGGAGTGCGAGATCTCCTGGATCCAGATGTGCGACATCACCCCGGTGTTCGCGGCGTTCCCGCGGTTGGAGGAACTGGTGGTGCGCGGCGCCGGCGAGGACTACGAGGACAACGAGCGGCTCGGCCTCCAGCCGGTGGAGCACGCGGCGCTGAAGGCGCTGCGCTTCGAGTCCGGCGGCCTGCCCGCGAGCATCGTCCGCGCGGTCGGCGCCTGCGACTTCCCGGCGCTGGAGCGGCTGGAGCTGTGGCTCGGCGTGGACAACTACGGCGGCGACTGGACGCTGGACGACCTCGCCCCGTTCCTGTCCGGCACCAAGCTGCCCGCGCTGACGTACCTGGGCCTGCAGGACTCGGTGTTCCAGGACCAGATCGCCGCGCTGGTCGCCCGGGCCCCCGTGGTGCCCCGGCTGACCGGCCTGTCGCTGTCCATGGGCGCGTTCACCGACGAGGGCGCGGGGGCGCTGCTGGAGGGCCAGCCGCTCACCCACCTGAAGACCCTGGACCTGCACCACCACTACCTCACCGAGGGCATGCAGCAGCGCCTGCGGGACGCCCTGCCCGGCGTCGAGATCGACCTCTCCGGCGCCGAGGACCCGGGCGACAACTGGCGCTACGTCGCCATCTCCGAGTAGGCGGGACGGCGCACGTGACCTCGCACCAGCTGGTCGTCCTGGGCTCCCCCGGGCACCGCCGGACCACCCTGTTCGCCGCCGCGGCCCGCGCCGCCGGCCGGCCGGAGCCCGCCGTGCTGCCCTGGTCCGCCGTGCTGCGCGGCCGGTACGAGCTGCCGCCCGGCGCGGTGGTCCGGATCGACTCGCCCGGGGAGGACCCGGCGGCCGACCGGCTGCTGCGCGGCCCCGTCCTCGGCGCGGGCTACGCCCCGACCCGGGTCGAGGGCGGCCCCGCCTGGTACGCGGGCGTCACCGCGGCGCTGCGCGCCCTGGCCGAGCGGCCCGGGGTGCGGCTGCTGGGCGATCCGGACGAGATCGCCGTCATGTTCGACAAGCGGCGCGCGCACGCCCGGCTGGCCGCCGCCGGGGTGCCGGTGCCGCCCGCGCTGCCGGGCGGACTCCCGGGCTCCTGGCGGGAGTTGCGGGAGCGGCTGGCGGACGCCGGGATGCGCCGGGTGTTCCTCAAGCCGGTGCACGGCTCGTCCGCCTCCGGGGTGGTGGCCCTGGAGTTCGGCCCGCGCGGCCGGGTCCAGGCGACCACCTCGGTGGAGCTCGCCCCGGACGGGCTGCACAACTCGCTCGCGGTGCGCCGCTACCGCTCCGCGGCGGAGGTCGCCGAGCTGGTCGACCGGCTCGCCCCCGAGGGGCTGCACGTCGAGCGCTGGGTCCCGAAGTCCGAGCAGGGCGGCCGGGCGGCGGACCTGCGGGTGCTGGTGGTCGGCGGCCGGGCCACCCACGTGGTGGTCCGCACCAGCCGGCACCCGATGACCAACCTGCACCTCGGCGGCGTCCGCGGCGAGCCGGCGGCGGTCCGGGCCGCCGCCGGGGAGCGCTGGCCCGGGCTGCTCGCCACCGCGGAGGCCGCCGCGCGCTGCTTCCCCCGCTCCCCGATGGTCGGCGTCGACCTCCTCCCGCACGCCCGCTGGCGGCGCGCCCTGGTCGGCGAGGTCAACGCCTTCGGCGACCTGCTCCCGAACCTCCCCGGCCTGCCCGACGGACCGGCCCCGGGTCTCGACACCTACGCGGCCCAACTCGCCTCCCCGGCGTACGCGTTCGGCCCTCCGGCGGGCGAAGGGGAGCCCGCCGTCCTGCCCCGCATCCTGGAGGCGCGGTGATCCCCGACATGAACGAGGTGGTCGGCTCGCACGACCTGCTGCTGGTCACCCTCGACACGCTGCGCTTCGACGTCGCCGCGGAGCTGCTCGCGGCCGGCCGGCTGCCCCACCTGGCGAAGGTGCTCCCGCCCACCGGTTGGGAGCGCCGGCACTCGCCGGGGAGTTTCACGTACGCCGCGCACCAGGCGATCCTGGCCGGGTTCCTGCCGACGCCCGCCTCGCCGGACGGGCCGCACCCGCGGCTGTTCGCGGCGCGGTTCGCGGGTTCGGAGAGCACCGAGCCGCGCACCTGGGTGTTCGACGCGCCCGACCTGCCGACGGGGCTGGCGCAGGCCGGGTACCGGACGGTCTGCGTCGGCGGGGTGGGGTTCTTCAACAAGCAGGGGCCGCTCGGCTCCGTCCTGCCGGGCCTGTTCCAGGAGAGCCACTGGGCGCCGGAGCTGGGCGTCCCGTCGCCGACCTCCTTCGAGTCGCAGGTGGCCGTGGCCGAGCGGGTGGCGGCCGAACAGCCGCCCGGGCAGCCGCTGTTCCTGTTCGTCAACGTCTCGGCGCTGCACCAGCCGAACTGGTTCCACCTGCCGGGGGCGACCCGCGCGGACGGGGACAGCCGGGCCACCCACGCCGCCGCGCTGGAGTACGTGGACGCGCACGTCGGGCGGCTGTTCGCGGCGATGACCGCCCGGCGCCCGTGCTTCGCGATCGTCTGCTCGGACCACGGCACCGCGTACGGCGAGGACGGGTACACCGGCCACCGGATCGGCCACGAGGTGGTCTGGACCGTCCCCTACGCGCACTTCACCCTCCCGGCCACCCCGCAGGAGCCCCGATGAGCACCGTCGCCGCCACCACCGTCGGCACCGAGTCCCCGTACCAGAGTTACGTCTACGCGTACCCGCACAAGACGGCCTACCGCCCGCTGCCGGAGCGCCCGCGGCTCGCGGAGCTGTGGCGGGGCGAGAAGCAGGACGCGCTCTCGCTCTACCTGCACGTGCCGTTCTGCGAGGTGCGGTGCGGGTTCTGCAACCTGTTCACCCGGATCGGCAGCCCGGAGGGGCTGACCACCGCCTACCTGGACGCGCTGGAGCGGCAGGCCCGGCAGGTGCGGGAGGCGCTGGCGCCGGAGGCCCGGTTCGCGCTGGCGGCCTTCGGCGGCGGGACGCCGACCTACCTGACCGCGGCCGAGCTGGAACGGCTCTGCGACATCGCCGAGTCGGGGACGGGCGCGGACCTGCGGGCGGTCCCGCTGTCGGTGGAGGCGTCGCCGGACACCGCGACGGCCGACCGGCTGCGGGTGCTGGCCGAGCGCGGGACGACCCGGCTGAGCCTGGGCGTGCAGTCCTTCCTGGACGGGGAGGCGCGGGCCGCGGTGCGCCCGCAGAAGCGGGCGGCGGTGGAGGCGGCGCTGGGCCGGGTGCGGGACGCCGGGTTCCCGGTGCTGAACATCGACCTGATCTACGGCATCGACGGCCAGACGCCGGCCAGCTGGATCGCGTCCCTGGACGCGGCGCTGGCCTGGCGGCCGGAGGAGCTGTACCTGTACCCGCTGTACGTCCGCCCGCTGACCGGCCTGGGCCGGCACGCGGGGACCGCGGCGAACCCCGCCTGGGACGCCCGGCGGCTGGCGCTGTACCGGGCGGGCCGCGACCACCTGCTGGCCGAGGGGTACCGGCAGGTGTCGATGCGGATGTTCCGCCGGACCGGCGCCGCGAGCGCGAGCGCGGGCGAGTACGCCTGCCAGACCGACGGCATGGTGGGCCTGGGCTGCGGGGCCCGCTCGTACACCTCGCGGCTGCACTACTCCTTCGACTACGCGGTGGACGCCCGCGAGGTGCGCCGGATCATCGACGACTACGTGGCCGCGTCGGACTTCTCCCGGGCCGAGCTGGGCTGGGTGATGACGGACGAGGAGACCCGCCGCCGCCACCTGGTGCAGTCGCTGCTCCAGGGCGAGGGCGTCGACCTGGCGGCCTACCGGGAGCGCTTCGGCAGTACCCCGGAGCTGGACTTCCCGGCCGAGCTGGCCGAGTTCGCCGCCCGCGGCTGGCTGGCGGCGGACGACCCGGCGCGGCTGCTGCTGAGCCCGGAGGGCCTGGCCTGGTCGGACGCGGTGGGGCCGCGGCTGTTCTCGGCCGGGGTGCGGGCCAACATGGCGGAGTACGAGGCGAAGTGACCGACCGTACGAGCGAGTTGACGATCCTGTACCGGGGCCCGCTGTCCTCCTGCGACTACGACTGCCCGTACTGCCCGTTCGCCAAGCGGCGGGACACCCCGGAGCTGCTGCGCGCCGACCGGGCGGCGCTGGAGCGGTTCACGGCCTGGGCGGCGGCGTACCGGCACGGCCGGCTGTCGGTGCTGTTCACGCCGTGGGGCGAGGGGCTGGTGCGCAGCTGGTACCGGCGGGCGATGGTGGAGCTGAGCCGGCTGCCGCACCTGGAGCGGGTGGCGATCCAGACCAACGCGAGCTGCCGGACGGGCTGGCTGGCCGAGGCGGACCGCGCGAAGCTGGCGCTCTGGGTGACGTACCACCCGGGGCAGGTGAGCGAGCGGCGCTTCCTCGCCAAGTGCGCCGAACTCACCGCGCTGGGCGTGCGGTTCAGCGTCGGCGTGGTCGGGCAGCCGGAGCACCTGGCGGCGGCCCGGCGGCTGCGCGCGGCGCTGCCGGCGGGCGTCTACCTGTGGGTGAACGCGGCCGACGGGCTGACGTACACCGACGCCGAGGCGGCCGGGTGGGCGGAGCTGGACCCGCTGTTCGGCTACAGCCGCCACCCGCACCGCAGCGCGGGGCTGCCGTGCCGGACCGGGGAGAGCGTGGTGTCGGTGGACGGGGACGGCACGGTGCGCCGCTGCCACTTCGTCCGGCCGCCGCTGGGCAACCTGTACGACGACTCGTACCGGGACCAACTGCGGCCGCGGGCGTGCCCGTTGGGGAGCTGCGACTGCCACATCGGCTACGTGCACCTGGAGTCGCTGCCGCTGTACGACGTGTTCGCGGGCGGCGTGCTGGAGCGCATCCCGCACGGGTGGTGAGGGATGCGCTCCGGGGGGTGCCGGGGAGGCGTCAGCTGTCGGTCTTGGGCAGGCCGGGCGGGTTGATCTCGGAGGTCGGGACGGCCTCGTTCTCCAGGCCCCAGCGCTTGAGGACCTCGGTGTAGGTGCCGTTCTTGATGACCTCGTTGAGGGCCTCGTTGAACGCCTTGACCAGGCCGTTGTCCTTCTTGGTGGTGGCGGCGATCTTGCCGAGGACGGTGTCGCCGGCGCCGGAGTAGGTGCCGATGACCTCGGTCTCGCCGGTCTGCGCGGCGTGGAAGGCGCTGGCCGGGTTGGGGCCGAGCCAGGCGTCGATCCGGCCGGAGCCGAGGGCCAGGTAGTAGTCGGAGGCGTTCTGGTAGTACTTCACGTCCACCGGCTTGAGGCCGTTCTTGACGTCCTGGGCGCTCCAGTCGAGCAGCAGCTTCTCCTGGTTGGTGCCGGAGGCGACGCCGATGGTGTGGCCGGCCACGTCGGCCGGGCCCTTGACCTTCCAGCTGCCGCCCTTCTTGGCCTCGAAGCCGAGGATGTCGAGGCGGTAGGTGGCGAAGTCGTACTTCTCCTTGCGGGCCTCGGTGACGGTGACGTTGGTGATGCCCGCGTCGTACTTGCCGCTGTCCAGGCCGACGAAGACGTTCTCCCAGGAGACCGGGTTGATCTCGACCTTGAGGCCGAGCACGTCGCCGATCAGGTAGGCGATGTCGGGTTCGGTGCCGATCACCGTCTTGTCGTCGGTGGCGTAGAAGCCCAGCGGCGGGACGGTGCTGACGTTGGCCGCGACCTCCAGGGTGCCTCTTCGGCGGATCTCGTCCGGGACGAGGGCGGCGATCGCGTCGACCTTCGGGGTGGTGACCCGGTTCTGGTCGGGCGTCAGGTTGACCTTGACCCCGTTGGGCGCGGTGCCCTCCTTCTTGGCGCCGAGGTCCGCGGAGGCGTTGTCGGAGGAGCCGCAGGAGGAGAGCAGCAGGGCGGCGGCGAGGGCGGCGGCGGCCGGGACGAAGGTGCGGCGGGTCACGGACATGGGGGCAACTCCTTTGTTTCGTAAGGTGGTTCAGAGGACCTTGGCGAGGAAGGCGCGGGTCCGCTCGTGCTGCGGGTCGTCCAGCACCCGGGCGGGCGGGCCCTGTTCGACCACCACGCCGCCGTCCATGAACACCACGGTGTCGGCGACCTCGCGGGCGAAGCCGATCTCGTGGGTGACCACGATCATGGTGGTGCCGGTGCGGGCCAGGTCCTTGATCACGTCGAGGACCTCGCCGACCAGCTCGGGGTCGAGCGCGGAGGTCGGCTCGTCGAACAGCAGCACCTTGGGTTCCAGGGCGAGCGCCCGGGCGATGGCGACGCGCTGCTGCTGGCCGCCGGAGAGCCGGCGCGGGTACTCGTCGGCCTTGTCGGCGAGGCCGACCCGCTCCAGCAGTTCGCGGGCCCGGGCCCGGGCCTCGGCCTTGGGGACGCCGAGCGCGCCGACCGGGGCCTCGACCAGGTTCTCCAGCACGGTCAGGTGCGGGAACAGGTTGAAGTTCTGGAACACGAAGCCGAGCTTGGTGCGCTGCTTGAGCACCTCGCGCTCGGGCAGTTCGCGCAGCTTGTCGCCGACCCGCCGGTAGCCGATCAGCTCGCCGTCCACCCGGACGTGGCCCCGGTCGAGCTTCTCCAGGTGGTTGACCGCCCGCAGCAGGGTGGACTTGCCGGAGCCGGACGGGCCGAGCACCACCGTGACGGTGCCGGGGCGGACGTCGAGGTCGATGCCGCGCAGCACCTCCAGCCGTCCGAACCGCTTGTGCACGCCGCGTACTTCGACCATGGCCGTGGCGCCGTCGCCGCTCATGCCCGCTTCTCCTTGATCTCGGTGGCGGCGGCCCGCAGCCGCTGCCAGGGGGTGGGCGGCGCGGCGCGTCCGCTGCCGCGGGCGAAGTAGCGCTCGACCCAGTACTGGACGAGCGAGAGCCCGGTGGTCAGCAGCACGTACCAGACGGTGGCGACCATCAGCAGCGGCACCACCCGGCCGGTGCGGCCGTAGATCACCTGCACCTGGTAGAAGAGCTCGCCGATCGCCATCACGTAGACGATCGAGGTGCCCTTGAACAGCGAGATGACCTCGTTGGCGGCGTTCGGCAGGATGCCGCGCATGGCCTGCGGCAGCACGATCCGCCAGGCCTGCCGGAACCTCGGGATGCCGAGCGCGGCGGCCGCCTCGAGCTGTCCGGCGTCCACCGCGAGCACGCCGCCGCGGATGATCTCGGCGGCGTACGCGGCCTGGTGCAGGGCCAGGCCGAGGACGGCCGCGCCGAGCGCGCCGAGCAGGTCCATGGTGCCGAAGGAGACGAAGCTCGGGCCGAACGGGATGCCGATGCCGATCCGCTTGTACAGGTAGGCCAGGTTGAACCAGAAGACCAGCTGCACGATCAGCGGGATCGAGCGGAACGCCCACACGTACGTCCAGGCGATGGTGCGCAGGATCGGGCTGCCGGACAGCCGCAGCGCGGCGATCACCGCGCCCAGCGCGAAGCCCAGGACCGTGCCGTAGAGGGTGAGTTGGAGGGTGACGCCGACCGCGCGCAGGATGCTGTCGGAGAACACGAAGGCGCGGAAGGTCGGCCAGTCCCAGCCGGGGTTGACGGCCAGTCCGTGCAGGAACTGGGCGGTCAGCACCAGCGCGGCCAGGCCGGCCACCAGCCGCCACGGCCTGCGGTGCGGGACGATCGGCAACTCGGCGGTGTCGTCCACGGGTTGTCGGTCGGCGAGGGGGGTTTCGGGAGTCACGGCGGTCATCGGGGGCTCCGCGGTCAGGAGTGCTCGGGCGGGTTGATCTTCGACTCGGTGATCGCCGAGTCGGTGGTGCCCCACTTGGCGAGGATCTTCTGGTACGAGCCGTCCTTGATCAGCTCGTTGACGGCGGCCTGGAAGGCCGGGGTGAGCGGCGAACCCTTCTTGAACGCGAAGCCGACGTCGAGCCGGTGGTACTCGCCGAGGAAGCGGGTCTTGGAGCCGGGCTGGGCGGCCTGGTAGCGCAGGCCGTTGATGGTGGACATCACCACGTCCAGCCGGCCCTGCTGGAGGCCGGTGATCACGGCGCCGTTGTCGGAGAACGACTTGACCTCGTACGGCTTCTTGCCGGCCTGGGTGCAGACGTCCTTCTTGGCGTTCAGGGTGGCCTCGAAGGTGGTGCCCGCGCCGGTGCCGACGGTCAGGCCGCAGAGCTGGACCAGGTCGGTGACGCTGGTCAGCGCGGTGTTGTCGGAGCGCACCGCGAAGCCCTGGCCGTCGTCGATGTAGGTGACGAAGTCGGTGGTCTTCAGCCGGGCCTCGGTGACGCCGAAGTTGCCGGTGCCGACGTCGTACTTGCCGCTGCCGAGCGCGGGCAGGATGCTCTCGAACGCGGCGTCCTCGCGCTGCACGGTGATCCCGAGCACCTTGGCGACGCCGTTGACCAGGTCGACGTCCACCCCGGCGGGCTCGTGCTGGCCCTCCGGGTAGTACGCCGCGGGCGGGGCGGCGACCGTGCCGCCGAGCTTGACGGTGCCCGAGGCGCGGACCTCGGGGGGCAGCAGCGCGGCGATGGCCTCGTTCTTCGTCACCCCCGCCAGCGCGTCCTGGTTCGGCTGGACGCCGACCGGCGAGGCCTTCGCGGGGGCCGCCGGGTCGGAGCCGCAGCCCGCCAGCGCCAGGACGGCGACGGCGGCCAGTGCGGTGGCGGGGAGGTGGCGCTTCATCTGGAGGGTGCCTTTCCGGCCGCCGCGGCGGCGGCCAGGTCTTGCGCGAACGTGGTTCGTGCGTGCGGGAGTTGCAGGTGCTTCTCGAACGGCAGCGGCTTCAGCTCCGGGCGCGGCGCCCGAAGGTCGAACAGCGGGGTGTAGCCGGTCGCCAGGTAGAGCGCCTCGGCCTCGGGCTGGCGCGGGCCGGTGGTGAGGAAGATCCGCCGGTAGCCGGCCTGCCCGGCGGCGGCCTCCAGTTCGGCCAGGACCCGGCGGCCCAGGCCCTGGCGGCGGTGCGCGGCGGAGGTCCACATCCGCTTCAGCTCGGCGGTGCCCTCGTCCTGGTGCCGGCGGTAGGCGCCGCCGGCCACCGGTTCGCCGTCGCGCAGCAGCAGGAGCAGCAGGCCGTCCGGCGGGGTGAACTCCGCGGCGCCGTGCCGGTCCATCTCCTGCCGGCCCTCGGGGCCGTAGCGGGTGACGTACTCGTGGGTGAGTTCGCGGATCAGGGGGGCGGTGAGCGGGTCGCCGAGCACGGCCCGCGCCACGGTCAGCTCGCTCATGCCGCCGCGGCCCCGGCGGCCTTGGCGGCGTCGCGCTTGGCGACCTCCTCGCGGACGATCGGGATGACGTACCGGCCGAAGTCGATCGCGTCGTCGACGTGGTCGTAGCCGCGGGCGGAGAGGATGTCCACGCCGAGGTCGTAGTAGTCGAGCAGCGCCTGGGCGACCGTCTCGGGCGTGCCGACCAGGGCGTTGGAGTTGCCCGCGCCGCCGGTGGCGGCGGCGGTCGGGGTCCACAGCGCGCGGTCGTAGCGCTCGCCCGCCTCGGCGATCTCCAGCAGCCGCTGGGAGCCGGAGTTCTCCGGCTGGGCGCCGTTGGCCAGGCGGCGGCGGACCAGGTCGTTGCCCTCCCGGCGGGCCTTGATCGCGGCGACCGTGCGGTGCGCCTTCTCCCAGGCGAGTTCCTCGGTGGGCGCGATGATCGGCCGGAAGGCGACCTGGATCCGCGGGGTGTCGGTGCGCCCGGCGGCCGCGGCGGCGGCCTTGACCAGCTCGATCTGCTCGGCGGTGCGGGCCAGCGGCTCGCCCCACAGCGCGTAGATGTCGGCCTCGGCGCCGCCGGCGGCGAACGCGGCGGGCGAGGAGCCGCCGAAGGAGACGTCCGGCCGGGGCTGCTGGACCGGGAAGACGTCCGAGACGAAGTCGTTGAAGCGGTAGAACTCGCCCGCGTGGTCGAAGGGTTCGCGGCTGGTCCAGGCCTTCTTGACGATGCCGATGTACTCGCGGGTGCGGTCGTAGCGGCGGTCCTTGGGCAGGAAGTCGCCCTCGCGCTGCTGCTCGTGGTCGCTGCCGCCGGTGATGAAGTGCACGGTGAGCCGGCCGTCGCTGATCCGGTCCAGGGTGGCGAAGGTCTTGGCCGCGAAGGTCGGGTAGGAGACGTTCGGGCGGTGCGCCAGCAGGATCTGCAGCTTGTCGAGTTTGGCGGCGAGGTACGCGGCGGCGGCGGCGGGCTCGGGCGAGCCGGCGCCGTAGGCGAACAGCACCCGGTCCCAGCCGTGGTCCTCGTGGGCGCGGGCCAGGCGCAGCGTGTAGTCGCGGTCGAAGGCGTGGGTGGTGCGGGCGGTGGTCTCCGAACCGTCGCCGGTGGCGGCGATTCCGAGGAACTCGACGGGCATGGCAGGGCTCTTCCGGTCGGGTGGGAGCCGCGTCCGGGCAGGCCGGGGGACGCCCTGGCGGGCGGGGGCGGACGCGGGCGGCGGGTGGACGGACGGGGGCGTGCGGCGCGTGACGGGACGCCGGCTCAGGAGCGAGCGGGAACGCGGAGGAGGCGGCAGCGTGCGCCTGTTGGTCCGTCCGGACGGACGGCTTCCCGGACCGGTACTGGGCGACCGAGGGAGGACTCCCGGAGGGGAGGAGGGCCGGTCAGGCGGCCCGCTGCCGGGTCAGCCGCGACACGCCGCGGACCACACCCGACCGAAGTCGATGTGGCCGCGCGTCACCAGGGCGGGCTGTCCGGCTCTCATGTCGAACAGTTGAGCAGTGCCGCCGAGGGTCCGTCAACCTTTCCGCGCGGGACGAAACACCGGCGTCACACCCGCGTCCTTGACAGCCTCCGGACGCACACCCGTACGATCGAAGTGGAGCGAGTACTGCCCGGGCCCGGTCGAACTGCCGCCAGGCCCAGCCGCGTTGAGGGACGCGGCGCGCGTGAGTGACGGCATGCGGATACCGCCTGCCCCGCCGCCCGATGGAGCCCTCATGGCCTCGCCCGCCGTCCCGTCCGCCCGCGCCCGGTCCGCCGCGCCGCCGGACCCGACCGACCAGCCCCCCACCGGGACCGTCCCCGCCGAGCTGCCGATCGTGCCCCGCCGCCGCCCCGGGCGGTACCTGAGCGGCGGGCTGGCGCTGCTGGCCGCCGCCCTGCTGCTGCGCTCGCTGGCCGGCAACGCGGCCTTCGAGTGGTCGGTGGTCGGCAGCTACCTGACCGCCCCGTCGATCCTGCGCGGCCTGCTGCTGACGCTCTGGCTGACCGGCGCGGTGACCGCCCTCGGCTTCGCCCTGGGCACCGCCCTGGCGGTGGCCCGCCTGTCGGGCAACCCGGTTCTCCAGGCGCTGAGTTGGGGCTTCGTCTGGATCTTCCGGGCCACCCCGCTGCTGGTCCAGCTGCTGCTCTGGTTCAACATCGGGGCGCTGTACCCGAAGCTGTCGCTGAGCCTGCCGTTCGGCGGCGAGCTGTTCGCGGTGAAGACCGTCGACCTGCTCGGCCCGGTGCTCACCGCCCTGATCGGACTGACCCTGCACGAGGCCGCGTTCGCCGCCGAGGTGGTCCGCTCCGGCGTCCTGTCGGTCGACCAGGGCCAGCTGGAGGCGGCCGCCTCGCTGGGCCTGGGCCGCGGCCGGGTACTGCGCCGGATCGTGCTGCCGCAGGCGATGCGGGCGATCCTGCCGCCCGCCGGGAACATGCTGATCGGCACCCTCAAGGGCACCTCGATCATCAGCGTGCTGGCCGTCCACGACCTGCTGTTCTCCACCCAACTGGTCTACAACCAGACCTACCAGGTGATCCCGCTGCTGATGGTGGCCACCCTCTGGTACATCGCGGTGACCAGCGTGCTGTCCGTCGGCCAGTACTACCTGGAGCGGCACTTCGCCCGCGGCGCCACCCGGGCCGGGCTGCCGCCGACCCCGTGGCAGCGGGCCCGGGCCGTCTTCCGCCGCGCGGTCGGGCGGTGAGCGCGGTGCCCGTGCTGGTCGTCGTGGGAGCCGGTCCGCGGGGCACCGGCCTGCTGGAGCGGATAGCCGCCAACGCGCCCGAACTGCTGGGCCCCGGCGTGCGGTTGGACGTCCACCTGGTCGATCCGCACCCGCCCGGCGGGGGCCGGATCTGGCGCAACGCGCAGTCCCCGCTGCTGCGGATGAACTCGATGGCGGAGGACGTCACCATGTTCACCGACGAGCGCACCACCATGGACGGCCCGGTCCGCCCCGGCCCCTCGCTCGCCGAGTGGGCCACCGACCCGGCCGCCCACCCGCCGTACCTGCCGGAGGCCGACCCCGGCATCGCCGACGAACTGCGCACCCTGCTGCCCACCGACTTCCCGACCCGGCGCGCCCAGTCCGCCTACCTGGACTGGACGCTGCGCCGCGCCGCCGCCGAACTCCCGGAGAACGTACGGCTGTTCGTCCACCAGGACACCGCGCTGCGGATCACCGGCGACCCGGACGGCCCGCAGCGCGTCCACCTCTCCGACACCGTGCTGCTCGCCGACCGGGTGGTGCTCGCACTCGGCCACCTCGACTCCGCGCCCGGCCCCGACACCGCCGAGGCCCGCGGCTTCGCCGACCGGCACGGCCGCACCTACCTGCCGCCCGCGTTCACCGCCGACGCCGACCTGTCCGGCCTCGCCCCCGGCGAGCGGGTGGTGGTCCGCGGCCTCGGCCTGGCCTTCGTCGACCTGGTCGCGCTGCTCACCGAGGGCCGCGGCGGCCGCTTCACCCCGCGCCCGGGCGGCGGCCTGCGCTACCACCCCTCCGGCCGCGAACCCGTGCTGTACGCGGGCTCCCGGCGCGGCGTCCCGTACCACGCCAAGACCGGCTACCGGCTCCGCGGCCCGATCCCGCCGCTGCCCCGCTACTTCGGCCCCGACCTCGAACTCCCGGACGGTCCGGCCGAGTTCAAGCGCGACCTGTGGCCCGCCATGGCCAAGGAGATCGGCTTCGGCTACTACCACGAGCTCTTCCACGGCCACCCGGAGCGCACCGCCCTGCCCTGGGCCGAGTTCCTGGCCGGCTACGACCGCCACCCCTGGGACAGCCCCGAACGCGCCGCCCTGGTCGCCGCCGCCGTCCCCGACCCGGCCGACCGCCTCGACCTGGAACGGCTCGACCGCCCGCTGGCCGGCCTGCGCGTCGGCAGCCCCGCCGAACTCCAGCAGCACCTGCGCGCCCACCTGCGCGCCGACCTGGCCCGCCGCTCCGACCAGCGGCACAGCGCCGACCTCGGCGCCTTCTACGCCCTGCTCTCGCTGTACGGCCAGCTCGTCCACCTGCTGCCCGCCCACCCGCTCACCGCCCGCTCCACCGCCGCCGAACTCGACGGCTGGTGGACCGGCTTCTTCTCCTTCTACGCCTCCGGCCCGCCCGGCTTCCGCCTGGAGCAGCTGCTCGCCCTCTCCGACGCCGGGCTGCTGCACTTCCTCGGCCCCGACCTGCGGGTCGACCTCGACGAGCAGCACGGCACCTTCCGCGCCTCCTCCCCCGCCCTGCCCGGTCACCGGATCCACGGCACCGCCCTGGTCGACGCCTTCCTCCCCCGGCACGCCCTCGACCGCAGCAACGACCCGCTGCTGCGCCGGCTCCTGCACGAGGGCCGGATCGACGAGGAGCGGCTGGCCGACCCCGACGGCCACACCTACCGCTCCGGCCTGGTGCGCACCGACCCCGAGTCCCGGCTGCTCGACCCCGCCCTCGGCGGCCCGCACCCGCGCCGCACCGCGCTCGGCGCCCCCACCACCACCCGCGCCCCGGCCGCCTTCGCCCGCCCGCGCACCGACGCCCCGTCCTTCCGGCAGAACGACGCCGTCGCCCGCCGCCTGCTCACCGAACTCCAGAAGGAGGACTGAGGCCCGCGCTGCCGAATACCCGCCGCCGGGCACCCGCCGCTGCCGAACACCCGCCGTCGGACACCCACCGGCGTCGAACACCCGCACCGGATACGCTCGGAAGCACCCCGAGCCCTCCGGAGAGCCCGCCATGGCCAAGCAGCCCCCGCACCGCGACCCCGCCCAGGACGCGCCGCAGACCTCCCCGCCGGCGCACGCCGCCGCCGGGCTGCCCGCGATCGGGCACACCCTGCGGATGGCCGCCGACCAGATGTCGCCGGGGCGGGTGCTCGCCACCCTGCGCCGGGTCAACCAGCCGGGCGGCTTCGACTGCCCCGGCTGCGCCTGGCCCGAGCCGGACAAGCCGCACCTGGCCGAGTTCTGCGAGAACGGCGCCAAGGCCGTCGCCGAGGAGGCCACCGAGCGCCGGATCACCCCGGCCTTCTTCGCCGAGCACCCGGTCGCCGAACTCGCCGGGCGCTCCGGCTACTGGCTCGGCCAGCAGGGCCGGCTCACCACCCCGATGCTGCTGGACGCGGGCGCCGCCCACTACGCCCCGATCGGCTGGGACGACGCCTTCGCCCTGATCGCCGAGGAGCTGACCGCGCTCGGCTCGCCGGACGAGGCCGCCTTCTACACCTCCGGCCGCACCTCCAACGAGGCCGCCTTCGCGTACCAGCTGTTCGCCCGCCGGCTCGGCACCAACAACCTGCCCGACTGCTCCAACATGTGCCACGAGTCCTCGGGTTCGGCGCTCACCGAGACGCTCGGCGTCGGCAAGGGCAGCGTCTCGCTCAAGGACCTCTACCAGGCCGACCTGATCATCGTCGCGGGCCAGAACCCGGGCACCAACCACCCCCGGATGCTCTCCGCCCTGGAGCGCGCCAAGCGGGCCGGGGCGAAGATCGTCAGCGTCAATCCGCTGCCCGAGGCCGGGCTGGAGCGCTTCAAGAACCCGCAGACCCCGCGCGGCCTGGTCGGCGGCGGCACCAGGCTCACCGACCTGTTCCTGCAGATCCGGCTCGGCGGCGACCTCGCCCTGTTCCGCGCCCTCAACCACCTGCTGCTCACCACCCCCGGCGCGGTCGACGAGGCGTTCGTCGCCGAACACTGCGCCGGTTACCCGGAGTTCGCCGCCGAGGCCGCCGAGCTCGACCGGGACGCCACGCTGCGCGCCACCGGGCTGCCCTGGGAGCAGGTCGAGGATCTGCACCGCCTGGTGCTCTCCTCGAAGAAGATCATCGTCTGCTGGGCGATGGGCCTCACCCAGCACAAGCACTCCGTGCCCACCATCCGCGAGGTGGTCAACTTCCTGCTGCTGCGCGGCAACGTCGGCCGCCCCGGGGCCGGCGTCTGCCCGGTCCGCGGCCACAGCAACGTCCAGGGCGACCGCACCATGGGCATCTTCGAACGCCCCTCCGCCGCCTTCCTGGACGCCCTCGGCAAGGAGTTCGGCTTCGAGCCCCCGCGCCACCACGGCTTCGACACCGTCGACACCATCCGGGCCATGCGCGACGGCCGGGTCAAGGTGTTCTTCGCGATGGGCGGCAACTTCGTCTCGGCCGGCCCGGACACCGACACCACCGAGGCCGCGATGCGCCGCTGCCGGCTGACCGTGCACGTCTCCACCAAGCTGAACCGCTCGCACCTGGTCACCGGCGCCCGCGCCCTGATCCTGCCCACCCTGGGCCGCACCGACCGCGACCTCACCGCCGCCGGGCAGCAGTTCGTCAGCGTCGAGGACTCCATGGGCATGGTGCACGCCTCCCGCGGCGGCCTGCGCCCGCCCGCGCCCGGCCTGCTCTCCGAGGTCGCCATCGTGGCCCGGCTGGCCCGCGCCGCCCTCGGCCCCCAGGACCCCACCCCCTGGGAGGAGTTCGCCCTCGACTACGACCGCGTCCGCGAGCGGATCGCCCGGGTCGTCCCCGGCTTCGACGACTACAACACCAGGGTCCGCCGCCCCGGCGGCTTCGCCCTCCCGCACGCCCCGCGCGACACCCGCACCTTCCCCACCGCCACCGGGAAGGCCAACTTCACCGTCAACCCGCTGACCGCCCCCGAGGTCCCGCCGGGCCGACTGCTGCTCCAGACCCTGCGCTCGCACGACCAGTACAACACCACCGTCTACGGCCTGGACGACCGCTACCGGGGCATCACCGGCGGGCGCCGGGTGGTCCTGGTCAACCCCGCCGACGCCGCCGAACTCGGCCTGGCCGACGGCCGGTACGTCGACCTGGTCGGCGAGTGGAGCGACGGCGTCGAACGCCGGGCCCCGCACTTCCGGGTGGTGCACTACCCCGTCGCCCGCGGCGGCGCCGCCGCGTACTACCCCGAGACCAACGTGCTGGTCCCGCTGGACTCCACGGCCGACATCAGCAACACCCCGACCTCGAAGTCGGTCGTGGTCCGCCTCGAAGCCGAGTAGCCGAGGAGCCGAGCAGCGGGCCCGCCGGACCGGTCGGCGGGCCCCGCCGCTCCGGGCCTCAGCCCGCCGACCGGCTCCCGGACGGCGACACCGCGTCCGCCCCGCTCGGCGACCCCGACCCGGCGGGCGTCGTGAGGCCGCTGGGCGTGCCCGTCCCGCTCGGCCCGGCCGTCCCGCTCGGGGTGCCCGAGCCGCTCGGCGTCCCGGAGCCGCCGGGCGTCCCGGAACCGCTCGGCGTGCCGGAGCCGCTCGGCGTCCCCGAACCGCCGGGCGTGGCCGGGTCGGACGGCGTCGCGGGCGCGCTGGGCGTGCCGCCCGGCGCGGTGGGCGTGGTCGTCGGCGCGGGCGGCGTCGGCAGCGTCGAGGGCTTGGCGGGCTGGATCTTCACCGCGCCCAGCGGCACGTCCGGCACCTTCCAGGCGCCGCCCGCGTCGTCCGCCGCGTCGTTCCCGTCCGGGCGCACCGCGCCGAGGATCGGCATCGCGCCGATCTGCGAGACCTTCACCACGTCCCCGGTGTGCGGGGCCTGCACGATCAGCCCGCCGCCGATGTACATCCCGATGTGGGTGGCGCCGCCGAAGTAGACGATCAGGTCGCCGGGGCGGATCTGGTTCAGCGGGACGTGCTTGAGCTGCGCCCACTGCTCCTGGCTGGTGCGCGGGATGGGCAGCCCGGCGTGCAGCCAGGCCTGCGAGGTGAGGCCGGAGCAGTCGAACACGTCCGGCCCGGCGCCGCCCCACACGTAGTCCTTGCCGAGCTGCTGGAGCGCCCAGGCGACCGCCTTGCGGCCCGTCGCCGAGGGTGTCCGCTCGCCCTTGCCGAGCGCCCCGGAGGCCAGGAAGGCCAGCTGCGCCTCGTTGGCCTGCTGCTTCTCCAGCTCGGCCAGCTCGTCGCGCTGGGCACCGGTGAGCGAGCCGACCAGCTGCTCGACCTCGGCCAGCTTCCGGGCGACGTCGTCCTTCGCCTTCTCCTGCTCGGCGGCCAGCGCCTGCGACTGGGCGACGGCCTGCTCGGCGGCGGTGCGCAGCGCGGTCAGGGTGTCCCGGTCCGCCTTGAGGCGGTCCAGGAACTCCTTCTGCGAGTGCCCGGCGGAGTTCAGCAGCTCGGCGATCACCACGGCCTCGTACGGGTTCTCGGCCATCAGCAGCTCGGCGTACCCGGATATCTGGCTGTTGCGGTACTGCGCGGCGGCGAGCTGGGAGGCGAGGTCGCTGCCGGCGTCGACGGCGTCCTGCTGCCGGGCGGCCCGGTTGTTCAGGTCCTCGACGGTGGCCTGCTGCTCGGCGAGCTTGGCGACCGTGCCGTTGTACTGCTCGGTGGCGGTCTCGGCCTGCTGGTACAGGGCGTGCAGTTCGTCGAGCATCGGCCCGAGGGTGCGCTTGGCCTCGGCCAGCGGGTCGGACCCGGCGGAGACCGCAGGCGCGCCCGGCCCGGGCACGGCGTACGCCGCCGAGGAGAAGAACGGCAGGGTGAGCGCGGCGGCGGCGAGCACCGCTCCGCAGCGCAGCGCGGCGCGCACCCACGGCCTCAGGCCGGTCGATTCGGTCCGCTGCCCAGCCCCCATCGGCCGGCCCTCCCCAGATTGTCCGTCGGCGATCGGACCGATCCTGCCACGTGGAGGGGTGTTCGGGGCAGGTGCTTTCCGGACCGCCGGGTGAATTCTCATCCGGCGCGGGGTGTGAGAACGGTCTCACCGCGGGGTCGCGGTCTCCACCGGAACCCAACGCCCCGGCAACTCCCGGGCCACCGGGGGAACCAGGACTCCGCGCCCAGTTAACCTCCCGTTCACCGAGGCTCCTTACCTTCGCCGAGGACAGCAACGTCAGTCCGACCACTTCGACGATTGTTTGGGTATGGAACACATCACGTTCCTGGTGGCCGTTGTGATCATCACGGCGCTCGCCTTCGACTTCACCAACGGCTTCCACGACACCGCCAACGCGATGGCCACCTCCATCGCGACCGGCGCGCTCCGGCCCAAGGTCGCCGTCACGATCGCGGCGGTGCTCAACTTCGCCGGCGCCTTCCTCTCGGTGAAGGTCGCCACCACCATCTCGGGCGGCCTCGTCAACGAGAAGGCCGGACTGCAGCCCTCGATCATCTTCGCCGCCCTGGTCGGCGCGATCCTGTGGAACCTGCTGACCTGGCTCAAGGGCCTGCCCTCGTCCTCCTCGCACGCCCTGTACGGCGGCCTGATCGGCGCCACCGTGGTCGGGGTCGGCCTGCACGGGGTGAACTTCTCCACCGTGCTCTCCAAGATCCTGATCCCGGCGGTCGCCTCCCCGCTGGTGGCGGGCCTGGCCTCCTGGGGCGCCACCAAGCTGGCCTACCTGATCACCCGGGGCGCGCCGAAGGCGGGCACCGAGAAGGGCTTCCGCCGCGGGCAGGTCCTCTCCTCCTCGCTGATCTCGCTCGCGCACGGCACCAACGACGCGCAGAAGACCATGGGCATCATCACGCTGACCCTGGTCTCGGCCGGTGCCCTGCACAAGGGCGACGGCCCGCCGACCTGGGTGATCGCCAGCGCGGGCACGGCCATCGCGCTGGGCACCTACATGGGCGGCTGGCGGATCATCCGCTCGATGGGCTCCGGCCTGGCCGACATCCGGCCGCCGCAGGGCTTCGCCTCGGAGACCGCCGCCGCGACGGTGATCCTGACCTCCTCGCACATGGGCTACGGCCTGTCCACCACCCAGGTCTGCTCCGGCGGCATCATGGGCGCGGGCCTGGGCGGCCCGTCCGGCCGGCTGCGCTGGGGCATGGTGCGCCGGATGTTCTACACCTGGGGCCTGACCCTGCCGGCCGCCGCCGCGGTCTCCGGCCTGGCCGCGCTGGTGGCCGGCCGCGGTGACTGGGGCGTGGCCCTGGTCGGCCTGGTCCTGGTGCTGGGCGCCGGTTCGATGTGGCTGCTCTCGCGCCGCCAGCCGGTGCACGCCGGCAACGTGCACGGCGCGGACGTCGCCCCCGTCACCGAGGTGCCCGCCCCCGCCCCCACCGCCCCGACCACCCTCGCGGCCTGAGAGGAACCCCCGCCATGACCATCAAGTGGGCCGCACTGGCCGAGACCGCGGGCGTCAGCCTGCTCGTGACCGTCGCCGTGGTCGCCGTGTTCGCGCTCGGCAACCTCGCCCTCTCCCGCCGGGAGGCCATCCTCGCGGCGGGCACCGGCCGGGGCACGGCGGCGCTGGCCGCCGCGGGCGTCTGCTTCGCGGCCTGCGCGGCCGTGGTGCTGTACGGCATCTCGCTGATCGCCGCCAAGTAGCGCCGCACCCGCGCCCGTACACGCCGCACCCGGCCGTACGCACCGCACCGGCCGTACGCACCGCACCCGCCCGTGCGCACCGCACGGCGAAGGGCCCCCGCCGCACCGGCGGGGGCCCTTCTCGCATGTCGTCTCTCGGGTGTCGGCGGTCCGGCGGTCCGCCGGTCCGCCGGTCAGTCGGTCAGTCGGCGACCAGCTCCGCGGCCTTGGCCTCGGCGGGGGCGGCGGCCCGCTCCTCGTTGGAGGTGCGCAGCGGCACCTCGCGGATGAACAGCACCAGCAGGAAGCCGACCACCGCGAACGGCGCGGCGATCAGGAACACCGTGCCGACGCCGTGCCCGTACGCGTCGGTGATCAGCGGGACGATCTGCGCGGGCAGCTTCTTGAGGTCCGGGATGCCGTCGCCGCCCGCCCCGGCGGCCGGGATGCCGGCCTTGGCGAAGTTCTCCGCCGCGTAGCTGGCGACCTTGTTGCCGAGCAGCGCGCCGAGCGCGGAGACGCCCATCGCGCCGCCCATGGTGCGGAAGAAGGTGACCACCGAGCTGGCCGCGCCGAGCTCGTTGCGCGGCACCGTGTTCTGCACCGCGAGCACCAGGTTCTGGCTGGTCAGGCCGAGGCCGATGCCGGCCAGCAGCATGTAGAGGGCGAGCAGCGCGTACGAGGTGTCGGCCCGGGCGGTGCCCATCAGGCCGAGGCCGGTGGCGAGCAGCACGGTGCCGGCGACCAGGAAGCCCTTCCACTTGCCGTACTTGGTGATCAGCCGGCCGGCCACGGTGGAGGAGACCGCGAGGCCGAGGATCATCGGCAGGGTGAGCAGGCCGGCCTGGGTGGGCGACTTCTCCTTGGCGAGCTGGAAGTACTGGCCGAGGAAAGTGGTGGTGCCGTACATCCCGACGCCGACGAAGGCGCTGGCCAGCGCGGCGAGGGCGACGGTGCGGTGGCGGAACAGGTCGAGCGGGATCAGCGGCTCGGCGGCGCGCTTCTCGACCGCGACGAACAGGCCGGCCAGCGCCAGGCCGCCGAACACCATCACGAAGGTCTGCCAGGAGACCCAGTCGTAGTTCTTGCCGGCCAGCGAGATCCAGATCATCAGCAGGCTGACGGCGGCGGTGATCAGCGTCGCGCCCAGGTAGTCGATCTTCGGCTTGCGGGCCGGGGCCTCGGGAAGCTTGAGGGTGCGCTGCAGCACCAGGATGGCGACCAGGGCGAACGGGACGCCGACGTAGAAGCACCAGCGCCAGCCGAGCCAGGAGGTGTCCACGATGACGCCGCCGATCAGCGGGCCGCCGATGGTGGCGAGCGCGAAGACCGCGCCGAAGTAGCCGCTGTAGCGGCCGCGTTCGCGCGGCGGGACCATCGCGGCCAGGCAGATCTGGCCGAGCGCGATCACGCCGCCGGCGCCGATGCCCTGGAGCACCCGGCAGAAGATCAGCATGCCGATGCTCTGCGACAGGCCGGCCAGCGCCGAGGAGAACACGTAGATCACCATGGCGATCTGGACCAGCAGCTTCTTGCTGACCAGGTCGGAGAGCTTGCCCCAGAGCGGGGTGGCGGCGGTGATCGACAGCAGGGCGGCGGTGACCACCCAGGTGTACGCGGACTCGCCGCCGTGCAGGTCGGTGAGGATCCGCGGGAGCGCGTTGGAGACGACCGTGGAGGAGAGCACGGCCACGAACAGGCCGAGCAGCAGGCCCGAGAGGGCTTCGAGGACTTGGCGGTGGGACATCTGGACCTGCGGCGGTGCTTTGAGGGTCGTCGACATGCGGTTCCTTCGACTAAAAATTCGTTGCCTCAAGCAACTATACGCCGATAGTTGACTGAGGCAACTTTCTTCAAGCCCAAGTAAAGAAACCCTCCCGACCGGCCGCCCTCAGACCCCCTCGGTCAGCTCGTTGAACCGCTCCAGCAGCCGGGCGAACTGCTCCAGCTCGCCCAGCTCCCACCCGGACAGCGAGGCCCGGAACCGCGCCATCCGCACCTCCCGGGCCGCCGCGAACCGCCGCTCGCCCTCCTCGGTCAGCGAGACCAGCGAGGCCCGCCGGTCCAGCGGGTCGGTCTCCCGGCAGAGCAGGCCCAGCTCCTCGATCGCCCGGATCTGCCGGCTCACGGTGGCCTTGCCCACCCCGAAGTGCAGTCCGACGTCGGTCACCCGGGCCCGCCCGGACTCCCGGATGAACCCGAGCAGCACGTACGCCCCGGCCTCCAGCTCGGGGTGCACCAGGCGGGAGGTCTCCGCGGCCCGCGCCCGGCTGCGCCGGAACAGCGTCGCCACCTCGCGCTCGACCGCGAGGAACGCCAGTTCGGCGGGGTTCCGCCGGTCCAGGGGGTCACTCATGGCGCTCAGTATCGCGCAGCTCGCGCCTCCCCCGGCACGCAACTGTTTCATGATATGAAGTATCCGTTTTGACTTTTTTGCCGCATTCGAACCGCTATATAGAGGGAGACGCCCCGCCATGGCCCACACGGCAGAGCAGCGCAAGGGATTCCTCGGCGACCTCCGGGACGCGGTCACCCCCCGCGCGTTCTTCCTGGTGGTCGCCGTCCTGCTGCTCCAGCTCGGCTTCATCACCTCGTACGTGGGCGCGCTGCACCACCCGACGCCGCACGAGCTGTCCATCGCGGTGGTCGCCCCGCCCGAGGTCGCGCCCAAGCTGGTCGGCGCGCTGGAGTCCGTCCCGGACAGCGCGGTGCGCGCCTCCGCGCTGCCGGACGGCGACACCGCGCGGGAGCGGATCAAGGACCAGAAGGTCTACGCGGCCTGGGTGTTCGACCCGACCGGCACCGAGGACGCGCTGCTGGTCGCCGACGCCCGCGGCCCGGCCGCCGCCACCGCCGCGGAGGGCGTGGTCACCAAGCTGGCCGCCGCCCAGGGCCGGACCGTCGTGGTCGACGACACCATCCCGCTGGCCAAGGGCGACGCCGAGGGCCTGTCCGCCTTCTACCTGGTGGTCGGCTGGTGCGTGGGCGGCTACCTGGTCGCCTCGATCCTCGGGATCAGCGCCGGCTCCCGCCCGGCCAACACCGGTCGGGCGCTGCTGCGGCTGGGCACGCTGGCGCTGTACTCGGTCGCGGCGGGCCTCGGCGGCGCGCTGATCATCGGCCCGATCCTGCACGCGCTGCCCGGCTCGATCGCCGCGCTCACCGGGCTGGGCACCCTGGTGGTGTTCTCGGTCGGCGCCGTCACGATGGCCCTGGAGTGCCTGTTCGACGTGGTCGGCATCGGCCTGGCGGTGCTGCTCTTCGTGGTGCTGGGCAACCCCAGCGCGGGCGGCGTCTTCCCGCCGCCGCTGCTGCCCGCGTTCTGGCGGGCGATCGGCGAGTGGATCCCGAACGGGGCCGGCACCTCCGCGGCCCGCTCGATCGCCTACCTGGACTCCACCCACCTCACCGTGCCGTTCCTGGTGCTGGCGGCCTGGGCGGTGGGCGGCGTCGCGGTGACCTTCCTCGCGGTGGCCCGGCCGCCCCGGTTCGGCCGCCCCATCCCGGCCGAGGGGTGAGCCCGGCCGGGGCGGGGGTCAGACCCGCTCGGGCTCCCGCCCCGGCCGCCGCCGGTCCTCCGGCTCCCGTTCGGCCAGCTCGGTGAAGACGAAGCGGTTCATCGCCCAGAACCGGAACGCCATCGCCAGCAGGGTGCCGACGATCATCCCGCTGAAGAAGTCGGCGATCTCCTGCGCGAAGTGGCTCACGTCCGGCGTCCGGAGGTCGAACACGTACCGGGACGCCACCAGCGGGAGGTCGTTCACCCCCACCGCCAGCGCGCTCACCACGAAGAACCCGGCCGCCTCCCGCTTGCGCCCGACCGCGCGGAACGACCACTGCCGGTTCAGCACGTACGAGATCACCGTGGTGACCACGGTCGCGACGGTCAGCGCCAGCACCGGCTTGTTCTCCAGCACGGTGGTCTTCAGGCCGAAGTTGATCAGCATGGTGAGGAGGAAGCAGGTCCCTCCGACCACCAGGAACTTCACCAGCGTGCGGTGCTTGACCAGGAACGGCCGGTAGCGCTCCGGGACGGCGGCCAGCACGCGCTGCGTAGGGGACGGCATGCGGGCAGTCTCCCACCGGCGCCGCCCGGAGACCACCAGGGGCCCGCGGACGGGTCCGCGGGCCCCCGGTGGTGCCGGACGGGGCGTCAGGCCGCCGCCACCAGCACCTCGGCCGGCTCCAGGGCGAGCCGCAGCACCTCGCGGACGTCGGACACCGGGTGCACCGTCAGGCGCTCCAGCACCTCGGCGGGGACGTCGTCCAGGTCCGCCTCGTTGCGCTTCGGGATGATCACCGTGGTGATCCCGGAGCGGTCCGCGGCCAGCAGCTTCTGCTTGACGCCGCCGATCGGCAGCACCCGGCCGGTCAGCGACACCTCGCCGGTCATCGCCACGTCGGTGCGCACCTTGCGGCCGGACAGCAGCGAGGCCAGCGCCGTGGTCATGGTGATGCCCGCGCTCGGACCGTCCTTCGGCACCGCGCCGGCCGGCACGTGCAGGTGGATGCCCCGCTCGCGCAGCCCGGTCACCGGCAGCTCCAGCTCGGCGCCGCGCGAACGCAGGTAGGAGAGCGCGATGTGCGCGGACTCCTTCATCACGTCGCCCAGCTGGCCGGTCAGGGTCAGCCCGGTCGAGCCGGTCTCGGCGTCCGCCAGCGAGGCCTCGATGTAGAGGACGTCGCCGCCGGCCCCGGTGACCGCCAGCCCGGTGGCCACGCCCGGCACCGCCGTGCGGCGCTCGGCCGGCTCCTGGGCCGACTCCGGCACGTGGTGCGGCCGGCCCAGCAGGGCCCGCAGGTCGTCCGGGCCGACCGCGGCGGGCAGCTCGCGCTCGCCCAGCTCGACCTGGGCGGCGACCTTGCGCAGGATGCGCGCGATCGCCCGCTCCAGGTTCCGGACGCCCGCCTCCCGGGTGTACTCGGCGGCCAGCCTGCGCAGCGCCCGCTCGTCCACCGTCAGCTCGGCCTCGCCCAGGCCCGCCTTGGCCAGCTGGCGCGGCAGCAGGTGGTCGCGGGCGATGGCGACCTTCTCGTCCTCGGTGTAGCCGTCGAGGCGGACCAGGTCCATCCGGTCCAGCAGCGGCTCGGGGATGGCCTCCAGCACGTTCGCGGTGGCCAGGAACACCACGTCGGAGAGGTCGAGCTCGACCTCCAGGTAGTGGTCCCGGAAGGTGTGGTTCTGCGCCGGGTCCAGCACCTCCAGCAGGGCCGCCGCCGGGTCGCCCCGGTAGTCCGAGCCGACCTTGTCGATCTCGTCCAGCAGCACCACCGGGTTCATCGTCCCGGCCTCCTTGACCGCCCGGACGATCCGGCCCGGGATCGAGCCCACGTACGTCCGGCGGTGGCCGCGGATCTCCGCCTCGTCGCGCACGCCGCCGAGCGCGACCCGGACGAAGGACCGGCCCATCGCCTTCGCCACCGACTCGCCCAGCGAGGTCTTGCCCACGCCGGGCGGCCCGACCAGCGCCAGCACCGCACCTCCCCGGCGTCCGCCGATCTGCCCGAGGCCCTGGTCGGCCCGGCGCTTGCGGACGGCCAGGTACTCGACGATCCGGTCCTTCACGTCCGCCAGGCCGGTGTGGTCCGCGTCCAGCACGGCGCGGGCCCCGGCGATGTCGTACGCGTCCTCGGAGCGCTCGTTCCACGGCAGTTCGAGCACGGTGTCCAGCCAGGTGCGGATCCAGGAGCCCTCGGGCGACTGGTCGCTGGAGCGCTCCAGCTTGTCGACCTCCTTGAGCGCGGCCTCCCGGACCTTCCCGGGCAGCGCGGCGGCCTCGACCCGGGCCCGGTAGTCGTCCTCCTCGGAGTCCGTCCCGCCGTTCAGCTCGGCCAGCTCCTTGCGGACCGCCTCCAGCTGGCGCCGCAGCAGGAACTCCTTCTGCTGCTTGGCCACGCCCTCCTCGACGTCCTTGCGGATGGTGTCGTTGACCTCCTCCTCCGCGAGGTGCTCGCGCAGCAGGCCCAGCGCGTACTCCAGCCGGGCCGGGCGGTCCGCCTCCAGCAGCACCTTGAGCTTCTGCTCGGCGGTCGCGAACGGCGCGTAGCCGATGTGGTCGGCCAGCTCGCCGACGTCCTCGATCGCGGCCACCCGGTCGACGATCTGCCAGGCGCCGCGACGGCGCAGCCACTGCGTCGACAGCGCCTTGTACTCCTTGACCAGCTCGGCCGCCCGCCCCGCCACCGGCAGCCCCTGGTCCGACTCCTTGAACGGCGTGGTCTCCACCCAGAGCGCGGCCCCGGGCCCGGTCGTCCCGGCGCCGATCCGCACCCGGCGCACGGCCCGCACCAGCGCCGCCGGGTCGCCGTCCGCCAGCCGCCCGACCTGCTCGACCGTCGCCAGCGCGCCCACCGCCGCGTACGACCCGTCCAGCCGCGGCACCAGCAGCACCTGCGGCTTGCCCCCGCCGCTCCCGGCCCGCGCCGCCTCCACGGCGGCCCGCACCTCGGGATTCGAGAGCTCCAACGGAACCACCATGCCGGGAAGCACTACCTCGTCGTCGAGCGGCAGCACGGGCAGGGTGAGTGGAACGGACGTCGATGCCATGATCTCTCCCCAGTCAGTGAAGTTGAGCTGACCTGACTAAGGTTCGGTGCACCGCGATTGTTCCCCACCCGCTGTTCACCGTCAGTGAACGCAGCGCGAGAACCCCGCACCCCGGTCGGGGCACGGGGAACGGCGGGGGACGACGGGGGGACGGCGCGGGGGACGGGCGGTCAGCCCTCGACGGACGCGGTCTCCGGGCGGGACCGGACCTGCCAGGCCGGCGCCCGCCGCGCCCGCCGCGCCCGCCACGGCGGCCGGGGCCCGCGGCCGCGCAGCAGCGGCCAGAGCGAGACGCCCACCGCCAGGGCCGCCGGGTGGCCGACCGAGGTGACCAGGTCGGGGTCGGTCACCAGCTGGTGGCCGACCAGCGCGACGCCCGCGCCCAGCGCGGTCCGCCGCCCCACCGGGCCGAGCAGCCCGGCGAGCGCGCCCAGCGAGGCGAGGACGCCGTACGAGACGCCGATGTCCATCGCGTCGAGCAGCTCCTTCCCGGCCCGGCCGGTCGCCACCGCGGCGACCACGACGGCCTGCGAGAGCAGCGTCGCGGCGACGTGGCCGGCGCCGAAGACGCCGAGGGCACGAAGGCCGCCGACGCGTCGTTCCAGGGGTGCGACGGTGAGGGCGAAGGCCCAGAAGTACGGCATCCAGACCGGTCCGGCGACCCACAGGCCGCTGCCGACCAGGGAGAGGGCGGGGTGGACGAGCAGGTTGTGCGCGTCGGTGGAGGAGAGCGACTGGAGCCGGTGCACGGTCTCCGGATCGCCCAGGCGCCCGTACAGGGTGGTGCCGAGCAGCAGCGCGAGGTAACCGAGTGCGAACGGGTTGGCCCGCGGGGTGGGCACGGCCCGCAGCCCGGGGCGGATCAGTCGTCGACGCAGTTCCGCGCTGGTCATGGTGCCTCCAGAACGCCTTGTCCGGCCCACGATACGGGGGCCGGGTGAGAGCCGTCTGAGGAACTTCTGTGAAGACCTCCGCCCCGGCACCTGCCGCTCGCACACGTACCGTTACAGCTCGCAAGTGCTCCGGGTAAGGTATCGGCCCGTGCCCGTCCGAGCGGGGACCTGCCAAACCGGCCGCGACCGCGGACGGGGCGCTCCCGCGCGGAACGGCACGGCGGAAGCAAGACGACGACGGAACAAGACGACTACGAGCGGAGCCCGCCGTCCCCCCGGACGGCCGGCCCGCGAGCCCTGGGGGCGGTGGCGTGACCGTGACAGAGATCCAGCAAGAGACGATCAGCAGTGGGCCGGTGGGCACCCAGCGACGGGTGCTCGTCGTGGAGGACGAGCCCACCATCGCCGAATCGATCGCGGCCCGGCTGGGAGCAGAGGGCTTCAAGGTGGCGGTGGCCCACGACGGGCCGGGCGCGGTGGACGGGTTCCACACCTGGCAGCCGGACCTGGTGGTGCTCGACATCATGCTGCCGGGCTTCGACGGCCTGGAGGTGTGCCGCCGGATCCAGGCGCAGCGCCCGGTGCCGGTGCTGATGCTGACCGCGCGGGACGACGAGACGGACCTGCTGGTGGGTCTGGGCGTCGGCGCGGACGACTACATGACCAAGCCGTTCTCGATGCGCGAGCTGGCGGCCCGGGTGAACGTGCTGCTGCGCCGGGTGGAGCGCGCCCAGCAGGCGGCCCGCACCCCCGCGCTGGGGTCGCTGCGGTTCGGCGAGCTGGAGATCGACCACGTGCAGCGCCGGGTCCGGCTGGGCTCGGGCGACGTGCACCTGACGCCGACCGAGTTCGACCTGCTGGCCTGCCTGGCGGCGCAGCCGCGCGCGGTGCTGACCCGCGAGCAGCTGCTGGCCGAGGTGTGGGACTGGACCGACGCGTCCGGCACCCGCACGGTGGACAGCCACGTGAAGGCGCTGCGCCGGAAGATCGGCGCGAGCTGGATCCGCACGGTGCACGGCGTGGGGTACGCGCTGGAGGCCCCGCTGTCCTGACCGGGCCCCGCCGGTCCCGGGCCCGCGGGCCCGCGCGGCTGCCCCCGCCCCGCCCCGAGCACGAGTCGCAGGGACACCATGACCTTTCCGCAGCAACGCAACGGGGAAGCCGAACCGGCTTCCCCCCGGCCCCGGCCCTCGCTCGCGGCGCGCGCCGCGCACCGGGTGTGGGCCGACATCCGCCCGTTCGACCCGGTCCGGTCGATCAAGGGCAAGCTGGCCATGCTGGTGGTCGTCTCGGTGGTGCTGGCCACCGGGATGGTGGTGGTGGCGATCCGCTCGGAGACCCAGATCCGGCTGATCATGATCTTCTCGCTGATCGCCTCGCTGCTGTTCATGCAGTTCCTGGCGAACGGCCTGACGGCGCCGCTGCGCGACATGACGGCGGCGGCGCGGTCGATGGCGGAGGGCGACTACAGCGCCCGGGTCGAGGTGTCCTCGCGGGACGAGATCGGCGAACTGGCCGACACCTTCAACCGGATGGCGGGCGACCTGGAGGCCGCCGACCGGCACCGCCGCGAGCTGATCGCCAACGTCTCGCACGAGCTGCGCACGCCGATCGCGGCGCTGCGCGGCCTGCTGGAGAACGTGGTGGACGGCGTGGTGAAGCCGGACCCGAAGAACCTGGGCACCGCGCTGGAGCAGACCGAGCGGCTGGGCCGGCTGGTCACCCACCTGCTGGACCTGTCGAAGCTGGACGACGGCGTGGTCCCGCTGGACTCCCGCCCGTTCCGGGTCGGCCCGTTCCTGGACGGGGTGCTGCGCGGGGTGACGGTGGACGGCGCGACGGCGGGCGGCGCGTACGCCCGGCGCGAGGACGTCCGGCTGGCGCTGGACGTGCAGCCGGCCGACCTGGCGGCGGTGGCGGACGCGGAGCGGCTGCACCAGGTGGTGGCCAACCTGGTGGACAACGCCTGCAAGCACTCGCCGGCCGGGGGCACCGTGACGGTGCGGGCCCGGGCGGCGGAGGGCGGCGGGCTGCTGCTGGAGGTCGAGGACCAGGGTCCTGGCATCCCGGCGGCGGACCGCGAGCGGGTCTTCGAGCGGTTCGGCCGCAGCGGTTCGCCGACCGCGCTGGGGCCGGGCAGCGACGGCGGGACGGGCCTGGGGCTGGCGATCGCGCGCTGGGCGGTGGACCTGCACGGCGGCCGGATCCGGGTGGCGGAGGCGGCCGCGGGCTGCCGGATCGAGGTCACCCTCCCGGGTGGGACGCCGGTGCCGGCCTGAGACTGTGGCGCAATCGGTACAGACCGGGGCCGGGCTGCTCGGTGCCGGTCCCCGGCCCGGGCCGTAAAATGGTCCAGACCACTGGTTCGTCCGATTTTCCGCCGGTATGACCACGACCGATCAGGGGCCGAGTTCCCTGATTTCCGGCATCTCTAACGCTCGGATTCAGCCAAAAACCAGCTCAGCGATGTGATCTGGGCGACGCCTGACCACCGGGGACTGCGCGATCACTGGTCGGAGGCGTAGCCTTAATCCCCGCTGTCCACCATCCCAAAAGGAAGCGGAAGAGGGCGGTTGCCCCGTGTCGCCACACCAAGAAACCCCCAGCTCGGCAAGCTCCACTGGCTTCGGCCCCAATGAGTGGCTCGTCGACGAGATCTACCAGCAGTACCTCCAGGACCCGGCCTCGGTCGACCGTGCCTGGTGGGACTTTTTCGCCGACTACAAGCCCGGTACCGAGGTGACTCCAGTGACCCAGGCCGCAACTCCGGTCGGCGCCCAGCCGACCCCCGTTGCCGCTCCCGTTGCCGCAGCTCCGGCCGCGCCCGTCGCCCCCGCGCCCGTCGCGCCGGCGCCCGCGCAGCCGGTGGCCGCTCCCGCGCCGCTCCCGGCCGCCCCCGCCGCGCCGCCCGCGCCGAAGGCGGCGGCCCCGGCCGCCGCCGCGCCCGCGAAGGCCGCCGCGGAGGGCCCCGAGCTGGTCCAGCTGCGCGGCCCGGCCAAGGCCGTGGCGTCCAACATGGACGCCTCGCTGGAGGTTCCGACCGCCACCTCGGTGCGCGCCGTGCCGGCGAAGCTGCTGATCGACAACCGCATCGTCATCAACAACCACCTGCAGCGGGCCCGCGGCGGCAAGGTGTCCTTCACCCACCTGATCGGCTACGCGCTGGTCCAGGCCGTGAAGGCCAACCCCGGCATGAACCACAGCTACAAGGTGGAGGACGGCAAGTCCTACCTGGTGAAGCCCGAGCACGTGAACCTGGGCCTCGCCATCGACCTGGTCAAGCCGAACGGCGACCGCCAGCTGGTCGTCGCGGCCATCAAGAAGGCCGAGACGCTCGACTTCTTCGGCTTCTGGCAGGCCTACGAGGACATCGTCCGCCGGGCCCGCGCCAACAAGCTGACCATGGACGACTTCACCGGCGTCACGATCTCGCTGACCAACCCCGGCGGCATCGGCACCGTGCACTCGGTGCCGCGCCTGATGCAGAACCAGGGCACCATCGTCGGCGTCGGCGCCATGGAGTACCCGGCCGAGTTCCAGGGCTCCTCCCAGGAGACGCTGGCCCGCCTGGGCATCTCCAAGACCATGACCCTGACCTCGACCTACGACCACCGGGTCATCCAGGGCGCGGCCTCGGGCGAGTTCCTGCGCTCGATCCACCAGCTGCTGCTGGGCGCGAACAACTTCTACGACGAGGTGTTCGAGTCCCTGCGGATCCCGTACGAGCCGGTGCGCTGGGCCACCGACGTGGCCACCACCCACGACGACGAGGTCAACAAGACCGCCCGGGTCATCGAGCTGATCCACTCCTACCGGGTCCGCGGCCACCTGATGGCCGACACCGACCCGCTGGAGTACATGCAGCGCAAGCACCCCGACCTGGACGTCGTCTCGCACGGCCTCACCCTGTGGGACCTGGAGCGCGAGTTCGCGGTCGGCGGCTTCGGCGGCCAGAAGATGATGAAGCTCCGCGACATCCTCGGCCTGCTGCGCAACACCTACTGCCGCACCGTCGGCATCGAGTACATGCACATCCAGGACCCGGCGCAGCGCACCTGGCTGCAGGAGCGCCTGGAGAAGCCGTACACCAAGCCGGAGCGCGAGGAGCAGCTGCGCATCCTGCGCCGGCTGAACTCGGCCGAGGCGTTCGAGACCTTCCTGCAGACCAAGTACGTCGGGCAGAAGCGCTTCTCGCTGGAGGGCGGCGAGTCGCTCATCCCGCTGCTGGACGCCACCATCGACGCCGCCGCCGAGCACCGCCTCGACGAGGCCGTCATCGGCATGGCCCACCGCGGCCGGCTGAACGTGCTGGCGAACATCGTCGGCAAGCCGTTCGGCAAGATCTTCGGCGAGTTCGAGGGCAACCTCGACCCGAAGTCGATGCACGGCTCCGGCGACGTGAAGTACCACCTGGGCTCCGAGGGCACCTTCACCGGCCTGGACGGCGAGACCATCAAGGTGTCGCTGGCCGCCAACCCCTCGCACCTGGAGACCGTCGACCCGGTCGTCGAGGGCATCGCCCGCGCCAAGCAGGACATCCTGGACTTCGGCGGCACCACCTTCCCGGTGCTGCCGATCCAGATCCACGGCGACGCGGCCTTCGCGGGCCAGGGCGTGGTCGCGGAGACCCTGAACATGTCGCAGCTGCGCGGCTACCGCACCGGCGGCACCGTGCACATCGTGGTCAACAACCAGGTCGGCTTCACCGCCGCCCCGGCCTCCTCGCGCTCCTCGATGTACTGCACCGACGTGGCCCGGATGATCGAGGCCCCGATCTTCCACGTGAACGGCGACGACCCGGAAGCCGTGGTCCGCGTCGCGCGGCTGGCCTTCGAGTTCCGCCAGCAGTTCCACAAGGACGTCGTGATCGACCTCATCTGCTACCGCCGCCGCGGTCACAACGAGGCCGACAACCCGTCGTTCACCCAGCCGCTGATGTACGACCTGATCGACAAGAAGCGCTCGGTGCGCAAGCTCTACACCGAGGCGCTGATCGGTCGCGGCGACATCACCATGGAAGAGGCCGAGCAGGCGCTGCAGGACTTCCAGGGCCAGCTGGAGAAGGTGTTCGCCGAGGTCCGCGAGGCCGTCGCCGCCCCGGCCCAGGCCGAGGCCGGCCGCCCGGTCGCGGACTTCCCGGTCTCCATCCAGACCGGCATCTCCGCCGAGATGGTCAAGCGGATCGCCGCCTCGCAGGTCAACCTGCCGGACTGGCTGACCGTGCACCCGCGCCTGCTGCCGCAGTTGCAGCGCCGCGCCGCCTCGGTCGAGGACAACACCATCGACTGGGCCACCGGCGAGGCGCTCGCCATCGGCTCGCTGCTGATGGAGGGCCACCCGGTCCGGCTGGCCGGCCAGGACTCCCGCCGCGGCACCTTCGGCCAGCGCCACGCGGTGCTGATCGACCGGAACACCGGCGAGGACTACACCCCGCTGATGTACCTGACCGAGGACCAGGCCCGGTTCACCGTCTACGACTCGCTGCTCAGCGAGTACGCGGCGATGGGCTTCGAGTACGGCTACTCGCTGACCCGCCCCAACGCGCTGGTCATGTGGGAGGCGCAGTTCGGCGACTTCGTCAACGGCGCGCAGACCATGGTCGACGAGTACATCGCGTCGGCCGAGCAGAAGTGGGGCCAGCACTCCGGCGTCACCCTGCTGCTGCCGCACGGCATGGAGGGCCAGGGCCCGGACCACTCGTCCGCCCGCCCGGAGCGCTTCCTGCAGCTGTGCGCGCAGGACAACATGACGGTCGCCATGCCGACCCTGCCGTCGAACTACTTCCACCTGCTGCGCTGGCAGGCGCACAACCCGCACCACAAGCCGCTCATCGTCTTCACCCCGAAGTCGATGCTGCGCCTGAAGGCCGCGGCGTCCGCCACCTCCGAGTTCCTGAGCGGCTCGTTCCGCCCGGTGATCGGGGACAGCACGGTCGACCCGGCGCAGGTCCGCAAGGTGGTCATCACCTCCGGCAAGTTCTACTACGACCTGGAGGCGGCCCGGACCGCGCGCGGCACCACCGACACCGCGATCGTCCGCGTCGAGCGCCTGTACCCGCTGCCGGTGGCCGAGCTCCAGGAGGAGCTGAGCCGCTACGGCGAGAACGTCCAGTTCGTCTGGGCGCAGGAGGAGCCGGCCAACCAGGGCGCCTGGCCGTTCATCGCGATGAACCTGGTCGACCACCTGCAGGTCGTGGTCGGCCGCTCCGGTGGCGACGCCCGGCTGCGCCGGGTCGCCCGCACGGCCTCCTCGGCCCCCGCGGTCGGCTCCGCCAAGCGGCACGCCGCCGAGCAGCAGGCGCTGATCGAAGAGGTGTTCTCGCTCTGACGCGCTGAGGCGCGGCACTGCACGGCACGACGCCGTACGGCACGGCACGGATCGCCCCCGTCCCCGGTTCTCCGGGGGCGGGGGCGCTTCCGTTTCCGGACCGTGACGCACTGCGGGAGCCGGTGGGCTGCACGGTTTCTGACGGGTCGATAGGTTGTGGTTCGCCGTTCCCGGCGCCGCGCGCCGGACGGCCGTCTTTCGACACGCTCATCCGAGGGGGACCCGCCTCATGGCAGCCGACACTCCGCAGCACGCCGCTCCGCTCCCACCGGTCTTCCAGCCGCTGCTGCCGGACGACCCCCGCGAGGTCGGCGGCTACCGGCTGTTCGCCCGGCTCGGCGCCGGCGGCATGGGCCGGGTCTACCTGTCGTACACGCCGGGCGGCCGTCCGGTGGCGCTCAAGGTGGTGCGGTCGGAGTTCGCCGAGGACGGGGAGTTCCGCCGCCGCTTCGCGCAGGAGGTGAGCAGCGCCCAGCGCATCCACGGGCTGTACACGGCGCAGGTGATCGACTCCGGCGGCCTGGAGTCGGGCGCGCCCTGGCTGGTCACCTCGTACGTGCCGGGGCCGTCGCTCCAGCAGGTGGTGCGCGAGCACGGGGCGCTGCCGGTGCGGACGGTGCTGCTGCTGGTGGGCGGCATCGCGGAGGCGCTGCAGGCGATCCACAGCGTGCGGGTGGTGCACCGGGACCTCAAGCCGGCCAACGTGCTGGTGGCCGCGGACGGGCCGCGGGTGATCGACTTCGGCATCGCGCGGGCCGCCGACGCGACGGCGCTGACCGGCACCGGCTACCGGATCGGCTCGCCGGCGTTCATGTCGCCGGAGCAGGCCCAGGGGCGGCCGGTCACCGCGGCCACCGACGTGTTCGCGCTGGGCGCGCTGGCCGCGTACGTGGCGGGCGGCGCGCCGCCGTTCGGCGACGGCCCGGACACCGCGGTGCTGTACCGGGTGGTGCACGAGGAGCCGGAGCTGAACGGCGTGCCCGCACCGCTGCGCGAGCTGATCGGGCGCTGCCTGGCGAAGGACCCGGCGGACCGGCCGACGCCCGCCGAGATCATCCTGGCGGCCCGCGAGCACCCGGCGGTGGGCGGGCAGCTGCGGTTCGGCGAGGACTGGCTGCCGGGGCAGGTGAACACCGAGATCACCCGGCGCTCCGACCTGCCGCGGACCCCGCCGACCCCGCTGTCGGCCGCGCCGCCGACCCTGCCGGCCACTCCCCCGCAGCCGCTCGCCCCGCCGGTGCAGCACGCCCCGGTGGCGCCGCCGGCGGGCGTGTTCGGGCCGCCCGCCCCGGTCTCCGAGGCGGTCACCGGCCCGGTGGCCCCGGCCGACCCGACGGTGCGGCTGGCCGAGCAGCACACCCCGCCGCCCGGCCCGGCCGTCCCGCTCGCCGCCGAGCCGGCCCCGGCCGGACCGGCGGAGCGCCACCGCGGGGTGTCCTGGAAGACCCTGCTGATCGTCGCGCTGGTGACCCTGCTGGCCGGGACGGCGGGCGGGCTGGTGCTGATGAAGCAGCTGGGCGGCGACACCGGGGGCACCCCGGTCGCCACCGAGACCGTCACGGTCGGTCCGAGCCCCACCGGCGGCGGTGCCGGGGGCGACAGCGTGGGCCAGGACCAGGTGTCGCCGCCGCCGCCGTCCGCCTCCGGCAGCCCGAAGTCCTCGCCCTCCGGGTCGGCCCGCCCGAGCGGGGCGCCCGCCGGGTTCACCGCGGTCTACACCGACCGCGAGCTGTCCGCGCCCAGCAGCGACTACGGCTTCGACCTGGTCAACGGCAAGGTGGTGCCGACCTCGGTCAGCGACGGCCTGGTGCGGCCGGGCTACGACAAGCTGTCCGTGCCGGACGACTTCGACCGCTACCTCAGCAAGGCGGACTCGCTCACCCCGCAGGAGTGCTCGGACGCCATCGACAAGAACCCCAGCGCCGCGTTCCCGTACGGGGACCTGCCGCCGGGCCGGATGATCTGCGTGCGCAACCGGCAGAGCTGGAGCGTGGCGATCATGAAGGTCACCAACGTCACCAACGACGGCGCGGTCTCCCTCTCGCTCAGCTACTACCGGTACAACGGCTGATCGGCGCGCCACTATCCTGGGTTCCGACGGACCTGGAACCACCCACCCCCGGAGCGAACCACCGTGTACTTCACCGACCGCGGCATCGAGGAGTTGGAGAGCCGGCGAGGCGAGGAGGAGGTCACCTTCGAGTGGCTGGCCGAGCGCCTGCGGGAGTTCGTGGACCTGAACCCGGACTTCGAGGTGCCGGTGGAGCGGCTGGCCACCTGGCTGGCCCGGCTGGACGACGAGGACGACGAGGAGTGACCGGCTGACGCGACGTCAGCAGCGCGGCCCGGGAGGCGAGTTCGCCTCCCGGGCCGTTCGCGTTCCCGGGGCCCGGTCCGGAGCCCGGTCCGGCCCCGCCCCGGAGTCCGGCTCGGGGTCGGCTCGGGGTGCGCTCCGGGCCGGGGTGGGGGCCGGAGCGCCTTGACTTCCGCGCCACGCGATATATCGTGAATAACAGGACGACGCGATACATCGCGTATGGGAGGACGGGGAGTCGGACATGACGCAGTGGACGGTAGACAGCACTCAGCAGATCGCCTTCGACGAGAGCGTGCACACCCTGCACGTGCGGGTCGTCGACGGCACCGTGAACGTGGTCCCCACCGAGGGGCCCGCCCGGCTGGAGGTGGCCCGGCTGGAGGGTGAGCCGCTCCAGGTCGCCCTGGAGGACGGCGTGCTCACCGTCACCTACAAGGACCTCAGCTGGGGCGAGTTCGGCGAGGCCGTGAAGTCGGTGCAGACGGTCAAGTCCTTCTTCTCCGGGCTGCGCCGCAAGCGCAGCGCCGACCTGACGGTCGCGGTCCCGGCCGCCGCCGTGGTCCGGGTCGGCACCGTCTCCGCCGACGCCACCATCTCCGGCATCGCGGGCGAGGTCGGCGTGCACGGCGCCAGCGGCGCCACCACGCTGGCCGGGCTGACCGGCCTGGTCAGCGCCAACACCGTCTCGGGGGACGTGGACGCCGAGGGCCTGTCCGGCCAGCTGAAGGTCAACACGGTCTCCGGCGCGGTCACCCTGGTGGCCGGCTCCGCGACGAAGATCCGCGCCCACTCGGTCTCCGGCGCCGTCACCCTGGACCTGGACGCCGCCACCCCCACCGACATCGGCGTGAACACCGTCTCCGGCGCGGTCGGCGTCCGGCTGCCCGCCCTCGCCGACGCCAAGGTCGAGGCCGGCACCACCAGCGGGACGCTCTCCAGCGCCTTCGCCGAGCTGAGCGTCGGCGGCGGCTGGGGCTCCAAGAAGCTCTCCGGCCAGCTCGGCACCGGCCGCGGCCGCCTCGCGGTGACCACCGTCACCGGCGCGGTCACCGTCCAGCGCCGCCCCGAGTCCGAGGAGGAGCAGCCGGCCAAGGAACTGTCGGCGGCCCCGCTCGACCTGACCAAGGAGTCCTGATGACACCGGTGTTCGGCCACGGGCGGCTGCGCCTCTACCTGTTGAAGCTGCTCGACGAGAGCCCCCGGCACGGCTACGAGGTGATCCGCCTGCTGGAGGAGCGCTTCCACGGCCTGTACGCGCCCTCCGCGGGCACCGTCTACCCCCGGCTGGCCAAGCTGGAGGCGGAGGGCCTGGTCAGCCACACCACCGAGGGCGGCCGCAAGGTCTACCGGCTCACCGACCAGGGCCGGGCCGAACTCACCTCCCGCGCGGCCGAGTTGACCGACCTGGAGGCCGAGATCCACGACTCGGTCGGCCAGCTCGCCGGAGCCATCCGGCAGGACGTCCGGGACAACGCCAAGGACCTGCGCGCCGAGCTGTGGAACCAGGCCGCCGCCGAGCCCGGCGCCTCCTCGACCGGCACCCCCTGGCGCGACCAGGAGTCCTGGCAGCGGGCCAAGGAGGAGTTCGCCCGGCTCAAGGCCGAGACCAAGGAGCAGGCCCGGCGCGCCAAGGAGCAGGAGAAGGCCGCCCGGCAGCAGGCCAAGGCCGCCGAGGCCGAGTCCAGGCGGCTGCGCGAGCAGTCCAGGGCCGCCCGCACCGCCGCCCAGCAGGAGGCGCTGCGGCTCAAGCGGCGGGTCGAGGAGCAGGTCCGGGCGCACGCCTCGGGCGGCGACTGGTCGGCCGGCCTGGCCGAGGGCCTGGCCGAACTCACCCGCGGCCTCGGCTCGTTGGCGGACGCCGCGCGCTGGGGCAGCTCCGAGGAGCCGGCCGTCCGGATCGACCTGGACAAGGACGCCCCGGCGGACGCGACCGGCCCGGCGGACGCTGCCGGCACCGTTGACGCCGCCGAGCTGCCCGACTGGGCCCGTACCGACCCGGACGGCGACCCGGCCCGCGAGCTGGAGCGCCTGCTCGACCGGTTCCGCGACCACGTCCGGGACACCGCCCGCGACCGGGGCGTCGACGCCGCCCGGCTGGCCCGCGCCCGGCAGGCGCTGGCCGCCGCCGCCCGCGCCCTGTACGGACGCTAGGCCCGCACCGGAGACCCGGAGCGCCCCCGAGGACGGGTCGGGGGCGCTCCGCCCACGTCCGGCGCCCCGGCCGGGCCCCGGGTCAGGGGGTGAGCACCAGCTTGCCGAACACGTCCCCGCGCTCCAGCCGGGCGAACGCCTCCCGGGCCCCGGCCAGCGGCAGCACCGAGTCGATCACCGGCCGCACCCCGGTGTGGGCGCACAGCGCCAGCAGGCCGGCCAGTTCCTCCTTGGTGCCCATGGTCGAGCCGACCACCTTCAGCTCCAGGAAGAAGATCCGGTTCAGTTCGGCGGCCTTCGGGTTCGGGCCGCTGGTCGCCCCGGAGATCACGATGGTGCCGCCCGGGCGCAGCGACTTCACCGAGTGCGACCAGGTCGCCGCGCCGACCGTCTCCATCACCGCGTCCACCCGCTCCGGCAGCCGGGCGCCGCTCTCGAACGCCGCGTCCGCGCCGAGCTCCACCGCCCGGGCCCGCTTCGCCTCGTCCCGTCCGGTGACCCACACCCGCAGCCCGGCCGCCTTGGCCAGCACCACCAGCGCCGTGGACACCCCGCCGCCGGCGCCCTGCACCAGCACCGTGTCGCCGGGCTTCACGCCCGCGTTGGTGAACAGCATCCGGTAGGCGGTCAGCCAGGCGGTCGGCAGGCAGGCCGCCTGCTCGAAGCTCAGTTCCGCCGGCTTGGGCAGCAGGTTCCAGGTCGGCACCGCGACGCGCTGGGCGAAGGTGCCCTGGTAGCGCTCGGTGAGGATCGAGCGCGGCTCGTGCGGGCCCACCCCGTGGCCGCTCTGGCCGACCACCGAGTGGATCACCACCTCGTTGCCGTCCTCGTCGACGCCCGCCGCGTCGCATCCCAGCACCATCGGCAGCCGCTCGGCGGGCAGGCCCACCCCGCGCAGCGACCACAGGTCGTGGTGGTTCAGCGTGGCGGCCCTGACCGTCACCACGCTCCAGCCGGAGCGGGCCTCCGGTTCGGGCACCTCGCCCAGTTCCAGTGCGCTCAGCGGGTCGTCGGGACTGATGCGGGCGGCGTAGGCAGCGAACATGCCCGGACCATAGCCGGGCGACGCCCCGCGCGTTAACCACGACTCACTGTGAACGTCCCCATATTGCTTTTCCGGGGCGGCCGTTGTCCGCGCACGGCACCGGGGCCCGCCCCCGGACGAGTCCTCGGGCGGGCCCCGGTGCCGTGCTACCCGGCGTCAGAGCCGGGCGAGCCCCTCCGCCCGCGCCGCCTCGGCGACCGCGCGGGTGACCGCGGGGGCGACCCGCTCGTCGAAGGGCGACGGGATGACCTTCTGCGGCGTCAGCTCGTCGGCGACGACGCCCGCCAGGGCCTGCGCCGCGGCGAGCTTCATGCCCTCGGAGATCCGGCTGGCCCGGACCGAGAGCGCGCCGGCGAAGATGCCCGGGAAGGCCAGCACGTTGTTGATCTGGTTCGGGAAGTCGGAGCGCCCGGTGGCGACCACCGCCGCGTACCGGTGGGCCACCTCGGGGTGGATCTCCGGGGTGGGGTTGGCCATCGCGAAGACGAAGCAGCCGGGCGCCATGGTGGCGACGACGTCCTCGGGGACGGTGCCGCCGGAGACGCCGATGAACACGTCCGCGCCCGCCAGCGCGTCGGCCAGGCTGCCCGTGCGGCCGGTGCGGTTGGTGAGCGCCGCGATCTCGGCCTTGACGTCGGTGAGGTCCTCGCGGCCCTGGTGGACCACGCCCCGGCGGTCGCAGACCGCGACGTCGCCGATGCCGGCGGCGAGCAGCATCTTGGCGATCGCGATGCCGGCCGCGCCCGCGCCGGAGATGACCGCGCGCAGGTCGCCGACCTGACGGCCGGTCACCTTGGCTGCGTTCCACAGCGCGGCGGTGGTGACGATCGCGGTGCCGTGCTGGTCGTCGTGGAAGACCGGGATGTCCAGCCGCTCCTGGAGCCGCCGCTCGATCTCGAAGCAGCGCGGGGCGGAGATGTCCTCCAGGTTGACGCCGCCGAAGGACGGCGCGAGCCGGACCACGGTCTCGACGATCTCGTCGACGCCGGTGCAGTCCAGCGCGATCGGCACCGCGTCGACGCCGCCGAACTGCTTGAACAGGATGGCCTTGCCCTCCATCACGGGCAGCGAGGCCGCGGGGCCGATGTCGCCGAGGCCGAGCACCGCGGTGCCGTCGGTGACGACGGCGACGGTGTTGGACTTCCAGGTGTAGTCGTTGACCAGGGCGGGCTGTTCGGCGATGGCGGTGCAGACCCGGGCCACGCCCGGGGTGTAGGCGAGCGACAGGTCCTCCGCGTCGCGGACCGGGACGGTCGCCCGGATCTCCATCTTGCCGCCGCGGTGGAGCGCGAAGACGGCGTCGACCGGGTCGTCAGTGCTCTGGGTGTCGGTGATGATCTCCGCTGCCACAATGACCTCTTCGTCATATCAGCGAAGGCGCGCGTCCGACGGACTTCGGCCCGGCCGCGCGGCAATGCGCGAATCCGGGTACGCCGCCTGTGGCGTACCCGTGTCCGGGTCGGGGCGCTGCCGTCGGCGGCGCCCTCGGGGTGAGGGTGTTAGGTGTTCTGCGCTTGTGGTCCGGGCCCGGTACCGCACCTGTGCCGGGTCCTTCTTGTCCGCGTGGCCCCCGAAGCGAGGGGTCCGCAGGGCACTCGCAGGAGTGAACGCAGACACGGAGGGGAGCTGGCGCCTTCGGATACGGAGCCGGTGACGGCTTCCGTTCCTGGGCACCCCGGCCCTGTGGCGAACCGGCGGTCTGAGTTCTGCGTCGGGGGTCACCCGATACCAGATTCTGACACACCCGCTACCTGCTCCATCAGGTCGGGATGGCAGTATCCGGTGTTCGACCACCGTTGTCCGGACGTTCCCGCGCACGTCGGGCCGCGTCCTGCCCCGTCGCACCCGGTCGCGCACACCAGCGCGCGGCGTCGGGGGCCCGCTCCCTCTCCCACAGGAGGACCAAGATGTCGACGGCCACTCGCCCCGTCAGATCCGGCACCGGCGCCGGAAGCCGGACCACCACCACCGCGCACCGGGCCGGCGCCCTCACCGCCGCCGCGGTGACCGGTTCACTGCTGCTGACCGGCTGCGGCTCCGGCTCCTCGTCGGGCGCCACCGCCGCGCCGTCCGACCTGCACGGCCGGCTGCCCGCCCCGGTCCGCTCCGCGGGGGTGCTGCGGATCGGCGCGGACCTGACGTACGCGCCGATCGGCTTCAAGGCGGAGGGCGGCGAGCCGGACGGCCTGGACGTGGACCTGGCCCACGCGCTGGGGGACGTGCTGGGCGTGCAGGTGCAGTTCAGCGACGTGCCGTTCGACCGGCTGCGGCTGGGGCTGCAGGCCCACGAGTACGACCTGGTGATGTCGGGCATGACCGACAACACCCAGCGCCGGGACGGCACCGACGACCAGGCCCGCAAGATCAACGACGGCCTGGACTTCGTGGACTACTTCGTCACCGGCACCTCGATCGTGGTGGCCAAGGGCAACCCGCAGAAGGTCTCCTCGCTGGACGACCTGTGCGGGCGGACGGTCGCGCTGCAGCGCGAGACCGTCCAGTCGGTGATGATGGAGCGCCAGGCCGGGGCCTGCGAGAAGACCGGCAAGAAGCTGACGGTGACCGAGACCGAGACGGACGACCAGGCACTGGCGCTGGTGGCCCAGGGCCGGGCGACCGCGGACCTGAACGACTCCCCGGTGGCGGCGCACGCGGTGAAGAACGGCCGGGCCGGCGCGCAGTTCCAGGTGGCGGGTGAGCAGTTGCAGATGGCGCCGTACGGGATCGCGTTCGCCAAGGAGGACACCGCGCTGCGGGACGCCGTGGCGGAGGCGCTGAACCGGCTGATCCGGAACGGCGTGTACGACAAGGTGCTGGCGAAGTGGGGCCTGTCCGAGGGCGCGGTGCAGAGCGCCGTGGTGAACGGCAGCTTCTAGACCGCCGAGCCGGTCGCCCGCCCACTCGGTCACCCGGTGCATGGTTATGCACCGGGTGACATGAACGGGAGAAATATCCGGATACCGGACAGTCGGCAGTCCTGTTATCCGATTTTGATCTGCCACAGGCTCCGATTTCCCGCCCACAGTGGCAGGATTCCCCCCACATCGGAACCACCTGTCACCTCGGCGGAGGGTGGCGAGCACCGACCCGCTGTACCGCGCCGTCCCACCCGCAGCGCGGCACCCCGTCCGATCCCCAAGAGGAGATCCCCCCCATGCCCGCTGCCCGTACCCCGCGCCTCCGGCCGCTCACCGCGGCCGCCGTCCTCGCGGCCGGCTCGCTGCTCCTCACCGCGTGCAGCAGCTCCAGCACCACCACGACCACTGCGGGCGCCGCCCCGATACCCACCCAGGCGATCCCCGCGGTCGCCGCCGACCCGGCCCTGGCCGGACTGGTCCCGGACACCCTGAAGGCCGGCGGCAAGCTGGTCGTCGGCTCCGACACCTCCTACGCGCCCAACGAGTTCAAGGACGAGAAGGGCAAGATCGTCGGCATGGACGTCGACCTGGGCGCGGCCATCGCCCAGAAGCTCGGCCTGACCGCCGACTTCCAGAGCGCCGGCTTCGCCGACATCATCCCCGGCATCCAGTCGAACAAGTACCAGCTCGGCATGAGCTCCTTCACCGTCACCAAGGAGCGCCAGGAGCAGGTCGACATGGTCAGCTACTTCTCGGCCGGCACCTCCGCCGCCGTGAAGAAGGGCAACCCGGACAAGATCGTCCTGGACGACCTGTGCGGCAAGAAGGTCGCGGTCCAGGACGCCACCACCCAGGCCGACGAGGTCAAGGACACCCGCAACCCGGACTGCGCCAAGGCCGGCAAGAGCGCCATCCCGAACGACGGCGACCGCTTCGCCCTGCAGACCGACGTCGCCCAGGCGCTGGTCTCCGGCCGCGACCAGGTGATGCTGGCCGACTCCCCGGTCATCGACTACGCCCTCAAGCAGACCGGCGGCCAGCTGGAGAAGCTCGGCGACACCTACGGCGCCGCCCCGTACGGCGTGATCCTGGCCAAGGACTCGCCGCTCAGCAAGGCGGTGCAGGGTGCGATCCAGTCGCTGATGGCGGACGGCACCTACAAGACCATCCTGGACAAGTGGGGCGTCTCGGCCGGGGCGATCACCACCTCCGAGATCAACGCCGCCCAGAGCTGACGCCCCGTCGTCCGATCCCTGACGAGGTAACCACGTGAAAACGACCGACCAGGGGTCGGCGGCCGCGGGACGGCCCGATCCCATCAGGGCCGTCCCCGTCCGCCACCCCGGCCGCTGGGTCACCGTCGCCGTCGTCGCCGTGCTCGGCGCGATGCTGCTGCACGTCCTGTTCACCAACCCCGCCCTGGACTGGGACTTCGTCGGCGCCACGCTGCGCGACCCCACCGTCGTCCACGGCATCTGGACCACCCTGGAACTGACCGTCCTGGCCATGCTGATGGGCGTGGTCGGCGGCGTGCTGCTGGCCGTGATGCGGCTGTCGAGGAACCCGGTGCTCTCCGGCGCCGCCTGGTTCTACATCTGGGTCTTCCGCGGCACTCCGGTCCTGGTGCAGCTGGTGCTCTGGAACAACATCGGCTTCCTGTGGAAGGAGATCTCGCTCGGCATCCCGTTCGGCCCCTCCTTCTGGTCCCAGGAGTCCAACACCCTGGTGCCGGTGTTCACCGCCGCGCTGCTCGGCCTCGGCCTCAACGAGGCCGCCTACATGGCGGAGATCGTCCGGGCCGGCATCCAGTCGGTGGACGAGGGCCAGTCCGAGGCCGCGCACGCGCTCGGCATGAGCCGGGCCACCGCACTGCGCCGGATCGTGCTGCCGCAGGCGATGCGGGTGATCATCCCGCCGACCGGCAACGAGACCATCTCGATGCTGAAGACCACCTCGCTGGTGCAGGTGATCTCGCTGGTGGAGCTGTTCACCGCCGGCCACGACATCTCCACCCGCACCTACAAGCCGATCGCCGCGATGATCGCGGTCTCGATCTACTACCTGCTGCTGACCTCGGTCCTCACGGTCGGCCAGTACTACCTGGAGCGGTACTACGCCCGCGGCGCCAACCGGACGCTGCCGCCCACCCCGCTGCAACGGGTGCGCGCCCTGTTCGCCGGCCGCGCCCCGGCGAAAACGGCGGCACCGGCGGCAGCGGCGGCCCCGGCGACAGCGGCAGCGACAGCGGCACCCGCGGCACCCGCCCCGGCGGAGCCCGCGGCGTCCGACGGCGGCGCACCGGACGGAGGGAAGGACGCATGACCGACCTGACCAAGCCGCAGGCGGCCCCCGACCACCCGATGGTCCGGGCCGAGGGCGTGCACAAGTCCTACGGCCAGGTCGAGGTGCTCAAGGGCATCGACCTGGAGGTGCGGCAGAGCGAGGTGTTCTGCCTGGTCGGCCCGTCCGGCTCCGGCAAGTCCACCTTCCTGCGCTGCATCAACCACCTGGAGAAGATCAACTCCGGTCGGCTGTACGTCGACGGCGAGCTGGTCGGCTACCGGCAGAAGGGCGACCGGCTGTACGAGCTCAAGGACCGCGAGGTCGCGCTCAAGCGCCAGGACATCGGCATGGTGTTCCAGCGCTTCAACCTGTTCCCGCACATGACCGCGCTGGAGAACGTCATCGAGGCGCCGGTGCAGGTCAAGAAGGAGAGCCGGGCCGCCGCCCGGGAGCGCGCGACGGCCCTGCTGGAGCGGGTCGGGCTGGCCGACAAGGCCGGCAACTACCCGTCCCAGCTCTCCGGCGGCCAGCAGCAGCGGGTGGCGATCGCCCGGGCGCTGGCCATGGAGCCCAAGCTGATGCTGTTCGACGAACCCACCTCGGCGCTCGACCCCGAACTGGTCGGCGACGTGCTGGACGTGATGCGCGGCCTCGCCGAGGACGGCATGACGATGATCGTGGTCACCCACGAGATGGGCTTCGCCCGCGAGGTCGGCGACGCCCTGGTGTTCATGGACGGCGGCGTGGTGGTCGAGTCCGGCCACCCGCGCGAGGTGCTCGGCAACCCGCAGCACGAGCGCACCCGCGCCTTCCTGTCCAAGGTGCTCTGACCCCGCTCCCGCACGCCCCCCGGTGCCCGCCCTGCGCCCCGCGCACGGCGGGCACCGGCGCGCCCGCCCCCACCTGTAATACCCTGGAGTCATTCGACCCGTTACACCCCCGCCCGGAAGGACCCCCGTGGAGCTCGCCTCCTACGCCGACTTCGCCGTCCGGCTGGTCAACAGCGAGGAACCCGGCCGCGGCACCGACGACCTCACCTCGGTGGACGCCGTCCGGGCCCTGTTCGGCGCGCCGTCCCGGGCCGCCGCCCTGGCCGACGAGTCCGACCTGCCCCGGCTGCGCGCCGTGCGCACCCGGCTGCGCGGGGTGTTCGAGGCCGCCGCCGACGGCGAGGACGTCCGGGCGGTCGACCTGCTGAACAGCCTGATGGTGGAGTACCCCGTCAGCCCGCTGGTCTCCGGCCACGACGACCTGGACGACACCGGCCGCCCCAACTGGCACCTGCACCTGGCCGACAACGCGCCCACCGCCGCCGCCAACTACGCCGCCGTCGCCTGCATGGGCCTGGCCATCCACCTCACCGGCCTGGGCGTCGACCGGCTCGGCATCTGCCAGGCCGCGCCCTGCCGCAACGCCTACCTGGACACCTCGACCAACCGCTCCCGCCGCTACTGCTCCGACCGGTGCGCCACCCGCGCCAACGTGGCCGCCTACCGGGCCCGCAAGCGGCAGGAGGCCCAGCGCGCCCTGGCCGCCCAGGGCTGAGCCGCCGTCAGAGCCGGTCCTCGAACGGGACGCCGACCCCCAGCCGCTCCGCCAGCCGCGGCACCCGCCCGCGCAGCACCCGCCCGCGCAGCACCCGCTCCAGCCGCCGCCCCGGCGCCAGCCAGGCCGGCCGGGGGGCCAGCCGCAGCAGCACCCGGCCGAGCACCAACTCGTCCGGCACCGCGCCGTACTCCCGGCTGTCGGTGCGCACCAGCGGGTTGTCGGAGAGCATCCACCACCCGCCCGGACGCCGCTCGGCCGCCCGCTTGACCACCAGCAGGTCGTGCTGGAGCGGGTGCCGGAACAGCGCGATCGCCCCGGGCCGCAGCGGAGCGCCGTAGCGCACCAGCACCCGATCGCCGTCGGAGAGCAGCCGGCGCATCGACGGGCCGGCGATGTCGGCGAGGCCGAACGGTGTCCCATATCGCACGATTCGAACTCCTTCTTTTGCCCTAGGCCCCCGGGGCGACCGCGATTTCGGCCTGCCGTGAGGGTAATGTCGGGCGCGGGAAGACGATCTAAGGAAGGACCCCCATGTTCTCTCGTCTGTTTGCTCCGCGAGTCACCGCCCACGCCCACTGCGACCTGCCGTGCGGCGTGTACGACCCGGCCCAGGCCCGCATCGAGGCCGAGTCGGTGAAGGCCACTCAGGAGAAGTACCAGGCCAACGAGGACGCCGAGTTCCGGGCTCGCGCCATCGTCATCAAGGAGGAGCGCGCCGAGCTGGTCAAGCACCACCTCTCGGTGCTGCACACCGACTACTTCAAGGCCCCGCACTTCGAGGCCTACCCGGGCCTGCACGACCTGTTCAACCGCGCCGGCAAGGCCGCCTCGGCCGCCAAGGCGTCCACCGACCCGGCCACCGGCCAGGCCCTGCTGGACCTGATCGCCGAGATCGACGCGATCTTCTGGGAGACCAAGAAGGCCTGACCCCGGGTCAGCCCTCGCCGGCACCCGGCCGCCCCACCAGGGGCGGCCGGGTGCTTCGCGTTTCCGGGACCGGGAGGGCTCCGGCAGCCCCGTTCGAGCCAATGGTGCTATCTTCATTAGCACCATGCTGCTGAGACTGGACACCAAGGACACCCGGCCCCTGCACGAGCAGGTCGCCGCCGCCGTCCGCCGTGCCGTGGCCGAGGGCGAGTGCCGCCCGGGCGACCGGCTGCCCTCCGCGCGCGACCTCGCGCAGGCGCTCGACCTGAACGTCAACACCGTGCTGCGCGCCCTGCGCGACCTGCGCGACGACGGCCTGCTGGAGTTCCGCCGGGGCCGGGGCGTGACGGTCGCGAGCGGCGCGGAGCAGCGCTCCGGGCTGCTGGAGCAGGCCCGCGCGCTGGTCGCGGAGGCCGCCCGGGCCGGGTACAGCAGGGCCGAACTCGTCGAGATGATCAGGGGGATACCGTGAGCGAGCAGCGGAGCGCACACCGGGACGGCCTGCGGTGGCCGGCGGTCCGGCCGGCGGTCTGGACGGCGGGCACCGCGGTGCTGACCGCCGTCCTCCCGCTGGGCGCGGCCGGGCGGCTGCCGGAGCGGATGGCCACCCACTGGAGGAGCAGCACCGCGGACGGCTCGATGCCGTTCTGGGCGGCCTGCCTGGTCCCGGCGCTGATCTGGGCGGTGCTGGGCGCGCTGGGCCTGCTGGGCCTGTCCCTGCTGGAGCGGCACCGGGGCGACCCGCTCGCCCGGCTCTGGCTGCTGGTCTGCCTGGCGGCGGGCGGCGTGCTGTTCCCGGGCGTGCAGGCCACCCTGGTCCGGGCCAACCTCGACCGCGCCGACTGGCACGGGGCCGGGCTGCCGCTCGGCTGGTTCCTCGGCACCCTGGCGGCGGCGCTGCTGACCGGCGCGGCGGCGTGGCTGTCGGGCCGCCGCCGGCTGTCCGCCCGGCGGGTGCCCCCGGCCCCGGCCGGCCCGGTGCTCGAACTCCCGGACGGCGAACGCCTGGTGTGGCTCTCCCGGACCGCCAACCCGTGGCTGCGGGCGCTGGCGGCGCTCTGCGGCCTGGCCGCGGCGGCGGTCCTGCTGGGCGCCGGGACCGGCCTGCTCGCGGCGCGACCGGGCTGGACGGTGTTCGGGGTGCTCGCCCTGACCGGGCTGACCGTCGGGGCCTGCTCCTCGGTGCGGGTGCGGGTCTCGACGGCCGGTCTGGAGGTGGCGCTGGGCCCGCTCGGCCTGCCCACCCGCCGCTGGCCGCTGGCGGAGCTGGAGTCGGCCCGGGTCGAGCGCCGGGGCGCGGCGCAGGTCGGCGGCTGGGGCTACCGGCTGAGCGGCCGCGGCACCACGGTGATGCTGCGGGCCGGCGAGTGCCTGGTGGTCCGGGTCCGGGCCACCGGCCACGACTTCGCGGTCAGCGTCGACGACGCCGAGCGCGGCGCCGCCCTGCTGAACGCGCTGCGCGCCCGGCGGTCCGTCTGAGCCCCCGCCCCGCTCCCCCTCCGTCCCCCACCCCGTCCCGCCGGTGCGGCGGCGCCGTCCGGGCACCGTTTCCGGCGGTGCCGTCCAGGGCATAAAGCCCTTTCCGGATGGAGGGGTGAGATGAGTACGCTCGACCGTATGATCCGCACCGCGACTCCCGCCGACATCCCCTTCGTCCACGCCATGATCCGCGAGCTCGCCGAGTACGAGCGGGCGCTGCCCGAGGCGAAGGCCACCGAGGAGCAGCTGCACGACGCGCTGTTCGGCGAGCACCCGGCGGTGTTCGGCCTGATCGCCGAGTCCGACGACCCGGAGGACGCGGGCGAGCCGGTCGGTTTCGCGCTCTGGTTCCGCAACTTCTCGACCTGGCGCGGCACCCACGGCATCTACCTGGAAGACCTGTACGTCCGCCCGCACAAGCGCGGCGGCGGCCACGGCAAGGCGCTGCTGACCGAGCTGGCCCGGATCTGCGTGGAGCGCGGCTACCAGCGCCTGGAGTGGTCGGTGCTGGACTGGAACGAGCCCTCGATCGGTTTCTACAAGTCGCTCGGCGCGGTGCCGATGGACGAGTGGACGGTCTTCCGGCTCACCGACGGCGCGCTCACCGCGCTCGGCTCCGGTCCGCGCTGAGCGCGAGCCCGTTCGAACCGTGGTCCCCCGTTCCCGTGACGGTACGGCGAGATCACGACAGACCACCCCCGGGCGCGGTAACGTCTCGGGGCACAAGGCAGTTGAACCGAGCCAGTGGTGTTGGCAGCTCCCCGGCCGCAAGCACCGTGCGTCACCCAGGAGGTGAGGGTGTCCCAGATCGACGGCGAGCCCGGAGTGAAGGACTTCGTTGAGGTCCGGCTGCCCGCGGCGGGCGCCTACCTCTCGGTGCTGCGGACGGCGACGGCCGGCCTCGCGGCACGGCTGGACTTCACCCTGGACGAGATCGAGGATCTCCGGATCGCGGTGGACGAGGCCTGCGCCATCCTGCTCCAACAGGCCGTCCCCGGCTCGATCCTGAGCTGCGAGTTCCGCCTGGTGGGAGACGCGCTGCGGGTCACCGTGTCCGCCCCGACCACCGACGGCCGGGCCCCGGAGCGGGACACCTTCGCCTGGACGGTGCTCTCCGCGCTGGCCGGCGAGGTCGACTCGACGGTCGGCTCGGACAACACGGTCTCCATCAGCCTGCACAAGAAGCGCGGCGGGTCGCCGGGCCAGCCGTAGGTAGTGACGTGTTCTCGGAACGGAACGGGTGATCGCCGTGAGTGATCTGGACCGCACAGTTGCCGTCGTACCGCCGCAGGCGAGCGTCGCCCGCACCGCCACCCCTGACGAAGAAGCCCTCCCGAAGGACTCCCACCGGATGAGCCAGCCGACCGATCCGAAGCCCGAGCGGCCCGAGGTGGTGCCCGAGGCGGTGCCCGCGGTCGAGCCCGCTGCGGGCGGTGGTCCGGCGGCGGCCGCCGAGGCCGTCCGCTCGACCGTCCCGGCGCAGGGGCACCGCAGCGGTGCCCCGGACCGCGAGGCGGCCCGGGCGCTGTTCGTCCGGCTGTCCGAGCTGCCGGAGGGGTCGCCGGAGCGGGTGGAGATCCGCAACCAGCTGGTCCGGATGCACATCCCGCTGGTGGAGCACCTGGCCCGCCGCTTCCGCAACCGCGGCGAGCCGCTGGACGACCTGACCCAGGTCGCCACCATCGGCCTGATCAAGTCGGTGGACCGGTTCGACCACGAGCGCGGGGTCGAGTTCTCCACGTACGCGACGCCCACCATCGTCGGCGAGATCAAGCGGCACTTCCGCGACAAGGGCTGGGCGGTGCGGGTGCCGCGCCGCCTCCAGGAGCTGCGGCTGTCGCTGACCACGGCGACCAGCGAGCTGTCCCAGCGGCACGGCCGGTCGCCGACGGTGCACGAGCTGGCCGAGCACCTGGGCATCTCCGAGGAGGACGTGCTGGAGGGCCTGGAGTCCGCCAACGCGTACTCCACGCTCTCGCTGGACGTGCCGGACAGCGACGACGAGTCGCCGGCCGTCGCGGACACCCTGGGGGCCACCGACGAGGCGCTGGAGGGCGTCGAGTACCGCGAGTCGCTGAAGCCGCTGCTGGCCCAACTCCCGCCCCGGGAGCAGAAGATCCTGGTGCTGCGGTTCTTCCGGAACATGACCCAGTCGCAGATCGCCGCCGAGGTCGGCATCTCCCAGATGCACGTCTCCCGGCTGCTGGCCCGCACCCTGGCGCAGCTGCGCGAGAAGCTGCTGGTCGAGGAGTAGGCGAGGAGCGGACGGACGCGCGGGCACCCGCCGCGCGCCCGTCCGGGCCTCCGCACGCCCCCGTACGACGCCGCAGGGCCCGCCCCCACCCGGGGACGGGCCCTGCCGGTCGTGGCGGGCCGGGGCGTGCGGCTAGCGCTCGCCGGGGGTGCCGTAGAGCACGGCGGTGACCCGGGGGTTGAGCAGGGCGACGATGCCGGCCAGCCCGACCAGGGCGACCGCGGCGCCGACGGCGGCCATCGCGCCGCCGGACTGCCACATGTAGTACGCGACCGGCAGGCAGATGGAGTTGGTGAGCACCGCGGGGCTGCGGCCCCAGCGCTGCCCGCGCAGCAGCGCGCGGGCGGCCAGCAGCGGCAGCAGGCCCATCAGCAGCAGGACGGCGCCGCCCAGCTCGGCGCGGCCGAAGTCGGCGTCCGCGCCGGTGAAGCCGGACAGCAGGTTGTAGACGCCCCAGCCGGCCATGGCCGCGCCCTCCAGCGCGGTGGTCACCGCGCCGACGAGCAGCGGGACGGGCCGGGCGGCGGGGGTGGTGGCGGAGGCGGGTTCAGCGGTCACCGGGCCAGGGTAACGGTCGTCCCGGGTCGGGCGGGTCGTAGGCTGATCACCATGCGCGCTCTCCTGGTCGTGAACCCGAAGGCGACCACCACCAGTGGCCGGACCCGGGACGTGCTGATCCACGCCCTGCGCAGCGACCTGAAGCTGGACGTCGCCCAGACCCAGTACCGCGGCCACGCCCGGGACCTGGCCCAGCGGGCGGTCGAGGACGGCGCGGTGGACCTGGTGGTGGCCCTGGGCGGCGACGGCACGGTCAACGAGGTGGTGAACGGCCTGCTGGCGCACGGCCCGGGCGAGCGGGTGCCGCGGCTGGCGGTGGTGCCGGGCGGTTCGACCAACGTGTTCGCCCGCGCGCTGGGCCTGCCGAACGACCCGGTGGAGGCGACCGGCGCGCTGCTGGACGCGCTGGCGGAGCGCCGGGAGCGGGCGATCGGCCTGGGCAAGGCGCTGACCGACGGGGTGCCGGACCGCTGGTTCACCTTCACCGCGGGGTTCGGCTTCGACGCGGGCGTGGTCGGCCGGGTGGAGCGCCAGCGCCGGGCGGGGCGCAGATCCACCCACGCGCTCTACGTGGTCGAGGCGCTCCGGCACTACGTCACCGAGCGTGAACACCGGCGTTCCGGGCCGATCTCCCTGGAGATCAACGGCCAGGAGCCGGTGCCGGGCATGGTGATGGCCATAGTCTCGAACACTTCACCGTGGACCTTTCTGGGTTCCCGTCCCGTCTTCCCGTCCCCCTCGGCTTCATTCGAAACCGACCTGGACATCTTCGGCATCACTCGAATGACGGCGTTCCGGACCGCCCGGACGGTCCGTCAGATCCTCCGTCCGCTGCCCTCGGCGGAGGGCGGTGAACGCCCGGCCGGCCCCTCCGGGAAGCACCTCGTCTCCTATCACGACGTCCGGCACTTCACCTTGGTTTCAGAGGAACCGGCCCCGTTTCAGGTCGACGGGGACCACCTTGGAGACAGGAGTCGCGTCAGTTTCACAGGCGTACGGCGGGCACTGCGTGTGATTGTGTGACCAGAAGGGGGTCATCGCCTTGCTCTCGAACGTTCGAGCCCCTTCACCCCATAGAAGTACTGCCTGTGAGGTAGGCGACACCGAAGAATCAAAAATTTCTTGCCGAAGGGGGTTGTATCCGGCTTCGAGGTTTGCGAACCTCTACATGGCGATCGGGACACACCGCAGCGGGACACCGCGGGAGAGCCCCTCGAATCGCCGAACCCCCCTCAGCACAGACCGCCCGGGCCCGATGGGCCTTAGGTCCCTTTTGCTGTTGCGGGATTCGTGAAAGCGTTCACATTCACAAGCCATTCGAGTGAGTCGCGGGCCACGGCCCGTCGACCGGAGGAGTTGGACGACCATGGACTGGCGCCACCGCGCTGTCTGCCGCGAAGAGGACCCGGAGCTGTTCTTCCCGATCGGGAACACCGGCCCTGCTCTGCTGCAGATCGAGGAAGCCAAGGCCGTGTGCCGCCGTTGTCCCGTGATGGAGCAGTGCCTGCAGTGGGCGCTCGAAACCGGCCAGGACGCCGGCGTCTGGGGCGGCATGAGCGAGGACGAGCGTCGCGCGATGAAGCGCCGCGCTGCCCGCAACCGCGCCCGCACCGCCTGATACACCCGACCACCCGCCGACTGACGCGTCGTCAGGAGCAGTCGGCAGCAGTACGGATCAACCCATGATCAAGGGTTCGGCCGCGATTGGCCGGCCGAGCCTTCCCGAACGGGCCCGCTCGATCCGCGGGGCCGACGACGCGAGCCGCCCAGGCACTTGATACTGTTCACGGAGAGCAATATCGTTGGCCTGTGGCGCTCACCGTGTGCAACGCACGGGGCGGGCGTCGCGCCACCACCAGAAGCCCCCGTTCCGGCCGACTCCCCCCGACGGCCGGACCGGGTCGAGAGGCCCTGCCGACCCACCCCCCGGTCGGCAGGGCCTCGTTTCTGTCTCCGCCCCCGGGAGGGGGACGCCCCGCCCCCGTCAGGGGACGGGGATCTCCAGCACCACCTTGGTGCCGCCGTCCGGCGCGGCCACCATGTCGAAGCTGCCGCCGAGTTCGCCGGTGGCCAGGGTGCGGACGATCTGCAGGCCGAGGTTGCCGGCCTGCTGCGGGTCGAAGCCCTCGGGCATGCCGCGGCCGTCGTCCTGCACGGTGATCAGCAGGTACTCCTCGGGCTTCACGCCGTTGTTCCAGGTGTCCGACCAGCCCTTGCCACCGGCCGGGGCGCGCCCGCGCAGCGCGCTGACCTCCAGGTTGCCGGAGGCGCTGGGGCCGAAGGCGTGCTCCAGGGCGTTCTGGGTCAGCTCGGTGAGGATCATCGCCAGCGGGGTGGCGACCTCGGCGGACAGGATGCCGAAGGAGCCGCTGCGGCGGGCCACCACCCGGCCGTCCTGGGAGAGTTCCATCACCATCGCCAGCACCCGGTCGGCGATCTCGTCGAACGCCACCGACTCGTCCAGCGCCTGCGAGAGCGTCTCGTGCACGATGGCGATCGAGCCGACCCGGCGGACCGCCTCGTCGAGGGCGGCCCGGCCGGCCGCCGAGTCCATCCGGCGGGACTGCAGCCGCAGCAGCGCGGCGACGGTCTGCAGGTTGTTCTTCACCCGGTGGTGGATCTCCCGGATGGTGGCGTCCTTGGTCATCAACTCGCGGTCGCGGCGGCGAAGTTCGGTGACGTCCCGGCAGAGCACCAGGGAGCCGGTGGGGGTGCCCTTGGGCTTGAGCGGGATGGTGCGCAGCGTCACCACGCCGCCCTGGGCCTCGATCTCGGTCTGCCGGGGGGCCCAGCCGCTGGCCATCTTCACCAGCGCCTCGTGCACCGCGCCGCGGCTGGGCGGCACCAGTTCGGCGGTGCTGCGGCCCAGGTGACTGCCCACCAGGTCGGTGGTCAGCCCGAGCCGGTGGTAGGCGGAGAGCGCGTTGGGGCTGGCGTAGGTGACCACGCCCTCCACGTCGAGCCGGATCAGCCCGTCGCCGACCCGGGGCGCGGCGTCCATGTCGGCCTGTTCGACGCCCGGGTAGGGGAAGGTGCCGGCCGCGATCATCTGGGCCAGGTCGGAGGCGCTCTGCAGGTAGGTGAGCTCCAGCCGGCTGGGGGTGCGGACGGTCAGCAGGTTGGTGTTGCGGGCGATCACGCCGAGCACCTTGCCGTCCCGTCGCACCGGGATGGACTCCACCCGCACCGGCACCTCCTCCCGCCACTCCGGGTCGCCCTCGCGGACGATCCGCCCCTCGTCGTAGGCGGCGTCCAGCAGCGGGCGGCGGCCGCGCGGCACCAGGTGGCCGACCATGTCGTCCTGGTACGAGGTGGGGCCGGTGTTGGGCCGCATCTGGGCCACCGAGACGTAGCGGATGCCGTCCCAGGTGGGGATCCACAGCACCAGGTCGGCGAAGGACAGGTCGGAGAGCAGCTGCCACTCCGAGACCAGGAGGTGCAGCCACTCCACGTCGGCACCGGTGAGGGTGGTGTGGCGGCGGACGAGTTCGTTCAGCGAGGGCACACCGTGAGCGTATCGCCGACCGCCCTGCCGCACGTTGTCCAGACCAATTGCGGGGACCCCCTGGACAACCACAATTGGTCTAGTCCACAATGAACACGCACCAAGGAGAGGCCCTCCGCGCAACTGCCCTGACCGCGCGAGGCCCCTCCTCGGTCGGAGGCGTCGTTCGAGGGTCCCGCACAACTCTCGGACGGTCCCCGCCTCCGGCATACAGCTCCGGGCTGCGGTGCCGCACAGGTTGAGGGTCCTGTGTCGGCGCCGTGGCCCGTAGTGTTTCCCGGCCCCGGACGAGCCCCGCTCCCCGGCCCCGGACACGGCGAAGCCGCCCCCGCAGCACCTCGCGGGGGCGGCTTCGCCGTACCCACCTCGGCGGGTCCCGCCTCGGCGGGGCTCGCCTCGGCGGGTCTCGCCTCGGCGGGTCTCGCTTCAGTGGGTCTCGGTGACCTTGGCCAGGGCGCGCGGGGCGTCCGGGTCCTGGCCGCGGGCGATGGTGACCTCGTAGGCCAGCAGCTGGAGCGGCAGGATCTCCAGGATCGGCTGGACCTCCTGGGGCACGCCGGCCGGCAGCGCGAAGCCCGCGCTGGCGGCGTCGACCTGCGCCTGCTGGCCGATCACGACCAGGTCCGCGCCACGGCCGCGCAGGCGGTCCAGGACGGGCTGCAGGGCCTCCCCGCCCTTGCCGTCCGGGACGATGGCGATGACCGGCGAGACGTTGTCGACCATGGCCAGCGGGCCGTGCAGCAGGTCGGCGCCGGAGAACGGGGAGGCCGGGATGTAGGTGGTCTCCATCAGCTTGAGCGCCGCCTCGCGGGCGGTCGGGTAGCCGTAGCCGCGCGAGGTGATGACCAGGCGCTGGGCGAAGCGGTAGCGCTCGGCCAGGTCCTTGACCTCGCCCTGGCGGGCCAGGATGCCGGCCGCCAGCTCCGGCAGCGCCTTCGCCGCGGAGCCGTCGCCGCCGCGCAGGCCCTCGACGAACAGGTACAGCGCCAGCAGCTCGGCGGTGTAGGTCTTGGTGGCGGGCAGCGCCTTCTCCGGCCCGGCCAGCACGTCGATGTGGAACTCGGAGACCTCGGCGAGCGGCGAGGCGGCGTTGTTGGTGACCGCCAGGGTGATCGCGCCGGCCTCGCGGGCCGCCTTGGTGGAGGCCACCAGGTCGGGCGAGCCGCCGGACTGGCTGACCGTGATGACCAGGCAGTCGGTGAGGTCCGGCTTGGCGCCGTACGCGGTGGTGGTGGACATCGAGGTGAGGCCGGCCGGCTTGCCGAGCAGGACCTCGATCAGGTACTTGGCGTACAGCGCCGCGTTGTCGGAGGTGCCGCGGGCGGTCAGCAGGACGAAACGCGGGTTGCGGGCGGCGATCTGCGCGGCGATCTCACGGATCGCCGGCGCACCCTCGTCGAGGATGCGCTGCAGGACGGCCGGCTGCTCGGCCATCTCCGCCGACATGATCCTGCCGGGTACGGAAACAGTCTGCGGGTCGGACATCGGGGTGTGCCTCCGTGGAGAGATGGTTCTACCCCGTGGGGCGGGACGCCCGACGGGGACCTCTGAACGGCGGCGAGTCCGCACCCTCGCTGCGTGGAACTGTTCTGTGCCGATCCTACGTGCGACCGGGCCCCGCGGCACACTCCGTGACGGTGCGCCGGGGACCGGTCCCGGGGAGCGGGACGCCGGACCGGTGGTCCGGCGGTCCGGTCAGCCCGGGTTGTTGATCAGCTGGTCGATCTGGGCGTCGGCCTCCTTGGTGGCCTCCTCCACGCTCTTGCCCGCGAAGACCGCGTTGAGCATGTTGACCAGGATGTTCTGCTTCTCGATCGCGCCCCAGCCGGGGGCGAGCGGGGTGAACCAGGCGTCCTGCACGGCGTTGGCGGCCGCGGAGGTGGCCGGCTTGTTCTTCAGCGGGGCGAGCTGGACCAGGTTGTTCGGCAGGGTGTCCTTGTCGGCCAGCACCTGCTCGGACTTGCTGCTGGTGAACATCCGCACCCAGTCCGCGGCGGCCTCGGCGTTCTGCGACTTGGCGGTGACCGCCAGGTCGGAGCCGCCGATGAAGGAGGGCAGCGGCTTGCCGTTCGGGCCGGGCATCGCGGCGATCCTGAGCGAGTCCTGGAGCGCCGGGGTGCCGGTGATCGGCGCGGTGGCGACGCTCTGCTCCCAGCCGTTGGCGTAGATCAGCCCGGCCTTCTCGTGGCCGAGCACCTTGGCCTGGTCGGCCTCGTTGACCTTGTAGTCGCCGCTCTTGTTGTACTTCTTCACCAGGTCGACGAAGTGCTGGAGGCCCTGCTGGGACTTGGCGTCGTGCAGGGTGCCGTGCCAGTTGCCGGCCGAGTCGAACTTGGCGATCGAGCCGCCGTACGCGGTGACGTAGGACATCGCGGCGTACCAGTAGGGGCCGGGCAGGTAGAGCGAGGAGTAGCCGGCGCTGCCCTTGTACTTGGCCTGCACCTTGTCGAGGGCGGTGAGCAGGTCGTCCTCGTTCTGCGGCAGGTCGGCGGAGCCGGTGGCGTCCTGGAACATCTTCGAGTTGTAGAGGCCGATCCGGGCGCCCGCGTAGTAGGGCACGCAGTAGAGCGTCTGGTTGTAGGTGCAGGTGTCGGAGAGGCCCTTGATCCAGTTGTCGGAGTTGTCGAAGCTGCCGCGCTCCAGGGACATCAGCGAGCCGTTGACGATGTACTTCAGCGTCTCGGTGTTGCCCAGCTCGACCACGTCCGGGGCCTGGCCGGCGGCGATCGCGGCGTCCAGCTCGGAGACCTTGTTCTGCCACTCGTGGTAGCTCAGCTTGATCTGGACCTTCGGGTACTTCCGGGCGAACTCGTCGTTCACCTGCTGCACCAGCTCGGGCCAGCTCTTCTGGGCGTCGTTCATCAGCCACACGGTCACGGTGCCGGTCACGTTCTTCGCGTCGACGCCGGTCGGCGCGGGCGACGGGCCGCCGGACGAGCAGCCCGCGGCGGTGGCCAGCAGGGCAGCGGTGCTGAGCGTGGCCAGTACCTGACGCTTCACGCGATCCTCCGGATGGGGTACGGGGAGGTCTGCGCGGTGGTACAGACCAGCTTTCCGGATCTTGGCCTAGACCATTTTGGGGCGTCAACGCAGGTGCGGTTTCGCACCCTGCTCGTTGTCAATCCGTTGTCTTCCTTGGCCCGGCCACGTCAACGATCGGCGGGGGCCGACCCGGGCATGACTTTAGGCTCACTTAAGGTGACCCAGGGTGAGAGGAATGGATCAAGCGGAATCCCGGGAATTCCGCGCCCCGGTTTATCCGGCCCGGCGCCCCGGTCCGGTCGGCGGGCCGACGAGGGCGGCGCGGCCTCCGGGCGGGACGGCGGGGGCGGCGGGAGGCGGCGGACCGTCCGTCGAATACGCACGACTTCACCGGGGCGCGGGCTCGGCGCCGTCCGGCGGCCCAGCGCCGGAGGCCGGACCTGCGGCGGCGCGACCCCGGCCGCCCGGCGGCGGGCCCCCGCGACCGGGGCGGGGCGCGGGCGGCCCGGCGAAAACACCGGGGACCCGCCGTCCGGGCGGTCGGCGCGACGGTGGGCGGGCCGGGTTCCCGGGGGAAATCCGCAGAACTCCGGCGGTGATTCCCGGCCCGTTATCGGCCGCGGCGGCGGGAAAGAACGGGGACGACCGGCCTCACTATTCGCCCCGCGCCATTCGGCCGGGAAACTCCGCCGCTTTCGGGACCGCCCCTCGCGGGTGCGGGCCCGGGCCCGCACGGGGACGGGCGCGCGGGCGCGCCGCGCGGGCGGCACGCACGGGGGACGCACGGGGACGACCCGCAGGGCGCGCGGGCACCGCGCCGACGGCCGCGCCCGGGGGCGGTCTTGACATGACCTCACAGATATGCAGCGCCCGTACCACCCACCCGCCGACGGGGCCGTCGAGGTGTCCCGATAGGTCCCGTTTCCTCCCCGACTTGGTCCAGTCCAACACAGGCGAGTCAAGCGTTGATAACGGCTTGTGCAGCGGCTCTTCGAGCCCTTGACGCTCGCCATTGGTCCATGCCAACCTCCAGGCGTTGGTCTAAACCAATGGTCTACTCCACCTCACGGATCGGCCCGCCGGCCCCGGCAGTTCGTATCCGTGTCACCCGGTGACGTTCCCCCATACGGCACAACGCAGCTCCAGGCCAGTCGGCCCAGCAGCCCGGTGCCCTACCTTGCTCATCCCTCTGGAGGATGGTTTGAACCGCAAGATCGCAGCCGTGGCCGCTATCGCCACCGTGCTCGTCGCCTCGGCCTGCTCGTCGTCTTCTTCGTCCGACAGCAAGTCGAGCGGTGACGTCCTGAGCACGGACGGCAAGGGCAAGAAGATCACCGTCTGGCTGATGGACGACGCGCAGAAGGGCTGGAACGAGGTCGTCGAGGCGGCGAAGGCCGAGTTCAAGGAGAAGACCGGCGCCGACGTCGACATCCAGTGGCAGACCTGGACCAACTACACCACCAAGCTCGACACCGCCCTGCTCTCGGGCAACGCCCCTGACGCGATCGAGGTCGGCAACACCCAGGCCGCCAAGTACATCGACGCCGAGTCCTTCGTCGACCTCACCTCGGTGAAGAGCAAGTTCGACAACTCGGACAAGTGGCTGGACTCGCTGGCCGCCTCCGGCCAGTCGCCCGACGGCTCCAAGACCTACGCCGTCCCGTACTACGCCGGCGCCCGCGTCGTGATCTACCGCAAGGACCTCTTCGAGGCCGCCGGTGTCACCCAGGCCCCGACCACCCTGGCCGAGCTGAAGGACGCCCTGACCAAGGTCAAGGCCGCCAACGCCAGCACCCCGGGCTTCTCCGCGATGTACCTGCCGGGTCAGAACTGGTACACCGCCGTCTCCTTCGGCGCCGGCACCTACGGCGTGAAGAACGTCATCGCCAAGAAGGACGGCGACAAGTGGACCAGCACCCTGGCCGACCCGAAGTTCGTTGAGGGCGTCTCCACCTGGAACGACCTGCAGAAGAACTTCTCCACCGGTGGCACCACCTCCGACGAGGCCACCCAGGACGCCCTGATGGCCAAGGGCAACATCGCCGCCATCATCGGCAACGGCTGGGAGGTCTCCTCCGTGGCCGACCCGAAGACCGGCGACCCGTCCCTGAAGGACAAGCTCGGCACCTTCGCCCTCCCGGGCGCCGCGGCCGGCAGCACCACCCCGGCCTTCCTGGGCGGCTCCGACCTGGCCGTCCCGACCAACGCCAAGAACGCGGGCCTGGGCGCGACCTTCCTGCAGATCTACACCAACACCGCGCAGCAGACCCTGCTCGCCAAGCACGCCATCCCGAACGCCAAGAACCTGGTGGACGCCTACAAGGCGGCCGACCCGGCGAACAAGGCCACCGGTGACGCGGCCCAGGGCGAGACCTGGTTCATCCCGAACACCCCGCTGTGGTCCGGCACCAACGAGACCGCGCTGAAGACCGCCTTCGGTGCGATCGCCGCCGGTGGCGACCCGGCCACCGAGCTGAAGAAGGCGAACGACGACCTTCTGAAGACCCTGAACGGCTGATCCAGCTCCAGCTGAACCGCAGGTCGGCCCGGGGAGTTCCAACGGTGCTCCCCGGACGGACCACCGCACTGAGCGCCGGATAGGGGGTGGGCAGTCCGCGATACCGCGGGCTGCCCACCCGTGCGCCAGGACCGACCAGATCCGCGGGCCCGGGAAGGACCCTGATGAGTGTGACCACCAACGAGACCGTGACCCGGTCCGAGAACCAGGGGCCTGCCCCGACGGGGAAGCCGCAGCGGCGCGGGTTCTTCGCGGCCGGCCATTACATCCCCTACACCCTGCTGCTGCCCGCGGTCGTCGTACTGGCGGGCGTTCTGGCGTACCCGCTGTACCGGCTGATCGACCTGGCCTTCCAGAACGTCAACAAGTACGCGCTGCTGGTCCACCCGGAGCGGGCGCAGTACATCGGCTTCGACGGCTTCTCGCGGGTCTTCGGCGACAGCGAGTTCTGGGAGGTCGTGCTCCGCTCGGTCTACTTCACCGCGGAGCTGGTCATCCTCTCCATGGTGCTGTCGATGGCACTGGCACTGCTGCTCAACCGGGTCTCCAACTGGGTCCGGGTCACCGTCATCACCGTGATGATGTTCGTCTGGTCGATCCCGGCGCTGGTCAACGGCCAGGTGTTCCGCTGGCTGTTCTCCCCGCAGGGCGGCGTCGTCGACTACATCGCGTACCTGGTCACCGGCGACGAGACCTGGAAGAACTACGACTGGTTCGCCGACGCGCACGTCGGCCTCTACGTGGTCGGCGCCGCGGTGGTCATCTGGGGCGCGCTGCCCTTCCTGGTGCTGGGCCTGTACGCCGCGCTGACCCAGGTGCCCAAGGAGCTGATGGAGGCCGCCAAGCTGGACGGCGCCAACGCGTTCCAGGCGTTCCGCAACGTCACCCTGCCGGTCATCCGGCCGTTCCTGATGATCTCCACCGCGCTGAGCTTCATCTGGGACTTCCAGGTCTTCGCGCAGATCTTCGCGCTGCGCAACACCTCGCCCGAACCCGGCTACCGGACCATCGGCACCTACCTGTACATGCAGGGCATCGTCGCCTCCCGGTACAGCGAAGCCTCGGTGATCTCGATCGCCATGATCGTCATGATGCTGGCGGTTCTCGTGTACTACATCCGCCAGATGCTCAAGATCGGAGCCAACGAGCGATGACCACGGACGTCTCCACCACCGCTCCGAAGACCCAGCAGCCGCTCCCGCCGGTCAAGCGGAAGAAGGTCAAGGAGACCGAGGTCGGCCGCAGCGGCGCCATGACCTGGGTCTGGAACACCATCGCCCTGCTCGTGGCGGTCGTGATGGCCTTCCCGATCTACTGGATGATCATCACCACGTTCAAGACGAACAAGGACCTGATCTCCAAGGACCCGACCTTCTGGCCCACCTCGTTCTCGTTCGACAGCTACCGGACGATCTTCGACGACGACCAGTTCCTGCCCAGCCTCGGGCACACCCTGGTGCTGACCCTGGGCGCGGTCGTGCTCGGCGTCGCGGTCGGCTTCCTGGCCGCGGTCGGCGTGGCCCGGTTCAACTTCCGCGGCCGCAACTTCTTCATCGTCACCATGCTGGTGGTCCAGATGGTGCCGCTGCTGGCGATCATCATCCCGCTGTTCGTGGTGATGAACAGCCTCAACATGACCGGCGGCCTGTTCGGCGTCATCCTCGCCTACCTGGTCTTCACCGTCCCGTACGTGATCTGGACGCTGCGCTCGTTCATCGTGAACATCCCGGCGGAGCTGGACGAGGCCGCGATGGTCGACGGCTGCACCCAGTGGGGCGCGTTCTTCCGCGTCATCCTGCCGCTCACCCTGCCCGGCCTGATCACCACCTCGGTGTACAGCTGGATCCAGGCCTGGAACGAGTTCATCGTCGCCAAGACCCTGCTGGGCACCAGCGGCATGAACACCTCGATGACCTGGCTGACGTTCTACTCGACCACTCCCACCCGTGGCGCGGACTACGGCGCGCAGATGGCCGGCGGTCTGCTGGTCTCGCTGCCCGTGATCATCCTGTTCGTGTTCTTCCAGAAGAAGGTGTCGGCGGGTCTCACCGCCGGTGCGGTCAAGGGCTGATCCCCCTTTCCCCACCCCACTGCACCTGTCACACCTCCACCTCCAGGGAAGGAACCAAGGCGATGCCCGGTACGGAAAGCGCCGATCTCCTCCGCGACGCCGGAGCGGTCCTGCAGCCCGGCTTCGCCGGTCTGACCGCGCCCGAGTGGCTGCGCCGCAGACTGGGCGACGGCGAACTCGGCGGCGTCGCCCTGTTCGGCCGCAACATCCGCACCCCGCAGCAGGTCGCCGCGCTCACCTCGGAGCTGTACGCCCTCAACGGCGAGCTGCTGGTCGCCACCGACGAGGAGGGCGGCGACGTCACCCGCCTCGAAGTGGTCAGCGGTTCCTCCTACCCCGGCAACCTGGCGCTCGGTGAGGTCGACGACACCGACCTCACCGAGCGGGTCGCCCGCTCCATCGGGTTCGACCTGGCCGGCGTCGGCGTGAACCTCAACTACGCGCCCGACGCGGACGTCAACTCCAACCCGGACAACCCGGTGATCGGCGTCCGGTCCTTCGGCGGCGACGGCGAGCTGGCCGCCCGGCACACCGCCGCCTACGTCCGCGGCCTGCAGTCGGCCGGCGTCGCGGCCTGCGCCAAGCACTTCCCCGGCCACGGCGACACCGCCGGCGACTCGCACCTCGGGCTGCCCCGGATCGACCTGGCCGCCGACCAGTTCGCCGCGCACCTGCTGCCCTTCCGCGCCGCCATCGCGGCCGGCGCGAAGAGCATCATGACCGCGCACATCCTGTTCGACGCGTACGACGCCCAGCTGCCCGCGACCATGTCGCAGCGCATCCTGACCGGCCTGCTCCGCGAGGAGCTCGGCTTCGACGGGCTGATCGTCACCGACGGCATCGAGATGGGCGCCATCTCCGGCACCCACGGCGTCGCGGCCGGCTCGGTGCGGGCCGTCGCGGCCGGCGCCGACACCATCTGCGTCGGCGGCGGCCTCCAGGACGAGGACGCCTTCGTCTACCTGCGCGACGCCCTGGTCTGGGCGGTCCGCGAGGGCCGGCTGTCCGCCGGACGGCTGCACGAGGCCGCCGAGCGCAACCGGGCCGTCGCCCGCTGGTCGGCCGAGCTGCGGGCCTCGCTGGTCGGCCAGCAGGCCGAGGTCGGCGTCGGCCTGACCGCCGCCCGCCGGGCGCTGCGGATCACCGGCGGGCTGCGCCCGCTGGGCGGCGTCCCGCACGTGGTGGAGTTCTCCCCCGGCGCGAACATCGCGGCCGGCGACGAGACCCCGTGGGGCGTGGCCGGGCCGCTGGCCGAGCTGGTGCCCGGCACCACCTCCAGCCGGGTCTCCCCGCCCGCGACGGTGACCGAGGGCTCCGGCCTGCTGCACGTCGCGGTGGCCGCCGACGACGCCGAGATCGACACCGCCCCGCTGCTGGGCGCGGCGGTCGGCCGCCCGCTGGTGCTGGTGGTGCGCGACGTGCACCGGCACGGCTGGATGCGCCGGGCCGCGCTGGCCCTGGTCGAGCACCGGCCGGACGCGGTGGTGGTGGAGATCGGCACCGCCCACGGCGTGGCCGAGCTGTTCGCCCCGCGCGGGGTGACCACGCTGGCCACCTACGGCGGCTCGCGGGTCTGCGCGGTCGCCGCGGCGGAGGCCCTGGCGGGGCTCACGGTGACGGCCGCCCAGGCCGGCTGAGACACTCGGGACGGGCCCGGGGCGGGCGCCTGGCGCCCGTTCCGGGCCCGTCGCGTTGACCGGGGGCCCCGGACACCCGGAGGGCCCCCCGGGGCCGCCGCCGGGCCGCCACGGGCCCGCCACCGGCCGCGAATGCGGCCGAGGGCTCACGTTTGCTCTCCCGTGCGTGCAAACATGTGCTGTTACATAGGACTTAGGGGTCCGTTAAGGGACCGCCTCCAACGAGGAGTGAGAGCTGCCATGAGTGGCGACAGGGACACGGCGGCGCTCGCCGAGGGCTCCACCGTGCCGACCCAGACCGGCCCTGCCACCGCCACGGCCCGGGTCCCCAAGTACTACGGCCTCAAGCGGCACCTGCTGCAGCTGACCGAGACCCAGCCGGCCGGGACGCCGGTCCCGCCGGAGCGCGCGCTGGCCGCCCAGTTCGACACCTCGCGCACCACCGTCCGGCAGGCCCTGCAGGAGCTGGTCGTCGAGGGCCGGCTGGAGCGCATCCAGGGCAAGGGCACCTTCGTCGCCAAGCCGAAGGTCGCCCAGGCCCTCCAGCTCACCTCGTACACCGAGGACATGCGCGCCCAGGGACTGGAGCCGACCTCCCGGCTGGTCGAGGTCGCCTACATCTCCGCCGACGAGCGGCTCGCCCCGCTGCTGGACATCAAGCCCGGCGGCCGGGTGCTGCGGATCGAGCGCCTGCGGCTGGCCAACGGCGACCCGATGGCCATCGAGGTGGCGCACCTGTCCGCCAAGCGCTTCCCCGCGCTCCGGCGCAACCTGGCCAAGCACAACTCGCTGTACACCGCGCTGCGCGAGGTCTACGGGGTGACGGTCGCGGAGGCCGAGGAGACCATCGAGACCACCCTGGCCAACCCGCGCGAGGCCGGCCTGCTCGGCTCCGACCTGGGCCTGCCGATGCTGCAGCTGTCCCGGCACTCCTTCGACGCGGACGGCGCGCCGGTCGAGTGGGTGCGCTCGATCTACCGCGGCGACCGGTACAAGTTCATCACGCGGTTGAACCGGCCGGCCTAGTTCCACGGGCGGTTCCGGGACAACACTGCATCACGCGGTCGAACCGGCCGGCCCAGTCCGACGGGCGGTTCCGGGACAACACCGCACCACGCGGTCGAACCGGCCCGTGTGAACGGGCGATCCGGGTTGACCGGGTAGTGACACGGGTCGCTCCGCTGCCCTAGCCTCTCGGGGACCTTTCGATCACCGAGGGTGCTGCTCGGCGGGCGCACAGCCATGTGCGTTGCGGTGCCACTGAGGTGACTCCTCGTCAGCCAGGAGCCGCTCGTGTCGTCGTCCCAAGTCCCTGCCGCGGGCGCACCGCCCGTGGTCTCCCCCGCCCGGGTGCTGGCCGGCCTGTGCCTGCTGGTGCCGATCGTGGTGGTGCTGTGGGTGCCGTCCTACAGCAAGATCTCTCCCGAACTCGGCGGAATGCCGTTCTTCTACTGGTACCAGCTGCTGTGGGTGCCGGTGTCGGCGCTGTTCACCGGCGCCGCGTACCTGCTGATCCGGCGGGACGAGGCGGCCCGCAAGGCCGTCCCCGCCGTCCCGGTCCTGCCCGCCCAGCCGTCGGACGGGGGCCGGTCGTGAAGCACGTCGACTGGACCGCGATGACGGTCTTCCTGCTGTTCTTCGCCGCGGTGACGGTGATGGGCTTCCTGGCCTCCCGCTGGCGGCGCGCCGCGGACGCCGCGCACCTGCACGAGTGGGGGCTGGGCGGCCGGAGCTTCGGCACCTGGATCACCTGGTTCCTGCTGGGCGGCGACCTGTACACCGCGTACACGTTCATCGCGGTGCCGGCGGCGATCTACGCGGCCGGCGCCGCGGGCTTCTTCGCGGTGCCGTACACGATCATCGCGTACCCGCTGGTGTTCCTGTTCCTGCCCCGGCTGTGGTCGGTGTCGCGGGTGCACGGGTACGTGACGCCGGCGGACTTCGTGCGCGGCCGGTACGGCTCGCGCGGGCTGTCGGTGGCGGTGGCGCTGACCGGCATCCTGGCGACCATGCCGTACGTGGCGCTGCAGCTGGTCGGCATCCAGGCGGTGCTGGACGTGCTGGGCGTGGGCGGCAGCGGCAACTGGTTCCTGAAGGACCTGCCGCTGTTCATCGCGTTCGGCGTGCTGGCCGCGTACACGTACTCCTCGGGCCTGCGGGCACCGGCGCTGATCGCGTTCGTCAAGGACGCGCTGGTCTACATCGTGATCATCGTGGCGGTGGTCTACATCCCGATGCGGCTGGGCGGCTACGGGCACGTGTTCGACGCGGCGCAGCACAAGTTCGCCACGCCCGGGGCGAACGGGAAGCCGAGCGGGGCGCTGGTGGTCGGCCCGTCGGGGCAGTGGGCGTACGCGACGCTGGCGTTCGGTTCGGCGCTGGCGCTGTTCATGTACCCGCACTCGGTGACCGGCGTGCTGGCCTCGAAGTCGCGCAACACGGTGCGCCGGAACATGGCGATCATGCCGGCGTACTCGCTGATGCTGGGCCTGCTGGCGCTGCTGGGCTTCCTGGCGATCGCGGCCGGGGTGGGCAAGGGCGTGAAGGGCTACAACAGCCAGCTGGCGGTGCCGCAGCTGTTCGCGGACATGTTCCCGTCCTGGTTCACCGGGGTGGCGTTCGCGGCGATCGGGATCGGCGCGCTGGTGCCGGCGGCGATCATGTCGATCGCGGCGGCGAACCTGTTCACCCGGAACGTCTACAAGGAGTTCCTGAAGCCGGACGCGACGCCGGCCGAGGAGACCCGGGTGGCGAAGATCGCCTCGCTGCTGGTGAAGGTCGGCGCGCTGGTGTTCGTGCTGCTGATGGACAAGCAGGTGGCGATCAACTTCCAGCTGCTGGGCGGCCTGTGGATCCTGCAGACCGCGGTGGCACTGGTGGCGGGCCTGTTCACCCGGTGGTTCCACCGCTGGGCGCTGCTGGCGGGCTGGGCGGTCGGCATGGTGTACGGCACCTGGCTGGCCTGGGGGATCTCCTCCCCGGCCACCAAGCACTTCGGCGGCAGCAGCTCGAACATCCCGGGGATCGGGCAGACCGGCTACATCGGTCTGACCGCGTTCGTGCTGAACCTGGCGGTGGCCGTGGTCCTGACGCTGGTGCTGCGGGCCCTGAAGGCCCCGGAGGGGGCCGACGAGACCTCGAAGGCGGACTATTCCGCGGAGTCCGGCGACGAGGCCGTGGAGCGCGCTCCACAGCCCGCGGTGGCGCACTGACGCACCGGGGGCGCGCATAGCCGCGCCATGCGCCCTGTGGTCGCGCCGTTGCCCCGATCGACACTGGGGTGACGGCGCGACCATCTGTTATGACCGCCCGCTCCCTGGAGAGACCGGGGGAGACGGGTCCACTCGCCCGCGCCACCGACCACGGGGAGCCACCGCCATGACCGACCTCACCACGGTACGCAACGGGCACCGTCCGGAGGCGCAGCAGCCGGACGCCGGACCGAGACTGCCCTCGGTCCTGATCGCCACCCGGCACGGCGAGTCCACCGCCAACGTGGAGTTCCGGCACGCGGACGCCAGCGGGGCGCTCTCCGTCCCGATCACCTGCCGGGACGCCGACATCCCGCTCTCCCTGCACGGCCAGGACCAGGCCCGCGACCTGGGCCGCTGGTGGGCCGAACTGCCGCCCGCCGACCGGCCGCGCTCGGTGTGGTGCTCCCCGTACGTGCGCACCGCCGAGACCGCCCGGATCGCGCTGGCCCAGGCGTCCGGGCTGGGAGCCGTCCAGGTGGGGCTGGCGGTGCGCCACGACGAGCGGCTGCGGGACCGCGAGCTGGGCGTGCTGGAGATGCTCACCAAGGCCGCGATCGAACGCGACCACCCCGCGGAGGCGGCCCGGCGGCGGCGGATGGGCGAGCTGTACTACCGGCCGCCGGGCGGCGAGTCCTGGCTGGACGTGGCCCTGCGGGTCCGCGACCTGCTGCGCGACCTGTGCGCGGAGGAGGCCGGCCGGTCGGTGCTGGTGGTGGCGCACGACTGCACGGTGCTGATGCTGCGCCACGTCCTGGACCGGCCGACCGAGCGGGAGTTGCTGGCCCTGCCCCCGGTGGCGAACTGCTCGACCAGCACGTGGCGGTCCCACGAGGGACGGCTGCGCCCGACCGGCTGGAACCGCACCGACCACCTCTCGACCTGACCGCAGCCCCACGCCGGCACCCCGGGCCCGGACGCCCTGCCGTCGCAGCCCGGCACCACAGCAGCCCGACCCCCGACCTGGCCCCCGCCACGGGGCCGCGAGCGCCGGCGGCCGACTCGGGCGGGCGACCCCCGGCACAGGCACCCCGGGCCCGGACGCCTGCCGGCGCAGCCCGGTGTCCGTGGCCCGGTCCCTCGTTCCAGCCCCCGTTCCGGCTCCCCCGCCGTGCCCCGGTCAGGCGTCCTGGTACTGCGGCCCGGCGGCGCGGCGCGGGCCGCCGAAGGCCCGGCGGTAGGCCTGCGGGGTGGTGCCCAGGCGGCGGCCGAAGTGGTGTCGCAGGGTGGCGGCGTTGCCGAAGCCGCAGCGGGTGGCGATGGCGTCCACGCTCTCGCCGGTGGACTCCAGCAGGTGCTGCGCGAGCAGCACCCGCTGGCCGGTCAGCCAGCGGTGCGGGGTGGTGCCGGTCTCCTCCCGGAAGCGGCGGGCGAAGGTGCGCGGCGACATGTGGGCGAGCCGGGCGAGCTGGTCGACGCCGGTCTCCCGGTCGAGGTGGCGGCGCATCCACTCCAGCACCCCGGCCAGCGACTCGCCGCCGCCCTCGGGCACCGGCCGGTTGATGAACTGGGCCTGGCCGCCGTCCCGGTGCGGGGCGACCACCATCCGGCGGGCGATCGCCCGGGCCACCTCGGCGCCCTGCACCTTGCGGACCAGGTGCAGGCAGGCGTCGATGCCCGCGGCGGTGCCGGCCGAGGTGATCACCGGGTGGTCGTCCACGTACAGCACGCCGGGTTCGACGGTGGTCAGCGGGAAGCGCTCGGCCATCAGGTCGGCGTAGCGCCAGTGGGTGGTGCAGCGGCGGCCGTCGAGCAGGCCGGCCGCGCCGAGCAGGAAGCTGCCGGAGCAGATCGACAGCAGGTGGGCGCCGCGGTCGTGGGCGGCCCGCAGCGCCGCGCAGACCTCCTCGGGGTAGTGCGCGCGGATGCCGGTGGCGGTGGCGATCACCAGGTCGGCCCCGGCGATCCGCTCGGGGCCGTGCGGGACGTCGACGGTGAAGCCGGAGTGGGTGCGCATCGGGCCGGGGCGGTCGCCGACCAGGGCGAAGTCGTAGACCGGCAGGCCGCTCTCGCTCCGGTCCAGGCCGAACACCTCGCAGGCCACCCCCAGTTCGAAGGGGTGGACCTCCTCCAGCACCACGACGGCGACGTTCTCCAGCTTCCGCATCCGGCCAGCATGGCAGTGGCAGGATTTCGTGGCAATGGTGCGTTCCTGCCACTCGTCCGGCCCCGGCCGGGCGCGGACAGTGGAGGCATGACCACCGCACTCGCCCTGCTGGGCCTCCTCGGCAGTTTCGGACTCCTCGGCGTCCTGGTCGGCCGCGACCTGGACCGCAACGGCCGGCACGGCCGCGACGACGTGCACCGGCCGGGCGGCTACCCGTTCGACCCGGACCTGGCCGACCCGCGCCGTCGGCCGTCCGGCACACTGTCCGGATGCGCTCCCCGACCGTCCGCCGCGCCCTCGACCGCGACCTCGCCGGAGCCGGGGAGGTCAGCGTCGAAGCCTTCGTCGGCGACGGCCACACCCGCCCCGACTCCCCCTACGCCGCACTCCTCCGCGACGCCGCCCGCCGCAACCGGGAGGCCGAGCTCCTGGTCGCCGTCGACGACGGCGGGGCGGTGCTCGGCTGCGTGACCTTCGCGCCCGGCGGCACCGCGTGGGCGGACGTCGCGCACCCCGACGAGGGCGAGATCCGGATGCTCGCGGTCGGCGCGGCGGCCCGCGGGCGCGGTGTCGGCCGGGCCCTGGTGCGGGCCTCGATCGCGCGCAGCCGGGAACTGCGGCTGGCCGGGATGGCGTTCTCCACCCGGCCGTCGATGACCGCCGCGCACCGGATCTACGACGCCCTGGGCTTCGTCCGCAGCCCCGCGCGGGACTGGTCGGCGGCGCCCGGCACGGACCTGTGGGTCTACACGACGCGGTTCTGAGGGCGGGCCCGAGCCGGGCCCCGAGCCCGGACCCGAAGCCGTCCGCGGGCCGTCCGCGGGCGGGTTCACGGGCGGGCCCACGGGCCGTCAGTGGGCGGTTCGCGGACGGTTCGTGGGCGGTCGGCGGACGGTTCGTGGGCGGCCGGCGGACGGTTCGCGGACGGTTTCGTTGTCTACGCGCGGCACCGCCGACGCGACACGCGCTACTACATCTGGTGCTTCCAGTTCCAGCCACCACAACATGTATGCTCACTCTCGCTGTCGACGCAGGGGAATCCGGTGCGAATCCGGGACTGCCCCGCAACGGTGAGCGGGTTGCTGCGACGCCCGCGCAGTCCGAGGACCTGCCGACGGTGTGCGACACGGCATCCCCGCAGACGCCATGCAGCACAGCTTTGCCGTCCGGTCTCGCGGGCGGACCGGGGGTGGTCTTCGCGCGCCGGAACGCGTTCTCGTTCCTTCGTGCCGCCCTCCCCTGGCCGCGTGCGGTGCCGGACAACCCGAGCCACGTCCGCCGCCACAGGAGAGAGTGCGCCTTGACCGTCGCCGCCTCAGTCACCCTGCCGTCCCAGGGATCCGCCGACGCCTTCACCGACCCCGGTGCGGCGCTGCTCCGGCTGCTCACCGACCGCAGCACCGACCTCCCCCAGGTGGACCCCGGCCACGTCGCCGCCGCCGCGCTGCGCGGCCGCCACGCTGGCTCGGACTTCGCCGAGCTGCGCGGGCTGGCCGTGGAGGCCGCCGCGTCGATGATCGCCGAGGACCCGCAGTACTCGAAGCTGGCCGCCCGCCTGCTGGCGCTGGAGATCCGCGACGAGGCCGCCACCCAGGGCGTCACCTCGTTCTCCTCCTCGGTGGCCGTGGGCCACGCCGAGGGCCTGATCGGCGACGCCACCGCCGCGTTCGTGGCCGGGCACGCCGGGCTGTTCGACTCGCTGATCGACGAGGCGGGCGACGACCGCTTCGAGTACTTCGGCCTGCGCACCGTCCAGTCCCGCTACCTGCTGCGCCACCCGATCACCCGCAAGGTGGTCGAGACCCCGCAGCACTTCCTGCTGCGGGTGGCGGCGGGCCTGGCGGTCGGCACCACCGAGGAGTCGGTGCGCGAGGTCGCCGAGCTGTACACCCTGATGAGCCGGCTGGAGTACCTGACCAGCTCGCCGACGCTGTTCAACTCCGGCACCCGGCACCCGCAGATGTCCTCCTGCTACCTGCTGGACTCGCCGCTGGACAACCTGGACTCGATCTACAACCGGTACGCGCAGATCGCCCGGCTCTCCAAGCACGCCGGCGGCATCGGCCTGTCCTACTCGCGGATCCGCTCCCGCGGCTCGCTGATCCGCGGCACCAACGGCAAGTCGAACGGCATCGTGCCGTTCCTGCGCACCCTGGACTCCTCCGTGGCGGCGGTCAACCAGGGCGGCCGGCGCAAGGGCGCGGCCTGCGTGTACCTGGAGACCTGGCACGCCGACATCGAGGAGTTCCTGGAGCTCCGCGACAACACCGGCGAGGAGGCCCGGCGCACCCACAACCTGAACCTGGCGCACTGGATCCCGGACGAGTTCATGCGCCGGGTCAACGCCGACGCCGACTGGTCGCTGTTCTCCCCGGCCGACGTGCCGGAGCTGGTCGACCTGTGGGGCGCCGAGTTCGACGAGGCGTACGTCAAGGCCGAGCTGGCCGGCAAGGCCGTGCGCACCATCCCCGCGCAGACCCTGTACGCCCGGATGATGCGCACCCTGGCGCAGACCGGCAACGGCTGGATGACCTTCAAGGACGCCTCCAACCGGGCCGCCAACCAGACCGCGCTGCCCGGCCGCACGGTGCACTCCTCGAACCTGTGCACCGAGATCCTGGAGGTCACCGACGACTCCGAGACCGCGGTCTGCAACCTCGGCTCGGTCAACCTGGGCGCGCACGTCGCCCCCGGCGCCACCGCCGCCGACCTGCTGAACGCGATGGACTGGGACCGGCTGGACGCCACCGTCCGCACCGCGGTGACCTTCCTCGACCGCGTGATCGACATCAACTTCTACCCGACCACCGAGGCCGGCACCTCCAACTCCCGCTGGCGGCCGGTCGGCCTGGGCGTGATGGGCCTGCAGGACGTCTTCTTCCAGCTGCGGATCGACTTCGACTCCGCCGAGGCCAAGACCCTCTCCACCCTGATCTCCGAGCGCATCATGCTCACCGCGTACGAGCGCTCCGCCGACCTGGCCGAGCGGTTCGGCCGGCACGAGGCGTACGGCGAGACCCGCGCCGCCCGCGGCCAGCTGCACGTCGACCACTTCGGCAGCGCCAACCCGCGGTGGACCGGGCGCTGGGAGGCGCTGCGCGCCCGGATCGCCGAGGTCGGCCTGCGCAACTCGCTGCTGCTGGCGATCGCCCCGACCGCGACCATCGCGTCCATCGCCGGCGTCTACGAGTGCATCGAGCCGCAGGTCTCCAACCTGTTCAAGCGCGAGACGCTGTCCGGCGAGTTCCTCCAGGTCAACCCGTACCTGGTGCGCGAGCTCAAGGAGCTGGGCGTCTGGGACCAGCAGACCCGGGACGCGCTGCGCGACGCCAACGGCTCCATCCAGGAGTTCAACTGGCTGCCGCAGGAGGTCCGTTCGCTGTACCGCACGGCGTGGGAGCTGCCGCAGCGCGCGCTGATCGACCTGGCCGCCGCCCGCCAGCCGTACATCGACCAGAGCCAGTCGCTGAACCTGTTCATGGCCGCGCCGACCATCGGCAAGCTCTCCTCGATGTACTCCTACGCCTGGAAGGTCGGTCTGAAGACCACCTACTACCTGCGCTCGCGCCCGGCGACCCGGATCGCCCAGGCCGCGTCCGGCGCCACCCGCACCGCCGCCCCCGTGCCGGTGCAGACCCCCGCCCTCTCCCAGGCCGAGCAGGACGCCATCGCCTGCTCGCTGGAGAACCCCGAGTCCTGCGAGGCCTGCCAGTGAGCACCGAAGACCAGAAGAAGATGCTGCTCGACCCGGGCTTCGAGCTGACGCTGCGTCCGATGCGCTACCCGTCGTTCTACGACCGGTACCGGGACGCGATCAAGAACACCTGGACCGTGGAGGAGGTGGACCTGCACTCCGACGTCGCCGACCTCGCCAAGCTCTCCGAGGGCGAGCGGCACATGATCGGCCGGCTGGTCGCGTTCTTCGCCACCGGCGACTCGATCGTCGCCAACAACGTGGTGCTGAGCCTCTACAAGCACATCAACTCCCCCGAGGCCCGGCTCTACCTGTCGCGGCAGCTGTTCGAGGAGGCCGTGCACGTCCAGTTCTACCTGACGCTGCTGGACACCTACCTGCCCGACCCGGAGGACCGCAACGCCGCCTTCGCGGCGGTGGAGAACATCCCCTCCATCGCGCAGAAGGCCCAGTTCTGCTTCACGTACATGAACGCGGTCGACCACCTCGACTCGCTGGAGAGCAAGGAGGACCGCCGGGCCTTCCTGCTCAACCTGATCTGCTTCGCGGCCTGCGTCGAGGGCCTGTTCTTCTACGGCGCGTTCGCCTACGTGTACTGGTTCCGCAGCCGCGGCCTGCTGCACGGCCTGGCCACCGGCACCAACTGGGTCTTCCGCGACGAGTCGATGCACATGGACTTCGCGTTCTCGGTGGTCGACACCGTGCGCGAGGAGGAGCCCGACCTCTTCGACGACAAGATGGCCCGGCAGGTCACCGAGATGCTGGAGGAGGCCGTCGAGGCCGAGCTCCAGTTCGCCCGCGACCTGTGCGGCGAGGGCCTGCCCGGCATGAACACCGAGTCGATGCGCGAGTACCTCCAGGCCGTCGCCGACCAGCGCCTGGCCCGCCTCGGCCTGCCGATCCGCTACGGCTCCACCAACCCGTTCGGCTTCATGGAGCTCCAGAACGTCCAGGAGCTCACCAACTTCTTCGAACGCCGGGTCTCCGCCTACCAGGTGGCCGTCGAGGGCTCGGTCTCCTTCGACGACGACTTCTAGGCCGCCCCGCCACCGACGACGGAGGGCCGCACCCCGACGGGGTGCGGCCCTCCGCGCGTGCCCGCCGCGGCGTCAGTCGTTCGGGACGGTGGCGTACTTGGGGGTGCCCTCGGCCATCTGCCGCAGCGCGTCCTTGCGGTCGCGCTTGGAGAGGCGGTCGATGTAGAGGTAGCCGTACAGGTGGTCGGTCTCGTGCTGGAGGCAGCGGGCGAAGAAGCCGGTGCCCTCGACCCGGACCGGGTTGCCGTCCTTGTCCTGGCCGGTGACGGCCGCGTAGTCGGGGCGGGCCAGCTCCTGGTAGGCGGTGGGGACGGACAGGCAGCCCTCCTGGCCGTCGTCCAGCACCCGGCGGCCGGCCGGCAGCTCCTCCAGGACCGGGTTGACCACGTGGCCGACGTGCCGGACGCCCTCGTCGTCGGGGCAGTCGTAGACGAAGACCTTCAGGTCGACGCCGATCTGGTTGGCGGCCAGGCCGACGCCCTCCGCCGCGTACATGGACTGGAACATGTCGTCGATCAGCGCGGAGAGTTCGCCGTCGAAGGCGGTGACGGTCCTGACCTCGCGGTGCAGCACCGGGTTGCCGACCACGGTGATCGGACGGGCGGTGCCCTTCGTCAGGTCGGGCTCCTCGCCCACCACCCGCTGGGGCTCGGTGTCCTCGTGCGCGTGGTCGTGTCCGTGCTCGTGCTCGTGGTCGTGGTGCTCGGCCATCGCTCGGTTCCGCTTTCGTCCGCATCCGCCTGGTGTACCGGTCCAGGGTACGGGGCGCGGTCCGGAGCGCGGTCCGGGGCGGGGTCACCTCCCGGCCCCCCGGGATGCGGCAGGGTCAGCAGACCTCTTCGAGGTCCCGGTAGGCGCGGGTGACGGGGGAGGCGGCGGCCCAGCGCTCCAGCAGGGAGCGGACCAGGCCGGCGGGCGCGGCGATCCCGCACTCGCGCTCGACCTGCCAGGGGCCGCCGGCCGCGCCCTGGCTGAGGTGGCTGAGGTGGCCGGGGTGCAGCGGGTCGCCGTCGTCGTGCGGGTCGTGGTGGGCGGTGTGGCCGTCGTCGATGGCCATCCGGGACTCCGAGCAGGTGCGGCACAGCAGCCGCACCGAGGAGGTCCAGTCCTCGGCGGCGTACCCGGCGTCGGCCACCGTCTTCTCCAGCGCGTCCCGGTCGGCGGCGGTGGCGGCCTGCAGCAGCACCACCCAGGTCGGCACCGGGGACGGCGCCCACAGCTCGATCTCGTCGAAGACCGGGTAGGCGACGCCGTCGGCGACCCGCTCGCCGTGCGGGGCGCCGTCGTGCAGCACCACCTCGCCCCAGCGGCGGCCGGAGGACGGCAGCGGGATGGACAGCACCTCGATCCGGGCCGGGTCCAGCCGCCGGCCCCACACCACCTCGGACTCGCCGTCCGGGGACAGCCGCACCGGGGTGGTGCCCAGGTCCAGCTCGATCGGCCCGTCCAGCGCTGGCCCGCCGGGCAGCCGCAGCCCGTACGCCTGCCAGGCCCGGCGGGCCAGCGGCCAGTCCTGGAGGGCGGTGGCGGTGATGCCGAGGTTCCACCAGTCCGGGGCGCCGTGCTGGCGGTCGAGCAGGGCGACGGCGCGCAGGCCGGCCGAGCGGGCCTGCTCCCAGTCCCGGCGGAACTTGTGCAGCAGGGCCAGGTTGAACCAGGAGTCCGACAGCCACGGCTCCAGGTCCGCCGCCATCACCAGCAGCGCCCCGGCGTCCTCGTAGCGGCCGTCGCCGATCAGGGTGAACGCACGGTCGGTGGTCTGCCGCCAGGTCGCCGACGGACGGTGCCGTGCGCGGTGGAAGATCCTCACGTTGGTCCCTTGCCGTCGGTCGTCACCGGGTCGCCCCGCCTCCGGGTCTTCCCGCCACGACCGCATCCAACCACGCCCGCCCCCGGCCGCGCGCCCCGCGCGGCCATTCAGGCCGCCGGGCGGCAGCGGCGGTCCGGACCGCGGGCGGCGCGGTGGCCGCGGCGGCCCAGCCGGGCCAGCGCGTCCAGCACCACCGGGTCGTAGCCGGGCCCGGCTTCCAGCCGCAGGTGCTCCAGCGGGTCGAGCAGGCCGCCGCGGGGGCGGTCGGCGGCGGCGGTGCGCAGGTCGTCGTGGGCGTTGGCGACCCGGATGATCCGGGAGGCCAGCGGCAGGGTGGGGTCGTGCCGGCCGTCGGCCAGGCGGCACGGGTCGGCCAGCCGGGCGACCTGCTGCCACACCTGCCGGGGCACCCCGGTGCGCTGGATCACCTCGCTGCCGAGCCGGGCGATGCGCTGCTGCTCGCCGTCGGGCAGCAGCGCGGTGGCCCCGCCCGGGACGGGTTCGACCAGCGACAGCTGCCCGATGTCGTGCATCAGCGCGGCGTACTCCAGCAGCGTCAGCTCCCGGCTGCCGAGCCCGAGTTCGCGCCCCAGCGCGCACGCCGTGTCGGCGACCCGGCGGGCGTGCCCCGGGGTGGTGTACCCGGCGATCTCGGTGGCCCGGGCCAGCGTCTCGATGGTCTGCCCGGTGGTGGCCCGCACCGCGACGGCCCGCCGGAACGAGGTCTGGGCGAGGATCAGCGGCAGGCAGAACACCGGCAGCGCCCACAGCCCGGCCTCCCCGGCGAGCAGGCTCAGCAGCAGCCCGGTGGCGACCTGCGCGGAGCCGATGCCGAGCAGCGCGTGCAGCTGGTCCTCCAGCGCGGCGGCGTACCGCAGCCCGGTGCGGGCGGCCTGCTGGGCGGCGGCCAGCACCGCGTCGCCGAGCGCGGCCAGCGCGGCCACGCCCGCCAGCAGCGCCCCGTACGCGGGGCCGGGCAGCCGGTCGGTGAGGCCGGTGTTGTACAGCGGCTGGAACAGCAGCGCGGCGAACGCGACGGTGACCAGCCGGCGGGCGGCGGCGTCCAGCCCGGCGGGCGGGGTGCGCGGCCGGTGCCGGGCGGCGGCCAGCACGGCCTGCCCGCCGAGCTGGGCGCCCAGCCCGAGCAGGGTGCCGGCCGCGGTGACGCCCGCGACCTGCAGCACCCCGTGCGTGGTGGGCAGCCCGTGCAGCGGCCCGAGCAGCGCGTACGCGAGGGCGACGGCGGTGGCGACGGGCGCGGGTTCGCGGTCGCCGGGCAGGGCCGGCCCGGCGCACTGGCCGAGGCCGATCAGCACCGCGAAGGCCAGTGCGACCCGGCCCTGGGCGACGCCGCCGGCCAGCGCGTGCAGCACGGCGGCGGCGGCGAGCGCGGCGGAGGCGGCGAGCAGCAGGTCGGCCGGGGCCGGGCGGCGGGTGGTCACGCCGCTCCCCCGGTCGGCAGGCCGGTGCCGGACTGCTGCGGCAGCCGGGCCGGCTCGGGCACGCCGAGCGGGATGTCCGGCACCTCGCCGTCCCAGCCGCCGGGCGGCGGCGGTTCGGGCTGCCAGCCGTGCTCGGCGACGGCCTCGACCAGCGCCGAGACCATCACCGGGTCGAACTGGCTGCCGGCGCACCGCTCCAGTTCGGCGACCGCCTCCGGGACGGGGCGGCCGCGCCGGTAGGAGCGGGTGGAGGTCATCGAGTCGAAGGCGTCGGCGACCGAGATGATCCGGGCGAACTCGGGGATCCGGTCCCCGGTCAGCCCGTGCGGGTAGCCGCGGCCGTCCATCCGCTCGTGGTGGTGCAGGATGCCGTCGCGGCCCTCGCCGAGGAAGTCCAGCTGCCGCACCAGCTCGTGCCCGAACACCGGGTGCACCTCGACGGCGCGCCGCTCGGCGTCGGTCAGCGGCCCGTTGCGGCGCAGCAGCTCGGTGGCGACGGCGAGCTTGCCGACGTCGTGCAGCGTCCCGGCGAAGTGCAGGGTGCGCACCCGGTCCTCGGCCAGGCCGAGCTGGCGGGCGATCAGCACCGAGGCCCGGCCGACCCGTTCGCTGTGGCCGCGGGTGTAGGAGTCCTTGATCTCCACGGCCTGCACCAGGGCCTGCACGGTGGCCCGGTGCGCGGCCCGCTCGCGGTGGCCCTGCGCGGACAGCCAGGCGGTGATGGTCAGCGGCAGCAGCCCGAGCACGGCGGCGAACGCCCCGTACGGGCCCTGCCAGAGCACCGCGATCATCAGCCCGCCCGCGCCGTGCAGCAGCGCGGCGGGGGCGGCCCGGCGCAGCGCGCGGGCCGCGCCGGGGCCGGCCGAGCCGCAGGTCAGCCGGACCATGCCGGTCACCAGCACGCCGTTGACCAGGCAGAACGTCAGGATCGCGGCCAGCGCGCCGAGCGCGGCCCCGGGGAAGCGGGTGCCGAGCAGCAGCCGGGCCCCGCCGAGCAGCCGGAACACCTCGGCGGCGGCAGCGGCGGCCAGGGCCAGCTGGGCGGCGTTCCACACCCGGCGCAGGCCGCGCGGCGGGACGGCGGGTCCGAGCAGTGCCCCGGGCAGGGCGACCAGGGCGGCGGCGGCGGGCGGCAGCATCAGCACGCCCGCGAACAGCACCGGGAAGAAGCCGCTGCCCCGCGGGTCGGCCGGGGCCTCGTCGGCGGGGCGGCCGCGCAGTCGGCGCCAGAGCCGGGCGCACGGGGTGCGGGCGCCCTGCGCCAGCGACTCCAGGCACAGGTGCAGCAGGGCGAGCAGGCCGATCCGGGGCCAGTCCAGCCCTGGGCCGACGGCGGCCAGCGGCAGCAGCACCGCGAACGCGGCCACCAGGACGGCGGCCAGGTAGCCCGCGGCCGGCCCCGGCAGGGCCGCGGCGCTCCGCTGGCGTTCGCTTCCGCTGGCGATCTCGGCCTCCCCCGCCCGTACCGGGCCCTCCGACGTGAGGACTCGTCAGAGAATAGGGCCCGCCCGCACGGACGTGGCGCACGATCGCGCATCGCCGCAGCCGGAGCAGCGTCGGCTCACCCGATCGAGTGAGCGCTACTCGGCGGTCGCCACCGCCGAGCCGTGCCCGGCCGTCCCGTCGACCGTCACCTCGACGCTCACCGAGGACACCTCGATCACCGAGGTGTCCACCTCTCCCGAGCGCTGGGTGCGGATCGAGTCGATCCGGGCCAGCACCTTGGCCCGCAGGTCGGTCGGGGTGTCGTCGCACCCGCAGGAGCGCTTGATCAGCGCCTTGATCGCCTGCTCCAGGCCGTACTTCTCCAAGCACGGCGAGCACTCGTCGAAGTGCACCCGCAGCTTGGCGCAGTCGCCCTCGGCCATCTCGTTGTCGAGGAACTCGTAGAGGTGGTCGAGCACCTCACCGCACTCGGTCTCGTGCGGATCTCCGCAGCTCATGAGCCCGCGCCCTTCGCTTCCTGCCCTGCACCGGTACCGGCCGGGACCAGCCCCCGCTCGCGGGCGTAGTCCTCCAGCATGCCGCGCAACTGGCGGCGGCCACGGTGCAGTCGGGACATCACCGTACCGATGGGTGTACCCATGATGTCCGCGATCTCCTTGTACGCAAAGCCCTCGACGTCCGCGAGGTACACCGCGATCCGGAATTCCTCCGGGATGGCCTGGAGCGCGTCCTTCACGTCGCTGTCCGGCAGGTGGTCGAGCGCCTGCGCCTCGGCCGACCGCAGGCCGGTCGACATGTGCGACTCGGCGCGCGCCAGCTGCCAGTCCTCGATCTCCTCGGCCGCGGTGCGCTGGGGTTCGCGCTGCTTCTTGCGGTACGAGTTGATGAACGTGTTGGTGAGGATGCGGTACAGCCAGGCCTTGAGGTTGGTGCCCTCGCGGAACTGGTGGAACGACGCGTACGCCTTGGCGAACGCCTCCTGGAGCAGGTCCTCCGCGTCGGCGGGGTTGCGGGTCATCCGCAGCGCCGCCGAGTACATCGGGTCCAGGTAGCCGAGCGCGTCGCGCTCGAAGCGCTCGCGCCTGGCCCCCTCGCTCTCGTTCTCGGACACCCGGAAGGTGTCCTCGCCGATCGCCTCGGCCAGTTCGTCGCCGGTGAGCTGTTCGCCCTCCGGACGGCCCTGGTCGGCGCCGGCAGCGCCCGACACGGCCGCGTCATCGGTCCCGACGACTGGACCCACCTCCTCGGAAACCCGCACACGGCCCACCTCGGGCCGACCCGCAAGCGAGGATATCGGGCTGACCGGCTTCTCGCCCGCGACAACCCACTCCGACCAGTCCGGCAGGAGCGCAGACTGCGCAGCCCGCTCTTCCGGCCGCTCGCGGCACGCGATCGAACCCATGGACGCTGCCTTTCCACCGGGGGCATGTTCTGACGCCTCGTGCAACCCCGTCCGCCACCCGGGCATTCCCGGACGGCACAACTCACTGCCGGAGCCGTGGCCTTGCCGGCCCGCTCCGGCCGCCCCGCGCCGCTCCCCTCCCTTCCCCTCCCCTGGCGGGGCGCGGAACCGCAGCCGCGAAGGGCGCGGCAGGGGGGCGGTATGAGGACGGTCACACCGCCCGCTCCGCCCGCCGGGGGCCCGGAGGCGCCGGGCGGCGGGGTTCAGGGCCGGCGGAGCCAGTCGGCGGCCGTGCGGGTGATCAGTTCCAGGGCCTCGTCCTGGGACAGCGGGGCCTTCTTCGGGGTCTTGAAGGCGTGCGAGGCGTGCGGGACCCCGGTCAGGCGGTGGGTGGCGGGCAGGGCGGGGAACTCGTCCGGGGTGCCGAAGGTGTCGGCGCCGCCCTGGAGGACCAGGGTGGGCAGGCCGGTGGCGAGCAGTTCGTCCGCCCGGCTCCGCTCCGGCTTGCCGGGCGGGTGCAGCGGGAAGGCCAGCGCGAGGACGCCCGCCGCGCCCAGCGCGGCGGAGGTCCGGCAGGCGACCCGGGCGCCGGCGCTGCGGCCGCCCGCGTACACCGGCAGGCCCTCCTCGGCCGCGGCGGCGAACTGCGCGGGCCAGCCCGCGTCGAGCGCGGCCGGGGCGGGGGCGAGCTTGCGGCCGGCCACCCGCCAGGGCTGCTCGGCCAGCACCACGGTGACGCCGGCGGCCGGCAGCGCGGCCGCGAGGGCCCGCAGGTCGGGGGCCTCGACGCCGCCGCCCGCGCCGTGGCCGAGCAGCAGCACGGCGCGCGGGCGGGCGGCGCGGTGGTAGTGGAGCCTGGCGTCCCCGGCGGGGGTGTCGATGATGCGCTGCACGGCCCCGAGCGTACCCATCCGTCCCCCGCCCCTCCTCGTGCGCGGGCCGCTCAGAACAGCGTGGTGCGGTCGTCCTCGGTGCGCGGCCGGGTCAGGCCGGGGTGGTTGTTGCGGATCTTGCCGACCTCGTCGGGGACGGCGTGGATGCGCAGGTCGCCGGGCGGTGGCGGGGTGAGGTCGGCGGTCTCGGCGTGCGGGTCGAGCCAGGCGTCCCAGCGGTCGGGGCCGAGGTGGAGCGGCATCCGCTCGTGGACGGGGGCGAGCAGCGGTTCGGCGGCGGTGGTGACGACGGTGCAGGTGACCAGCCAGGCGTCGGGGTGGTCGCCGGGGCGTTCGCGGTCGCGCCAGAACTCGTACAGCCCGGCCAGGGCGAGCGGCGCGCCGTCGGCGCGGTGCACGAAGTAGGGGCGGCGGGGCGGGCGGGCGAGGTCGTCGGTGGGGGCGGTCTGCCACTCGTAGTAGCCGTCGACGGGTATCAGGCAGCGCCGGGAGGCGTACGCCTGCCGGTAGGCGGGCTTCTCGTGGACGGTCTCCGCCCGGGCGTTGATCATCTTGACCGCGGTGTCGGGGCTGCTCGCCCAGCCGGGCACCAGGCCCCAGCGCAGCGCGTGCAGTTGGCGCACCGGGCGGCCCCGGCCGCGCGGGGCCCGGTCGAGGACGGCGTAGGTCTTCGCGGTGGGGGCGACGTTCCAGCTGGGCGCGATCGTCTCGGTCGGGTCCCACTGCTGGACGCCGAACAGCCGGACCAGTTCGGCGGGGTCGGTGGAGGAGGCGAAGCGTCCGCACATGGCGTCCAGCTTGCCAGAGCGGGCCGGGCGGGCGGGGCCGTCCGGGAGAACCGGCGGCTACCGGGGACCCGTCCTCCCGTGGGAGGCTGCCCGCCCCGGGCAGGGGAAGCGACGGTGATCGGAGGCCGGCGGCGATGGACTTCGCGCGACTGTGGGACCGGGTGACGAGCGTGCAGCCGGACCCGCCGCACTGGCTGGTGTGGGGCACGGCGGCGGTGGCGCTGCTGGCGGTGGCGGTGCGCCCGGTGTGGCTGTGGACCCGCACCGTGGTGACGATCGCGCACGAGGGCGGGCACGGGCTGACGGCGCTGCTGACCCGGCGTCGGCTGTCGGGCATCCGGCTGCACTCGGACACCTCGGGGCTGACGGTCTCCTCCGGGCGGCCGACCGGCCCGGGCATGGTGCTGACCGCCGCGGCGGGCTACCCGGCGCCCTCGCTGCTGGGCCTGGGCGGGGCGGCGCTGCTCGCGGCGGGGCGGATCACCGCGCTGCTGTGGATCGGCATCGCGCTGCTGGCGATGATGCTGCTGACGCTGCGCAACCTGTTCGGGGTGGCGGCGGTGCTGGCGACCGGCGGGGCGTTCGTCGCGGTGTCCTGGTACGGGACGGCCGAATGGCAGGGGGCGTTCGCCTACCTGGGGGTGTGGTTCCTGCTGCTGGCGGGGGTGCGTCCGATGCTGGAGCTGTGGGCGACCCGGCGGCGGCGCGGCGGCGCGCCCGGCTCGGACGCCGACCAGTTGGCGCGGCTGACGGGCGTGCCGGGGGCGCTGTGGCTGCTGGCGTTCCTGGCGGTGGCACTGGCCTGCCTGGGGCTCGGAGCGGCCTGGCTGCTGCCCCGGTAGGAGCGCCGCGCCTCATAGACTGGCGCCATGACCGACTCCCTGTGGCCCGCCCCCGTCGCCACCGCCGCCGTGGACGCGGCCGTGACCATCCCCGGCTCGAAGTCCGCGACCAACCGCGCGCTGGTGCTGGCCGCCCTCGCCGACGGCCCGGGCTGGGTGCGCCGCCCGCTGCGCAGCCGCGACTCGCAGCTGATGGCGGACGGCCTGCGGGCGCTGGGCGTGACGGTCGAGGAGACGGTGAACGCGGCGTCCGGCGGCACCGGCGGCGGCGAGGCGTGGCGGGTGATCCCGGCCGAGCGGCTGCGCGGCCCGGCCCGGGTGGACGTGGGCAACGCCGGGACGGTGATGCGCTTCCTGCCGCCGCTGGCCACCCTGGCGGACGGCCCGGTGCACTTCGACGGCGACCCGCGCAGCCACGAGCGCCCGCAGCACGGCGTGATCGACGCGCTGCGCGCGCTGGGCGCCCGGATCGAGGACGGCGGTCGCGGCGGCTTCCCGCTGACCGTGCACGGCGCGGGCGCGCTGGACGGCGGGTCGGTGGAGGTGGACGCCTCGTCCTCCTCGCAGTTCATCTCGGCGCTGCTGCTCTCCGGCGCCCGGTTCAACAACGGCGTGGAGATCCGCAACACCGGCGGGACGGTGCCCTCGCTGCCGCACATCCGGATGACCGTGGACATGATCCGCAAGGCCGGCGGCCAGGTCGACGCGCCGGAGGACGGCGGCGAGAAGGACGTCTGGCGGGTCACCCCGGGCGCGCTGATCGGCCGCGACCTGGTGGTCGAGCCGGACCTGTCGAACGCGGCCCCGTTCTTCGCGGCGGCGCTGGCCACCGGCGGCCGGGTGACCGTCCGGGACTGGCCCCGGCACACCTACCAGCCGGGCGACCAGCTGCGCGAGATCTACACCGCGATGGGCGGGAGCTGCCAGTTCACCGACGACGGGCTGGAGTTCACCGGCACCGGCAAGGTCCACGGGATCGAGGTCGACCTGCACGACGTGGGCGAGCTGACCCCGGTGATCGCCGCGGTGGCGGCGCTGGCCGACTCCGAGTCGCACCTGTACGGCATCTCCCACCTGCGGCTGCACGAGACCGACCGGCTGGCCGCGCTGGCCAAGGAGGTCAACGGGCTGGGCGGCGACGTCTCGGAGACCGAGGACGGCCTGCGGATCCGGCCCCGCCCGCTGCACGGCGGCGTCTTCCACACCTACGAGGACCACCGGCTGGCCACCGCCGCCGCCGTCCTGGGCCTGGCCGTCGAGGGCGTGCTGGTGGAGAACGTGGCGACCACGGCCAAGACGCTGCCGGACTTCCCGCAGATGTGGGCCGACCTCCTCGGCCAGGGCTGACGGGGGATCACGAGCATGCGCCGCTACGGCAAGGACGCCGACGAGGACGACATCCGCAGCCGCCCGGGCCGCCGGGGCTCCCGCCCCCGCACCCGCACCCGGCCCAAGCACGAGGACGCCGCCGAGGCGATGATCCTCACCGTGGACCGGGGCCGGATGACCTGCCTGGTCGACGGCGGCACGAAGGACGAGCGCCTGGTCACCGCCATGAAGGCCCGCGAGCTGGGCCGCAAGGGCGTCGTGGTCGGCGACACCGTCAGCGTGGTCGGCGACCTGTCCGGCGAGCCGGACACGCTGGCCCGGATCGTCCGGGTCGAGGAGCGCAGCTCGGTGCTGCGCCGCACCGCGGACGACGACGACCCGTACGAGCGGATCGTGGTCGCCAACGCCCAGCAGATGGCCATCGTCACCGCGCTGGCCAACCCGGAGCCGCGCCCCCGGCTGATCGACCGCTGCCTGGTCGCCGCGTACGACGCCGGGATGGAGCCGCTGCTGGTGCTCACCAAGTCGGACCTGGCCCCGGCCGACGAGCTGCTGGAGTCGTACGCGCCGCTGGGCATCGACTACGTGGTGACCCGGGCCGACGAGTTGGAGACGGCCGGCGCGGAGGCGGTGCGCGCGCACCTGCGCGGGCGCACCACGGTGTTCATCGGGCACTCCGGCGTCGGCAAGACCACCCTGGTCAACGCGCTCGTCCCGGAGCGGCAGCGCAGCACCGGCCACGTCAACGCGGTCACCGGCCGGGGCCGGCACACCACCGTCTCCGCGCTGGCCCTGCGGCTGCCCCCGCCGCCCGGCGCCAAGCCGGGCTCGAAGAAGGCGCTGGACCCGGGCTGGGTGATCGACACCCCCGGCTTCCGCTCCTTCGGCCTGTCCCACATCGACCCGTCCCGGGTCATCCTCGCCTTCCCCGACCTGGAGCCCGGCACCGCCGACTGCCCGCGCGCCTGCTCGCACGACGAACCGGACTGCGCGCTGGACGCCTGGGTCGCCGGCGGCCACGCCGACCCGGCCCGGCTGTACTCGCTGCGCCGGCTGCTGGCCACCCGCGAGGCGCCGGAGGCGGAGTGAGAATTCCCGGCGATCACGAGTCGCTGGGGCCGCTGCGCTGGGTAACGATAGGAAGGTCACACCTTCCTACCTGACAGGGAGTCAACCCGATGGCATGGGCCATGGTGATCCTCGCCGGTCTGCTGGAAACGGGATTCGCGGTCAACCTCAAGCTCAGCCACGGCTTCACCAGGCTCTGGCCCACCATCAGCTTCGCGCTCTTCGCGCTGGGCTCCTTCGGCCTGCTCACCCTCTCCCTGAAGACGCTCCCGGTCGGCAGCGCCTACGCGGTGTGGACCGGCATCGGCGCGGCCGGCACCGCGGTGTACGGGATGGTCTTCCTCGGGGAGTCCTCCTCCGTCCTCAAACTGGTGTCCATCTCCCTGGTCATCGCGGGCGTGATCGGTCTCCAGCTCAGCGGCTCGGGACACTGAGTCCGCTAGGGTGCCGTGCATGGCCGACTACCACGACGACCTCCGACTCGCCCACGTCCTCGCCGACTCGGCCGACTCGATCACCATGGAGCGGTTCCGGGCGCTCGACCTGAAGATCGAGACCAAGCCCGACCTGACCCCGGTCAGCGACGCCGACAAGGCCGCCGAGGAACTCGTCCGCTCCGTCCTGCAGCGGGCCCGCCCCCGGGACGCGGTGCTGGGCGAGGAGTACGGCCTGCAGGGCTCCGGCCCGCGCCGCTGGGTGATCGACCCGATCGACGGCACCAAGAACTACGTCCGCGGCGTCCCGGTCTGGGCCACCCTGGTGGCCCTGCTGGAGGAGCAGCCCGACGGCGAGCACGTCCCGGTGGTCGGCATCGTCTCCGCCCCCGCGCTCGGCCGCCGCTGGTGGGCCGCCAAGGACCTGGGCGCGTTCGCCGGCCGCAGCCTGGCCAAGGCCCAGCGCATCCACGTCTCCAAGGTCTCCCGCCTCGCCGACGCCTCGCTCTCCTTCTCCTCGCTCAGCGGCTGGGAGGAGCGCGCCCGCCTCGACGCCTTCCTCGACCTCACCCGGATCTGCTGGCGCACCCGCGCCTTCGGCGACTTCTGGTCCTACATGATGGTCGCCGAGGGCGCCGTCGACATCGCCGCCGAACCCGAGCTCTCGCTCTGGGACATGGCCGCCCCCTGCGTCATCGTCCAGGAGGCCGGCGGCCGCTTCACCGGCCTCGACGGCATCGACGGCCCCACCGGCGCGGACGCGGTCGCCACCAACGGCGTCCTCCACGAGGCCGTGCTGCGCTCGCTCAGCGTGTGACCGCCGGGGAGCGCACCGCCGGGGAGCGCACCGGCAGGGGCGCGAGGAACCGCGCGGCCGACCGGGCACGCACCGCCGGACCGCGACGCGGGACAGCGTCCTGCCCTGTCCCGCGACCCCGCCGCGGCCCGCTCCCCCGCTGAGGCCCGCTCCCCCGCTACGCGCTCAGTTCCGCGCTCAGCGCTCCCAGCAGCCGCCCCGCCCGCTCCGCGACCTCGGCCGGCCCGTACTCCGCCGCGCGGCGGCACCAGTTCTCGGCCTGGATCGCCTCGCCGCGCCGCAGCGCGAGCAGCGCCAGCCGCAGCGCGGCGCGGCCGTGGCCGGCGTCCGCGGCGCGGGTGTACCAGAGCATCGCCTCGGCCTCGCTGTCCTGCCGGGCCAGCAGCAGGCCGAGGTTGAACGCGGCGCTGCGGCTGCCGCCCTCGGCGGCGCGCCGGTACCAGCTCTCGGCGATCTGGAGCGCGCCGCGCTCGGCCGCGCGCACGCCCATCCGGACCTGGGCCCGGCGGTGTCCGGCGTCCGCGGCGACCGCGTACCAGTGCTCGGCCTCGGCGTCGGCGTCGCCGCGGCGGTCGAGCAGCGAGGCGAGCCGGAAGGCGCCCTCCGCGGAGCCGCCGTCGGCGGCCTGCCGGTAGCGTTCCAGCGCGCCGGCCAGGTTGCCGCGCTGCTCCTGGGCGACGGCGAGTTGCAGGGCGGCCTCGCCGTGGCCCTCGGCGGCGGCCCGGGCGTACCACTCCTGGGCCTGCCGGGTCTCGCCGCGGCCGGCGTGCAGGACGCCGAGGTTGAAGGCGCCGTCGACGGAGCCGGCCTCGGCGGCCTTGGAGAACCAGGGTTCGGCGCCGGACTCGTCGCCGCGCTGGAGCAGCACGATGGCGAGCGCGTTGCAGGCTTCGCGGTGGCCGGCGTACGCGGCGCGGCGGTACCACTGCTCGGCCTGGGCCTCGCGCCCGGCGCCGGCGCACAGCAGGCCGAGGTTGAAGGCGCCGTTGTGGTCGCCGGCGTCGAGCGCGGCGCGGTACCAGCGTTCGGCGACGGCGTTCTCGCCGCGGCCGGCGTGCAGCGCGCCGAGCGCGTTGGCGGCGGTGCCGTCGCCGGCCTCGGCGGCCTCCTGCCACCATTCGGCGGCGGCGGAGAGGTCGCCGGTGTCGCGGAGCAGGAAGCCGAGGGCGCAGGCGGCGCGGGCCTCGCCGTTCTGGGCGGACTGCCGGTACCAGCGGGCGGCCTCGTCGAGGTCGCCGCGGGCTTCGAGCAGGACGCCCAGGCGCAGCGCGGCGCGGGCGTGGCTGCGGGCGGCGGCGGTGCGGTACCAGGTCTCGGCGGTGTCCTTGTCGCCGGCGGCCTCGCGCATCCGGGCGAGGCGGTAGGCGGCCTCGCGGTGGCCGGAGTCGGCGGCGGCCTTGAACCAGCGCTCGGCGCGGACGTCGCGGCGGTGCTCCATCAGGTCGCCGAGGGCGTACGCGCCGAGCGGGTGGCCCTGTTCGGCGGCGAAGTGCAGCCAGTACTCGGCGGCCTCCTCCTCACCCTGGTCGCGCAGTTGCAGGCCGAGGGCGTGGGCGGCGGGGGCGGAGCCGGCCACCGCGGCCTGGCGCCACCACTGGGCGGCCTCGGTGCGGTGGCCCTGCTGGTGGAGCAGGACGCCGAGGTTGTTGGCGGCGGCGCGCAGTCCGGCCGCGGCGGCGGCGCGCAGGTAGCGCTCGGCGTCGAGCAGGTCGCCGCGGCGCAGCAGGAGGGCGCCGAGCTGGCTGGCGGCGCCCGGGTCGCCGGCGTCGGCGGAGCCGCGGTGGCGGGCCTCGAGGGCGGCCTGTTCGCGGGCGGCGAGGGCGGTCTCGAAGCTGTCGGCGGCGTCGTCGTCGGGGTCGATCAGGTCGCGGACGGAGGCGGCGGCGACCTGGTCGGCGGTCAGGTGGACCAGGCTCTCGGGGCCGTAGCCGGTCACGTCGATGCCGCCCGCGGTGCCGCGCTGGGCGGGCAGGCTGCCGGTGGACTGGTCGGTGGGGCGGGCACCGGTGTCGGTGTCCGCGGTGCTGCCGGCCGCCAGTCGTTCCCCCGTCCCGCTGTTGCCGATGAGCTTCATGCCGACTCCCGCTCCCCCCGAGTGTCGCGGCATCCGCCCCGGGCCGTCGGCCCGGGTCGTCTCCCCCGGGGGGCACGCCGGACCGGACGGCCCGTCAACGGCCGCGCCGCGTCCCCCTCGTGGTCCATCGTCGCATCACCCGCACACCGCGTACACCTGCTCCGTCCGTTTTGGCGGAGCGGGGCCGAAGCCCGGCGAGATCGCTTCGGCTCTTTGTCGATTTCCCGACACTGGGCCCCACAAACCCCGGCCACGCATCGTACCGGAGTCGATCAACTCCGCGCGCCCGCAAGGGGGAAGGCCCGGAGGACGGAATCCTCCGGGCCTTCCTTAAAAGGGTCTTGACGGAGCCTCAGCTGACGCTGAAGTCGTCGGCCTGGTAGGCACCCTGTCCGTACCAACCATGGACCCAGACGGTCACCGAGGTGACCGAGGCGCCGGTGGTGAACTTGGTGGACAGCTGCGTCCACGCGCTCCCGCCGGGGGTCCAGGTCGAGCTGTCCGCGCCGGAGCCGGTGACGCCCAGGTAGGTGTAGTTGCCCTTGACCCAGGCGGACAGCGTGTAGGAGGTGTTCGGCTTGACCGTGACGGTCTGCTGGCACTGCGCGGTGTCACCGGCGCTCGCGTTGCCCTGCAGGGCGTAGGAGCCGGTGTGCCCGCCGCCGACCACGGCGCCGCCCGAGCAGGTCCACGGGCTGAGCGCGCCGGACTCCAAGCCGGGGTTGGCCACGATCCCGCCGCCGGGCGAGGTCGGCGAGGAGGACGGGCTGCCGGACGGGCTGCCGGACGGCGAGGTCGAGGGGCTGGTCGACGGGCTGGTGGACGGGCTGGTGGACGGCGACGGCGACGGGGACTTCGACGGCGAGGCGCTGGCGCTGGCGCTCGGCGAGCCGGTCGGCGGGGCCGGGCAGGAGGCGGCCGAGCCGCCGGTCGCGGTCATCAGCGGGTTGAGCAGCGCCGCGTTCGGGTCGTCGTAGAGCGAGAAGACGAACGATCCGCCGAGTCCGTTGCAGTGCGCGTAGTCCATCTTGGCCTGGATGGACTTGGCGTTCTCGCCGGACCAGAAAGTGGTGCCGTCGTAGAAGTACGCGGCCTGCGCGGCGGCGTCCCAGTAGGTGTAGGCGGGGTTGTCCACCGTCCCGAGCAGTTCCTTGTACATCCGCACGCCCGCGACGTTGCCGGAGTTCGGCGCGCCGGGGGCCGGGCCGGCCGCGGGCTGGAACAGCCCGTGGTTGGCCCCGGCCGCCACGCCGGTCCAGCCGCGGTAGTAGAGCGGGACGCCCATGTTCAGCTTGTTCGCCGGGAACCCGCCGGGGATGCCGTACGAGGGGTCGCCGACCGTGTACGCCTTGATCGCCTCGTCGATGGAGTACTTGGCGTTGCCCGGCGGCACGTTGTTCATCGGGTCGTTCGGGCTCTGGTAGACCGGCGTCTGGTGGTTGGTCGGGCCCTGGGCCTCCCAGCCGCCGTGCATGTCGTACGTCATCGGGTCCGCGAAGGTCAGGTACTGCCCGATCTTGTTGGTCTCGATGTTCTGGATCTTGTCCTGGCCGGCCGGCAGCGCCGCGCTCAGCGCGTAGGTCTTGCCGTCCGCGGCGCCCTGGGTGTTGAGCTCGCTGCGGAACTCGGCCAGCAGGGCGGTGAAGTTCTGCTTGTCGGCCGTCGAGGAGTGGTTGCCGGTGTGGCCGCCGCCGCCCGGGTACTCCCAGTCGATGTCGAAGCCGTCGAAGATGCCCTTGCCGGTGCCCGGGCCGCCGTAGCCGCCCTGGGCGGGCAGGTTGCCCTTGATGAACATGTCGACGCAGGAGGAGACCAGCTTCTTGCGCGAGGCGTCGGTGGCCGCCGCGTCGGAGAAGTACTTGGAGTACGTCCACCCGCCGATCGACAGCAGCACCTTGAGCTTCGGGTACTTCGCCTTCAGCTCCTGGAGCTGGTGGAAGTTGCCGGCCAGCGGCTGGTTCCAGGTGTCGGTGGAGTTGTCGACGCTGTTGCCGTTGGCGAAGGTCTTGGCGTAGTCGGCGTAGTAGTCGCCCGCGCCGTCGCCGGCGTTCGGGTTGTTCTCGTCCTGGGAGGCCGCCGAGTTGGCCTCGAAGCAGGTCAGGTTGGCCGGGTCGATGTTGGCGAAGTCGTACAGCAGGTAGTCGAGCTTCCCGGCCATGCCGTTGGTGTCGACGTTCTTCAGGTAGTAGGCGTTCTGGTAGATCGACCACTGGTCGAAGTACGCGACCTTGATGCCGCCGCTGGTGGCGGGGGCCCCGGTGGTGTTGCCCGGTCCGGCGCTCGCGCTGGGGGCTCCCAGCAGTGAGACCGCCCCGGCGAGCAGCGTGGCGGCCGCGGCCGTGACGGCCCAGGCCCTGCGATTGTGGCGATGCATGCGGATGTGCCTCTCTCCTGTCACGTGGGGATGCAGGAACGCCGTCCGACACCCGGTCGGGGAGAGCGGCAGACGGAGCCGGCACGTGATCAATTCCCGGTGCCGGCAAAGGAGTTGCAACGCATCAAGGCGGACGGTGGGGGCCGCCCGCCATGGGCATGACTCAGATTGGACTGGACCACATGGGGTGTCAATCGGCCCGACGCCCAAGGAATGGCAAAGGCCCGGAGGCTGATGCCTCCGGGCCTTTCGCTACTGAGTAGCGGGGACAGGATTTGAACCTGCGACCTCTGGGTTATGAGCCCAGCGAGCTACCGAGCTGCTCCACCCCGCGTCGGTGAAACCACTGTATCACGATCACGGGGTGGACCAACAAACCGGTTTCCGCAGCTCAGCCCGTCGGCGAGGCCGAGGGCGCGGCCGAGGGCGCGGCGGGGGGCGAGGCGGGCGGGGAGACGGGCGGGGAGGCGGACGGCGAGGCGGCGGCCCCGCCGCCCGGCTGGGCCGGCGCGGTGGCGCCGGACGCCTTCTGCTCGGCGGCCATCGCGTCGCCGATGGCCTTCTTCAGCGCCTCCTGGGCCTTGCCGTACGCCGTCCAGTCGCCGTTCTTCAGCGCCGCCTGGCCGTCGTCGAAGGCCTTCTGCGCCTCGGTGAGCGCCTGCTGCACCTCCGGGCTGTCCGGCGTGGTGGGCGTGGTCGGCGTCCCGGTGCCCGGGTTCTGCGGGTCGGCCGGGGCGGTCGGGGTGGTGGCCCCGTCGGCCGCGCCGCCGAGCACCTTGGCCAGCGCCTGGTCCAGGGTGTCCTCCAGCGCCACGTTGTGGTCGCCGTACACCGCCAGCACCTTCTTCAGCACCGGCACCTTGGCGCCGCGGGCCACCAGGTACACCGGCTCCACGTTGAGGATGCCGCCGCCGACCGGCAGGGTCAGCAGGTTGCCGTAGACCACGTCGGAGTCGGTGCCGCTGCGCAGCAGGGTCAGCTGGCGGGCCACCTCGGAGTCCGAGTTGAACTTCGCCTGGGTCAGCGCCGGGCCGAGCGCGCCCGAACCGGACGGCATCCGCAGGATCCGCAGCTTGCCGTAGCCCGGCCCCGGGTCGGCGTCCGCGGTCATGAACGCGGCCAGGTTCTTGCGGCCCGAGGGCACGAAGGAGGTGGTCAGCGAGAAGCTGGCCTCCTGGGCGTCCGGCATCCGCAGCGTCAGGTAGTACGGCGGCTGCACCTCGTGGGTGTTGACCGTCGGGTCCTCCGGCACCTCCCAGATGTCGGTGCCGTTGAAGAACGCCGTGGCGTCCGTCATGTGGTACTGCCCGAGCAGGTCGCGCTGCACCTTGAACAGGTCCTGCGGGTAGCGCAGGTGCGGCAGCAGGGTGGCCGGGATGTCCGCCTTGGCCTTCACCGTGTCCGGGAACGCCTTCATCCAGGTCTTCAGCACCGGGTCGGCCTCGTCCCACTGGTAGAGCGTCACCTCGCCGGTGTACGCGTCCACGGTGGCCTTCACCGAGTTGCGGATGTAGTTGACCTGGTTGACGGCGGTCAGGGTGCGCCCGCGCTGGTCGGTCAGCGAGTCCTTGGTGGCGTCGCCGAAGGTGGTCTTGGACGAGAACGGGTACCCGTCCGAGGTGGTGTAGCCGTCCAGCACCCACACCAGCCGGCCGTTCTGCACCACCGGGTACGGGTCGGCGTCGATCGACAGCCACGGCGCGACCTTCTCGACCCGCTCCTTCGGGGTGCGGTCGTAGAGGATCTTCGCGTCGTCCTTGATCGCCCCCGAGTACAGGATCTGCGGCTCGGCGAACTTCAGCGCGTACGCGGCCCGGGTCAGCGGGTTGTTCAGCGAGACGCCGCTGCCGCCGCTGTACTGGGAGGTCTGGTCCGGCTGGCCGTCCCGGGTGTAGTCGATCTCGTCCAGGCCGGGCCCGACGACGGAGTACATCGTCGTCTTCTCGCCGTAGTACACCCGCTGCTCGTAGCTGCCCATGCTGCCCTCGGCGGGCAGCGAGTGCTCGGTGTAGACCGGGTTGCCGTTCGAGTCGACCTGGTTGCCCTTGGCGGCGACCACGCCGTACCCGTGGGTGTACTTGAAGTGGTCGTTGATGAAGTTGTGCTGCTGGACGCCGGTCAGGTCCAGCTCGCGCACGCCCAGCACGGTGTCCTGGTCGCCGTAGCGGTCCACGTCCAGCGTCTTCGGGAACGCGTAGTAGTTGCGCAGCGCCTGGTTCTGCTGGAACGTCGGCGAGACCACGTTCGGGTCCAGCAGCCGGATGTCGGAGACGGTCTGGGCGTCCTTGGCGAGCGTGCCGGCGTCGGTGGAGTCGGTCGGCGCGTACTGCTGCTCGGCCACGTCCGCGATGCCGTACGCCTGCCTGGTCGCGTCGATGTTCTTCTGGATGTACGCGGTCTCCTTGGCCTGCTCGTTCGGCTTGACCTGGAACTGCTGCACCAGCGCCGGGTAGAGCCCGCCGACCAGGATCGCCGACAGCGCCATCAGCCCGAAGCCGATCAGCGCCGGCGCCCAGGTCCGCCGGATCGGGGTCAGGAAGAACAGCAGCGCGCAGATGACCGCGACGAAGAACAGGATCGTCTTGGCCGGCAGGAACGCGTTGGCGTCCACGTAGCGCAGGCCGGTCCAGCCGTCGACGTTCTTGTACGACTCGCTCTTCACCGCCAGCGCGTACCGGTCCAGCCAGTACGCGACCGCCTTCAGCAGCACGAACACGCCCAGCAGCACGGCCAGGTGGCCCTGCGCCCCGGCGCTCGCCCGCCGCCCGGGCCCCTGCAGCCGCAGGCCCCCGTACAGGTAGTGCACGGCGGTGGCCGCCAGCAGCGACACGATCACCGCGCTGAAGCCGAAGCCCAGCACGAACTCGTACCAGGGCAGCTTGAACGCGTAGTAGGAGACGTCCTTGTGGAACTGGCCGTCCTTCACGCCGAACGCGGTGCCGTTGACCCACAGCATCCACGTCCGCCACTGCGCGCCCGCCGCGGCGCCGGCCGCCAGGCCGACCAGCAGCGACAGGCCGATCATCAGCCACTTGCGGAACGGCGCGATGCCCATCCGGTAGCGGTCCAGGCTCTGCTGCTCCACCGACATCGCGGCCAGCGGCGGCCGCAGCCGGTACGCCAGCCACAGGTTGAAGCCGACCACCAGCGCCATCAGCAGCCCGAAGACCGCGAACAGCCCGGCCTTGGCGCCCAGTTGCGCGGTGAACACCGAGCCGTAGCGCACCGAGTCGAACCACAGCCAGTCGGTCCACAGCCCCGCGAACAGCACGAACAGCACGAACAGCGCCGCCAGGACGCCCAGCGTCAGCAGCAGCACCTTCGCCCGGCGCGACGGCGGCCCGACTCTCGCTCGGAAACCCGGACCGGAGCGGTCCGGCATCTGGAAGGTCAAGGCGCCACCTCAGCTGTCGTCGTTGGGAATGCCCGCTGCCGCACCGATAACCGGCAGCGGTCTCCCCATGCAACTTAATCAGTCTTTACCTGAGTTCCCGGTGGCTGCGTCGGAGTTGGAGACGGCCCCCCCGGACGTGTGAGGATGACCCCATGTCCGACTCCCCTGACCTGACCGCCGCCACCTCCGGCCCGCCCGCGGCCACCCCGCTCACCCGGGCCGCCCTGGAGATCGACGAGCACGCCGCGACCCTCGGCTGGGACCTCCCGGCCCGCCTGTTCGCCCTGGTCGACAACGCCCAGATGCTCAAGGCCAACCCGCGGCTCGCCTCGCAGCTCGGCCTGGACGACAACCCGACCGGGCTCACCCCGGTCGAGCAGGAGGAGATCCCCCCGGGCACCGAGCTCGACCGCTTCCTCGGCACCATCGCCTGGCCCGACGGCGTGGTCGGCTGCGCCCTGGTGGTCGAGCGCCTGATGCTCCCGCCCGGCGCCGAGGCCACCCGGCCGAAGAACGCCACCGAGAAGGAGATCAACGACTGGGTGGCCACCCACCCGCAGCGCCAGGAGGTCCGGATCACCGCGGCCGTGCTGCGCGACGGCGCCAAGGAGGTCGCGCTGCGGCTGCGCGAGAAGGACCTCGCGCGCGAGGTGCTCACCGGCCCCGAGCTCGTCCCCAACCTGACGGACGCCCTGCTCGCGACGTTCTCCTGACCGCCCGGGGCCCCGCCGGGGCCCCCGCCGGGGTGACTAACCGCATTTCGGCAGCGCGGCCCTGTCGCCGGCCCGGATGCCGTCCAGGGCCTTCACCGCGCCGTCCAGGTTCTCGACCTTGACCAGGGTGAGGCCGGACGGGGTGCCCTTGGTCGCCTCGGCGCAGTTGTCCGCGGGGGTGAAGAAGTACTCGGCGCCCTTGTCGCGGGCGGCGATCAGCTTCATCTGGATGCCGCCGATCGGGCCGACCGCGCCGTCGTCGTCGATGGTGCCGGTGCCCGCCACGAACGTGCCGCCGGTGAGGTCGGTGGGGGTGAGCTTGTCGACGATGCCGAGGGCGAACATCAGGCCGGCGCTGGGGCCGCCGACGTCCTGCAGGCCGATGTCGATCTTGAACGGGTAGACGTGGTCGACGCCGGGCGTGATCCCGACGACCGCCCGCTCCGGGCCGTCGTCCGCGGACTTGCCGGTGACGATCGGCACCTCGACCCGGTCCGCCGGGTCCGGCGTCGCGCCGGCCTTGGCGTGCGGCACCACGGTGAAGACGGTGGTCTCGCCGGGCTTGTGCCTGGTCACCTGCGCGGCGACCTGGGCCTGGCTGGAGATGGCCGTGCCGTCCACCGCGACGATCTGGTCGCCGGCGTGCAGCTTGCCCTCGGCGGGCCCGCCCGCGGCCACCGAGGAGACGATGATCTCGGTGCCGACCGGGATGTCCAGCTGCTTGAGGGCCGCGGTCTTGGCGCTGTCCTCGGAGGAGGCGAACTGCTCGGCGTTCTCCTGCTGGGCCTCCTGGTCGGTCTGGCCCTTCGGGTAGACGTTGTCGTGCGGGACGACCAGCACGTCGTCCCGCACCCAGCCGACGATCGCCGAGACCAGGCTGGGCTGGTACTTCGCCCCGGTGACCTGGACCGTGGTCATGTTGAGGTGGCCGCTGGTCGGGTAGGTCTCGTGGCCGGTGATGGTGATCACCGGGGTGCCGGTCTTGTCCTGCGTGCCGAGGGTGTTGTACGTCGGCCCCGGGCTCATCTCGGTGAACGGCACCTTGAACAGCACCGAGGCACAGAGCAGGCCTATCAGCAGCAGGGTGGCGGCGAGCATCGTCGACGATCGGCGTGGCATGGCACGACAGTACGGGAAGTGCGGTTCGGGGTGCACCGGCGGTCCGCGCCCGGCACCGCCGATCGGGGACGGGCCGGTCAGTCCCGGGCGCCGGTGCTGCGCTCCATCGCGGCGCGGAACCGCTCGTGCTCGGCGAGCGAGGTCGGATCGGTCATCGCGCGGGGCGGCCGGGCCGCCCAGGTGGCCCAGACCGCGGCCAGCACCCCGGCCACCACAGGAATGCTCAACCAGGCGAGCACAGCCATTTTCGAACTCCCCACAGGCTCGTCATGCGTATCAGCAGATTAGCCGCCTGCTGGGGGAACGGCGCGAGCGGCATCCGGGTTACGGGACGGGGCCCGTTCTCCACCGCACGGCGGTACCGCCGAACGGGGAACGAGCGCCGCCCGGGGCCGGACACGGGGGCGTCAGCAGGAGCCGGCGCCGACCCACTCCTCCTCGCCGTCGGCGAAGACCTGGTGCTTCCAGATCGGCACCTCGTGCTTGAGGTCGTCGATCAGCCGCCGGGCCGCCGCGAACGCCTCGCCGCGGTGCGGGCAGGACACCGCGACGATCACCGCGACGTCGCCGATCCCCAGCCGGCCGGTGCGGTGCACCGCCGCCAGCGCCCGGACCGGGAAGTCCGCGCAGACCTTCTCGGCGATCCGGCGCAGCTCGCGCGCGGCGGTCGGGTGGGCGCTGTACTCCAGCGCGGCGACCGGCTTGCCGCCGTCGTGGTCGCGCACCGTGCCGACGAACAGGGTGGTGCCGCCGGCCGCGTCGTCGCCGACCGCGGCGTGCACCTCGTCCAGCGAGAGCGGGGTGTCGCGGACGGCGAGCAGGCGGATCGGGTCGTGGTTCTCGGACATGCCCACCATCATTCCGCATCCCCGGCGAGCGGCCGCAAGGATTTTCGTATCACGATGCGGTAATTCCATGATGCGGAAAGATGTCGGTTCAGATCCGGCGCTGCCTGCGGGCCCGCCGGACCAGCGCGGCGGTGCCGATCAGCGCCACCGTGGCCCCGGCCGCGCCCAGGCTGGTGGCGGCCTCCTTGCCGCCGAGCCGGCGCCCGGCCACCGCGTGCTTGCCCGACACCTGGGCGAGCAGCTCGGCCAGCACCTCCTCGTTGCTGTGCCGCGGCCGCCAGCCCGCCTCGTGCAGCCGGCTGCCGGACACCACCCACGGGTACATGGTGTACGCGAGGTCCCCGGCCGGGGCCGGGGTCAGGCCGAGCCGGTGCAGCCGGGCCGCGGTGCCCAGGGCCAGCGAGGCGGGCAGCTCCATCCGGCGGATCCCGGACAGCTCCTCCACGTCCTCCTGCTCCAGCCAGCCGTCGCAGCCGACCGTCACCTCGCCCTCCACCAGGCCGAGCGCCGCGTACTCCAGCGCCGAGGCCAGGTCGTCCAGGTGGCAGAACTGCCAGCACGGGCGGGAGCCCGCCACCACCAGCAGCCGCGGCGCCTCGAAGTGCCGGGTCAGCACGGTGTCGATGCCGGGGCCGACCACCACGGCCGGGCGCAGCACGGTGATCTGCAGGCCCGGGTGGGCGCGCGGCGCGCGGCGGGCCAGGCGCTCGATCTCCAGCAGGTCGCCGACCAGCGAGGCCTCCTCGGTGGCCCGCAGCTCGGAGTCCTCGGCCAGCGGGACCTCGTTGTCGGGCAGCGCGCCGTAGACCATCGCGGAGGTGCACAGCACCACCCGGTGCACCCCGGCCGCCGCGGCGGCGGTCACCACGGTCTGCGCGCCGCGCACGTTGTAGGCGCTGCGGGCCCGCGGGTCGGACTCCATGCCGAGGTCCATCGCCAGGTGGACCACCACGTCGACGCCGGACAGCCGCTCGGCCACCGCCGGGTCGCGCACGTCCAGCACCCGCCACTGCACGCCGGGCACCTCGCCGCGCCGGTCGTCCACCGCCAGCACCCGGCGCACGTGCGGGGAGTCGACCAGCCGCTGCGCGACGCGCTCGCCGAGCACGCCCGCCGCGCCGGTGACCGCCACGGTCAGCGGCTTGCCGCCGTAGGCTGGAATCGGCGAACCGGCGTCGGCCGGCACGCCCTCGCCCTCGGTCAGCCCAGAGCGAACGTCCGAAGGCGGGGAACTCACCGGCCATCCTCCACGGTTAGCTTAAGTGCGGACGTACGAGTGTCACGCACTCGACCATCCTGCCCGAGGCTCGGCCCCGGCGGTGCACCCGGCGCGGTCGCCGCGAGACCATTGAAACCGCTCGGAGCCCCCGGGCGGCAGACTTTCCCGCCACACCACCCGCGTGACGGCCGATCAGATCGAGGACCCCGTGAGCGACCTCCCCTTCGGATTCGGCGTTCCCCCCGAGGAGCCCGAGGACGGCGAGAACAAGGGCAAGAAGGACGGCGAGCCGGGCGACTCGACCCCGCAGCAGCCGTTCGGCTTCGGCAGCGGAAACCCCTTCGGGGCGCTGTTCGGCATGGGCGGCCCCGGCGGCGGCCAGGGCGGGGACAACCCGTTCGCCGCGATGATGGGCGGCTTCAACCCCAACGACCTCGGCGCGGCGTTCCAGCAGCTCGGGCAGATGCTCTCGTTCGAGGGCGGCCCGGTGAACTGGGACCTGGCCAAGAACATCGCCCGGCAGACCGTGGTCGCCGAGCAGCCCGAGGGGAAGACCAAGGACCGCTCGGTCGGCGCGGCCGAGCGCACCGCCGTCACCGAGGCCGTCCGGCTGGCCGACCTGTGGCTGGACTCCGCGACCGAGTTCCCGTCCACCTCCTCCGCGGCGGTGGCCTGGAGCCGCGCCGAGTGGATCGAGGCCACCCTGCCGGTCTGGAAGGACCTGGTCGACCCGGTCGCCGAGCGGGTCGGCAACGCCATGGGCGGCGTGCTGCCCGAGGAGATGCAGGCCGTGGCCGGGCCGCTGATGGGCATGATGCGCTCGATGGGCGGCGCCATGTTCGGCACCCAGATCGGGCAGGCGCTCGGTGCGCTGGCCGCCGAGGTGCTCGGCTCCACCGACGTCGGCCTGCCGCTGGCCCCCGCCGGGAAGGCCGCGCTGCTGCCGCAGAACATCGCCGAGTTCGGCGAGGGGCTGAACGTGCCGGCCGAGGAGGTCCGGCTCTACCTGGCCCTGCGCGAGGCCGCCCACCAGCGCCTGTTCGCGCACGTGCCGTGGCTGCGGGCGCACCTGTTCGGCGCCGTCGAGGCGTACGCGCGCGGCATCAAGGTCGACACCTCGCGGATGGAGGAGCTGGTCGGCCAGCTCGACCCGTCCAACCCCGAGGCCCTCCAGGAGGCGCTGGCCGGCGGCCTGCTCCAGCCCGAGGACACCCCCGCGCAGAAGGCCGCGCTGGCCCGGTTGGAGACCGCCCTCGCCCTGGTCGAGGGCTGGGTCGACGCCGTGGTGCACACCGCCGCCGCCCCGCACCTGCCGCACGCCGCCGCGCTGCGCGAGACGCTCCGCCGCCGCCGCGCCTCCGGCGGCCCCGCCGAGCAGACCTTCGCCACCCTGGTCGGCCTCGAACTGCGCCCGCGCCGCCTGCGCGACGCCTCCCGCCTCTGGGCCTCGCTCGCCGACGCCCGCGGCGTCGAGGGCCGCGACGCGCTGTGGAGCCACCCCGACATGCTGCCCACCGCCGCCGACCTGGACGACCCGGACGGCTTCGTGCATCGGGACACCGCGGCGGTGGCCGAGGGCGGCTTCGACTTCGACGCGCTGGACAAGCTGCTCGGCGAGGCGGCGGGCGGCGGGGCCGGTTCCGGCTCCGGTGCCGGCTCCGGTGCCGGGAAGGCGGACCTGCGCAAGGGCAAGGACGGCGGGGCGGACAGGGCGGCGGAGGAGTCCGCGGAGCAGCCCGCGGAGGACGCCCCGAAGGCTGCCCCGGACGACGCCTCGGGTGATGCCCCGGGCGAGGACGGTAAGGGCGAGGACGGCGGCGAGCAGGGTCCGGAGGGCACCGCCAAGTGACCGCGCTGCACGCCGACGCCGTCCGCGTCCTCACCGACTGGGTGCCCGACGGCGCCGGGCAGGACGAACTGCGCCGCGACTACCTGGCCCACCTGGCCGACCGCCCCGACGGCATGTGGCGGGCCTGCCTGCCCGGGCACCTCACCGCCAGCGCGCTGGTGGTCGACCCGGACGGCGGGCGGGTGCTGCTCACCCTGCACCCGAAGGTCGGGCTGTGGCTGCAGATGGGCGGCCACTGCGAGCCCGGCGACGGCACGCTGGCCGCGGCGGCGCTGCGCGAGGCGGTCGAGGAGTCCGGCATCGCCGGCCTGGCGCTGCTCGCCGTCGACGGCCGCCCCGCGCCCGTGAAGCTGGACCGGCACCGGGTGCGCTGCACCGGGAAGGACCGGCCGGAGAACACCCACCTCGACGTGCAGTACGTGGCGCTGGCCCCGGCCGGGGCGCGCGAGCTGATCAGCGAGGAGTCGCTGGACCTGCGCTGGTTCGGCTGGGACGAGCTGCCCGCCGACACCGACCGCTCGGTGCGCGACCTGGTCGCGCGGGCCCGCGCGCTGGTCTGACGCCCTCCCCGCACCGGCCCGGCGTCCTCCGCCGTCCCGTAGGCCCTCGATCGCCCCGGCGGGGCCGGTCGGGGGCCTCCGTGCCGCTCCCGGGCCGGGCCGGTGGTGCGGCGGCCGGGGAGCGGGACGTCAGGTGAGGTGGGCGGGCGGGACGTGCGGCAGCCGGGCGGCGGAGGCGACGCCCTCCAGGTAGCCGCGGGCGCGCTCGGTGCGCGGGTAGGCGTCCAGCAGGGCCCAGAACCGGGGGCCGTGGTCGGGGACCAGCAGGTGCGCGAGCTCGTGCAGCAGGACGTAGTCGACCACGTACTCGGGCATGCCCTGGAGGCGGTGGGAGAGCCGGATGGTGCGCTCGCTGGGGGTGCAGGAGCCCCAGCGGGAGTTCTGGTTGGTGACCCAGCGGACCTGCTCGGGGACGGCGCGACCGCCCAGGTAGAGCCGCGAGAGCTCGCGGGCGCGGGACTGCAGCGCCTCGTCGCCGAGCATCCGGCGGCTCTCCTGCGCGGCCAGCTTGTCGAGCATCTGGGCCACCCAGCGCTGCTCCTCGGCGTGCGACATCCGGGCCGGGATCAGCACCACGGTGCGGTCGCCCTCGCGGTAGGCGGAGACGGTGCGGCTGCGGCGGGCGCTGCGGCGGACCTCGACCTTGCCGCGGTCGACGCCGCCGCGCTCCGGGCCGGTGCGGTCGAGGCCGCCGCGGTCGGCCGCGCAGGTCGGATCGGGGGTGTGCTCGCGGTCGGATGTGTACTCACGATCGGCCCCGGTGCTGGCATGCGCACCGGGCGCCGCGACCGTCGGACCGGAGGCTGCCCGGGCACGCCGATGCGACGCCGACCGATGGGAGTCCCGTTCGGCTGCCATGGCACAGGACGTTACCCCGTCCCCGTGACAGAAGTCCGGCAGCGGGACGGCGCGGCCCACGGGTCCACCCGGGTGCGTTGTCCACAGGTGGTGGGCGGCGATGAACCGATCGTCACACCGGGGCTGTGGACAACGGATTTCCGCCGGTCCGGACGGGCGGGCAAGCTGCGGTTGTGATGGAGCAGCGTAGTTTGCGAAGGAGCACGCCAGTTTGCGATCGTTACTAAAAGTAACGATGCCGCCGCGCGTCGCAGTACACCAGCCGCGTCGGGCCAGCACTGGATTTGCTGTGTGCGTCGAATTTTCGGGCAACCCTGGTGTTCGCCACCACCACGTGGGCGAGCTGGACTTTTACGTCCGGGACAGTTCAACAACGACCGCAACAAGGCGGTGGCCGGACCGACGTGCTGCCGGTCCGGCCACCGCCGTTTTGTCAGAGGTCCGCGCTGGTGCCCGTCGACACCGTCGCCTCCTGGACCTTCTTGGCGAGACGAGCGACGAACTGCACGCTGGCCCACTTGACGCCGCGCGCCACCAGGTGCGCTAGGCCGCCAATGGCTCCGGCGAGGGCCGCATGCTGCGCATTCCGGGCGAACTCGCTCCCCGGCGCGTAGTGCTGGAGCACTGCGGCCCCGAAGGTCACCACGCACAGGGCGGCGTATCCGACCGCGACCTGGTCCCGACGGACCTTGCTGATCAACCGCTTCATGCTCTGCGCCTTTCTCTATATGGCGAAGCCCCGACCCGCGGGCCGGGGGCTTCCTGGAGGTGACGGTTTCGCCCGGGGCGAGGGGTCCATCGTCACGCTGACTGTAGAGGTGATCACCAATGGGTGCGCAAGAGGCCGGCGGCGTGAACTAAATCACAGCAACAGAACTAGCGCCCAGACCACTAAGTGTGGTAGGCGCTATGGGTCTTAAGTTCTGGGTCCGACTACTGAGACCAAACCGTTTGCCCCGGGCGATCAACAGTCGAACCAGAGTCATCGAGCTATAGAGAGAACCCAACGACCCATCCACACTCCGCGATAGACGAACTGTCCAGGAGCGTCGATGCGGGTAGCCTAAGAGAAAGTGACTCTCCTTGCAAGATGCAGTCACCTCCGACTACCATCCGCAAGCCTCTGACCAGGCACTTTGCCCTGCAGAAGCCAGCTCGAACAGTGGCCCTGTCTTGCAAGAGTGCAACAGTCGAAGACCGGCCGCCCAACAGTCATCCAGCAGCCACTGCACCTGCCCTGACCTGCGAGTTCTTCTCACCTCTCAACGCGAGGCTATCGACTCCGGCAGTAGACGCAGCCGCAGCATCCCAGGTGCCAGCCAAGCAAGGCTCTTGCCTCACCTGACCTGCGCTTTCGTCCGTCTCATGCTCCAGGCCATTGATCAGACGCCGATAGCGGCAAGCAGGACTCGTGAGATGTCGGCCTACTTCCCATCCACAAGCCATGGACCAGTGCAGTGAGCTCATGCTCGGGCCTGGCTGGCAGCAGGCTTCATCGCTGCTGTGCTTCAAGGAGGTCAGCTTCAAGAGCCGCTACGCGCTTGTACGCGAAGCACAGGTTGGAACAGGCTCCATCAAGGTGTCCTTGAAGGGTGCGGCGTTCGCGAGTCAACTGCTGGATACGGACCTTCAGGGTCGCGTTCTTGCCAGTCAGGACTTGCAGCGACTCGCCGGAGATCGTCTAGCCGAAGTCCGCCGGAGAGACCTGAGGACGATGCGTCCATGGATTCACTCTTCAGTGCCTCTCCCGTGGTCCGGCGGGCCGTCGCCGACCTGATCGTCAAGCCTCCGAACCCCAACCTGGACATCAGCCTTGTCGTGAGCCGCAGAAGCCGGCAGCGAACTGGACCACGACGAGAAGTAAAGCCCTCGGCCAATCCCCGAGGCCGCTCGGGCCTGCGCAACACTATTCGCCCGATACAAGGGAGGCGTGATATAGCCTCCCACCGTCAGTAGAGTAGACAACGCTCACACCGAATCAGCCAATAGATTTTCCGTTCTCGATTTCAGCTGCGAACAATGCGGCAGCAGACCTGAGGATTGCGTTGATCCTTCGGAGATTCGCATTCTCAGCCTCAAGGGCCTTGACCCGCTCGGACTCCCCCACAAATTCCTGTGCGGCCGGAGCCGGGTTCTGGCCTGCCTTATTCACCCAGTGCCGGAGAACTTCCGGGTGGATTCCCAAAAGATCTCCGACCTCCCTGACGATTCCGGCCCGACCTGGCTGGTCTCGCTTCTTGTCCATCACTAGTTGGACCCCGCGCTCGATGAGCTCGTCCGGGTACTTCCTCTGGGCTGGCATGGCACTCCTTCTCGAAGAGCCAGCTCCGCCAGCGGCCTGGCCTCGGGTCGACGGATCTGAAGCATCAGTCAGCGCCGATTATGCACAGCTGTTCATGGCAGTCAAACGGCTGTCAGTGTTCGAGTCAGATTCGTGCTACCACCAGAGCCCCCAGACCCTCAGCTCCATGCCTTCGGCATGCACCTGAGGCGACTACGGGAGGCTCGCGGACTCACCCTCGAAGAGCTGGCGGCCAGGAGCGGTTTGAGCTTCCGCGGCGTCGCCTATATCGAACATGGGCGGAGAAATCCAAGCTTGGCCACCCTGCTCTGCCTGGCTAAAGGCCTGCAGACAAAGCCTTCTTCTCTTCTTGTCATCTTTGATGGGCAGGGCTAAAACATCGAGACCCAGCCCCACTCTTAGAGAGCCAAGCTTCACCATCAAGCTTGGCGGCAAAACTTGCGCTCTTGGAGCACCTGAACGAGAGTGCCCAGTCGATCAGCGACTGCATCATCCGATCGCCACACCCCGCAGTGGCGGGCGACGCGTTCGCGGCCGCCACCGACCCCAAAAGAAGCCAGCGCGGCGTGCAGGGCGAGGCTGGCGATGTTCGCAGGGGGACGTCGGGCTGGACTATCCAGATCCCAACCCGCTCGGTGAGATCGATCAGCGTCGCCAGCGACGCGTTCGCCCCAGCCCCGGCAACCAGTGCGAGCGTAGATGGAGCGCTCAACCATCTCGGCGTACGCGGGCCACACTAACCGCCACCAGCCCCGCGCCTCCCAGCCGGACCGAGGGCCTGCCACTGAAGCCTTGTCAGATGACCAGGCTACTGAACTTGAAAGGGTGATGCCGGTCAGCCGTCCAGGATGAGGCCGGTGCCGGCGAGACAGCCGTCGACCAGGTCGGGGCGGTACTGGATGCGCTTGAGTCTGCGCTTCACGGCCCGGGTGATCTGGCCGAGGCCGGCGGCCGCGAGGTTTCCGATGTCGCGTTTGACCAGCGACCAGATGCCCTCGGTCGGGTTGAGGTCGGGGGCGTAGGTCGGCAGCTGGAACACAGTGAGCCAGTCGGCGTTCGCGGCGATGAACTCCCGCATCCCTACTGTCAGGTGGAGGCGGAGGTTGTCCCAGACCAGAACAATCGGGCCGCCCAGCTGGATGCGGGCACGGACGATCAGGTCGCGGAAGTCCCGCCAGCCGAAGCCCTTCGGCTCGTTCTTGCGGCCCCGGTACTCGCGCACCGCGTAGATCAGCCGGGACCGCTCGCCCGGCTTGAAGCAGGTCATCCCCGCCATCGACAGCCGTCCGGAGCCCCGGGCCCGTACCCGCACCACCGGGGTACGGCCGATCCGGCCCCAGGTCCTGGCGCGCGGCGGAGTCATCGACTGCCCGGCTTCGTCCTCGAAGACCAGCCACGCGTTGCGCTCCGCCGCGATTCTCTTACCCGCGGCCAGGTCTCCTCCCGCCACACCTCGACAGCACCGTCGTCGCGCTCGATCGCGCGACGGGCCGGCTGCTGCCACAACCAGCCGAGCCGTTTGAGTAGCTGCCACGTTCCCTCGACTGTGTACGAGACGTGAAACAGCCGGCCGATCAGAGTCTTGATCCGTGCGAGCGTCCACCGCTGGTCCGCCCACCCGTGGGCGAGCGGGCCGCGCTCCAACTCCTGTTCCAGTCTGGCGAGCTGGCCAGGTCCGAGCCTAGGGCGCCCAGGGGACCCCTTCGACTGGACGCCGGCTTCTCCGCGCTCGCGCCAGGCCCGCCGCCACCGCTCGACCGACCGCTCGCTCACCCGCAACGCGGCGGCGATCTCCCTGTTCTTCTGCCCCGACTCCCGGAGGAAACCGGTGGCCGTCAGGCAAACAGCCCCGACATCACCCTTTCAGGTTCAGTAGAGTCTGCCCTGTGGCGAGAGTTGAGTGGACCCGACTGAGTGGTGACGATGTCGAAGAGGCTGTAGCGATCATGGTGTCGCGGAAGCATCCCGACAGCATCCGCATCCGCCCCTCTAAAGGCGATGGTGGTATCGACATCCTGGTGCCGCTGCCGGATGAGACTTTCCATGTCCTACAGGTGAAGAAGTTCGCACAGAACCTAAAAGCCGGCGAGAAAAGGCAGATCACTCGGTCCCTTGCTCGGCTATCCGCCTTCGTCCGAGACGAGGGCCTTGCCGTGTCAAAGTGGAGCCTCGTCACTCCGCTTGATCCCACTAAGGAGAACCTTGTCTGGCTTGCGGAGCAACCAGCATTGCCTGACATGGTCGTCGACTGGAAGGGCCTCAACTTCGTAGAGGCTTTGGTCTCAGAATTTCCCGAGGTGGTAGATTATCACCTGCACAATGGGAAGGAACGGCTCGCGGCAGCACTTGCAGATCTCACCGCCCTCCTGCGCGGCCCTCTAACTGGCAGCGACCCCACGGCGGAAAGTTTTCAAGCATCCGACGCTCCAAATCTGCTGGAGGCGTTGTTCCGGCAAGTGAATCTGCATGACCCACATTACTCTTACGATCTATACGCGACGACTAACCCTATTGAGCTGGATAGTCTCGATCATAAGTTTCTCGTTTTTGCGACACAAAGCTACGGTTCACCTTCGATCGCAATCGCCGTTCGAGCTCGATTCGCCGATGCCCCCAACGTGCGTGAAATTCCACTTTCTCTGAAAATCCGCGTTCCTGCAGAGGGAGAGCTGAGGGATCGCCTGGAGGAGTTCCATGAGTTTGGCGGCGATCTAGACCTGCCGGCCGAAGCGGTGGAGCTGACCGCCGACCTGCCTGGAGGCCTTGGTCCCACCCCAGGTGCGCCAACGGCCGTGAGGATCCGTGCCCTAGGGGAGCCTGCGCGGTTCCCGCAAGACATGCTGTTGGTCATCATGGCCCCTGATGGTTCTGAGCTCGCCAGCGTGACTGTGGAACTGACGACTGTTATCAGGGGGTCGTCAGGCGTAAGCGGCTACCTGCGCGGACAGGAGATCAATGGAGCCTTCGATGTAACAGTCCGTTTGGATGTGAAAAACCAAAAGCAGTCGTTCAGATTCAGCCTTCGCGAGCCGCAAGGAAGCCGACTTGAGTCCCTACGGGACGGATTCAAGTTCCTAGCAAATTTCCGAGCTCCGAATCAGCTCTGCCTGCGGAACCCACTTCGTACGACAGGGAGTGAACCGATGCCGATCGCCGATCCTGGGGATGCATCTGCTTCCACTGCCTATGACGTCCTTGAAGCTCTAATCAGGATCCAGGCCATCGCTGGCCGGACGATTAGAATGCCCAAACTGCTCGACCGGCCAGTTACCGACTTCGCACCGTGGATCGAAGCCGCTCACTTGCTAGAAGGAAAACCCCTCCAATTTGCCTGGGATGAACTGTCCTTCACTCCGCCCGCAGCTCCAGCGGAGTTCATCGACACCCTCCCCGCAGCCCTTATGGTTCGAGACAAGCTAACTATCTCGGTTGACGGATTGGAACTCGATCTAGGGTTCAGGCAGTTCTACACACCAGCTGTCCACCTCAAACCCGGTGCAGTCATTCCCGAGCGTGGCGGTCAGGTCACACTCGTACCATACGGCGATTCAGGTGGCATCCTGACTTGGGCTCCCCATGACGAACAGTGAGATCCCGTCCCCAAGGCAAGTCGGCTTTTCGGCCGATTGGCGGCTTGAACGCCGCCAAACCTGGATCTAAAGGTAGCCTCACACTGCGCACCCACGAATTTGGGATCACTGAGACCCCCTCGCCTTCCTCCTCCAATCCCACCATCCCCTTCCCTGACCGCCGATCTCATCGCAGCTACGCCACCGTCCTCGACCTCCTCTTCCACTGCTCAAAGTGGTCGCCAACTCCCTTATTCAAAAGGTAGATTGGCCAGGTCATCGGTCGAGCGCACACAAGGTCCTCCACGTCATGCCGCTACCTCTGGAATTGCCCCCGCTGTATGCGGTCTTGTTCACCCCTGGCCCCAGAGAAGGCCGCGCCCAAGACACGTCGCCGTATGCCCCGGTCGTCTTTGAGCGGCAGGCCGACGCAGAGTCGACGGCGCCGCATGGCCTGGCCAAGTCCGTGGCCGCTGCGCTCCCCGGGCTCTGGTACTGCCTGCACCTTCCCGCCACGCTGCTGGACCTAGTCGACGCCCCCATCCGGAAGTTGAAGGCCGCTCAGCAGTTACTCCTCGACCACCACATCCTGATGGTGCCGATCGACTGCTTCGATTCGGACAGGGTCGGCTACCTCCTGCAAGGCCGTTACCCCGTCCTCACCGTCTGCCCGGACGAGCTGCTCGACGAGGCCCAGGAACGGGCCTCGTCACTGGGGTTCGCCCTGCCCACAACCCCCTACTCGCAGCTGAACGACAGCACCCTCGCCGCCCAATGGCACGCTATCCAGCAGCGCTACGCCCCCGAGCTGCCGGCACTCACCGGCGAGTTGTCCCTCACCCATCGCCTGGATCTGGCCCCGCTTACCCTGCCTCACCGCAGACTGGCCCGGCAGATGGGTTGGCCGACCACGGAGTCGACCGTTCAGGACACGGACACCAACCGGGCGTTCACCCAGGCCCTCAGAGGACAGATTCGCCTGGCCACCCTGGCCCGCCTCGAACGGGAGGGTGTCTCCTTCGAAGACGCCGAACGCCGCCTCCCCCAGACAGGCAAAGAGGAAGCCGCCAGGCTGAAAGTGCCGCTCGCGCTGGGCTTGCCCGGCGCGGCTCCCGCATACGCTCGCAACGCCTACAACAGCCAACTCCGGCAGCAGTTGGAACCGCAGCCCGCCGTCAGCCCAGACGACACCTGGTCTATCAACCTCCATAAACGCCCCGATCACCTGGTCGAACGAGCAGCCGTCGAGTTCGCAGTGACCCACCATGCCATCGCAAGTAGCGGGCTGGGCCTGATGCTGCCCACCGTACCCCGGGAGGCGTTCCTCGCTCTCGCTGACCTCGAACGGCATTTCATCGACGGCCCCGGCAGCGCCACCACCCGACGCCTGCTCGCCCGACTGAACGACACTGCTCGGCCACTATGGAGCGACGAACTGCGGGCCGCGATCGAACGCTCCCCGACCCTGACGGTGTTCTCCGACTTCCCACTCGGGCTGCTCACCATGCCCGGGGACACTTCCCCGCTGTGCACCCGCCTGCCTATCGCTTACCGGCCGCTCCAGCCGCTGACAAGGACGCTCCAGCTCCAGACCGCCGTCCCGCCGCCGCTCGGCCTAAACCATCACGTCAAGGTGCTGATCGCCGAGTGCATCCCCGTCAGCGACCGAATCGGGCGGCTTTCCCGCGAAGGCTGGCGGCTGGCCCGCCAGACTGCCATCCCCGACGCGCTCACCGTCGTCCAGGCCGAGACACTCACCCTCGACACCCTGCAGGAGGCGGTGGCCGAACACCGCCCTGACATCCTCATCCTCAGCGCGCACGGAACGATGGTCGGCAACCTTGCCGCACTCCAGGTCGGCGGCGCCTCACACCTGTTCCTGGGGATCCACCACATGCCCCCAGTAGTCATGCTCAGCGCCTGCCACGTTGCCCCGCGCGGCTCTGGGGCCGTAGCAATCACTGACCTGCTACTCCGAGAGGGCGCGTTGGCAGTTCTCGGTACCCAAGTCCCGGTCGACGTCCGGCACAACGCCACGCTGATGAACCGTTTCCTGATCTACCTCGCCGAAGGGATCGCCAAGCCCGGGCAGTTCGCCACCCTCTTGGACGTCTGGCATCACGTCCAGACCTCTAATGCGGTCAACGACATCCTCACCGCAACCCCAAAGCTCAGGAAGTGGGCTGCCAGCCCCACCGCCACCGGCCGTCCCGTGATCGAGGAATTCATGGCCACCCGCGCCACTGGCCGAATCCGCCGGGCACACGTCTACGAGGACACCGAACAAGTCCTCGGTGAAATCGCCGACGACCAGGGCCAAGGCTCCCTCATCCGCAACTGGTTCCGCAGCCCCGGCTACATCCCCGAGTCCCTCTTCTACGTCTTCGCCGGCCGCCCCGACCGAATCTTCCTTTCCTCCCTCCGCCAACACACCGAGCGAACCTTTGCCGTCGGCTAAGCCTGGAGGTCTATACGGGATAGAGCCGCTGGCTGTACAGACCGCATAGTTTGTGAACGTTACCAACAGCAACGACGCCGGGGCTGGTCACTGGCTTAGCAGCAGAAGCCTTGCGAACCCAGGTTCACAGCGTCGGCCCAGCGGTAACCTGGTCCCATGACCAACGTGCTCGACGCCGTCCTGCGCGACATCCATCCTGCAGACTGGGACCTCACTGCTGCAGCCCAGGAGGACATCGCGGGCCTCGTGATGCTCACCCCCGATGGCTCCGATGTGGACATCGATATACAGGCCACGGGCAACAACGGTCAGACCTGGCTCATCAGCTGCAAGCGCGCACCCGACACCTCCGCCGAGGGCTTTGACCGCGCCGCGGACCGCATCCTCACCAGCCTCTCGACGGAGCCCTCGAAACCGGACGCCGCCACACCCGCCTTCTTGCTGTTCTTCCTCCTCAAGGAAGCGACCCACGCCAACTGGGGTCATGCGACTCGCGGGATCGACTACGACCACTTGTGGGTCCGCCCGGCCGTCAGCGCCAAATTCGCATCGAAGTGCCGCCATGACATCGACATCTGGGATGCCAGCGCCAAGCTCGTATCGAAGTGGGACTCCGACTACGTGCAGGCCTGCTCGCTCTTCAGTGCCGCGTTCGCGTCGAAGCACTGCCACGACGACGATGCGGTCCCTGCGGCTGACCCGTTCAAGAAGCTCTTGGCCGACCTCCCCGATGGCGACTGGCACTGGCGCGGCCAGCTGTCCGATTTCGCTGCTGCAGGGCCACGTCGTCGCGCCCTGTGGAAATCCGTACATGTGCTCGATGCGTGCCATGGCGGCGAGGATCTGGACGAACCACTCGACGACAGTGACTACTTGGGGCGCGTCCACCAACCGCCCACGGCCGAGCAGGCCCGTCTGCTCTCAGCTCGCCTAAACGCCCCTGACGCCGCCTCCAGGAAGCTGCCGCCCCGCCGGTGAATACCCTCCTCGCCTGGCGCCCTGCCGCCGACACGCAGGGCGATCGCCTCGCCCTGCAATCCTTCGAGTGCACTACCCCCAGGCCGCCGTTCGGCGAGCCCCACCCCCGTCCGTGGGAATGGGAGGTCCAGGCCGGCATCCGCCACAAGATCCTCAAGGACACCGCGCGCCACGCGCATCTCGATCAGCGCCTGAAGCTGGCCTATGACACTGAGGGCCTGGCCGCCGTCGTCGCGCACGCCCGCTTGAATGGCTCCCCTGCTGAACTCGACGTCCCGCCCGGCGCTCCTGTCCGCCTTCTCATCGCGATCGCCGTCGCTCACCGGCACCGCTACAACGGCGGCGAGTTCGCCGATTACGCGTTCACCGAGGCCCTCTACGACATCCTCGACCGGGAGCCGGACGCCGACCGCATCTCGGTCACCGCCAAGATCGACTTCCGCAACCGGGCCAGCATGGCCATGGCCGAGCGCAATGGCCTCGAACTCGCCGTCCCCGGCTGCGAAGACGATCCGCTCGGCTGGTGGTTCATCAACCTCGAACGATGACGGGCGCGTTCGAGGGCCGGGCCTTCGCCTTCGGAGACGCCCTGCTTCCGGTCGCAGTCGCGCAAGCCCGAACCCGATTGTGACGTTTGCGAACTTTTTCGGAGTTCGGGCACGGCATGTCCGTGATGCTGATCAAGTAGTTCCATGGGTGCTTCGACGCGGCCGGTGATCCGCTCCGATTCGTGCGAGTTGGACGCGCTGTTCGTGCCGCATCCGGAAGACGGGCCAGTCCAGGGCGAGTTGGACCTGGCCGAGGGCTGGCGGCGGCGGTGGGTCACGTCGTGGCAGGTCGGTGGCGGGTCGGTGGCCTGGCCGGTGGGCGAGGTCGGCTCGGTGCCGCTGGGTTCGGCGGCGCCGGTGCGCGGGTTCACCTGGCGGGCCAGGCAGGGGCACCGGCCGGGCCTGCAGTTCATGGTTTCGACCGGTCGGCACCACGGGTTCGAGTCGCTGGAGGAGCAACGGCTGCTGCTCGCAATGGACTTCGCTGGGGCCGCAGACATGCTGGGCCAGCCGTTCGAGCTGGACTTCGAGCACCGAGGGGGCCGGGCCCGACACACCCCGGACTTCCTGGCGGTCCTGCCGGACGGGAACGCATGGCTGTTCGACGTGAGGCCGGCGGGGCTGGTCAAGCCGCTGGACGCCTTGAAGTTCGCGGCGGCCGGGCAGATGGCGGAGTCCTGCGGCTGGCGCTACTCGGTGGTGACCGGCTGGCGCCCGCACGTCCTCAGCGTCTTGGACTTCCTGTCGTCCCAGCGCCGTCCGCTGCGCGATCCGATGGGCCTTCAGGAGGAGTTGCTGGCCGCCGCCGCGGCCGGGCCGCTCGCCTTCGGGGAGTTGGTGGGGGCGACGAGACTGCCGGTGGTGGCCCGCGCGCACGCCGCTCACCTGCTCTGGCACCGGAAGCTGGCCACGGACTTAGGCAGTCCGATGGGCGACGGCTCGCCCGTCTGGCCCGCCACTTCGGGGAGGACGTGATGACCGGGCAGGGGCTGCGCGAGCTGGCGCCCGGCGGCCGGCTGGTGCTGAACGGGGTCGAGTGGACGGTCGAGTCGATCGAGCCGCACCTAGGCCGGCTCCGCCTGGTCCACGAGGACGGCAGGAGTGAGGAGCGGACGCTTCGCTGGCTGGTTCAACATCCCGACGTCCGCCCGACGCGCTCACCCGACCGGCCGCGACAGGGCGGCGGGCAGCCGCTGAGCCGGTCGGATCTTCCGGAGGGGCGGCTGCGGCAGACGATGGTCCGGGCCGAGCACGTGCGGGAGGCCGCGACCGGTTTCCGTGACGGCCACCCGCTGCGGGCCAGGCCGGGCGAGCCCCGGGCGGCCTACGACCCGCAGTGCACGACACTGACCGCGCGGCGGCGGGCGAAGGTCGAGGAGATCGCGGCGATCCCCGCGCACGAGGCGGAGATGCTCGGGTTGAAGGGGCTGGGCCTGCGGACACTGGAGGGCCTGACCGCGCTGGAGGGCGAGAGCCTGCTGCTGGCTTGCGCGGACGGCCGCTGGACGCGGCGGCTGACCGGCCGCTCCAGCGTCACCGAGGAGATCCGGCAGGCGGTCTTCGCGGTCAAGGAGGAATGCGACCTGCGGGCCCGGATCGGGATGCGGGCCAAGCACCGGCTGCTGCACCAGTTCGTCCACGAGATGTTCCCCGACTTCCCCGTCGACAAGATCCCCTCGCGCTGGACGCTGGCCAGGGTCTGGGAGGAGTGGTTCGGTCCGGGCGGTGGCCGGCAGCGCTACCTGCGGACAGCCCAGGCCGCGGCGGAGGCCGGTGTCGGGCGCCGGTTCGTGGTCCACCGGCCGGGCCAGGTCCTCGCGCTGGACTCGACGCCGCTGCCGGTGAAGCTGCGCGAGAGCGTGTTCGGCGAGCCGGTGAACGCGACGCTGACGCTGGGTCTGGACCTGTTCACGCACTCCTTGCCGGCGTTCCGGCTCACGCTGGGCTCGGACACGTCGGTGGACGTCGCGATGCTGCTGCGGGACGTGATGATGCCGCTGCCGATGCGGGAGGGCTGGGGCGAGGAGATGGCCTGGCCCTACCCGGGCGTCCCGGCGGAGATCATCGCCGAGTTCGCCGGCCACGACGTCGCCGGGCTGCCGTTCTTCGCGCCGGAGACGGTCACCACGGACCACGGCGGCCCCTACAAGAACCACGACCTGGTGGAGGCCGAGCGCGAGCTGGGCTGCAACATCCTGCCCGCGCGGGTGCTGCGGCAGACCGACAAGTTCGCGGTCGAGCGGGCCTTCGGCTCGGTCAAGACGATGCTGTTCGAGCACCTGCTGGGCTTCACCGGCACCGACGTCGCCGATCGTGGCGCCGACCCGGACGCCGACGCCTGCCTGACCCTCGCGCAGATGGAAGGGGTGATCGCACGCTGGATCGTGACCGTCTGGCAGACGCACCAGCTCGGCGAGTACGCGCCGGCCTGGGGCCCTGGTGAGGAGCACAGCCCCAACTCGCTGTTCGCCGCCGCGATGCACCAGGGCGGCTGGTCGATGCAGATCCCCGAGCCGGAGCTCTACTACAAGGTCCTGCGCAAGCACCACGTGAAGATCCACTCGCGCCGCGGGGTCCGGATCCTCGGACTCTGGTATCACGCCGATGTCCTGGAGCAGGAGCGTTTCCGGGGCCCGTCGCGGCGGGGCGGGACGCACGCCGGGAAGTGGGTGGTCCGCAGCGACCGGCGCGACCGCAGGCAGGTGTTCTTCCAGGACCCCGACGACCACGAGACCTGGCACACCCTGCGTTGGACGGGGCTGCCGCCCGAAGGCGAGGTCCCCGCGTTCTCCGACACGAGCGTGACACAGTTGCTGGAGCACGCCCGCCGCCAGGGACTGGCACCGCGTTCGGAGGACGAGCTGCTGCCGGTCCTGGTCGAGTTACTGTCGGCCACCACCCCCGTCGAGCAGTGGCCGACCCGGAAGACCTCCACGCGCAAGACCCCGGCCGCCGGCCGGCGGCAGCGCGCCGGCCGGGTCCGGGAGAACTCGCGCGGCCGCGCGGCCGAAGCCGACCGGTCCGGGGAGCGCGGCAGCGACCGGGCGACCGCCACCGTCGCGGTCCCCGCCTTCGGCCGAGCCGTCGATTCCTCCCGGCGCCGACGCCGGGAGGAATTGGGGCGGCGCGAGCCAGTCGCCCCTCCACTGCTGGACGACGCCCTGCGCGGCGGGGGCCTGTTCCTGCTGCCGGGTGGAGCAGACGACGCGAGCGCCCGGGCCGGGGATGGTTCATGAGCCACGACCTGCCCGACGGGCTGCCCTCGCGCGAGCGGATCGCGGAGCTGATCCTGCGGCCCCGCCCGCACCGGGACACCTTCGACGGCTGGCAGGACTTCCGGGCCCGCCGCGGCACCTTGCGACCGCCCGCAGCGCTGAGCGCCGACCGGTGGGGCCTGCTCCCGCCGAACCGGCGGGCGGATTACGACCTGTTCCGGCGGCTGACCAACGTGAACCTGCCGCTGCAGCAGACCCCGATGTCCCGGAAGGTCTCCCGGCTGATCAACCGGCGGCTGAACGGCAACGTGCTTAACCAGGACGACCCGACGCTGGCCGGCGTGATGGTCAGCGGCTCCGGCAACCACGGCAAGACCGCGACGGTCAGCAGCGTCACCGCGGCGTTCGAGGACACCTGGCTCGACCTGCACCGGCACCTGAACCCGAACGCCGTCGGGGGCACCTCGGACCTGCACGCCCCCATCGCCTACGTCCAGACCCCGGTCACGGCCAGCCCCAAGAGCCTCTGCCAGGCGATCTTGAACTTCTTCGGCCCGACGCCCGGGTCGCTGACGCTTCCCCAACTGGTCCGGCAGGTCGCCCTGTCGCTGCGGGACCACGGCGTCCGGGCCTTGGTCTTGGATGACATCAACCGCCTGCGCATGCACCGACAGGACGACCAGGACGTCCTGGACCTGATCCGGGCCCTGATGAGCTTCCAGGTCACGCTGGTCCTCACCGGTGTCAACATCCCCGGAATGGGACTGCTGCGGGAGGCGAAATGGGACCCCGGGGCACGACAGTGGGTGATGCCGCCGCTGGAGAGCACCCGCGTCCACGGCCTGGAAGTCACCCAGACCGAGCGCCGCTTCGAGATGGTCGAGCTGGACCGCTTCCACTACGGCACCGCCAAGGAGATCCAGGCGTTCACCGACCACCTCCGCGGCATCGAGGTCCACCTACGGCTCATGAACGCCGAGGCGGGCATGCTCACCGACGGCACCATGCCCGAATACCTGTTCCGCCGCAGCGGCGGCGTCGTCGGCATCCTGGGCCGACTGATCGCCGACGGCGCCCAGGAGGCCATGGACAGCGGACAGGAAGTCCTGGACGAGGACCTGCTCGACGAGATCGTGATCGGCCGGGAGGACCGCCCGACCGACACCGACCGGGAAGCCGAGCCACCGTCCTCCCGCGCCGAACGCCGCCGGGGCCGCAACACAGTCTTCGACGACCGCGGCACCCAGCCCGGGACGGCGACCGGATGACGCCGGCCACCGACAACCGGCCGCTCGCCCGGAGCCTGGTCCCGCTGCCCGACGAGGGCCTGCTCGGCTTCCTCCTCCGGCTAAGCCACCGCCTCGACGAGAGCCCGCTCCAGCTGGCCGGGCGCATCGGCCTGACCTGGCGGAGCGGCAAACGCTCCGCCGTCCCGCTCAGGTCCCTGCTGCAGTTGGAGGCACCGCTCCTACGAGATTTCGCGAAGGCCGCCCGGCTCGACGAGCGGAGCGCCGAGGACCTCACCCTGAAACCGTTCGCCAACCGCTACCCGCCGCTCGCCGACGCCCTAACCCCGGTTGGGGAAAGGGCTCCGCTCCCGCCCTGGCTCCGGCTCGAATCCACCCGCTTCTGCCCCCAGTGCCTGGCCGGCGACGGATCACCGATCCAGAACATGCACGGCGGCCCCTGGAAACGCCAGTGGCACCTGCCGGTCGTCTTCGCATGCCTCGACCACAACGCCTTCCTGCACCACGCCTGCCCCGACTGCGGACACGGCCCGCTCCAGTCCGGCGCCTCCTCCTGGGCCATCCCCATGACGGGCGTCCGAAACCTTCACCCGGCCCAGTGCCGCCGGGTGACGATCAAGTGGAGCAAGCAGGGCTGCGGCACCCGCCTCGACCAGGCACCGACGAACCTGCCCCCACTCACCCCCGACATCGCCGCGCTGCAGCAACACCTGCTCGACCAGTTGAAGACCACCGCCCCGGCCACCGCTACGCAGTTCTTCGCCGACCTGAGCTTCATCACCACCCTCATACTGGCCACCGGGATCAACCGCCCGGCTCCCGCCGGGCCGACCGGTCTGCTCGACTCGCTCGACACCCACATCGACACTCAGGACAAGACCGCCGCAGGCTGGCGGGCCGCGCGCTCCCGGCCCCGGATCCTCGACTCCTGGCGGCTCCTCCCCGAGTCCGCCCCCGCCACAGCCGCCCTCCTGAGCATGGCCGTCGACAGCCTGAACCTGCCCCTCCCGGACTTCCGCCACCAGGTCTTCGACCTGCTGAGCCATGCTCCAGACCACCGGCACCCACGATGGGGCAATATCTGGAGCTCGCGGGTTCACAAGGACTGTTCACCCTCCCGACGCAGGGAGTTCCTCACCGCCCTCGACAGGCGCTCGGAAGCACAGCGCACCGAACCACGACTGCTCGACGTCCGCCCGCGCGGCTTCTGGGCCGAACACGTCCCCCAGGAGATCCCCCTCGACTCGTTCACCCACCACTTCGGCCGCACCCCACGGCTCGGGACTCGACGAATTCTGACACTGCGGCGCGCGGTCGCGCTCCACCTCGTCATGTCCGTCGACCGCGTCGACCACCAGGAAGCAGCCCGCTTCCTGGGCATCCCCGCAGCCTGGCTCGACGACGACAACGAACTGCTGTCCGCCCAAGCCCTGCTCGCCCGGCCAGCCCACGACAACATCCGCGGCGGCCTGGAACGCTTCGGCCAGCACCTCGCGAACCTCCCGAAGCGGGAGAACTACAGCGCCCGAAGAAAACAGTTCGGCCTCTGGCACCTGAGGGGCTTCGAGCTGCAGCAGCTCCTGAACGACGCCCAAGTCCACCCTGCCGCGACCGCCGACCAACAACGGCTGCAGCACGACTGCCTGTCCGCCTACATCTGGTCCCGCCTGACCGGCAGCGAATGGCGCCTGGCCACGGTCATGCGCCCGCCTTACTCTCCGATCACCCGGCTCGCCAGAAAGTCCCCGGAAGAGACCAAGATCAGAAACCTGCAGATGGGCTTGAGCGGGCCAGCCATCCGGCTCGCCCGCTCCGCCGACGCCTTCGCCGACGCGCTCATCACCGACCATCTCGGCCAGCCCCTCACGCCCGGCCGCTGATGCGCTCGGGGCCTCAACCCGCAGCGCGCAGAACCACCCGTTCCCCCGTCGCGAGGCGGCCCCCCAGTCGGGCAACTTCGGCTCGGCCAGCGGGCGTCCGGCAACCAGCTGCCACTGCCGCGCGAGCTCCGTCTTCACCTCGTCGACCGGCTGGCCCTGGTGGGACGCCAGCACTGCGTCCAGCACCGCCTGCCACCGCGGAAGCTGCCTCTCGACCGCCTTCATTCCCTCCCGGCGGATCGCCCCGTGATTCAGCACGATCCGTGCGCCCATAACGGACCTCTCAACCTTCGAGGCTACTGACGCGCTCCGACAACCGATTGCCGTTCGACCCACCGTCAATCCTGCTGCTGAGCTACTCGGGTGACACTTTCACCGAGAGGCTCGACGTCAAGCACCGCCTGCCCCGCACTCTCAGTGATGTCACCCTCAGTCACGAAACTCGCAAAGTATTGTGCTCCACCCTCGCAAACTAACTTGCACCACCACTTGCGAGACCAGCGATTACTCCGAGCAGGCTCGCAAACTGCGGTGCTCCATCACAGCGGTCACCGGCGATCCCGACGCCGGGGTCCCGACCGTGGGAGGTACCCGCATGCGCCCCGTGATCAAGCCCGCCCTGTCCCGGCTCTGGCGGGAGAAGCAGACCCTGCAGTTCGGCACCGTACGGCGGCACGCCCGGCTGATCGAGGGTGTCGACCGCAAGCTGGCCGGCTTCCTGGAACTGATCGACGGCAGCCGGGACGGCCCCGCGCTGATCGCCGCCGGGCAGCGGCTCGGGCTGGGCGCCGAGTACTGCCGGGCGGTGCTCGACTCGCTCGGCCGCAGCGAGCTGCTGGACGACGCCCAGGCCCTGCGGGACGTGCTGGAGCTGTACCCACCCGCCCGGCGCGACCTGCTCGGCCCCGACCTGGCCTCGCTCTCCCTGGTGCACCCCGCGCCGGGCGAGGCCGCCGCCGTGCTGCACGGCCGGGTCCGGGCCCGGGTCGAGGTGCGCGGCGCCGGGCGGGTCGGGGCCGCCGTCGGGGCCGCGCTGGCGGCCGGCGGGATCGGCGAGGTCGCGGTGCTGGACCGCGGCCGGGTCGCCGCCCGGGACTGCCTGCCCGGCGGCCTGCCCCCGGGCGACATCGGGCGGCTGCGCTCCACCGCCGCCCGCGAGCTGGTGCACCGCGTCACCGGCGCCCCGGTGGGCGAGCGCTACCGGCGCCCGCCCGCCGCTCCCCCGCCGCCCACCCTGGTGGTGCTCGCCCCGAGGGACGGCTCCGCCGCGTACACCGGGGCCGCGGTGGACGCCCAGGAGCTGATGCGGGCCGGCGTCCCGCACCTGTACACCGGGGTGCTCGAACACCTCGGCGTGGTCGGCCCGCTGGTCGTCCCCGGCGCCTCCGCCTGCGGCAGCTGCGCGACCCTGGCCCGGCGCGACGAGGACGAGGCGTGGCCCCGGCTGCTGGCCCAGCTGATCGACGAGGGCCCCGGCCGGGCCCGCGTCCCGGCCTGCGACGGCGCGGTCGCGGCCTCGGTCGCGGGGCTCGCCGCGCTGCACGCCCAGCTGTACCTGGACGGGGTGCTGCCGCCGAGCGTGGACGGCTGGTGCGAGCTGTCCGCCGCCGACGGCATGGTCCGGCGGCTGCGGCTGCGCAGCCACCCGGACTGCGGTTGCCTCTGGCAGTCCGCCACACCGGGGCGAACGGGCACAATGGCCTAGGACGAGCCCTGGGGCCCGTCCGGCAGCCCGCGAGCCCGATCCGTCGCCACCCGTCCCGGTGCACCGCTTCCGGAGGCCGGGCGGGCGGCGGCCGTCGGGGCCGGAGCCGCCGGGCGGGTCCGGGAGCGCCGCTGTACCGACCGCCGGCGGGGCGCCGGTCGGTCCGGAGGATCAGGAGGTCCGGTGAGCGATCTACCGCGCAAGGCAAGGACCGGCCCGGCCCGGCCGGTCGCCCACCCGTGCGCCGGGGCGGCTCCGGCCACCGCCGGCCGCACCGTCCGGACGGAGGCGGCGGATGTCTGACATGCCGCGCAAGGCGGTCTCCCGGACGGCCCGGCTGGCGGCCCTGCCGCTGAGCTTCGCCGGGCGGGCCACCCTCGGCCTGGGCAAGCGCCTGGGCGGACGGCCCGCGGAGGAGGTGGCGGCCGAGCTCCAGGCCCAGACCGCGGAGCAGCTCTTCGCCACCCTCGGCAAGTTGAAGGGCGGTGCGATGAAGTTCGGGCAGGCCATGTCGGTCTTCGAGTCCGCCCTCCCGGAGGACGTCGCGGGCCCCTACCGGGCCGCGCTCACCAAGCTCCAGGAGTCCGCCCCGGCGATGCCGACCCGCACCGTGCACGCGGTGCTGGCCGCCGACCTCGGGGAGGACTGGGCCGACGGCTTCCGCTCCTTCTCCGACCAGCCGTCCGCCGCCGCCTCGATCGGCCAGGTGCACCGCGCCGTCTGGAAGGACGGGCGGGACGTCGCGGTCAAGATCCAGTACCCGGGCGCGGGCGACGCCCTGCTCAGCGACCTGAGCCAGCTCTCCCGGGTGGCCCGGATGCTGGGCCCGCTGATCCCGGGCGTGGACATCAAGCCGCTGATCGCCGAGCTGCGCGAGCGGGTCACCGAGGAGCTGGACTACGGGCTGGAGGCGGAGTCCCAGCAGCTGCACGCCCAGGAGTTCGCCGGGGACGCCGACATCGTGGTGCCCCGGGTGGTGGCCCAGTCCGGGCGGGTGCTGGTCACCGAGTGGCTGGAGGGCAAGCCGCTCTCCCAGGTCGTCTCGGACGGCACCCGGGCCGAGCGAGACCGGGCCGGGCAGCTGCTCGCCCGCTTCCTGTTCGCCGGTCCGAGCCGCACCGGCCTGCTGCACGCCGACCCGCACCCCGGCAACTTCCGGCTGGTCAAGACCGGCCGCACCGCCGCGAGTTGGAAGCTGGGCGTGCTCGACTTCGGCACCGTCGACCGCCTCCCCGGCGGTCTGCCCCGCACGATCGGCACCTCACTGCGACTGGCCCTGGCCGGGGACGCCGGGGCGGTGTACGACCTGCTCAGGCAGGAGAACTTCGTCCGTCCCGGCATCTCGCTCGACCCGGACGCGGTGCTCGACTACCTGCTCCCGATCATCGAGCCCACCCGCGCCGAGCAGTTCACCTTCAGCCGCCCGTGGATGCGCACCCAGGCCGCCCGGATCGCCGACCCGCGCTCCCCCGCCTACAACCTCGGCAAGCAGCTCAACCTCCCGCCCTCCTACCTGCTGATCCACCGCGTCACCCTCTCCACCATCGGCGTCCTGTGCCAGCTCGGCGCCACTGTCCGCCTGCACGAGGAGCTGCTCCGCTGGCTGCCCGGCTTCGCCGGACCGGGGAACGGGCCGGAGACGGGGCCGGCAGCCGGGCCGGAGACGGGGCCGGAAGCCGACTGAGCCGACGCCCGGGCATCCGCGCCTCCGGGCGTCCGGAGGCGCGGGTGCCCGGGCTCCGGCCGGCGCTCGCGGGCGGCGGGTTCGCGGGTTCGCGGGCGGTCAGGCCCGTTCGGCGGGGAGCGGGGTGGCGGTGGGCCAGGCGGTGCGGGCGCGGGCGGCCAGGGTGGCGCAGAAGCGGCCGAAGACCGGGAGGGCGGTGTCGGCGTCGGCGAGTTCGGCGACCACCCGCAGGCGGTGCAGGAGGCGGCGGCGGGCGGTGGCGTTGCCCCAGGTCCAGTCGCCGTGGTGGAGGCGGGACAGGTGGTCGGCGGTGCCGCGTTCGGCCTTGGGGACGAGGGCGTCGCCGCGCAGCAGCCAGCCGGCGCAGGCGTCGGCGAGTTCGGCGGGGGTGGCGGCCTCGGTGCCGGTGGCCGCGCGCCAGGCGGTGCGGTAGGCGGCCTCGGCCTCGGCCAGCACGGCGGCGGGCGGGGCGGTGGAGCACCAGCAGGTGGGGAAGCCGATCCGCAGGTAGGCGAACTCGACGGCGCCCGGGCCGAGCGCGGACTGCTCGAAGTCGACGAACCGGACGCCGTCGGCGGTGTGCAGGTCGTTGCCGGGGCAGGGGTCGCCGTGCAGCAGCGCGTGCCGGACGGGGGTGGCGGAGAGCCGGTCGAGCAGTGCCTCGGCCTCGGCGCGGGCGCCGGGCGGGGCCGGGACGTCGAGGATCCGGGCCAGGGCGATGAAGCAGCCGAGGTCGCGCCCGGTCGGGCCGGTCCAGGCGGGCAGGTCGGTGGCGGGGGCCGTCCCGGCGAGGTCCTGGAGGTCGGCGGGGGCGCTGGCGTGCAGCCCGGCCAGCGCGGTGGCGTACTCGCGCTGCCAGTCGGGGCCCGGGGTGCGGTCCTCCAGGCGTTCCAGCACCAGCAGGCGGGCGGCCGGGTCGGCGCCGAGCAGGGCGGGCGCCACCGGGCGGCCGGGCCGGCCGGGCCGGGCGGCGAGGGAGAGCCCGGCCGCCTCGCGGGCGTAACGGCCGTCGGCCCCGGGCGAGTCGACCAACTGCTTGACCACCACGGGGCGGCCGGAGAGCTCGGCCCGCCAGACCCGGGAGCGCGGGCTGCTGACCAGGCGGCGGACCTTGCGCGGCGGGCCGAGTTCGGCGCGCAGCCGCTCGCCGAGCGGGAGGGAGGACCACATGGGGGCCATCCTTGCACGACCTGTTCGAGCGGCGAACAGCAGTACGGAACCCTGGAGTTGGACGCCCGACACCCGGGCCCGGCGGGGGCCCCGGGAGCCGCAGAAGCCCCGGAGGCGGCGGGAACGCGCCGACGGCCGGCTCCCCGGGGGCGGGGAGTCGGCCGTCGGCGTTCAGGGGTGGGTCACCGGCGGGGCCTCGCGGCCGGCCGGCGGGGTGGAGCGTCCGTCACATCAGGGCGACGGCGAGGGCCTTGCGGGCGCGCAGCGAGGCACGTTCGGCCCGGCGGCGCAACCGCGCCGCGCGCAGCACCCGCAGGCCGAGGCGTTGCTCCTCGGCCTCGTGGAGGCGTTGCTGCATATGCGCGCGCGCCAGGGATTCTTGGAGGAGATTCATCTCGAGGGTCCTGTTCTGGATCTGAAGTTCGGTGGTCTGCTCGGAGCGGACGGTCGGATCGATGCCGGCGGGGTTCATGTGGTGGTCCTGCTCGTGGTGCGTGGTCGGGAAGGGACGGGTCAGTTCTGCGTCGGCCTTGGCGGCCGCGATGCGTACCGAGTGGCGCAGAGCGGTGTCCAGCGGGGGCTGCTCTCCCCTGCGGACGGCTCCGGTGCCGCTGCGGTCGGCCCTGGCTGCGGGGTTCACGCCATGACCTCGGTCTTGCGCGGACGGCCACGCGGGCGCTTCCGGGCGACGACGACGCCCTGCACGAAGAGCTCGCCGCCCCAGACGCCCCAGGGCTCGCGGCGCTCCAGGGCACCGGTGAGACAGGCGGCCTTGACGGGGCAGGTGCCACACAGCGACTTGGCGTACTCGACGTCCGCGGGGGTCTCCGCGAAGAAGACCTCCGGGTCGAAGGCCCGGCACGGGATGGGGAGCCCGAGCGAGTCAGCCTCGTCGATGGCGGTGAGCTGCATGAGTGTTACCTCCGGGGGGTGGGCCTGGTCGGCCTTGACGGTCTTGTCGGTCGGTACGGACGGGAGGGGCGGCGGTGTGATGACCGTGGACACTGTGGGCGTCTTCCTCGTCTTCGATGTGGATCCGGCCGTTCCGTGGTGCGGAGCGGTCCGGAGGCCCCGGGGGGCCTGGGTGGTCTTGCGTACCGGACAAAACAGAAGGGCCGCGGAACCCGGTTGCTGGGTTTCCGCGGCCCTGGAGGCACCGCCCGTGACTGGTTCAGTCAGGGTCGTTCGCTCCAGGGTCCAGGCCCGCGAAAAGCCTGCTTCCGGCCGGCCTCGGCGCCGTGGACGGCGGCTTCGGCCAGGGAGATCTGCTGGTCCTGCTTGTTGCTTCCGGCACCGATGACCGCGGCATAGCGCCCATGCAGGGCCTCTGCCACTACTGCCTTCGGTGCCTTGGTCGGTCGCTCGTCGGACAGCGAAATGCCGCCGCCGAACGTCGCCCAGTCACGGGAGAGACCTGCCTCGACACGGGTGGCCACAGCATTGCCGAGATCACTGACAAGGCAGTGCTCGGACAGCAGGACTCCGGCGTCGCCGCCGGCCGTGCCGAGACCCAGACCCGAAGCGCTGACGCGCGAGGGCATGGCGAGGGTGGTCATCAGGTCGGTCACTTTGGTGATCATCTTGGTCTCCACTGAACTCGCCTCCTCTCGGCGTCTCGCGGCACCCGGTCGCCCGGGCTCCGATATCTGGTTGATGGTCAGTGCACGCAGAAACAAGCCCTCTGCGAGCTTCGCGGCCTCGTCCCCTTGACCGCTCCGGCAGGCTATTGCGCCGTCCATGCGGCGCGCAAACTATTTTTCCGGCGAGTTCTCAGCCTGGTTCTCAGCTTCGCCCTCGGACGGGGCGGGCTCCGGTTCGCGGTCGGTCTCCCCCACCGGCTCCGGACTCTCCCCCGCACACAACAAGAGCACGTCGGAGCCGTACTTGTCCAGCTTCATGGCGCCCACTCCGGAGATCCGGGACAGCTCCGCGAGGCTGCCCGGCACGTCCTCCGCGATGGCCGTCAGGGTGGCGTCGGTGAACACCACGTAGGCCGGGGCGCCCTGCTCCCTGGCCTTGACCGAGCGCCACTCGCGCAGCCGCTCGTAGAGCGCCTCGTCCATCGTGGACGGGCAGCCCTCGCAGCGGCGGAGCTTGCGCTCGACGGCGTCGGTCAGGGTGCGCTCGCAGACCCGGCACTTGACCGGGCCGCGCGCCCGGCGCGCGGCGGAGCGCTCCGCGCCCGGCTCGACGCCCCCGCGCCCGCCCCGGGTGCGCGCGCCGGGGCCGGAGGAGCCGGGGCGCAGGCCGTCCAGGAAGCGGGTGGGCTTGCGGGAGGCGCGGCCGCCCGGGGAGCGGGAGAGCGACCAGGAGAGGGTCAGGAAGCGGCGGGCCCGGGTGACGCCGACGTAGAGCAGCCGGCGCTCCTCCTCGACCTGCTCGTCGGTCTTGGCGTAGATGATCGGCAGCGTGCCCTCGCTCAGGCCGACCAGGAACACCGCGTCCCACTCCAGGCCCTTGGCGGCGTGCAGCGAGGCGAGCGTGACGCCCTCGACGGCGGGGGCGTGCTGGGCGGCGGCCCGGGCGTCCAGCTCGGCGACGTAGGCGGCGAGGTCGGCCGGAGCCCCGGCGGACCGGCGGGCGGCCTCGAACTCCTCGGCGAGGCGGACCAGCGCGTTCAGCGACTCCCAGCGCTCGCGGACGGCGCCGGAGCCGGCCGGCGGGGCGGCCGCGAAGCCGCGGGTGGCGAGCACCGCGCGGACCTGGGCGGCGAGGTCGGGCGCGCCGGAGGTCAGCGGGTCGTCGGCGGCCCGGGCGGCGCCCTTGAGCAGCACGCCGGCCTCGCGGACCTCGGGGCGCTCGAAGAACCGCTCGGCGCCCTTGAGCTGGTAGGCGATGCCGAGGTCGGCGAGGGCCTGCTCGTACACCTCGGACTGGCCGTTGGTGCGGAACAGCACGGCGACCTCGCTGGCCCGGACGCCGGTGCCGAGCAGGTCGCGGATCAGGCGGGCGGTGGACTCGGCCTCGGTCGGCTCGTCCGGGTACTCGCGGTAGACCGGCTCGGGGCCGGCCTCGCGCTGGGAGACCAGCTCCAGCCGGTGCTGGGCGGCCTGGCCGCGGGCCTGCGCGAGCAGCCCGTTGGCCAGGTGGACCACCTGCGGGGTGGAGCGGTAGTCCCGGACCAGCTTGACCACGGTGGCCTCGGGGTGCCGGTGCCGGAAGTTCAGCAGGTGGTCGGGGGTGGCGCCGGTGAAGGAGTAGATGGTCTGGCTGGCGTCGCCCACGACGCAGAGGCTGGCGCCGCCGTCGGAGCCCGTCCACTGCTCCAGCAGGCGCTGCTGGAGCGGGGAGACGTCCTGGTACTCGTCGACGGTGAAGTGCCGGTACTGGGAGCGGACCTGGTCGGCGATCTCCGGCCGGTCCTCCAGGACGGCGGCGGTGAGCAGCAGCACGTCCTCGAAGTCGATCAGGCGGCGCTGCTGCTTGGCGTGCTCGTAGGCGGCGTAGACCCGGGCGATCTCCGCCGGGTCGCGCGGGGCCTCGCGGCCGGACTTGGCGAGGGCGGCCGGGTAGTCGTCGGGGACGACCTGGGTGACCTTGGCCCACTCGACCTCGGCGGTCAGGTCGCGCAGTTCGGTGCGCTGGACGCGCAGGCCGCTGCGGCCGGCCGCCTCGGCGACCAGCTGGACCTTGCGCTCCAGCAGCCGGGGGAACTCGCCGCCGATGGCCCGCGGCCAGAAGTACTGGAGCTGGCGCAGGGCGGCCGAGTGGAAGGTGCGGGCCTGCACGCCGTCGGCGCCGAGCTGGCGCAGCCGGCCGCGCATCTCGCCGGCCGCGCGGGCGGTGAAGGTGACGGCGAGGACCTGCGCGGGGTGGTAGACGCCGCTGCGCACGCCGTAGGCGATCCGGTGGGTGATGGCGCGGGTCTTGCCGGTGCCGGCGCCGGCCAGCACGCAGACCGGGCCGTGCAGGGCGGTGGCCACGGCGCGCTGCTCGGGGTCGAGCCCGGCCAGCACCGCGTCCGCCCCGGCGGGGGCGTGGCCGTACTGCGGGTGGGGGCCGTCGAGCCCGAGGAGGTCTTCCTGCATGCCCTCCATCCTCGCAGGCGGGCCGGACAGTTCGGACGGGGTTGTCCACAGGCGGTCCGAGGTGGTCGGATCGTCACACCGTCACCCGCCCCGGAATGGGCCGGGGCCGCCGGACGTTGCACCGGGCGGCCGTCCGGCCACCGTCCGGCCACCGTCCGTCGACCGAAGGAGTCCCCCGCCATGTCCGGCACCGTCACGATGTACAGCACGACCTGGTGCGGCTACTGCAACCGCCTCAAGAGCCAGCTGGACCGCGAGGGCATCGCCTACACCGAGGTCAACATCGAGCAGGACCCGGCCTCGGCGTCCTACGTGGAGTCGGTGAACGACGGCAACCAGACGGTGCCGACGGTCGTGGTGGTCTCCGCCTCCGGGGAGCAGAGCGTGATGACCAACCCGAGCCTGCGGCAGGTCCAGTCCGCGCTGGCCTGATCGAATTCGGTCCCGATCCGATCATTACCGGTCCAATCCCGGTCGTCGGCGGTCGAATTCCGGCTGAATGTCAACCGGGGCCCGGTCGAATTCCGCCGGAGTTCCGACCGGTACTGATCGGAATTCCGGCCCGGCGGCCGGAACGGCGCGGGCCGGCATTCCGCCGCGGCACGCCGGGCGGCCGGACCGGGGCGGCGCCCGGCTGCCGGTTCAGCCGCCCGCCGCGGTGTCGCCGAGCTCGTAGAGCAGCCGGGCCCGGTCGGCCGCGTAGCGGGTCTCCACCACCCGGATCGGGCCGCGCCGGTCGCTGCTGATCCGGGTGTTGACCAGCAGCGGCACGCCCGGGCCGAGGCCGAACCAGGCGGCCTCGGCCGGGTCGGGCATCCGGGCGGTGAGGTGGTCGGTGGCGGAGGTCTCGGTCCGGCCGAGCTGCGCCAGTATCCGCTCGTCGCCGCCGGGGACGGGCCGGTCCTGCATCAGCGGGGTGCCGGCGGCCAGCCCGGCCCGGTAGTGGCTCTCCTCGATGGCGTAGGGCTCCCGGTCGACCCGGCAGAGCTGACGGCGCATCATCACGGTGTCCTCGGGGCGCAGTCCGAGCCAGGCGGCGACGTCCCGGCGGGCCCGGACGGCGGCCACCTCGAAGTCCACGGTGAGCTGCCGCCCGGCGGCGGCGGCCTCGGCGGCGTACACCTCGCCGCTGGGGGTGAGCGGTTCGCGGCGGGCCTGCCGGGGCGGGCGGGCGTGCACCCGGTGGTCGTGCCGGGAGGGCTCGCGCAGGTAGGTGCCCTTGCCCTGGACGCGCACCACCCGGCCCTCGTTGACCAGCACGTCCACGGCCAGCCGGACGGTGTTGCGGGCCACCCCGTACTGCGCCTCCAGCTCGGTCTCGACCGGGAGGCGGCCGCCGCCCTCCCACTCGCCGGACTCGATGCGCCGGCGCAGGTCGGTGGCGAGCTGCTGGTACTTGGGCGCGGGGGCGGCGCGGCGGTGGATCGTCACGCGAGTGAATGTAGCCAGTGGGCTCGCGCGGTTTCAGCGGAATGCGACAACCGTGCCGGGGAACGGAGTTCGGGAAACCCCGCCGGAACGTTCCGGGTGCGCCCGAACCATTCCGGCCGACCGGTCGCGGCCCCCCGGTGGACGCACGACGGGGGCGTACGGATCTCTCCGTACGCCCCCGTCGTGCGGGAACCACCGGCACCGGGCGCCGGGCGTCACCAGCGGGCGGCCGCCGGCAGCGGTTCGCCGTACCAGAGTTCGACCAGGTACCGGGCGATCGAGATGCCGGACGGCGGCAGGATCTCCCCGGCGGCCATCCCGGCCCGCAGTTCCTCCCGGGTGAACCAGCGGGCCTCGGACAGCTCCTCGCCGTCCACGGTGATCCCGGTGCCCCCGGGCAGCGCCCGGCCGAGGAAGCCGAGCATCAGGCTGGACGGGAACGGCCAGGGCTGGCTGGCCACGTACTCGACCTCGCCGACCCGGACCCCGGCCTCCTCCAGCACCTCGCGGACCACCGCCTGCTCGATCGACTCGCCGGGCTCGACGAACCCGGCCAGCGTGGACCAGCGGCCCTCCGGCCAGAGCGCCTGGCGGCCCAGCAGGCAGCGGTCCTCGGGGTCGGTGATCAGCATGATCACCGCCGGGTCGGTGCGCGGGTAGTGCTCGGCCGCGCAGGAGGTGCAGCGGCGCAGGTGGCCGGCCCCGGCCTTCTCGGTGCGGTGGCCGCAGCGGGAGCAGAAGGAGTGCAGCCGGTGCCAGTGCTCCAGGGCGACGGCGTGCACCAGCAGCCCGGAGTCCCGGTCGGAGAGGGCGCTGCCGACCTCGCGCAGGCCGGCCGGGCGGGCGTCGCCGTCGAGCCGGCCGGGCAGCGACTCGCAGTCCAGCGCGAAGTAGTGGGTGCCGTCCTCGTCGGTGCCCAGGAAGTACCGGTCGCCGGTCACCGGGGCCTCGAAGGAGGGCAGCAGCACCAGTTCGGTGCGGTCCGCGGTGTCGACCACGAACGCCTCGCCGCCGGCGATCGGCAGCACCCGGGTGCTGGGGTGGCTCCAGGCCGCGGCCAGCCACGGCTCGTCCAGCCGGCGGTGCGCCGCCCGGTCCACCCCGGCCCGGGCCAGCGCGAGGTGCTTGGTGTCGGGTGCGCTGCTCAACTCGTCCATCCCCGTTCGCTTCGCTTCAGTACGGCAGGTGCGGCAGGTGCGGGGCGCGTTGTCACGGTCGGAAGTTCTCCGCGAGGTCGCCCCACAGGTGGGCGGAGGTCTCGACGCCCTTGCGCAGCAGGTCGAGCTCCACCTTCTCGTTGATCGAGTGCCAGCCGTCCGAGGGGACCGAGATGCCGAGGAAGAGCACCGGCGCTCCCAGCACGTCCTGGAGGTCGGCGGCCGGGCCGGAGCCCCCCTCGCGGGTGAACAGGATCTTCTGCTCGAAGGCCCGCTCCATCGCCCGGACGGTGGACCGGAGCGCCGGGTGGTCCAGCGGCGTCAGGCAGGGGCGGGTCGCGCCGGGGAAGACGATCTCGTACCGGATTCCCGCCGGGACCCGCTCGGAAACCCAGGCCGCGACGGACTCCCGGACCTTCTCCACCTCCTGCCCGGCGACCAGCCGGAAGGAGAGCTTCAGGTGCGCCTCGGCCGGGACGATGGTCTTGCCGCCGGGGCCGGTGTAGCCGCCCCAGATGCCGTTGACCTCGGCGGTCGGCCGGGCCCAGACCCGCTCCAGGGTGGTGTAGCCGGCCTCGCCCAGGGTGCCGTGCGACTTGGCGACCTCCAGCCACCGCTGCTCGTCGAAGGGCAGTTCGGCGAAGAGCGCCCGCTCCTGGTCGGTGAGTTCGACGACGCCGTCGTAGAAGCCGGGCACCGCGACCCTGCGGTCGGCGTCGTGCAGGCCGGCGGCGAGTTCGGCGGCCACCGCGGCCGGGTTGGGGACGGCGCCGCCGAAGGAGCCGGAGTGGATGTCGCTGTCCGGGCCGTACAGGTCGATCTGGCAGTCGGCCAGGCCGCGCATGCCGGTGCAGACGGTCGGGGTGGTCTCGGACCACATCCCGGTGTCGGAGATGATCACCACGTCGGCGGCCAGCCGCCCGGCCTCGCGGCGCACCAGGGCGGCGAAGTTCGGCGAGCCGGACTCCTCCTCGCCCTCGACCAGCAGCTTGAGGTTGACCGCGGGCGCGGTGCGGCCGGTGGCGGCCAGGTGGGCGCGCACGCCCAGGGTGTGGAAGAAGACCTGGCCCTTGTCGTCGGCGGCGCCGCGCGCGTACAGCCGGCGGCCGACCACGGTGGGCTCGAACGGGTCGGTGTCCCAGCCGTCCTCGCGGGCGGCGGGCTGGACGTCGTGGTGGCCGTAGACCAGCACGGTCGGCGCGCCCTCCTCGCCGGAGGGCCACTCGGCGAACACCGCCGGCAGCCCGTCCGTCTCCCACACCTCGGCGACCGGGAAACCGGTCGCCCGCAGCTTCTCGGCCAGCCACTCGGCGGAGCGGCGGACCTCGCCCGCCCGGTCCGGGTCGGCGGAGACCGAGGGGATGCGCAGCCAGTCGGCGAGGTCGGCCAGGAAGGCGTCCTCGTGCCGGTCGATGTAGGAGCGGACGGCGCTGTCCGGGGTTTTCGTCATACGGACGACTTTAGTTCGCCCGGACGGGTGCGTGCCCACGGCCTCCCCCGGCCGTGAGCACGGTCACCCGCCCCGGTCCCCGCACCGCGGCCCCCGCCGCGGTCCGCCCGGCCCCACCGCGGCCCCCGCCGCGGTCCCCGGGGCCGGTCCCCCCGCGCCCGGCTCACCCGGCCCGGCGGGTCAGCCCGATCCGGGAGCGGGTGAGCACCGCGGCCAGCAGCACCGCGACCAGCGGCAGGCCGATCAGCAGCCCGGCCAGGTTCGCCCACGGGACCGCGATGACCGGGTCCTCGTGGCCGGCCGGCACTCCGTTGACCCAGACCGTCGAGTTGCGGGCCTCCAGCAGCCGCAGGGCCAGGGCCGGGACGGCGCCGCAGACCAGGCCGAGCACCGCCCCCATCGCGGCGATCACCCCGCACTGGAAGCCGGACAGCCGCCGCCGGATGCCGCCGGACGCGCCGACCGCGGCCAGCGTGGCCAGGTCCTGCTGGGAGTCGGCGGCGGCCAGGCCGGTGGCGATGCCGGCCGCGCCGAGGGCGACCAGGCCGGCGAAGCCGGTCAGGCCGAGGGTCAGGACGTCGGTCTCGGGCTTGAAGCCCTGCTCGACGGTCAGGTAGGCGTTGCCGTCGAGCTTGGAGAGGTCGGCGGTGGCCTTCTGGACGCTCTTGTCGGACAGCGTCCCGGCGGGCTTCCACAGCGAGCCGGCCCCGCGCACGCCCAGTCCGGCCTTCTGCGCGGCCTGCGGGCTCAGCACCGTCACCGCGAACGGGAGGGACGCGTGCACCTCCACCGCGTCGACGGCGACGTCCCGCTGCTTGCCCTGGTAGTCCCCGGCGTCGGTCTGCGCCTGGGTGGGCTGCTCCTCGGCGCGCAGGTACAGCTTGCCGTCGGTGACGAAGCCGGGCCGGAAGACCAGGGCCCTGCCCGCGGCCAGCGCCTGTTCGGCGGCCGGGTCGTGCACGTCGAGCAGGTTGTGCAGCAGGGCGGCGTCGCCGACCAGGGTGTCGCCGAAGAAGCTGGTCGGGTACTCGGGCTGACTGCGGTCGGCCACGCACCGGGGGTCGTCCTGGTACGCGCGGGCCTTGTCCGCGTCCTGGACGTCGTCGGCCGGGCAGCGCTTGTCCGGCGGCTTCACGGCCCGGACGTAGCCGCACTCGTAGCCGGTCGTGCAGTCGCCGGGCAGCGCGGTCATCTCCTGCACGTCGGCGCGCCGGCCGAGCCCGTCCAGGTGGGTCTCCACCGACTGGAGCAGCATCGGGAAGCGGGCGGGGTCGTCGGCCGGTCCGGAGGGCTGGTAGAGCGCGACCGCGCCGGACGGCAGGGTGGGCCGGTAGTCCTGGCGCTGCTTCTCGACGTCGCTGGCGTGGTAGATGCCGACCGCGACGGCGCCGGCCACGGCGGCCATCACGGCGGCCACGGCGGGCGCGGTGCGGCCGCGGTGGCGGACCGAGTCGCGCAGCGCGAGCCGGGGGCTGAGCGGCAGGTGGCGGCCGAGCCGCCCGAACAGGCCGATCAGCACCGGGGTGCACAGCAGCATGCCGAGTTCGGCGATCACCGAGCCGCCGAGCAGGCCGGCCACGACGGCGGTGTTGCCGATCGCGCAGAGCAGGGCCAGCGCGGTGCCGCCGGCCACCATCACCGCGCCGATCACGGCGACGGTCCGGTTGGCGGGCTTGCTGTCGCCGCGGCCGGTGAGGGCGGCGATGACGTCCTGCCGGGACGCCTGGACGGCGGGGACCACGGCCGCGAGCAGGCCGGTGACCAGGCCGATCAGGGCGACGCCGAGCAGGTCGAGGGGCTGCACGTCGAGGTGGCCGAAGCGCTGGCCGCCCAGGTGTTCGAGCTGTCCGCGGAGCAGGCCGACCAGGCCCACGCCGCCGAGCAGGCCGAGCACGGCGCCGCCGCTGCCCAGCACCGCGCCGCCGGCCAGCACCACCGCCCGGACGTGCGAGCGGTCGCCGCCGCCGGCCGCGAGCAGGCCGAGCTGGCGGCGCGAGCGGCGGGCGCCGACCGCGAACGCCGGTCCGGCCAGCAGCACGATCTCCAGCAGCGCCATGCCGGGCACCATGGCGGCGATCGCCAGCGCGCTCTTGCTGACGGCCGAGGAGGAGGACCGCTCGGCCGCGTAGTAGGGCACCTCGGAGCGGGCCGGCGGGTCCAGCAGGACGGCCCGGGAGACCACCGTGAAGCCGTGCTCGTTGAGTTCCCGCACCTTGGACCAGTCCACCCGGGCCCCGGCGGGCAGCTTGACCAGCCAGCTGCTGCCGTTGCGCACCCGGCCGCTGTCGCCGGCCGTCGGGTCGGCCTGCGCGATCGGGGCGAACACCGCGCCGGGGCGGCCGTACAGCATGTTCCGGTCCAGGTAGCCCGGGTCCTCGACGACGGCGGTGATGGTGTACGGCGTGGAGTCCAGGCCGTGGATCGCGGTGCGGTCGCCGACCCGCAGGTCGGAGCGGTCCAGGAAGCCCCGGGTGGCGGCGATCTGGTCGGGCCGGGTGGGGGCGGCGCCGGCCACCACGTTCAGCTTGCCCCGCCACACCGGGTCGGTCAGGTCGGCCTCGTCGAGGGTGACCTGCATCCGCCCTTCCCTGGTGGTGGTCGTGGTGCCGGTGTCGTTGCCGGTCGGCACCAGCACCGCGCCGGGCAGCAGTTCGGTGAGCAGCCGCGCCGGGTCGGTGTCGGCGCTGCGCTTCTGCGCGGCGGTCTGCGGCCGGTCCTTGTCGGGCACCTGGCTGACGGTGTTCTCGCCCGAGGGGTCCTGGAGGATGCTGCCGCCGCGCTGCGACATGGTGACGTACGCCTGGGCGGTGCCCATCTGCCGGGCGGCCTTCTCGGCCGGTTCGAGCTGGGCGCTGCGGGCGATCACGTCCACGCCGGCCACGCCGAGCACCGGCAGCGCGATCATCGCCAGCACCAGGGCGCTGCGGCCCTTGGCGCGGGCGGCGTCGCGGCGGGCGATCCGCAGGGCGGCGCGCCAGGCGGTCAGCTTCACCGCTGTCCGTCCTTCCGGGCGTTGGTGGCGGCGGTGACCAGCAGGCTGCCGGCGTCCTGCCGGGCGGTCTCGTCGACCAGCAGGCCGTCGCGCAGGAACACCACCCGGTCCGCCCAGGCGGCGTGCCGGGCCTCGTGGGTGACCATCATGGCGGCGGCGCCGGCGTCGCAGCGGGCGCGCAGCACGGCGAGCACGGACTCGCCGGTGGTGGAGTCCAGGGCGCCGGTGGGCTCGTCGGCGAGCACCAGGCGGCGGTCGCCGATCAGGGCGCGGGCGATGGCGACGCGCTGCTGCTGGCCGCCGGACATGTCGTCGGGGAAGCGGTCGGCGAGTTCGGCGATGCCGAGTTCCTCGAGCGCGGTGAGCGCCTCCCGGCGGGCGGCGCGGGCGGAGACCCCGTCCAGTTCCCGGGGCAGCGCGATGTTCTCGGCGGCGGTGAGCGCGGGGATCAGGTTGTAGTCCTGGAACACGTAGCCCACCGAGCGGCGGCGGACGGCGGCCAGCTTCTTGCGGTCCAGGTCGCCCAGGACGGTGCCCTCGACGACCACCCGGCCGCCGGTGGGGCTGTCCAGGCCGCCGGCCAGGGTCAGCAGGGTGGACTTGCCGGAGCCGGAGGGGCCCATCACGGCGACCAGTTCGCCGGGGTAGACCCGCAGGTCGACGGCGCGCAGCGCGTGCACCTGGGCCGCGCCCTGGCCGTGCGTCCGGCTGACCTGGTCGAGGTGCAGCACGGGCTCGGCCGGCTTGAGTTGTTCGGTCATCACTCCCCCAGGAGGTTCAGATGCGGCCGCGGTCGCGGCTCTTGGCGGCGCGCCGGGCGGGCGGCGCGGCGGCGGGTTCGGACGGGGCGGCGGCGCGTTCGGCGTGCTGGGCGAGCCGGGACTCGCAGTGGTCCAGCCAGCGGATCTCCGCCTCGGTCTGGAAGATCAGCTGCTCCAGCACCAGCAGCCAGGCCAGGTCCTTGCCGGAGCCGTCGTCCGCGGCCAGCGCCCGGCCCTTGAGCCGGGTGTAGTCCTGGAGCGCCTGCATGCTGTGCCGGCGCTGGCCGTGCACGACCGCGGCCACGTCCACGCCGGGGATGGTCACCGCCATCGCCAGCTTGATCGCCAGTTCGTCGCGCGGCGGGTTGGTGCGCGGCACCGGGGTGTCGAACCACCGGCGCAGCTCCGCGCGTCCCTCGTCGGTGACGGAGTAGAACTGGTGGCCCTCGTCGTCCTCGCCGGCGGCCTCCACCAGCCCGTCGCGCTCCAGGCGGCCCAGCGTGGTGTACACCTGGCCGACGTTGAGCGGCCAGGTCGCCCCGGTGCGGGCCTCGAACTCGGATCTCAGCTGGTAGCCGTAGCGCGGGCCCTGGTCGAGCAGGGCGAGCAGGCCGTGACGGATCGACATACCGAGTATGTATACCCGGTATGCCCGCCACCCTCAAGCCGCCGGGCCGTTCACCCGGGCCCGGTACGGTCGACGGCGTGACCACACTGCGGATCGCCACGTACAACCTGCTGCACGGCCAACCGCTCGCCCCCGACGGCAGCCCGGCGCCCCGGCCCGCCGATCCGGGCGGCCCGCTGGCCGAGGCCGTCGCCTCGCTCGACGCCGACGTGCTCGCCCTCCAGGAGGTCGACCGCCACCAGGAGCGCTCCGGCCTGGTCGACCAGGCGGCCGTCGCCGCGAAGGCGATGGGCGCCGCGGACTGGCGCTTCGCCGCCGCGCTGCACGGCGTCCCCGCCCCCTTCGCGGGCTGGGTGCCCGACCCGGAGCGGCCCGGCCTGGCCGTCTACGGGCCGGCCGACCTGGCCGACACCGCCCGGCCCTCGTACGGCACCGCACTGCTCACCCGGCTGCCGGTGCTGCACTGGCGGGCCCGCCGGTTCGCGCCCGCGCCCTTCGGCCTGCCGCTGCGGGTGGCCGGGCGGCGCGGGCTGACGCCCGTCCCGGACGAGCCGCGGGCGGCGCTGGCGGCGGTGCTGGCCGGGCCGGGCGGGGAGTTCACCGTGGTGGCGGCGCACCTGTCGTTCGTGCCGGGGTGGAACGTCGGGCAGCTCGCCGCGATCCGGCGCTGGATCGCCGACCTGCCGCAGCCCTACCTGGTGCTCGGCGACTTCAACCTGATCGGCGCGGTGCCGCGCACCGTGCTCGGCTCGGCGCACGCGATCCAGCGCACGGCGCGGCGCGAGCGCGTCCGCACCGCGCGGCGCACCCGGCTGCAGGGCTGGTACGACCTGGCCCGCACGCCGACCTACCCCGCGCACCGGCCGACCGTCCAGTTCGACCACATCCTGGGCATCGGCGTCCCGCGCAACACCGTCGGCTCGGTCTCGGCGCCCCGCACCGGGGTCTCCGACCACCGGCCGCTGGTGGTCGAGGTCGAGGTCTGATCAGCGCCCGGGGGTCAGGCGTCGGCCCCGGTGCCCACCGCGGCCCCCGGGTCCCGGGGGGCCGCCTGGGCGGGCAGCGCGACGGGGTCGAACTGGAGCAGCAGCATCGCCGCGTCGTCGCCGAGCTTGTGGCCGACGTGCCGGACCACGTCGTCGTGCAGGCGCTGCAGGACGTCGCCGGGGCCGTCGTCGGCGAGCAGCGGGAGCCGGTCGGTGAGCGGGTAGAAGGCGCCGCCGTGGTCCCGGGCCTCGATGACGCCGTCGGTGTAGAGCAGCAGGCGGTCGCCGGACCGGAGCTCGACCAGTTGCAGCGGGGGGCAGACGTCCTCGGGGTCGAGCACGCCCAGCGGGGGGACGGTCTCGTCGGCGGCCAGCAGGTGCGGCGGCTCCTCGCCGCGGAGCAGGACCGGCGGCGGGTGGCCGCAGTTGGCGATCTCCAGGACGCCGTCGGGGCGGACGCCGACCAGCACCAGGGTGACGAACTCCTCCTCGACGCCGGGGTGGTCGTTCTCGTGCAGGGCCCGGTCCAGGCTGACGGCCAGCCAGCCGGCCACCCGCTCCAGCGCGGGCTCCTGGTGGGCGGCCTCGCGGAACGCGCCGAGCACGGCGGCGGCGGTCTCGACGGCGGCCAGCCCCTTGCCGCGCACGTCGCCCATCACGGCGCGCACGCCGTGCCGGGTGTTGACCACCTCGTACAGGTCGCCGCCGATCGAGGCGTGCGCCGCGGCGGCGGCGTAGCGGACGGCGGCGCGGACCGGCCCGACCCGGTCGGGGACCGGGCGCAGCAGCACCCGGCGGGCGATCTCGGCGACCAACTGGGCCTCGGCGAGGGCGAGTTCCTGCCGCAGCCGGAGGGTGGCGCTGAGGTGGCCGATGCCGGCGATGACGACGATCGCGGCGACGGTGGCGGTGTGCACGGACTGGCCGAGGATGCCGTGGTACCAGGCCGTGCCGAAGGCGCACGCCTCGGCCAGGGCGCCGGTCAGCAGCGGGTACCACGTCCGGCGGGAGACGACGGCGGCGAGGGCGGGGACGGCGGTCAGGGCGGGCTCGACGCTGACCCGGCTGGCGGTCAGCAGGTCGAGGGAGAGGATCAGCAGCATGCCGATCAGCGGCAGGGCGTGCGAGGTCTTGGGCCAGGTCCCGGTGACGGTGCCCGGTACCGGGCCTGGGGTGGGGCCGTGGAGGACGTCCCTGATCCATCCGGTCGCGCTCAACGTCGGTCTCTCCAGCGGAAGGTGCGGGTGCTGCTCGGCACCTGCGGGTCTGACGGGAGGTCAGGGGGTCGGGAGCCCTGACGGCGGCCGGAGTACGAGGGATGACCGGTTACCGACCCCACAATAGGCACGAAACGTGCAGGGCGCACAGGTTTCGCGTGATCTCGTGACGGGTTGGATGCTCTGAGTGACTCTTTTCTACCTATTCCCGATCAGAAGATCGCTCAACTCCTTTCGGCCGGGAAGTCCTGACGGGGTTTCGATCCGGCCGGAGCGGACGTAGCAGAACGACGCGGTGACCTGCTCCACCGGAACGCCCGCCTGCTCGGCCCAGGCCAGCCGGTAGACGGCGAGCTGCAGCGGGTCGCCGGAGTCCTCCCGGCCGGTCTTCCAGTCGACCACCTCGTAGTGCGGTGACCCTGCGCCACCGCCCGCGTCCCGGTAGACCGCGTCGATCCGGCCGCGCACCACCCGCCCCGCGAGCACCAGCTGGAAGGGCGCCTCGACCCGGTACGGGGTGCGGCCGGCGTAGGGGCCGCGCAGGAACGCCTCCTTGAGCCGCTCCAGGTCGCGCTCGTCCTCGATCTCCTCGGCCTCCAGGCCGGGCAGCGCGTCGGGGCCGAGCAGCAGCGGCTGGTCGTAGCGGGACTGCACCCAGGCGTGGAAGCGGGTGCCGCGGCGGGCGGCGGGCGCGGGCGGGCGGGGCATCGGGCGGGCCAGGTCGCGGGCGAAGCCGTCCGGGTCGGCGGCCAGCCGCATCAGCTGGGTGGCGGACAGCGAGGCGGGCAGCCCGACGTCCCGGACGGTGCGCCGGGAGCGCTCCAACTCGCCGAGCAGGGCGGTCAGGTCGCGGTCCCAGGAGGCCAGCAGCCGCTGGTCCTCGGCGCCCATCGGCTCCGGCCCGGGGGCGGGCGCGCCGGCCAGCCGCTGCCGCACCACCCGGGCGACCCGTCGGCGGGCGCGCTGGGCGGTCGGGTCGAGCGGCAGCGGCCAGGGGGTCTCCACCGACACGTCGAACGCGGGGTTCTCCGCGTCCTCCGCCGGCTCCGCGGCCCAGTGCTCGACCTCGCCGTTGCCGGGCCGCTCGCAGTGCGCGCGCAGCGCGGTCAGGAACTCCGACGGCCCGCGGCGGCGCTTCTGGGTCGGCCCCCACCAGTGCCCGGAGGCCAGCAGCAGCGAGCGCGGCCGGGTGAACGCGACGTAGCCGAGCCGCAGTTCCTCGACCGCGCCGTGCCGGGTCGTCTCCTGCTTGAACCGGCCCATCCCCTTGGCGTCCCAGGCCGGGTCGGCGGGCAGCGTGGCGGCGTCGCCGCGCAGGGCGTGCGGCAGCACCCGGCGGGTGGAGGTCCAGCGCTCGCGCCCCTGGCCGGACGGGAAGCCCCCCTTGACCAGGCCGGGGACGGCGACCACGTCCCACTCCAGGCCCTTGGACTTGTGCGCGGTGAGCACCTTGACGGTGTCCTCGCCGCCGGGCAGCCCGGCGTCCAGGCCGCGCTCGTACTCCTGGGCGGCGCGCAGGAAGCCCAGGAAGGCGGCCAGGCCGGGGTCGCCGTCCAGGTCGGCGAAGGAGGCGGCGATGTCCAGGAAGGAGTGCAGCGTCTCGCGGCGGCGGGCGGCCAGCGCCAGCGGGGAGGCGGAGAGCTCGACCTCCAGGCCGGTGACGGTGAGCACCCGGTGCAGGACGTCCATCAGCGGTTCGGCCAGCGCCCGGCGCAGTTCGCGGATCTCCCGGGCGAAGCGGGCGAAGCGGACCCGCGCCTCGGGCGAGAACGGCAGGTCGTCGGGCTGCTCGGCGTCGACGAAGGTCTCCAGCGCGTCGGCCAGCGAGACCACCTCGGTCGGGTCGGTCCCGGCCACGGCGGCGGCCAGCGGGTCCTGCTCGCCGGGGCGGGCGGTGCGGACGAGCTCGGCGGCCCGGCGGCCGAGCAGGGCCAGGTCGCGCGGGCCGGTGCGCCAGCGCGGGCCGATCAGCAGGCGGACCAGGGCGGCGTTGGCGGTCGGGTCCTGGAGCACCTCGCAGACCGCCACCAGGTCCGCCACCTCCGGGAGTTGCAGCAGCCCGCCGAGGCCGACCACCTCGACCGGGACCTGCCGGGCGACCAGCGCGGCGTGCAGGTCGGGGAAGGAGCCGCCGGCCCGGCAGAGCACCGCGATCCGGCCGGGCGCGGTGCCGGTGCGCACCAGGTGGGCGATCGAGTCGGCCAGCCAGTCCACCTCCTCGGCGTGGGTGGGCAGCAGCGCGACGCGGGCGTAGCCGTCGAGCTCGGCGCCGGGGGCCGGGCGCAGCGCCGCCACGCCCTCGTGCATCTCGCGCAGCGGGGCGGCGAGTTCGTTGGCGAAGTCGAGCAGCCGGCCGCCGCTGCGGCGGTTCTCGCTGAGCGAGAAGCGGTGCGCCGGGCCGCCGTCGGCGCGCGGGAAGTGCCGCGGGAAGTCGTCCAGGTTGGCGACCGAGGCACCGCGCCAGCCGTAGATCGCCTGGCAGGGGTCGCCGACCGCGGTGACGGGGTGCCCGGCCCCGGCGGAGCCGCCGAACAGGCCCGCCAGCATGAGGCGTTGGGCGACGGAGGTGTCCTGGTACTCGTCCAGCAGCACCACCCGGTACTGCTCGCGCAGCAGCCGGCCGACCTCGGGGCGCTGCTGGGCCAGCCGGGCGGAGGCGGCGATCTGGTCGCCGAAGTCGAGCAGGCCGAGCCTCTGCTTGCGGGCCCGGTAGTCCTCGACCAGCTGCAGCAGTTCCTGCCGGCCGCGGGCGGCCTTCGGGACGGCCCGCAGGTCCTCGTTGGAGAGCTTGACGGTGGCCAGCCGGTCGAGCAGCTCCTGGTCGTACGCGCGCAGCCGCGCGGGCTCGACCAGGTGCTCGGCGAGTTCGGAGTCCAGCGCGATGATCTCGGCGACCAGCGCGCTGAAGGTGCCGGTGAGCCCCGGGAACGGGCCGCGGGCCTGGCGCAGGACCCGGGCGGCGAGCTGGAAGCGGGTGGCGTCGGCGAGCAGCCGGACGTCGGGTTCGATGCCCAGGCGCAGGCCGTGCTCCTTGAGCAGGGTGCCGGCGAAGGCGTGGTAGGTGGAGACCTGCGGTTCGCCGAGGGCGTCCTCGTCCGCCGCGCGGACCCCGGCCCGCAGCAGGGCGGCGCGGACGCGTTCGGCGAGTTCGCCGGCCGCCTTGTTGGTGAAGGTCAGGCCGAGCACCTGCTCGGGGCGGACCGCGCCGGAGCCGACCAGCCAGACCACCCGGGCGGCCATCACGGTGGTCTTGCCGGAGCCCGCGCCGGCCACGATCACGCCGGGCTCCATGGGCGCACCGAGGGCCGCCACCTGCTCGTCGTTGAACGGGATGCCGAGCAGGTCGCGGAGCTGGGCCGGGTGCCGGAGCGGCTCAGTCGACGACATGCCGCCCGTCCCGCTGCGCGGAGCAGCTGCCGCGGAAGGAGCAGCGCCCGCAGCGCTCGCCCGCGGTGGGGGTGAACCTCTCGGCGAGCACCTTCCCGGCGGTGGTGACCAGCAGGTCCTCGATCCAGGGGGTGCTCTCCTCGGGCAGCTGCCGCTGCACCTTGGGGGCCTCCGGGTCGCCCTTGGCGGGCTCGCGCAGGTGCACCAGCTCGGCCCCGCCGGGGGTGGCGCCGTGCTCGAAGCCGGGCAGCGAGTCGAGCGCGCCGTTGCCCACCGCCAGCTGGTAGACGGCGAGTTGGCGGTGCTCGGGCAGCGACTTGTCGGTCGGGACCTGCTTGCCGGTCTTGAAGTCGACGACGTAGGCGCGGCCCGCGGCGTCGGTCTCCACCCGGTCCATCGAGCCGCGGACGCGCACCGCGACGCCGCCGACGTCCAGCGTCAGGTCGAAGCCGTGCTCGGTGGCGACGGTGGTGCGCCCGCGCTCCAGCACGTGCCAGCGCAGGAAGCGCTCCAGGGCGGCCCGGGCCTCGCCCTTCTCCTGGGCGGACTTCCACGGCGCGTCGAAGGCCAGCGCGTCCCAGACGGTGTCCAGGCGCTCCATCAGGACGGCCAGGTCGGCGGGGGTGCGGCCGGAGCCGACCTCGTCGGCGAGGGCGTGCACCACGTTGCCGAAGCCCTGGGCGGCGGAGGCGGTGGTGCCCGCCTTGACGTCCTTCTCCAGGAACCACTGGAGCGAGCAGGACTCCAGCTGCTCCAGGCCGCTGCCGGAGAGTCCGACGGGCTGCCCGGGCTCGCGCAGCGGCTGCGGGGCGGCGGTGGGGTCGTCCAGGCCCCACCACTGGTCGGGGTGGGCGGCGGGGACGAGCGGGCGGCCCTCCTCGTCCAGGGCGGCGGCCAGGGTGGCGAGCCGTTCGGCGGCGGCCCGGCGCAGCTGCGGGGAGCGGGCCGGGTCGACGGTGACGGCGCGCAGCTCGGCGACCAGCGCGGGCACCGACAGCGGGCGGCGCGGCCGGGAGGTGACGTCGGCGACCCTGACCGGCGGGGTGCGCTCCAGCACCTTGCCGGTGCGCGGGTCGAGCGTCTCGCGGTAGAGCTCGCGCAGGAACCGGGAGGGCTCGTCGCCGTCCTCGGCCGGGGCCTTGACGGCGGTGACCACCAGCCGGTCCTTGGCCCGGGTCGCGGCGACGTAGAACAGCCGGCGCTCCTCGGCGAGCAGCGCGCCCGCCGACAGCGGCTCGGCCAGGCCGTCGCGGCCGATCCGGTCGGCCTCCAGCAGCGAGCCGCGGCGGCGCAGGTCGGGCCAGAGGCCCTCCTGGACGCCGGCGACGACGACCAGCCGCCACTCCAGGCCCTTGGAGCGGTGCGCGGTCATCAGCCGGACGGCGTCGGGGCGCACCGCGCGCACGTGCAGGGTGTCGGCGGCGATGTCCTGGGCCTCGACCTCGGCGAGCAGGTCGAGCGCGCCGCGGTGGCCGGTGACCCGCTCCTCGGCGCGGGCCGCGGTCTCGAACAGGGCGCACAGCGCGTCCAGGTCCCGGTCGGCGTTGCGCCCGGCGGGGCCGCCGCGCAGGGCGGCCCGCTCCAGCCGCTCGCGCCAGCGCCGGGAGCCGTCCCACAGCTCCCACAGCGCGTCCTCGGCGCTCGCGCCGCCGGCCAGCAGCTCCCGGACCTTGCGCAGCAGCGTGCCCAGCTCGTACGCGCGGCGGGCGTGGGGGGCGGCCAGCAGGGCGAGCAGTTCGGGCTGCTCCAGGGCCTCGCGGATCAGCTCCTCGGCGGGGCGGACCACCCCGGGGGTGCCCTCGGCGGCCAGCGCCCGGCGCTCCTCCTCGCGCAGGGTGCGGCCGAGGCGGCGCAGGTCGGAGCCGTCCAGGGCGGCGAGCGGGCCGGTGAGCAGGGTGTGCGCGAGGTCCGCGGTGAGCGCGCCGGGGCCCTCGGCGCACACCCGCAGGGCGAGCAGCAGCGGGACGACGGCGCTCTCCTCGCGCAGCGGCAGGTCGTCGCCGTCGATCTCCAGCGGGACGCCGGCGGCGGTCAGCGCGCGGCGCACCGCCGGTATGGTCCGGGACCCGGCCCGGACCAGCACGGCCATCTCGCCCCAGGGCACGCCGTCCTCCAGGTGGGCGCGGCGCAGCAGGTCGGCGACCGAGTCGAGCTCGGCGCCGGGCGTCGGGTAGGTGTACACCTCGACGGCACCGCCCTCGCGCCCGTGGCCGGCCGCGGAGGGCAGCAGGGCGCGGTGCGCGGCGAGCTTGTCGGCGGGCAGCCGGCCCATCGGCATCCGGCGGGCCAGCTCCCGGGAGGCGGCCAGCAGCACCGGCCGGGAGCGCCGGGAGACCCGCAGCACCTTGACCTCGGCGGGGCTGCCGTCGGCGCGCGGGAAGGCGTGCGGGAACTCCAGGATGCCGTTCACGTCGGCGCCGCGGAAGGCGTAGATCGACTGGTCGGGGTCGCCGACCGCGACCAGGTCCCGGCCGCCGCCGGCCAGCCGCTGCAGCAGCCGGACCTGGGCCGGGTCGGTGTCCTGGTACTCGTCGACGAACACCGCGTCGTAGCGCCCGCGCAGCCCGGCGGCGACGTCCGGGCGCTCGGCGAGCAGCACGGCGCGGTGCACCAGCTCGGCGTAGTCCAGCACGCCGCGCAGGTCCAGCACGTCCAGGTACTCGGCCAGGAAGTGCGCGGCGGCGGCCCAGTCGGGGCGCTGCACGCCCCGGGCGAAGCGCTCCAGCTCCGCCTCGCCCAGGCCCAGCTCGCGGCTGCGGGCGAGCACGGCGCGCACCTCGTCGGCGAAGCCGCGGGTGGTCAGGCAGGCCCGCAGGTCGAGCGGCCAGTCGATGGTGCCGGCGCCCGCCCTCGCGTCCTCGGCGCCGCCGGCCAGCAGCTCGCGGACCATCACGTCCTGCTCGGGGCCGGAGAGCAGCCGCAGCGGCTCGGCGTACTCCTCGGGCGCCTGGTGGGCGCGGAGCAGGGCGTAGCAGAACGAGTGGAAGGTGGTGGCCTGCGGGGCGGTGGCGCCGATCCGGGCGGTCATCCGGTCGCGCAGCTCCATCGCGGCCCGGCGGCTGAAGGTCAGCACCAGGACGCGTTCGGGCGCGGTGCCGTCGGCGACCCGCCGGGTGACCGCCTCGACCAGCGTGGTGGTCTTGCCGGTGCCGGGCCCGGCGAGCACCAGCAGCGGCCCCGACGCGTGCTCGACCACCGCCTGCTGGAAGGAGTCCAGCTGGGGCGGGTCGGGCTGGGCGAGGGGGCTGCGCACCAGGCGGAACGGTGAGGTCACTGCGGTCCAGGGTCGTACGGCGGTTCAGGCGGTTCGGGCGGTTCGGCGGCGGGCCGGGAGGCGGGCTCGCCCGACGAGCCTACGATCCTGCACCCACAGACCCCTCCGGCGCACCTCTCCCGGTCAGGCCCCTCCGTCCCAGCGGGCGGCCCGCAGGTCGACCCGCGGCTCGCCGCCGACGGTGCGCAGCGGGGTGCCCTCGGACCGGTACTCGGGCAGCGCCCGGTGCTCGTGGCCGGGCAGCGGCCGCCCGTCCGCCCGGATCACCCGCCACCAGGGCACCGGCGCCCCGTACAGCGCCATCACCCGGCCGACCTGCCGGGGACCGCCGCGGCCCAGGTACTCGGCGACGTCCCCGTACGTCATCACCCGGCCGGGCGGGATGCGCTCGGCGAGGTCGAGCACGGCCTCGGCGTACGGCGGGATCTCGGGGACGTCCTCGGGCTCGGTCATCCGACGCATTCTTCCCCATCCGGTCGATTTCCAGCACCCCGTGCGGGCGACCCGGCGCGCGGGATGCCGCCCCTGGACCGCGCCCGGGTGGCGGGCATGGCAGCATCTTCGGGGCAGTGCGACACACCAGGACGAAGACCAGATGACCGGGACGGCGGAATTGAACGTGGACGAGGGCTCCGAGCAGCCCGCCACCGACGGTTCCGCCGCGCGGGGCCCCGCCGCCCCACCGGTCGACCTGCGCCACCGGGCACGGGACGCGCACCACACGGGGGAGGAAGCGGTGGCCGCACAGCTGCCGCCGGACGGCGGGCCGGACCGGCCGCCGGACGGGCCGGACGAGCCCTACGGACCGGACGGGCCGCCGGACGAGCCCTACGGCCCCGGCGGGGCGGACGGCCCCTACGGCCCGGGCGAGGACCAGCCCGCCGAGGAACCGGCCGGCGAGTACCTGGCCGTCGACGAGCCGCTGCTCGCCCCGCGCGCGCACCGGCCGTCCGACCTGCTGCGCTTCCTGGCCGGGCTGTTCGGCATCATCGCGGTGTTCGTGCTGGCGCAGGTGGCGGTCTCCACCACCACCGGCATCGAGAACGACATCACGGTCAACGCCAACCGCATCCCCGGCGTGCTGTCCAAGATCTCCGCGCTGGTGTCCTCGGTCGCGGTGCTGACCGTGCCGCTGGCCTTCGCCGTCGAGCGGCTGATCAAACGCGACGGCCTGCGGGTCGCCGACGGCGTGCTCGCCTCGGTGCTGGCGTACGGCGTCTCGCTGGGCGTCGACTGGTGGGTGGCCGCCAGCGCGCCCGAGGAGATCCGCAACGCGCTGACCCAGAGCTCCCCCGGCAGCGACACGCTCACCGACCCGGTGCACGGCTACCTGGCGCCGGTGATCGCCTACATGACGGCGGTCGGCATGTCGAGCCGCCCGCGCTGGCGGGTCGCCCTGTGGGTGGTGGTGATCCTCTCCGGCGCCGCCGAGCTGATCAACGGCAACACCACCCCGCTCTCCCTGGTGCTGACCGTCCTGATCGGCTGGTCGGTGGCGTACGGCACGCTGTACGCGATCGGCTCGCCGAACATCCGCCCCACCGGGCAGCACCTGATGATCGGCCTGCGCAAGGTCGGCTTCGTCCCGTCCGCCGCGCACCTGGCCCCGCCCGCGCCCGGCGGCACCCGCCGCTACCTGGTCACCCAGCAGACCGGCCCGCTGCTGGACGTGCACATCATCGACCGCGAGCAGCAGGCGTCCGGCTTCTTCTACCGCGCCTGGCGGCGGCTGCGGCTGCGCTCCGTCGCGGTCCGCCGCAGCCCCCAGTCACTGCGCCAGGCGCTGGAGCAGGAGGCCCTGATCGCGTACGCGGCGGCCGCCTCCGGGGCCCGCGCCCCGCAGCTGGTCGCCACCTCCGAGCTGGGCCCGGACGCCGCGATCCTGGTCTACGAGAACGTGGCCGGGCGGACGCTGGACGACCTGGCCGACGCGGAGGTCACCGACGCGGTGATGGCCTCGTTCTGGAAGTCCGTGGCCACCCTGCACGAGCGCCGGATCGCGCACCGCCGGCTCACCGGCGAGTCGCTGCTGGTGGTCGACGAGCAGACCGGCTGCCTGGTCAACCTCTCCGGCGGCGACATCGCGGCCGGCGACCTGACCCTGCGCATCGACGTCGCCCAGCTGATCACCACCTTCGCCCTGCGGATCGGCCCGGAGCGCGCGGTGGCCGTCGCCACCGCCGTCCTCGGCCCGACCCGGATCGCCGAGGCGCTGCCGCTGCTGCAGCCCGTCGGCCTGAGCCGGCAGACCCGCGGCGACCTCCAGCGGATGACCAAGGAGCGCAAGGCCGCCGCCCAGGCGCTGGCCCTCCGGCAGGTCGCCGCCGGGGAGCGCACCCAGCAGCAGGCCGAGGAGGACATCGCCCAGGCCGGCGAGGACCTGCTGGCCCGGATCCGGGCGCAGATCCTGCAGATCGCCCCGGAGGCCCCGCTGGAGCCCGCCAAGCTGGAGCGCCTCAAGCCCAAGACACTGATCATGGTGGTGGCGCTCACCTTCGCCGCCTACCTGGCCCTGACCACCATCCGGCCGGACCAGTTCAAGGTCTCCCAGATGAACTGGGCCTGGGCCTCGGTCGCGCTGGCCGCCTCGGCGTTCTCGTACGTGGCCGCCGCGATGAGCCTGACCGGCTTCGTCCCGGAGAAGCTCCCGTTCTGGCGCACCGTCGCCGCCCAGCTGGCCGGCTCCTTCGTGAAGCTGGTCGCCCCGGCGGCGGTCGGCGGCATCGCCCTGAACACCCGCTACCTGCAGAAGGCCGGCATCCGCCCGGTCCAGGCCGTCGCCTCGGTCGGCGCCTCCCAGCTGGCCGGCCTCGGCGGCCACCTGCTGCTGCTGTTCGCCTTCGGCCTGATCACCGGCTCCCAGACCAACGGCGACCTCGGCGCCTCCCGGGCCGTCATCATCGGCGTCCTCACCGCGGCCGTGCTGGCCCTGGTGGTGGCCGCGGTCGGCCCGCTGCGCCGCTTCGTGGTGACCCGGGTCCGCTCCCTGCTGTTCGGCGTGATCCCGCGGATGCTCGACCTGATGCAGACCCCCCGCAAGCTGATCACCGGCTTCGGCGGCATCCTCCTGCTGACGCTCTCCTTCACCGCCTGCCTGGACGCCTCCGTGCACGCGTTCGGCGGCGGCGCCAACGTCACCTACGCGGCCGTGGCCGTGGTCTTCCTCACCGCGAACGCGGCCGGCTCCGCGATCCCCACCCCGGGCGGCATCGGCCCGGTCGAGATCGCCCTGATCACCGCCCTGACCGTGGCCGGCGTCCCCGCCACCGCGGCCACCCCGGCGGTCTTCCTCTACCGGCTGCTCACCTTCTGGCTCCCGGTCATCCCGGGCTGGGTCGCCTACAACGTCCTGCACCGCAGGAACGCCCTCTAGGGCCCGGCCCCATGTGCGGGGCCCGGAGGGCACCTGGTTCGCGGGGCCCGGAGGGGCCCTGGACGCACGGAACCGCCCGGCCGGGGGACGCATCCCCGACCGGGCGGTTGCGCGGAGGGCACGGGCCCGTCAGTAGACGGGCTTCTCCGGCTCGATCTGGTTGACCCAGCCGATCACGCCGCCGCCCAGGTGCACCGCGTCCGCGAAGCCCGCGGACTTGAGGACCGCGAGGACCTCGGCGGAACGCACGCCGGTCTTGCAGTGCAGCACGATGCGCCTGTCCTGCGGCAGGTCCTGGAGGGCGTTGCCCATCAGGAACTCGTTCTTCGGGATCAGGCGGGCGCCCGGGATGCTGACGATCTCGTACTCGTTGACCTCGCGGACGTCGATGATGTCGATCGGCTCGCCGTTGTCGATCCACTCCTTGAGCTGCTTGGAGGTGATCGTCGAGCCGACCGCCGCCGCGCTGGCCTCCTCCGAGACCACGCCGCAGAACGACTCGTAGTCGATCAGCTCGGTGACCGTCGGGTTCTCGCCGCAGACGGCGCAGTTCGGGTCCTTGCGGACCTTCACCGAGCGGTACTGCATCTCCAGGGCGTCGTAGATCATCAGCCGGCCGACCAGCGGCTCGCCGATCCCGGCCAGCAGCTTGATGGCCTCGTTGACCTGGATCGAGCCGATCGAGGCGCACAGCACGCCCAGCACGCCGCCCTCGGCGCAGGACGGGACCATGCCCGGCGGCGGGGCCTCCGGGTAGAGGCAGCGGTAGCAGGGGCCGTGCTCGGCCCAGAACACGCTGGCCTGGCCGTCGAAGCGGTAGATCGAACCCCAGACGTACGGCTTGCCGAGCAGCACCGCGGCGTCGTTCACCAGGTACCGGGTGGCGAAGTTGTCCGTGCCGTCGACGATCAGGTCGTAGCCGGAGAAGATCTCCATCACGTTGTCGTTGTCCAGGCGCTCCTCGTGCAGGACCACCTCGACCAGCGGGTTGATCTCCTTGACCGAGTCGCGCGCGGACTCGGCCTTGGACCGGCCGATGTCGGACTGGCCGTGGATGATCTGGCGCTGCAGGTTCGACTCGTCGACCGTGTCGAACTCGACGATGCCGAGGGTGCCGACACCGGCCGCGGCCATGTACATCAGGGCCGGGGACCCGAGGCCGCCGGCGCCGACGCACAGCACCTTGGCGTTCTTCAGCCGCTTCTGCCCGTCCATGCCCACGTCGGGGATGATCAGGTGGCGGGAGTACCGGCGGACCTCTTCGACGGTGAGCTCGGCGGCGGGCTCGACCAGGGGTGGCAGCGACACGGGGACTCCGATGGTCGTCAGGTTCTGTTCGACTACGCCAACAGTGTCACGTGCCCGGGGTATTCCAAGACAGCGGGTCCAGTGGGTGAGATGCGCCGCACCGGATGCCGAGACCTCGGCTCCCCGGGCCAACCCCCTGGTCAGGCCCGGCCGTTCCGGTTCACACCCGGCAGGCGGTCTCCAGCCAGACGTCCCCCAGGGACTCCTCCAGCGGCACCTGCGTCCGCCATCCGAGACGGTCCCGGGCGGTCCGGACGTCCGCCTGCCGCCACTGCACCGGCTCCACCACCGCCCGCGCCTCCGCGGCCCGCAGCCCCTCCGCGCCCGCCTGCTGCGCGGGCAGCACCACCTGCCGGGCGTCCTCGGTGACGGTGCCCTCGAAGCCGGACGCCCGCACCAGCAGGTGCGCCGCGTCCCGGGCCCGGACGGCGTGGCCGGAGCCGATGTTGATCACCCCGGTGGCGGCCGAGACCGCCGCCGCCTGGATCGCCCGGGCCACGTCCCGGACGTCCACGAAGTCCCGGTAGCCGGACAGGTCCGGCATCCGCACCTGGCTCTCCTCCTGCTCCAGCGCCCGCCGCAGGCCCTCCGCCAGCCGCCCGAACAGCGAGGCCGTCGGCGCCCCCGGCCCGACCACGTCGAACACCCGCAGCACCAGCGCGTCCAGCCCCGAGTTCAGCACCAGCTCGGTGCCCGCCAGCTTCGACACCCCGTACGGACCGACCGGACGCGGCTCCGCGCTCTCCGGGATCGGCCCGCCCGGCTGCGCCGGACCGTACTCGGCCGCCGAGCCCACGTGCACCAGCCGGGCCGGCTCCCGGCTGCGCCGGATCGCCTCGCAGACCGTGGCCACCGCGAGCGTGTTGGACCGGATCAGGGTCCGCGACGTCCCGTACGTGGCACCCGCGCAGTTGATCACCACCTGCGCGGCGACCGCGTCCAGGAACCGGGCCAGCGCGCCCGGACTCCCCGCGGCCAGGTCGAACCGGATGTCGGCGGAATCGCCCCGGCCCAGCACGGTCACCTGAAGCCCCTCCTCCGCCAGCAGCCGATCGGCCACCCGCCGGCCGATGAACCCGTCGGCCCCCAGCAGCAGCACCCTCATCGGGTCCAAGTCCTTCCCTCAGGCCCGGCGACCGCCGGGCGGAACGAGATCTGATCGACACACCGGCCGGCCCACCGCCCCGGAGCGCGCACCGCCCGAAGCCGCGCGGCCCGGGCAGCCGGATCACCGGCACCCGACGACCGCCGGGCCCGGACGACGGCGACGACCCGGGCCCGGCCGACAGCCGCCGCCCGAAGCCGCGCGGCCCGGGCCCGACCGGCCGCACCGGCCCCACGACGGGCGCCCCACGGCTCCCGGCCCGGGACCGCGGCCCCACGCCGGGCCCCCGACCGCTTCCGGGCCCGGCCGCCGGTCGCGGCCCCGGCGGGGCCGCCCGCCGCCGGAACGGCCCTCACCGGTACGCCCCCGGCCTCGTGGACGGGGGCCAGGCGCGGCCGGCCAGCAGCAGGGCGGGCCCGAGGGCCGCGGCCGAGAGGCCGCCGGACGGGGAGGCGTCCAGCCAGTGCGCGGGGCCGGGCAGGGCCAGGACGGCGGCCCCGGCGGCGGCGGTGAGGACCGCGACCGCGGCGGTGCCCGGACGGCCCGCGTCGCGGACCACGGCGGCCAGCAGCGGCAGGACGCCGAGCACCAGCAGCGCGGCCGGGCCGGTGGCGGGCGCGCCGTCGGCGAGGGCCCAGCCGAGCGCGGCGAGGACGGCCAGCTGCGCCAGCACGGCCAGCGGCAGCGCGAACCGCAGCCGGGAGCGGAACTCCCCCAGCGTGGCGGCCCCGCCCTGCCGCTGACCGAACCGGCGCAGCCAGGCCGCCGCCCATCCGGCCCCCGCCGCGCCGAACGCGGCGGCGGGCGCGGCCCCGGGCGCGGCGGCGGCGAGCAGCGCCAGCAGCAGCCCGGTTCCGGCGCCCTGTCCGAGCGCGGCCCACGGGAACGCGCCCCGCGCCGGCTCCCGGTCCGGCTCGCCACCGCCGCCCCGCTCCCGGCCGGTCAGGCCCCGGCCGTCGTCCGGGCCGCCGCCGTCCGGCCCCCGGCCACCCCGGCCCCGGCCCCGCCCCTTCCGCCGCCCCGGCCCACCGTCCGGCCGCTCCGCCAGCGCGGCCCCCGCGCCCGCGCCGAGCAGCACCGCCAGCGCCCCGCCGGGCACCCCGCCGAGCGTGGTCGCGGGCAGCAGCGGCAGCAGGTGGGCGGCGGCGGTGCGCAGGGCGGTGAGCGGCAGGGTGCGCAGCGGTGCGGCGGGCGGGAGCGGTTCGCGGGCGGGCGGGCGGCGGGGCACCCGGGCGTACAGCTCCTCGGCGAGGCCGAACACGTCGGCGTGCCGGTAGCGGGTGGCGCCGTCGGCGGCCAGGCCGGAGTCCTCCAGGGCGGCGGCGATCTCCAGCGGGTCGACCGCCTGCTCACACAAGTCCCGGTTGGCGTCCAGGAGTTCGCGGACGGGGTCGGCGGGTGTGCCGGTCACAGTGCCTCCGCGAGGGCGGGTCCGGCGGCGGCCCGCGCGGGTCGCTCGGGCCGCGCGGACCGCTCGGCCGGGGTCGGCACGACCGGCACGGTCGGCAGCGGGGTCTCCCCGCCATTGGCCCCGGCCACCCAGTACTCGGCGGGGCGGGCGAACGGCCGGACCGGGGCGCCGGGGCGGGCCGGGAAGGCGGGGTAGCGGGAGACCAGGTCGAGGTAGACCTCGCGGAACGCGCCGACCACGGGTTCCACGGCGAAGCGTTCCTGCGCCCGCAGCCGGCCGGCCAGGCCGAGCCGGGAGCGCCGTTCGTGGTCGGTGAGCAGGGCCAGGCAGGCCGCGGCGAGGGCGCGCGGGCTGCGCGGCGGCACCAGCAGTCCGGTGGGGCCGAGCACCTCGCGGGCGACGCCGACCTCGGTGGCGACCACCGCCCGGCCGCTGAGCATGGCGTCGGCGAGCGGGCGGGGGCTGCGCTGGGCGAGCGCGCTGAACACCACGGCGCTGCCGGACTCCCACGCCTCGGCGGACGTCCCGGGCCGTCCGGCGAACTCGACGGCGTCCGCGACGCCGAGCCGCCCGGCGATCGCGGTGCAGTGCGCGAGGTAGCCGGGCGCGCCCTCCTCGCCGTACATCCGGAGTCTGGCGGCGGGCAGTTCGGCCCGGACCCGGGCGAAGGCGTGCAGCATCAGTTCGGGGTCGCGGCCGGGCTCCAGCGCGCCGGCCCAGACCAGCGTCGGCGCCTCGGGCTCGGCCCCGGCGGCGGGCCGGGTGGTGGCGGTGGTGCCCTCGTGGACGATCCGGGTGCGGGCCGGGTCGCCGCCGCAGCGCTGCTGCCACCGCCGGTCGTACTCGCTGCCGGGGGTGAGCACGGCGGCCTGCCGGTAGGTCTCCTCGGTGAGCTGCCGGAAGAAGGACAGCAGCAGGGCCCGCACCGGCCAGCGGTAGGGGGCGCTGCGGTAGCCGCGGTACTGCTCGCGCAGGTGCAGGCCGTGCTCGGTGACCACGAACGGGACGCCGTGCAGGTCGCGGGCGACCAGCGCGGGCAGCGCGGCCGGTCCGCCGCCGACCACGTGGCACAGGTCGGCGCCGCCGAGCCCGGCCGGGCCGGTGCCGTACCAGGGCGCGGACAGCGGCCGCAGGCACTGCTCCAGCAGGTCGGCGGCGACCAGCACGTCGCAGACCAGCGGCTGGCCGCCGGCGGTGTCGGCGCCGGGCATCCGCCAGGTCCGCTCCAGGACGCGGTGCGCGTGGCCGGAGGCGAGGAACGCGGGCAGCGCCTCGTCCTCCCGGCCGAGCGCGGCCAGCCGGTACAGCGCGGGCCCGAACCCGGCCCGCTCGCCGGGCATCACCAGGGCGCGGACGAGTTCCTCGTACGCCTTGAGGTACGCCCGGCGGCGCAGCGCGGTCGGTCCGCGCCCGGCGGGGCGGCGGCCCCACATCGGCAGTTCGTGGACGCCGTGCAGGCCGCGGACGCCGCTGGGCGGGGCCTGGCGGTCGGCGGGCAGCAGCCGGTAGAGCCGGAACTCGTGCTCGGGCAGGCCGTCGACCAGGCGGCCGCACCAGCCCCCTCCGCCACGCTGTGCGGTGGTGAGGGTGCCCTCGGTGAGCAGAGCGATGCGCACGACGCCTCCAGAGCAGAGCGTTTCGACTGGGTTCGCGGCCCTACGACACAGGGGAGTGCGTCCGTGCTCGACGGCCGTCCGGCCGGTGTCCGCTCCCCGCGGCCGCCGCCCTCGCCGTCTCGCCCCCCACACCTGTTCGGTCCGACAACACGACGGTAGAGCGCCGGGCCGGGCCCCCTAGGGGCCCGGCCCGGCTTGCCACACCATCGAGTGAACGCCCGTGACCTCGCGCGTCCCCGTTCCGTTTTCGGCCTTCCGCCGCGTTCCGCGCGCCCGGTGCGCCCCGCGTGCGCCGGGCGCGGCCCCGCCGGTCGGCGCTCAGCCGCGCCCGTCGGCCTCCGCGAGCAGCTCCCGCACCGCGCGGGCGACCGGCTCGGGGTGCTCCAGCATCGCGACGTGCCCGGAGTCGGGCAGCACCAGCAGCCGGGCGTCCCGGAACGCGGCGCAGGCCCGCCGGGCGGAGCGGTAGGAGACCAGCTTGTCCCTGAGCCCGTAGACCAGCAGGACCGGCGCGGTGACCTGCTCGGCCTGCCGCCACAGCGCCTGCCCGCCGCGCTCGGTGTAGGCGCTGACGATGCCGCGCGCGGACCCGGTCAGCGCGCCCAGGGAGTAGGGGAGGGCGGCGCGGCGGCGGTACTCGTCGACCGCCCGGGCCCGGCGGTGGGCGGGGATGCCGGCCGGGTCGCCGTAGACCAGGCGCAGCAGGTCGGCGGTGGCGCTCTCCGGGTCGGCGCCGCGGCTGCGGCGGCGGATCAGCTCGGCGACGCCGGGCAGGGCCAGCAGGCCGGTGGACCAGGCGGTGCGCTGCGGGGGCAGCTCGGGCAGCGCCGGGGAGATCAGGGTGAGGCTGCGCACCAGGTCGGGCCGGAGCGCGGCGAGCCGGACGGCGACCGCGCCGCCGAGCGAGTTGCCGAGCAGGTGGACCGGCCCGCGCCCGGTCTCCTCCAGGTACCCGATGACTGCCCGGACGTGCCCGGAGAGGGTCAGGTTGCCGTCCAGCGGCGGGGCGGAGTGGCCGAAGCCGGGCAGGTCCACGGCCTCGCCGTCGACGTCGTCGGCGAGCTGGTCGAGGAGTTCGAGCCAGTTGTCGGCGGAGCCGCCGAGACCGTGCACGAACAGGGCGGGCGGCAGGCCCTCCCGGGGTTCGCAGTGTCGGCTGACGGCCAGCTCCGCTCCGGGCACCCGGACGGTGCGGTGCGGCTCCAGGGCGGCGAGGGGGTGCTGGGAGGCGCTCATGGAGCACGATGGTAGTGACGGGGACCGGTCACCACGGCCGGTCACGGGGCCGTACTGCCCCCGTCACGAGCCCGTCTCGACCTGTGGACAGTCCAGGTCCGGGTCGTATTGTGGGCTCCCGACAAGGGCGGTTGTGCGCTTTACTCGGCTTTACCCGCGCACGCGCGGGTTACCGAAAAGTAGAATCAATCACCTGTCCAGTCCCACCGCGGACCGTGAAGTGAGAAGTGAGGAGCGCCGTGACGGCCATCCAAGAGGCGCAGGAGCGCCCGCGCGGTGCCCGCCTGCCGCGAAGCGCCCGCCGTGAACAACTGCTCGGAGCCGCCCAGGAGGTGTTCGTCGCCCAGGGCTACCACGCCGCCGCCATGGACGACATCGCCGAGCGGGCCGGCGTCAGCAAGCCGGTGCTCTACCAGCACTTCCCGGGCAAGCTGGAGCTCTACCTCGCGCTGCTCGACAAGCACTGCGACGCGCTGGTCGACGGCACCCGGGCCGCCCTGGAGGCGACCAACGACAACAAGCAGCGGGTCGCCGCCACCATGGAGGCGTACTTCCACTACGTCTCCAGCGAGTCCGGCGCGTTCCGGCTGGTCTTCGAGTCGGACCTGACCAACGACCCGGCGGTGCGCGAGCGGGTCGACCGGGCCACCGACCTGAGCGCGACCCTGGTCTCCAAGGTGATCGCCGAGGACACCGACCTGCCCGAGGCCGAGGCCAAGCTGCTCGCGGTCGGCGTCTGCGGCCTGGCCCAGATCACCGCCCGGTACTGGCTCACCCAGGACGGCGAGATCCCGCGCGAGGAGGCCGTCCGGCTGGTCGCCAGCCTGGCCTGGCGCGGCCTGAAGGGCTTCCCGATGCACCCCTCCCAGGAGGGTTCCCAGGAGGGTTCCCAGGACGGTTCGGCCGAGCAGTCCGACTGACCGCCGGATTCGGCCCTGAGCGGACCGGCCCCCGACCTTCGCCTCCCGGCCGGGTTGCTGCCTTAAGGTGATGCCCGTAGGGCGCGCCCACCGCGAACCGCGGTCGGGGGCGCGCGGCCAGCTACCGGAGGGACGGAAGCCGTGGAGGTCAAGATCGGGGTGCAGAACGCGAACCGGGAGATCGTCCTGGAGAGCGCGCAATCTGCCGAAGAGGTCGCGGACGCGGTCGCCAAGGCCCTGGACGGCACCAGCAAGCTGTTCACCCTGGTCGACGAGCACGGCCGCCGGGTGCTGGTGCCCTCCGAGCGGCTCGCGTACGTCGAGATCGGCGAGCCGTCCGTCCGCAAGGTCGGTTTCGGCACGCTCTGAGCCCGCGTCACGGCGCCCCGTCCCCCGCCCGGGGGACGGGGCGCCGTGCTGTGCGTACCGGCGGGCGAGGGCGGGTAGGCGGAGTGCTGCCGCAGCATCGAACGCCCCGGGAGGCAGCCGTGTGGGAGACGACCGCGTTCGCGCTGATCGGACTGGCCGTCGGTTTCGGCGCCCTCATGGTCCGGCCCGAGCTGTTCCCGGGCCCGCGCGCGCTGCCCGTCGGCACCGCGCTGGTGGCCGCGGTGCTGGGCGGCCGGATCAGCGGCTACGTGATGGACGGGCAGCTGCCGCCGGTGCAGCTGCTGCTCTCCGCCGCGGCGGCGGTGCTGCTGGTGTCGCTGCCCGCCCGGCCGGACCTGCTGCCCCGCGGCCGGCACCGGCACGGCTGAGCGGCCGGGGGCGCCGCCCGCTCAGGAGGCCAGGCCCAGCGCCGCCATCCGCCTGGTGTGGGTCTCGGTGATCCGGTTGAACATCTTGCCGACCTCGACCAGGTCGAAGCCGCGCACCTCGGCCCCGCCGACCAGCAGGTTGGACAGCGCGTCGCGCTCGGCGACCACCCGCTGCGCCTGGCTGAGCGCCTCGCCCATCAGCCGCCGCCCCCACAGCGCCAGCCGCCCGCCGACCCGCCGGTCCTCGGCGATCGCCTGCCGCACCCGCTCGACCGCGAACTCGGCGTGCCCGGTGTCGGACATCACCCGCAGCACCAGGTCCCGGGTGTCGTCGTCGAGCCGGACGGCCACCTCGCGGTAGAAGTCGGTGGCGATCGCGTCGCCGACGTACGCCTTGACCAGGCCCTCCAGCCAGTCGGACGGGGCGGTCATCCGGTGGAAGTTCTCCAGCGGCTCGACGAACGGCTCCATCACCGCGACCGGGTCGGCGCCGACCTCGGCCAGCCGGTCGTGCAGCAGCTGGAAGTGCTGGTACTCGGCGGAGGCCATCCGGGCCAGCGCGGCCTTCTCGGTGATGCCGGGCGCGAACTTGGCGTCCTCGGCCAGCCGCTCGAAGGCGCTCAGCTCGCCGTACGCGAGGGCGCCGAGCAGGTCCAGCACGGCCGCCCGGTACTGCGGGTCGGCGGCCCGGGCCGCCCAGGGGCCGATCGAGTCGGTGGGGCCCTCACCGGGTTCCTGAGTCTCCATGCCGACGACCTTAGTGCTCCCGCCCGCCCGCCGGATCCGCCCGCCGGGCGCCCCGCCACCCGGGCGCGGCCGGTCGGAGTAGCCGCCGTCACGTGTTCGAGTCGTCGCTTGACTGTATGGTAGGTGGTGAGGCCAGGTGTAGACCGGCGCGGCCCGTCCGTCCAACGGCAGGCCGCTCTCAGTCGCGCCCGGCGGCGTCCCGCCGCCCGGTGCAGCACCCGGCGCTCACGTACGCGGATGCCCGGTCGGAGACCCGATCGGCTCCGACCTGGCCCGAGCCTCGGGCCCAGGCACCGCATCAGGCCGAGCGAGGGCCGCCGCGGATCGCGCCGACAGCGCGCCGCACGACCCGTCACCGGGACGCCCTCCCCCGCGCCGCCCGCCCGTCACGCCCCGCACGGGGCTGCCCGGGCACGGCAGGACGCGTCGGACTCGGCCCTCCACACGGAAGAGGCAGCACCCTGTCCACCACCACTGAACCCGTCAAGCAGACCTTCCGGGGCCTCGGGATCCTCCCGGAGACCGTCGAGGCCCTGGAGGCCGTCGGCATCGTCCACCCCTTCCCGATCCAGGAGATGACCCTGCCGGTCGCGCTGAGCGGCCACGACGTCATCGGCCAGGCCAAGACCGGCACCGGCAAGACCCTCGGCTTCGGCCTCCCGCTGATCGAGCGGGTCGTGGTCAAGGCCGACGTCGCCGCCGGCCGGGCCACCGCCGAGCAGCTCTCCGACGGCCCGCAGGCACTCATCGTGGTGCCCACCCGCGAGCTGTGCACCCAGGTCACCAACGACCTCCAGACCGCCGGCAAGGTCCGCGACGTCCGCGTCCTGGCCGTCTACGGCGGCCGCGCGTACGAGCCGCAGGTCGAGGCCCTGAAGAAGGGCGTCGACATCGTGGTCGGCACCCCCGGCCGCCTGCTCGACCTGGCCGGGCAGCGCAAGCTCGACCTGTCCAAGGTCCGCGCGCTGGTCCTGGACGAGGCCGACGAGATGCTCGACCTCGGCTTCCTGCCGGACGTCGAGAAGATCATCACCATGCTGCCCGCCAAGCGGCAGACCCTGCTCTTCTCGGCCACCATGCCCGGCCAGGTCATCTCGCTGGCCCGCCGGTACATGAGCCAGCCCACCCACATCCGGGCCGCCGCGCCGGACGACACCGGCACCACCGTCGCCAACATCGAGCAGCACATCTTCCGTGCGCACTCGCTCGACAAGGTCGAGATGGTCTCCCGGATCCTCCAGGCCGACGGCCGCGGCCTGGCGATGATCTTCTGCCGCACCAAGCGCACCGCCGCCGACGTCGCCGAGCAGCTCACCAAGCGCGGCTTCGCGGCCGGCGCGGTGCACGGCGACCTCGGCCAGGGCGCCCGCGAGCAGGCGCTGCGCGCCTTCCGCAACGGCAAGGTCGACGTCCTGGTCTGCACCGACGTCGCCGCCCGCGGCATCGACGTCGAGGGCGTCACGCACGTCATCAACTACCAGTGCACCGACGACGAGAAGACCTACCTGCACCGGATCGGCCGCACCGGCCGGGCCGGCGCCTCGGGCACCGCCGTCACCCTGGTCGACTGGGACGACATCCCGCGCTGGCAGCTCATCAACAAGGCGCTGGACCTGCCGTTCAACGACCCGGAGGAGACCTACTCCAGCTCGCCGCACCTGTACGAGCTGCTGCGCATCGCCCCCGGCACCAAGGGCGTCCTGCCGCGCTCCGAGCGCACCCGGGCCGGCCTGGCCGCCGAGGAGGTCGAGGACCTCGGCGAGACCGGCGGACGCGGCCAGCGCGGTCGCGGCGGGCGGGACGCCAAGGACGGCCGGGACAGCCGAGACGCTCGGGACAGCCGGGAGGGCCGGGACAGCCGGGAGGGCCGGGACGTCCGCGGTGGGCGGAGCGCCGCCCCCGAGACCCCGGCTCCCGCCGAGCGGCCGTCCCGCCGCTCCCGCGAGCGCCGCCGCACCCGTGGCGGCAGCGGCGCGGTCGACGCCGTCGGCGCCGTGGCCCCCGAGACCCAGGCCGTCGAGCAGCAGCAGCCCGCCGCCACCGGCACCGGCCCCGCGGCCGTCCCGGTGGAGGGCCGCAGCTCGCGCCGCCGCAACCGCAACCGCCGGGGCGGCGCGTCCGCGTCCGCGGAGACCGTGGAGGCGGCGGAGGTGGCGGTGGAGACCGCCGAGGCCGTGGCCGCTCCGGTGGCTCCGGCCGTCGAGGCCGCCGCCGTCGAGGCGCCCGCCCGCACCCCGCGCAAGCGCGCCCACCGGGCGGAGCCGGTGGCCGAGACCACCGCCGTCGCCGCGGCGCCCGCCACCGCGGAGGCACCCGCCGCCGTCGAGGCGCCGGTCGCCGCCGAGCCCGTGATCCGCTCCCGGAAGCCGCAGCAGCGGGCCGTCCGCAAGCCGATCACCTCCCTGGTGAGCTCCCCCGAGGAGTCGGCGACCGCCCCGGCCTCGCGCAAGCGGACCGCCAAGCGGGCCCCCGCCGCGACCCCGGTGGCGGCCCCGGCCGCCCTCGCGGCTCCGGTCGCGGCTCCGGCCTCGGCTCCGGCCGTCGTCGAGGCTCCGGCTGCCGAGGTGGCAGCCGCTCCGGCCCCGCGCCGTCGGGCCGTGCGCAAGGCCACCACCAGCGTCGACACCCCGGCCCCCGCCGAGACCCCGGCCGCCACCGAGACCCCGGCCGCCGAGGTGGCAGCCGCCCCGGCTCCGCGTCGCCGGGCCGTGCGCAAGGCCACCACCACCATCGAGCCCCAGGCCCCCGCCGAGGCTCCGGTGGCGGCTCCGGCCGCCGTCGAGGCGCCCGCCGCCGAGGTGGCAGCCGCCCCGGCTCCGCGTCGCCGGGCCGTGCGCAAGGCCACCACCAGCGTCGACACCCCGGCCCCCGCCGAGACCCCGGCCACCACCGAGGCCCCGGCCGCCGTCGAGGAGGCTCCGGCTCCGCGCAAGCGGGTCACCAAGAAGGCGGCCGCCGCCGTCGAGGCCCCCGCCTCCGAGGAAGCCCCGGCTCCCCGGAAGCGGGCCGCCAAGAAGGCCGTCGCCGCCGTCACCGAGGAGACGGACACCCCGGCGCCGCGCAAGCGCACCACCAAGAAGGCGGCCGCCGCCGTCGAGGCGGCCCCGGCCGCCGAGGAGGCTCCGGCGCCGCGCAAGCGGGCCGCCAAGAAGGCCACGGCCGCCCCGGCCGAGGAGGCCGCCGCCCCGGCGCCGCGCAAGCGGGCCGTGAAGAAGGCCGTCGCCGCCGTCGAGGCGGTCCCCGCGGCCGAAGAGGCTCCGGCTCCCCGGAAGCGGGCCGTCAAGAAGGCCACGGCCACCACCGCCGAGGAGATCCCGGCCCCGCGCCGGACCCGGAAGGCCGTCGAGAAGTAGTCGGGAAGCAACCGCACCACCCCGCAGGGGAGGGCCGGCCGCACGGGCCGCCCCTCCCCTGCGGCGTTCCCGCGCCCCGCGGGTTCCCGCTCGCGCCCGCCGTCCCGTCGCCGTCCCGCCGCCGTAGGCTGAGCCCGGTGTCGGGTGAGCCGGAGATGAGGGGCCGCAGCGGATGAGTACGCCGCCGTTCTTGAAGTTGCCGTCGTGCGTGCGGGCGGTCCGGGTGGCGGGGTTGGCCGCGCTGTGGGGCGAGCCGGCGGGGGCGGTGCGGGGGACGGCGGTGCTGGTGCCGGGGTTCACCGGCAGCAAGGAGGACTTCATCGCGCTGCTGGAGCCGCTCGCGGAGGCGGGGTTCCGGACGGTCGCGGTGGACCAGCGCGGCCAGTACGAGTCCGGCGGCCCGGACGACCCGGCGGCGTACGCGGTCCGGGCCCTGGGGGCGGACGTGCGGGCGGTGACGGCCGGGCTGGGGGTGGAGGGACCGGTGCACCTGCTGGGGCACTCGTTCGGGGGCCAGGTGGTCCGGGAGGCGGTGCTGGCGGCGCCGGAGGAGCTGCCGTGGGCGTCGTTGGCGCTGGTGTCGACCGGGCCGGGGGCGATCGACGCGGCGGAGGCGGTCCGGACCGGGCTGCTGCTGACGGCGCTGGACTCGATGGACCTGGAGTCGATCTGGCAGGTGATGCGGCAGCTGGAGGGCGAGCGGGTGCCGCCGCTGGACCCGGAGATCGCGGACTTCCTGCACCGCCGCTGGCTGGCGAACCGCCCGCAGGCGCTGCGGGCGGCGGCGGCGCACCTGGTCGCGGCGCCGGACCGGGTGGACGAGCTGGCGGCGGTGGCGCTGCCGAAGCTGGTGCTGTCCGGCGAGCGGGACTACGCCTGGCCGGTCGAGGAGCAGTCGCGGATGGCCCGGCGGCTGGGCGCGGTGCGGCGGACGGTGGCCGGGGCGGGGCACTCCCCGAACGCGGAGCGGCCGGCCGAGACGGCGGCGGCGCTGGCCGCGTTCTGGTCCGCCTGAGCGGGGCCGCGGCGGCGGGGCGCTGACCGGCCGGTTCTTCCGGCCGGTTCCGGGCCACGGGCGGGCCTCCTGACAGCCGCTCAGAAGTCGGCCCCGGTTTTCGCGCGACAAGAATCGTTAGCTCGGGTAATATTTGATTTTGTCCGGGATCAACACCCTCCGGCCGCCGCACCCTCCTCCGGCTGCCGAAACCACGGATTTACCGGCGGGCAACCGCCGGGAAGCAGCGTCGCGGCACGATGAGTCATCGAGGCATCGCAGCCTCCCTCCAGTGCCGCAAGGGAAAGTGCCGCTGATCGAGTCCTGCTTGAGAGTGGGGGGAGCGACGGGTGACCGCACCTGCCGGACGTCCGACCCAGCCAACGCCGACGAGCCACCGCCTGGTGGCCGACCGTCGGCCGAGTCCGCCTCGGAGCCCGAGGACGGGAAGGGAGAGGCCCATGCGTTTCGAGATCCTCCGTCTGGATCACGCGGGAACGGAGAGCGATCGGCTGATCGCCGACGCGGAGACCGTCTCCGAGTACCTGAAGGCCGCCGCACAGACCGGCGAACGCCTGTACATCCGGCCGTGCAAGGCCGTGTGAGCGGACGCGGACCGACCTCCGAGTCGTCCGACGTTCCGATACCCGGCTGACGCCCCGTCACCGCAGGAGATCCCTGGGATGACGGGGCGTCAGTCTGTTCGGGGCCCGCGACCTGCGGGGGTTTGGCGGCGCCCCGCCCGGGACATCACCTGAGCCGGACCCGGGCCGTTGCCGGGGGCGGCTCGTGACGCACTCCTTACGGGTGATCGTCCTTGACGCAGCTGTCCGGAGGGAGGACCGTTGTCGGTTATGAGGGGCGAGCCAAGCTGCCCGAGGTGCGCCGGTCGGGTCCGCGCCCCCGGCCTCTTCTCCGACACCTGGCAGTGCGATCTGCACGGTGCCGTGCACCCGATGCAGCCGGTGCTGCCCCCGAGCATCGAGGCGCTGAACGTCGCGGTGAACCGCTCGCAGGTGCCCGTCTGGCTGCCCTGGCCGCTGCCGGTGGGCTGGCTGTTCACCGGGATCGCGCACGCCGGGGACGACCTGTCGGGCGCCCGGGCCACCGCCGTCGCCTGCTCCGGCCCGGCGCCGCTCGGCGGGTTCGGCGAGCTGGTGCTGGTGGCCGAGGAGCCGGGCATCGGTCTGGGCGCCCGGTACGCCGGGCTGGACGGGCCGGACCCGGGCGATTCGGTGGCGCTGTACAAGCCGGCCGACGCCAAGCTGATGGCGGCGGGCCGCCCGACCCCGATGTTCCACGTCCCGGGCGCGCCGGACGACCGCGCGGTGTACGTCGGCGAGGCGCGCGGCCTGTGGCTGTGGGCGATCGCCTGGCCCGAGCAGTCGGCGCTGCTGATGCACGACGAGCTGGTGCTGACCGACCTGCGCGACGCGGGCGCCGAACTGGGCCTGCTGCCCTGCGGGGCGCTCACCCCGCGCCTGCTGGGCTAGGGCCGCTCCCTATCCTGGGCGGCATGCGTATCGATCTGCACGCCCACAGCAATGCCTCGGACGGCACCGACTCCCCCGCCGAGCTGGTGGCCAACGCGGTGGCCGCCGGGCTGGACGTGGTGGCGCTGACCGACCACGACACGGTGGCCGGGTACGGGGCGGCGGCGGCCGCGGTGGCCGGGACGGGGCTGGTGCTGGTGCCGGGCGCGGAGCTGTCCTGCCAGGTGGACGGGATCAGCATGCACCTGCTGGCGTACCTGTTCGACCCGGCGGAGCCGGCCTTCGCGGCCGAGCGGGAGCTGGTGCGCACCGACCGGTTCCGGCGCGGGCGGGCGATCGTGGAGCGCTGCCGGGAGCTGGGCGCGCCGATCAGCTGGGAGCAGGTGGAGCGGATCGCGGGCGAGGGCTCGGTGGGCCGTCCGCACATCGCCTCGGCGCTGGTGGAGGCGGGCGTGGTGGCGAGCGTCTCGGACGCGTTCACGCCCGAGTGGCTGGCCAACGGCGGGCGGGCGGACGTCCGCAAGCACGAGACCGACCCGGTGGCGGCGGTCCGGCTGGTGCGGGCGGCGGGCGGGGTGCCGGTGTTCGCGCACCCGGGGGCGGTCAAGCGCGGGCGGACGGTGTCGGACGCGGTGATCGCCGGGCTGGCGGCGGCCGGCCTGGGCGGCCTGGAGGTCGACCACGTCGACCACGACGAGCCGACCCGGGCCCGGCTGCGCGCCCTGGCGGCCGAGTTGGGCCTCTTCACCACCGGCTCCAGCGACTACCACGGCACCCGCAAGACCGTCCGCCTGGGCGAGCACACCACCGACCCGGCCGCGTACGAGGAACTGCTCGCCCAGGCGACGGGGGCGGCCCCGGTCACCGGCTGACCCCCGCCGCCCGTCGTCCGCCGCCGCCCGTCGTCCGCCGCCGGCCGTCAGTCCAGCGGGACGCCGCGGCGGTTCGGGTCGCGCAGGTCGGTGCCGTGCTTGAGCCAGCGGTCCTGGAGTGCTTCGGCGCCCTGGACGCGTTTGAAGGCGGCCTCGTTGGGGGTCATCGGCAGCAGCGGGAGGAAGCGGACCGGGTCGGCCGGGGCGGGGAGTTCGAGGTCCTCGACCAGGCCGCCGGGTTCGGCGGCCAGCACCGAGGTGAACGGGGCGCCGGTCCACAGCGGGGAGCCCAGGTCGAGCGAGCCGCCGGGGGCCACCACCAGGCCCTCGACCTGCGGGCTGGCGGCGAAGACCGCGAGCGCCCGGTGCGCCTCGTCGCGGCCGCCGCGCACGGTGAGCACCAGTTCGGCGCGCGGGCCGCGCACCGGGTCGGCGACGGGGGCGGTCGGGTCGGCCATCGGGGCGGCGGCCATGCCGAGCGTCGCGTACCGGACCAGGCCGTCCGGGTCGGGGCCGAACCGCAGCACCTCGATCCGGTCCGCGCCGACGAAGGTGACGGCGGCCCGGCCGGTGGGCTCGCCGAAGGTGCCGGTCAGCCGGGCCTCGACCAGGGTGAGGACGGTCTGCCGGGTCGGGCCGGCGTGGCCGTCCGGTTGCGAGAAGTCGCCGAAGTGCGGGAAGTCGTGCGCCATGCGGCGACCTTAGCGCGGGCGCGCCGTCGGGAACCTTGGCGCGACCTTTACCCGGGGGACGGCGAATGCCGGGCGCGGCTCCGGGAAGAGCTGTTAGTGTGAGCGGTCGGCCTCGTGAACGCGAACCGGGGCCGCGAAGGCCCCCGCGCGGGCCCCGGCGTGGAGGAGGTGGTCACGGTGGACAGCAGTCGACCATGCAGTACCGGCAGCTCTCTCCGGCCCACCCCGGCCCGCCGCCCCCGCGGCTGACCAGGTCCCCGCAGCGTCGCGCGCGGCCGAGAGAGCACCTTCCCCGGGCCTGATCCGACGAAACCCGCCCAGCGAACGGCTTTCTGACACTTCTTCAGCCCCGGCGTGTCCACCGGTGTTTTCCGCCGTCGCGTTCCCCCGGTACGTCCCGGGGCGCGCCGGTCCGGCCCTAGGGAGCCCGTGCCATGTCGATGATGCACAACCTGCGCGCCGCCGTCGTCCGTCCAGCCCGCCGCCGGGTCGGCGACTCGTTCGAGTCGAAGCCCGGCGACACCCCGTCCGCCGTGGTGGACTGCGCCGTCTACCACCAGGGCAAGCGGGCCACCGAGACGTGCAGCCCGCGCGAGGCCGCCCGGCAGGTGAAGGCCGCGCAGCAGATGGGCCCCGGCTCGTTCAGCTGGATCGGTCTGCACGAGCCGACCGAGGCCGAGTTCGAGGGCATCGCGCAGCGCTTCGGCCTGCACCCGCTGGCCGTGGAGGACGCGGTGCACGCGCACCAGCGCCCGAAGGTCGAGCGGTACGACGGCATGCTGTTCGCGGTGTTCAAGACCGTCCGCTACGTCGAGCACGAGCAGCTCACCCCGACCAGCGAGGTGGTCGAGACCGGCGAGCTGATGGTCTTCGCCGGCCAGGACTTCGTGATCACCGTCCGGCACGGCGCGCACTCCTCGCTGCGCACCCTGCGGCACCGCCTGGAGGCCGACGACGAGGGCACCGGCCTGCTCGCCAAGGGCCCGGCCGCGGTGCTGCACGCCATCGCCGACCACGTGGTGGACAACTACCTGCTGGTCGCCGACCGGCTGCAGAACGACGTCGACGAGATCGAGTTCGACGTGTTCGCCAACAAGGGCGGTCGCGGCGCCGACGTCGGCCGGGTGTACCAGCTCAAGCGCGAGGTGCTGGAGTTCAAGCGCGCCGTCACCCCGCTGCTGCGGCCGATGCTCCAGCTCGCCGAGCCCACCGCGCGGCTGGTCGACCCGGAGATGCAGAAGTACTTCCGGGACGTCGCCGACCACCTGGCCCGGGTCAGCGAGCAGGTGCACGGCTTCGACGAGCTGCTCAACTCGCTGCTCCAGGCCAACCTGGCGCAGGTCTCGGTCGCCCAGAACGAGGACATGCGCAAGATCACCGCCTGGGCCGCGATCTTCGCCGTCCCCACCATGATCACCGGTGTGTACGGGATGAACTTCGAGCACATGCCGGAGCTCAAGTCGACCTACGGCTACCCGACCGTGCTCGGCGCGATCGTGGTGATCTGCGTCGGCATGTACCGGGGCTTCCGCCGCAACGGCTGGCTGTGACGGCGGCGGGCGGCCGGGCGGGGCGTCAGCGGCGCTCCGCCCGGGCCACCAGCACCAGGCCCAGCAGGATCAGCCCCACCGCCGGGTAGGCGGCGACCGGCGGCCACTGGCCTAGCCAGACCGCGGCGATCAGCGCCGCGCCCGGGGTCTCCAGCAGGATCGCCGTCGAGGTGATCGACGGGCCCAGGGTGCGCACCACCCGGTTGCTCAGCGAGTGGCCGAGCAGCTGCGCCGTCACCATCAGCAGGAAGATCTGCCACCACGCGCCGGCCGGCCAGCCGCCCAGCCGGGTGCCGGTCAGCAGGCAGGCCGCCAGCAGCGCGAGCGCGCAGGTCGCGTAGCAGACCAGGGTGTACGCGGTGGTCGAGACGGTCCGCCGCACCTCCGCGCCCAGCAGCATGTACCCGGCCGCCGCCGCGCCCGCCGCCAGCGCCAGGCCGTCGCCCAGCAGGGCCCGGGCCGAGACCGTCAGGTCGACGCCGGTCAGCACCAGCACGCCCGCGAACGCGACGCCCGCGCCCAGCCAGACCAGCCGCGGCGCCCGCACCCCGGACAGCCGCATCAGCAGGATCGTCCACAGCGGGGTGGTGGTCACCAGCGCCGTGGACGACGCGACCGAGGTCATCCGCAGGCTGGGCATCCACAGCGCGAAGTGCAGCGCCAGCAGCACGCCCGCCGCCGTCGCCAGCAGCAGCGCCCGCCGCGGGATCCCGCGCAGCTCGGCCCGGTGCCGCCACAGCGCGTACGGGCCCAGCACCGCCACCGACATGCCGTTGCGCCAGAACGCGATGGCCAGCGCGGGCGCGGCCGTCGCGCTGATCAGCGGCGCGGAGAGCGAGATGCCCGCGATCGACACCGCCAGCAGCAGCAGGTCGGTGCGCGGCAGGTGCCGCCGCTCTCCCGGCGCCGGGGGTGCGGCGGGGGCGGTGGTGCTGACGGCGGTCACGGCGCTCCTTCGGGCGACGGGGTGGACGGCCTCTACGGTAAGGGCTGTCCGGCGGTGACGGCACTGTCGTCCGGGGGATGGGACCGGCCGCCGCGGGCCCAGGCCGTACGCTGTGCGGCATGGAGCGTACGACGACCGCGAGCCCGACGGACTTCCTCGACCGGGCCCTGGTGGAGGAAGCCGCCAAGAAGTCCGGACTGCTCTGGGTCCGGCCCGCCGGACAGTCGCACGCCCGCCCGCTCTGGCACGCCTGGCACGACGGCGCGGTCGTCGTGGTCGGCGACGGTTCCGAACAGCCCCTGCACGGGCTCGCCGCCGTCACCTCCGCCGTGATCACGCTGCGCAGCAAGGACAAGTGGGGCCGCCTGGTCGCCCTGACCGCCACCGTCACCCGCCTCGACCCCGGCACCCCCGCCTGGGACGGCGCCGTCGAGGAGCTCAAGGGCAAGCGCCTGAACGCCCCCGACACCGACACCATCGGCGAGCGCTGGGCCCGCGAGTGCCACGTCCTGCGCCTCGCCCCCGTCGACGCGCCGCTCGCCCCGCTCCCCGACGACGACCTCGCCGCCGCGCCGCTGCCCACCGCCGCGACCACCCGGCGGCCGGTCCCGGCGGGGCTGCCCAAGCTGCTCCTCAAGCGGCGCGGGCGCTGACGCCCGCCCGACCCCGCCGCCCGGCCCCTCCGCCCGCCGCCCGTCCGGTTTCGCTCCCTCCCGCTCGCGTCTGACGGCCTCCCCTCCCCCGCCCGGCTAGATTTGGGGGGTTGTGTCCGCTTCCCCGGAGGGAGTCTCGTATGGCGGGGCCTGGCAGCCGGGTGTTCATCTCCCACCTCTCCGGTGTCGCGGTGTTCGACCCGAACGGAGACCAGGTGGGGCGGGTCCGGGACGTGGTGGTCTCGTTGCGGCTGGGCGGGCGGCCGCCCCGGGTGCTGGGGCTGGTGGTGGAGGTGATCGGGCGGCGGCGGATCTTCCTGCCGATGACCAGGGTGACCAGCCTGGAGTCGGGACAGGTGCTCTCCACCGGACTGCTGAACATGCGCCGGTTCGAGCAGCGGCCGTCCGAGACGCTGGTGCTGGCCGAGCTGCTCGACCGCACCGTGACCAGGACCAAGACCACCGACGAGGTGACCGTCCTGGACGTGGCGATGGTGCAGACCCGGCTGCGCGAGTGGGAGATCGACAAGGTGTTCGTCCAGGCGGGCCGGCCGGCCGGACGGCTGCGGAAGGCGAAGGGCGAGCAGCTGCTGCTCGACTGGTCGGCCGTGACCGGCTTCTCGCTGACCGAGGAGGGCCAGGGCGCGGCCAACCTGCTGGCCACCTTCGAGCAGCTCCGCCCGGCGGACCTGGCGAACGTCATGCACCACCTGTCGGCGAAGCGCCGGGCCGAGGTGGCCGCCGCCCTCGACGACGACCGGCTGGCCGACGTCCTGGAGGAGCTGCCGGAGGACGACCAGGTGGAGATCATCGGCAAGCTCAAGGAGGAGCGCGCCGCCGACATCCTGGAGACCATGGACCCGGACGACGCCGCCGACCTGCTCTCCGAACTGCCCGAGGCGGACGCCGAGCGCCTGCTGCGGCTGATGGAGCCCGCCGAGGCGGAGGAGATGCGCCGGCTGCTCTCGTACGAGGAGGACACCGCGGGCGGGCTGATGACCACCGAGCCGATCGTGCTGGAACCGGACGCCTCGGTGGCCGAGGCGCTGGCCCGGGTGCGGATCTCGGACACCAAGCCGGCGCTGGCCGCCCAGGTGTACGTGTGCCGCCAGCCGAACGAGACGCCGACCGGGACGTACCTGGGCACCGTGCACTTCCAGCGGCTGCTGCGCGAGCCCCCGTACACGCTGGTCGGCTCGATGGTGGACGACGACCTGGACCCGCTGCCGCCGAACACCCCGCTGCCGCTGATCACCTCCTACCTGGCCACGTACAACCTGGTGGCGGCGCCGGTGGTCGACGAGGAGGACCGGCTGCTGGGCGCCGTCACGGTGGACGACGTGCTGGACCACCTGCTGCCGGAGGACTGGCGCGAGGGCACGGCGCACGGCATCGACACGGCGCGCGGCACCGGCGCGGAGACGAGCGAGGTGCACGGTGGACGCTGACCGCAAGCGCCAGGGCGACAGCACCTCGGGCCAGCGGATCCAGGGCGAGCTGCGCGAACTGCGCCAGCTGCGCGAACTGCGGGCCCGCGAGCAGCGCGGCCGCCGCGAGGAGCGGCCCTCGACGGGCGGCGGCGGGCCGCGCTCCCGGCTCGACCAGCCGCGCACCGGCCGGCCCGGGCTGATCCGCCTGCCGGCCTGGGACCCGGAGGCGTTCGGCAAGCTCTCCGAGCGGATCGCGCGCTTCCTGGGCACCGGGCGGTTCATCGTCTGGATGACGGTGGTGATCATCGCCTGGGTGGTGTGGAACACCCTGCTCCCGGTGTCCGTCCGCTTCGACGACTACCCGTTCATCTTCCTCACCCTGATGCTCTCCCTCCAGGCCTCGTACGCGGCCCCGCTGATCCTGCTCGCGCAGAACCGGCAGGACGACCGCGACCGGGTCAACATGGAGCAGGACCGGGCCCGCAGCGACCGGAACATCGCCGACACCGAGTACCTGACCCGCGAGGTCGCGGCGCTGCGCCAGGGCCTGGGCGAGGTCGCCACGCGCGCCTTCATCAGCTCCGAACTGGGCGGCATCCGCTCCGAACTGCAGGCGCTGCTCAAGGAGATCGACGAGCGCCGGGAGTCCGCCGACACGCTGTGACCGGCGGCACGCTACCGACGAGTCGGGGGCCGGGCGCCGCGCCGTACCATCAACACATGGCCAACGAGACAGAGGTGGCGACCGGGGTGACGGAGCAGTCCGTCCGGGAAGCCCTGGCGAGCGTCCACGACCCGGAGATCAACCGCCCGATCACCGAGATCGGCATGGTGAAGTCCGTCGAGACCGGCGACGGCGGCGCGGTGAAGGTCGCGGTGTACCTCACCGTCTCCGGCTGTCCGATGCGCGAGACGATCACTCAGCGGGTCACCGACGCGGTCTCCGCGGTGCCGGGGGTCTCCTCGGTCACCGTCGAGCTCGACGTGATGAGCGAGGAGCAGCGCCGCGAGCTCTCCCAGCTGCTGCGCGGCGGCGCCCCGGAGCGGGAGATCCCGTTCGCCAAGCCCGGCACCCTGACCCGGGTCTACGCGGTGGCCTCCGGCAAGGGCGGCGTCGGCAAGTCCTCGGTGACGGTCAACCTGGCGGCGGCGCTGGCCGCGGACGGGCTGAAGGTCGCCGTGGTGGACGCCGACATCTACGGCCACAGCGTGCCCCGGATGCTGGGCGTCGAGGGCCGGCCGACCCAGGTCCAGGACATGATCATGCCGCCGTCGGCGAACGGCGTGAAGGTCATCTCGATCGGCATGTTCACCCCGGGCAACGCCCCCGTGGTGTGGCGCGGCCCGATGCTGCACCGCGCCCTCCAGCAGTTCCTCGCCGACGTCTACTGGGGCGACCTCGACGTCCTCCTGCTCGACCTGCCCCCCGGCACCGGCGACATCGCCATCTCGGTCGCCCAGCTCGTCCCGAACGCCGAGATCCTGATCGTCACCACCCCCCAGATGGCCGCCGCCGAGGTCGCCGAACGGGCCGGCACCATCGCCCTCCAGACCCACCAGAAGATCGTCGGCGTCATCGAGAACATGTCCGGCATGCCCTGCCCGCACTGCGACGAGATGATCGACGTCTTCGGCACCGGCGGCGGCCAGACCGTGGCCGACGCCCTCACCCGCACCGTCGGCGCCACCGTCCCCGTCCTCGGCTCCATCCCCATCGACGTCCGCCTCCGCGAGGGCGGCGACGACGGCCGCCCGGTCGTCCTCACCGACCCCGACTCCCCCGCCGGCTCCGCCCTCCGCACCATCGCCGGCAAACTCTCCGGCCGCCAGCGCGGCCTCTCGGGCCTCTCGCTGGGGCTGACCCCGAGGAACAAGTTCTGACGGTCGGGTTCTCCGGCCCGTCGCGCCACCGCCGACCACTGCCCTGACCGCCGGGGAGTGGTCGGCGGTCGTCGTTGTCGGGCGGTGTGTCGGCGGGGGCACGTCGGGGTGGTCACTGCGGGGGGTGGGTGGGCGGGGTCGCGGTGATGGCGGCGGCTTGGGCGGCGGCGTGGGCGGTGGGGGTGGTGGGGTGGGTGCGGATGGCGGCGGCGATGGCGAGGAGGGCTTCTACCTGGGCGAAGGCGGCGGCCTGTTCGGGGGTGAAGTGGCCGTTGCGGCGGCGGTGGGATTCGGTCAGCAGTTGCCTGGCCGCGCCGACGTGGCTTTCGTACTGGTCCATTGGCTGGCTGTCTCCTTGGTCTGGTGCGGGCGGAGGAGGGCGGCGGTGGCGTCGTCGTGGGTCTTGGTGCGGGGCCAGCGGGTGTGGTGGGGGTCGGTGTGTTCGAGGGTGCGGGTGTGGTCGATGAGGGACTGGGGGCCGGTGTCCTGGAGGAGGGTGAGGAGGGTGGGCCAGTCGGTGGTGGCGAAGTCGTCGACGGGGCGGGCGGCGCCGTCGGTGAGGAGGGCGGCGGAGCGGAGGTCGGGCCAGGGGGCGGTGCCGGTGAGGGCGTGGTGGGCGGCGGCGGGGTCGGGGCCGGCCACCCAGTAGCCGTCGGGGGTGTTCATCGCCTGGCGCTGGGCGTCGGCGAGGAGGGTGCGGCGGTCGGCGGCGAGGAGGCCGTCCAGGCGGTGCGCGAGGTCGCGGAGTTGACGGTCGGTCACCTCGCCGACGCGGTGGTCGGAGACGGCGCGCAGGCCGTCGGGGAGGTCGAGCAGGACGGTGGAGTCGGCGAGCACCAGCCACTGCGCGCGGTCCTCGGTGCGGCGCAGCAGGGCGACGGCGGCGGTGGGTGTCATGGGGTGGGCGAGGTCGCAGGCGGGGCCGTGGTGCCGGGCGGTGGCGGCGAGCGCGTCGGCCAGGCAGTCCGCCAGGGGCCGGGTGCCGTCCAGGGCGCGGTGGAGCAGTTCGGTGCCGAGGGTGCGGACGAACCAGGGCACGCCGTGCGCGCAGCCGGTCGCGGTGCCGTCGGGGAGGCCCGCGCCGTCGAGGACCAGGACGGTGTCGGGGCCGGCCAGGACGAGGTCCTCGTTCGGTCGGCCGGGGTGACCGGGGGCGGTGGCGAAGGATATCTGCACGGTGGGGCTCCGGAACCGGTCGGGCGGGCGGGACTGTCCACAGGGTGTGGACGGACGGCGGCGAGACGGGGCGCCCGACGGCGCTGTCGGCCCTGGGCCTGCTGCTGGTGCCGGCGGCCGGGGTGCTCGCCACCCGGTCCGGCAGCCGCCGCGGCTCGATCGCGGTGCTCGTCGTCACGCTGCCGCTCCCCGGGAGCCACCGGGCCCCGGTGCCGGAGTGCCGGGGCGGCCGGATCAGCCGGCAGGACGACGGCTCCTCCCGCTGCTCCGCGGGGCCGGCCGGGGCCTACTTGCCGTCGTACGTCCCCAGGTCGGCGACGGCGGTGAAGCCGACGCCGTACGCGGACACCGAGCGGCCGTAGGCGCCGATCAGCACGCCGGGGGCCTCGCCCGCCAGGACCCAGCCGTGTTCGGACTCGCGGTAGCGGAAGGGCTGCGGGAGGCCGTTGACCGGGAGGGTGAGCGAGGACCAGGCGGGGCCGTCGAGGTCGTCGGCCAGGTCCCAGGCGAGGGCGGACTGCTGGTCGAGCCAGTTCTGCCGCAGGGTGCGGTCGAGGTTGCCGGGCCAGGTGGCGGTGAGCAGGCCGGAGCCGGCCAGCCAGGCGGCGGAGGAGGCGGAGGTGGCCTCCAGGGTGCCAGTGTTGTCGGCGCTGCGGCGGACCTCGCGGCGGGCGACGGTGACGACCACCGCGAAGCGGCGGGTGTCGCGCGGTTCGGGGCCGCGGGCGGGCTCGTCGCCGTGGCCGAGGGTGCCGTAGTCGGGGGTGCCCGGCTCGGCGCCGCGCTGGCCGGTGCCGACCTGGCCGAGCCAGCGGCGGCCGGTCCAGCCCTCGTCCAGGCCGTACCAGGGGAAGTCGGCGGCGCGGTAGCCGGCCAGCGGGTCGATGGCGCGGCGGGCGGCGGCGATGCTCCCCGTACGGTGCGTGACGTCCACTGCGGGCCTCCTCAGCTGTGCTCCCCGGGCGCTCCATGGTCGCGCACCCGGGCCCTTCCGGCCGGAAGAACCGGGCCGGACACGGCCAGGCGTGACGGAACCCACAGGTCCGCCGTCCGGGAGGGGCAGTGGACACGATAGCGGCGCGGACGGCGATGCCCCGTCCTACCGGAGTGGGACGGGGCGTCGGAAGGGCCGGAGGGGGCGGCCGGGCGCGGGCGGCGTCAGGTCGCGTCGGGGTCGAACGGGGGGCGCTCCCCGACCGCCAGGGCCGGACCGGCGCCGGCGGTGGCGCTCTTGGCGAAGTCGACCGAGGCGGTGGGCGTCGGGGTGGGGTCGCCGTTCAGCGCGGACTTGAGGTCGACGCTGTCCTTGAGGTCCTTGAGGCCCAGCGGGTCGTCGCCGTCGCCGAGCAGCTGCTTGCGGACGAAGGTCTTCGGGTTGAGGTCCTCGAAGTCGAAGTTCTGGAACTCCGGCCCGAGTTCGCTGCGGATGTCCTCCTTCGCGCTGTCCGCGAAGGAGCGGACCTTGCGGATGAAGCCCATCGTGTCCTGGATCAGCTTGGGGAGCTTGTCCGGGCCGAAGATCACGATGGCCATGACGATGACCGTCACGACCTCCAGTCCGCCTATGTCTCCGAACACCTGAACTCCCAGCACCCGACATCGCTGAATCACAAGGGTAAACGCGGGCGGCCGTTCCCCCGGCCCCCGGCGGATGAAACCGTGGTAAAGACCACCCGGGTGACCGGCGTCGACGGCGTGCCGGTGAAGGCAGGCTAGCGCAGGAGTTGCCTCGGGTCACCGGTGGGCGCGGGCGTACTGAGCTGGTAGCGGGCGCGCAGCGGGTACTCCTGCACGTCCACCGGCTGCTGGGCGTTGACCGGGACGACCGCCCCGCCGACCGGGGTGACGCTGGTGGGCTGGCGGCCGGGGCTCTGGCCGGCGGTGACGCTGCCGACCCCGCCGAGGGTGACGGCGGCGACCGAGAACGCCCCGGCGGCGGCGAACACCAGCCGACGGCCGCGGGCGGCCGGGCGGGAGACCGGGAGTTCGCCGAGTCCGGCGGCCAGCGGGCGCAGGTCAGCGTCCGGCTCGCGGCCCGGCAGGGCGGACGGGCGGGTGCCGAACAGGCCGGCCCGCGGGTCGATGCCGGGTATCGGGGCGTCCGCGCCGAGCGCGCCGCCGCCGAAGCCCGCGCCGCGGCCGAAGGAGCCGCCGGTGAGCCGGCTGCCGCCGAACACGCCGCCGGAACCGGAGCCGCCGGTGCCGCCGGGCGGCCCGTCCGGACCGTCCTGCTCCTCGGGCAGCGCGGCGACGGCCATCAGCCGGGCCATCAGGGCGGCCGACGGGCCGGGCGTGCCGGCTTCGCTCAGCGCGCGCTTGACCGACCGGGCCTGCTCGGCCTCGGCCAGGCAGTCCGGGCAGGTCGCCAGGTGGGCCTGGACCCGCTCGCGGGCGTCGTGGCCCAGCTCGCCGTCCAGGTAACCGGACAGCCGCTCGCCCAGGTGGTGCTCCTCGGCGGCCGGTTCGACCGGGCGGACCGCCGACGGGCGCGGCTCGGGACCGGGCGGGGCCGGCTGCTCGGCGCGGCGCAGCGGCGCCCAGCGCGAGCGGCCGGTGGCGTCCGCGCGCTCGGGGGCGCGATCGCTCATGACCCCCTCCGGTCGCTGACGGCCTGCTCGGCGCCGACCGGCACGGGCTCGGCGGAGCCGCCCCGGCGCGAACGGCCCGCGGCGGCGTTCGGCGCCCGGTGCTTGAGGGCAGCCCGCAGGTGCGAGCGGCCGCGGTGGATCCGGCTGCGGACGGTGCCGAGCTTCACCCCGAGGGTGGCGGCGATCTCCTCGTAGGAGAGGCCCTCGATGTCGCAGAGCACCACGGCGGCGCGGAACTCCGGGGCGAGGGTGTCCAGCGCCTGCTGGACGTCCGCGTCGAAGTGGGTGTCGCTGAAGTGCTGGGCGGGGCTGGGCTCGCGGCTGGCCAGGCGCTCCGCCGCGTCCTCGCCGAGGGCGTCGAAGCGGATCCGCTGGCGGCGGCGCACCATGTCCAGGAACAGGTTGGTGGTGATCCGGTGCAGCCAGCCCTCGAAGGTGCCGGGGGTGTAGGTGGAGAGCGAGCGGAAGACCCGGACGAAGACCTCCTGGGTGAGGTCCTCGGCGTCGTGCTGGTTGCCCGTCAGCCGGTACGCCAGGCGGTAGACCCGGGCGCTGTGCGCCTCGACGATCTCCTCCCAGCTGGGCGGCGTCCAGCTCTGCGCGTCGGGCCCCTCCGCGAAGGACGCGAGCGTGCCGGCGGCCCCGGCCACCGTGTCGTCGGCTGCGGTCGACTTGTCCAGGGGGGAGTGCACAGACTGGTTCATCACGGGCTTCGGCGTGCGGATCGACGTGAGGCCGCGGGAGTGCCGCTGCACAGGGACGTCGCCCTCGGCCACACCTCCTCGGTCGGCTCTTCTGCCCAGCAGAGCCACCACCATATCCACCTCACCCGTCAAGCCCGGATAAGAGCCGTCGAACAGCGACCGCCCCGGGCGGTCGGGCCGCCCGTAGCAGTCCAACGGCCAGCCGTCGAACGCGGTTCCCGGGCGGCCAGTAGTCTGTCGCTGGAATTTGTCGACTTGGGTCGGCACCGGCGCTCCGGAAGAGGCAGCCATCACCGAGTTCGGGCCCCAGCGAGCGGCCCTCGCCGACACCTACGTCGGCGAGGACGCGGTGCTGACCTACGCCCGGGCCCAGTCGGCCCGCACCGGCATACGCGCGATCGGCCCCAGCGGCGGCGCCGCGCTCCGGCTGCTCGCCGCCGCCCTCGACGCCAAGGCGGTGGTCGAGGTCGGCACCGGCACCGGCGTCTCCGGCGTCTACCTGCTGCGCGGCATGCGCACGGACGGGGTGCTCACCACCGTCGACTCCGAACCGGTGCGCCAGCAGTACGCCCGCGAGGCGTACCGGGCCGCCGGGTTCGCCGGCAACCGGGTCCGCTGCATCCCCGGCCGGGCCCGGGACGTGCTGCCCCGGCTCGCCGACGGCCAGTACGACCTGGTCTTCTGCGACGGCGACCCGGCCGACTCCCGGCTGCACCTGACCGAGGCGGTGCGGCTGCTGCGGCCGCGCGGCGTGGTCTGCTTCGAGGGCGTCTTCCAGGAGGGCCGGCTGGCCGAGCCCGAACTCGACGACCCGCAGACCCGCGCCGTGCGCGACCTGGTCGCCGACATCCGGGAGAGCGAGATCCTGCTGCCCGCCCTGCTCCCGGTCTCCGACGGGCTGCTCTGCGCCGTCAAGCGCTGACCGGCCCGGGACGGCCCTTCCGCACCGGTCCGGGGCGGCAGGGCCCGGGGCGGTGCGGAACGGGCCCGGCCCCCCGCAGCGGGGGGCCGGGCCCGTCGAGCACCTCGCCGATCGCCCGGGGAGATGCGGGGTCACCACCTGCAGATCAGCCGCAGGCCTTCTTGAGGGCCTCGCCCAGAGCGTCCGCCTCGTCGGGCGTCAGCTCCACCACCAGGCGCCCGCCTCCTTCGAGCGGAACTCGCATGATGATGCCCCGCCCCTCTTTGGTGACCTCCAGCGGGCCGTCACCCGTCCGCGGCTTCATGGCCGCCATGCTCGTTCCCCTTCCTGCAACCGTTCAGGTACGCACCGGACAGTCCGTCCACCGCCGGTATCGAACGCATTGATCGGAAGCCATTATCCCGCATGCGACGGCTGGATGACCAACATCACTCTCTGCGTCAAACTCCTCCAACCAGCCGAAAAGCCCCGATTACCTGCCGAAAGCCGCATCCCCGCGCAGTCCGACACGCCCGCCGGGGGTGCGCCACCTCACACTCCCCCGCCCGCCCGCGCTCCGGCATGCTGGCCCACGACAGCCACCGCGACCCGGGAGCCCTCACCATGTCCGACACCGTGCGCTACGAGCGCGACGGCGCCCTCGCCGTCCTCACCATCGACCGCGCCGCCGCCATGAACGCCCTCGACGTCCCCACCAAGGTCGCCCTCCGGGACGCCGTCACCACCGCCGCGGCCGACCCCGGGGTCCGGGCCGTGCTGCTCACCGGCGCCGGCGACAAGGCGTTCTGCGTCGGCCAGGACCTCAAGGAGCACGTCGGACTGCTCCAGCGCCAGCGCGAGACCGGCGAGGGCGCGCTGCGCACCGTCGCCGAGCACTACAACCCGCTGGTCCGGGCCCTGGCCGGGATGCGCAAGCCCACCGTCGCCGCGGTCAACGGCATCGCCGCCGGCGCCGGGGCCTCGCTCGCCTTCGCCTGCGACTTCCGGCTGCTCGCCGACACCGCGGGCTTCAACACCTCCTTCGCCGGCGTCGCCCTCACCGCCGACTCCGGCGCCTCCTGGACCCTCCCCCGGCTGGTCGGCCACGCCCGGGCCACCGAGCTGCTGATGCTGCCGCGCACCGTCCGCGCCGAGGAGGCGCTCGCCCTCGGACTCGCCACCCGCGTCCTGCCCGCCGCCGAACTCGCCGCCGCCGCACACGAGTTCGCCCTCGCCCTGGCCAACGGCCCGACGGTCGCCTACGGCGCGATCAAGGCGTCCCTGGCCTACGGCGCCTCCCACTCCCTGGACGAGTTGCTCGACAAGGAGGACGAACTCCAGACCCTCGCGGGCGAGAGCGAGGACCACCGCATCGCCGTCGACGCCTTCCTCGCCAAGGAGAAGCCCGCCTTCGTCGGCCGCTGACCGCCCCCGCGGGGCCCCGCAGAACCAAGAGAGCAGCCCCCGCACGACCCCCGCGCCCCGCCAGGGGCGCGGGGAACCGCGCGAAGAGGAACGACACCCCCGGTGAGATCCGCTCACGGCGGGCCGTAGCCGCCCGAGCGGCTCAAACGATCCACCCCCTGCCTGCCCGGCGGAGCCGGAAACCGCACTCCCACCCACACCCCCCAACCCGCCAGAAGCACGGGGGCCGCACGAAGAGGAACGACACCCCCGGTGAAATCCGCTCACAGCAGGCCGTAGCCGCCCGAGCGGCTCAAACGATCCACCCCCTGCCTGCCCGGCGAAGCCGGAAACCGCACTCCCACCCACACCCCCCAACCCGCCAGAAACACGGGGGACGCGCGAAGAGGAACGACACCCCCGGTGAGATCCGCTCACGGCGGGGCGTGGCCGCCCGGGCGGCTCCGGGGTGGAGGGGCTAGCGGGCGTGGCAGTCCGCGAGGTGGTCGTTGACCAGGCCGCACGCCTGCATCAGCGCGTACGTGGTGGTCGGGCCCACGAAGCGGAAGCCGGCCCGCTTGAGGGACTTCGCCAGTGCCGTGGACTCCGGCGTCACGGCCGGTACGTCGGCCAGGGTCGGCGGAGCGGGGCGGTCGCCGTCCGGGGCGTGGCTCCAGATCAGGGCGTCGAGTTCGCCGTCGGCCAGCGTCCGGGCGGCCTGCGCGTTGGCGATGGTGGCCAGGATCTTGGCCCGGTTGCGGATGATCCCGGTGTCGGCCAGCAGCCGTTCGACGTCCGCGTCGCCGAACTCGGCGACCGCCGCGGGGTCGAAGCCGCGGAAGGCCGCCCGGAAGCCCTCCCGGCGGCGCAGGATGGTGATCCAGGACAGCCCGGACTGGAACGCCTCCAGCGAGATCCGTTCGAACAGGGCCCGGTCGCCGTGGACCGGGCGGCCCCATTCGGTGTCGTGGTAGGCCCGGTAGTCCTCGGCCGAGTCGCCCCAGCCGCAGCGCCGCAGCCCGTCGGCCCCGAGGACCGCACCCGTCACGCGCGGTCGCCCTTGTGCTCGGCGGCGGTGGCGGCGTCCTCGTCCGCGACCACGTCGGTGCCCTGCGCGCCGGTCTCGCCGGCCTCGCCGGCCTCGGCGGCCTCGGTCACCTCGCCGACCGCCGGGCCCTGCGGCTCCTTCTCCAGGACGGTGGTGAACGCCTCCAGCCCCGGCAGCGGCTCCCCGGCCGCGCCCGCCGCACCCGCCGCGCCCTCGGCCGCCGCCACCGAGCCGCGGACCACGCCGACGGCCTCCAGTTCGGCGATCCGGGCGTCCCGGAGGGCGAGTTCCGCGCCGAGGCGGTCGAGCACGTCGTCGACCTCGTCCATCCGGTAGCCGCGCAGCGCCATCGGGAGGCGGAGCTCGTCGACGTCGGTGCGGCTGAGCGCGCGGTCCTGCGGGAGGCGCACCGTGAGCCGGTCGTGCTCGGCCTCCGGCAGTGTTCCGCCGCCGCCCAGCGCCACCACTGCGGCGCCGCCGACCACCAGGGCCATCGCGATCACGATCACCACGAACACGAGCTGTCCTCCGTCAGTTCCCGGCAGTTCCCGGTCGGCTTCGGCCCGCCCGCGAGGGCTACGGTGGGATCATGGTCCCGGTACAGGCCGGGGCCCATCATTGCACCCGGGAGCGCTGAGGAGGAGACACCGGTGGCACTACGCCTCGGCACACGGGAGTTCGGCCCGGACGAGCTGGTCGTCATGGCGATCGTGAACCGCACCCCGGACTCGTTCTTCGACCGGGGGGCGACCTTCGCCGACGAGGCGGCCTTCGCGGCCGCGGACCGGGCGGTGGCCGAGGGCGCCGCGATCCTGGACATCGGCGGGGTGAAGGCCGGTCCGGGCGAGGAGGTCACCGTGGAGGAGGAGTTGCGCCGCACGGTGCCGTTCGTGGCGGAGCTGCGCAAGCGCCACCCGGACGCGGTGATCAGCGTGGACACCTGGCGGCACGAGGTCGGCGAGGCGGTCTGCGAGGTCGGCGCGGACCTGCTGAACGACGCCTGGGGCGGCTTCGACCCGAAGCTCGCCGAGGTCGCGGCCCGGTACGGCGCGGGCCTGGTGTGCACGCACGCGGGTGGCGCCGAGCCGCGCACCCGCCCGCACCGGGTGGGGTACGAGGACGTGATGGCGGACATCCTGGCGGTGACCGTCGGCCTGGCCGAGCGGGCGCTCGAACTGGGCGTGCGCCGCGACGGGTTGATCATCGACCCGGGGCACGACTTCGGGAAGAACACCCGGCACTCGCTGGAGGCGACCCGCCGCCTGCCGGAGATGACCGCGACCGGCTTCCCGGTGCTGGTCTCGCTCTCGAACAAGGACTTCGTCGGCGAGACCCTGGACAAGCCGGTGGACGAGCGCCTGCTCGGCACCCTGGCCACCACGGCGGTCTCGGCCTGGCTGGGCGCGCGGGTCTACCGGGTGCACCAGGTCGCCGAGACCCGGCAGGTGCTGGACATGGTGGCCTCGATCCGCGGCACCCGCCCCCCGGCGGTGGCCCGCCGGGGGCTGGCCTGACGGCCCGTCGTCCCGCGCGCTACGCGGGGGTGCCCTTCGGCCCCCGCGCGGCGTCCAGGACCTTCAGCACCTCGGTCACGTCGTCGGTGACGTGGAACAGTTCGAGGTCGGCGGGGTTGGCCTTGCCCTGGGCGACCAGGGTGGACTTGAGCCACTCCACCAGGCCGCCCCAGTAGGCGCTGCCGAACAGGACCACCGGGAACCGGGTGACCTTCTTCGTCTGCACCAGGGTGAGCGCCTCGAACAGCTCGTCCAGGGTGCCGAGTCCGCCGGGGAGCACCACGAAGCCCTGGGCGTACTTCACGAACATCGTCTTGCGGACGAAGAAGTAGCGGAAGTTCAGGCCCAGGTCGACGTACTCGTTCAGGCCCTGCTCGAACGGCAGCTCGATGCCCAGGCCGACGCTCAGCCCGCCGGCCTCGGTGGCGCCCTTGTTGGCGGCCTCCATCGCGCCGGGCCCGCCACCGGTGATCACCGCGTAGCCGGCCTCGGCCAGCGCCCGGCCGATCTCCACCCCTGCCTCGTACTCGGGCGAGCCGACCGGCGTCCGGGCGGAGCCGAACACGCTGATCGCGGTGGGGAGTTCGGCGAGGGCGCCGAAGCCCTCGACGAACTCCGAGGTGATCCGCAGCACCCGCCACGGGTCGGTGTGCAACCAGTCGGACGGCCCGGTGGTGTCCAGCAGCCGCTGGTCCGTCGTGCTCGTCTCGACCTGGTCGCGCCGCAGCAGGACCGGGCCCTTGCGCTTCTCGGGCCACGGCTTCTTCTGCCGGCGGACGGGTTCATCTCCGTTGGCTGTCATGTCGGAACACTACGCCTGACGAGGCACGATCCGAGGTAAATAACGGTGGTCGCGCAGGCGGGGGTCGGACGAACCTCCGCTCGCGCGGCCCCCGTTCGGCCCCCGCCGCTGCCCGTCCGCCCCCGCCCGCTACCGGCTACCGGCTACCGGCTCAGCCAGTCCCGCAGCCGCTGCTCGACCTCGGCGATCGCGCTCAGCGAGCAGTGCTCCTCCCGCTTGTGGGCCAGGTTCGGGTCGCCGGGGCCGTAGTTGACGGCGGGGACGCCGTGCGCGGAGAACCGGGCCACGTCGGTCCAGCCGAACTTGGCCCGGGGCTCGCCGCCGACCGCGGCCAGGAAGGCCCGGGCGGCGGGCAGGCCGAGGCCGGGCAGCGCGGCGGGCGAGGCGTCCGCGATGTCGAGCCGGTAGCCCTCGAAGACCTCGCGCAGGTGCTCCTCGGCCTGTTCCAGGGTGCGGTCGGGGGCGAACCGGAAGGCGACGTGGATGGTGCACTCGTCGGGGATGACGTTCCCGGCGACGCCGCCGTCGATCCGGGTGGCGTTGAGGCCCTCGCGGTACTCCAGGCCGTCGATCTCGACCCGGCGCGGCTGGTACTCGGCGAGCCGGCGCAGCACCTCCGCGGCCTTGTGGATGGCGTTGTCGCCGAGCCAGCCGCGGGCGGCGTGGGCCCGGACGCCGGTGAGCGTGACGTCGGCGCGCAGGCTGCCCTGGCAGCCGCCCTCGACGACGGCGCCGCTGGGCTCCAGCAGGACGGCGAAGTCCCCGGCCAGCCAGTCGGGGTGGGTCGCGAACAGGTGGCCGAGGCCGTTGCGGGTGGCCTCCACCTCCTCGCAGTCGTAGAAGACGTAGGTGACGTCCCGGTTGGCCTCGGTGAGCGTGGCGGCGAGCCGCAGCTGCACGGCGACGCCGGACTTCATGTCGGAGGTGCCGCAGCCGTAGAGCAGGTCGCCCTCGACGTGCGAGGGCACGTTGTCGGCGATCGGCACGGTGTCCAGGTGGCCGGCGAGCACCACCCGCTCGTCCCGGCCGAAGTGGGTGCGGGCGACCACGTTGTTGCCGTGGCGGTCGACGGTGAGGTGCGGGAGGGCCCGGAGCGCGGCCTCGACGGCGTCCGCCAGGGCGGTCTCCTCGCCGCTGACGGACGGGAAGTCGACCAGGCGGGCGGTCAGCGCTCCGCCGTCGAGGGTCAGGTCGAGGGGCTCGTTCGGGCTGCTCATGGCGGCCACCCTACCGAGCCGCCGGACCGCTGCGCGGGCGCCCGCGCAACCGCGCGGACCCGTACGGCCGTCCGAGCGGTTACGGTGTCCGCGAACGACGCGCGCCGGGCCGGGACCGCGGCGACCGCACCACCAGGGAAAGGGGCCACCGTGGCCGAGGACGCCGGGTACGACGCCGCGGACGACGGGTACGACGCCGAGTACGACGACGGGTACGAGGCGCCGCGCCGGCGGCGGCCGTGGCGGCGGGTGCTGGTCGGGGTGCTGGCGCTGGCGGTGGTCGGCGGCCTGGTGGTGTGGCTGAACCGGGACAAGCTCGCGCCCCCGGCCGAGGGCTGCAAGGTCACCACCGCGGCCGGCTCGGGGACGCTGGAGCTGCCGCAGGCGGCGAACGCGGCCACCATCACGGCGGTGGCGATGGCCCGCGGCCTGCCGGAGCGGGCGGTGACCATCTCGCTGGCGACCGCCATCCAGGAGTCGAAGCTGCACAACCTGGCGGGCGGCGACCGGGACTCGGTGGGCCTGTTCCAGCAGCGCCCCTCGCAGGGCTGGGGCAGCGTCGAGCAGATCATGGACCCGGTCTACTCGACCGACAAGTTCCTGGACGCGCTGGTGAAGGTGAACGGGTACGCGCAGATGCCGCTGACCGACGCCGCCCAGCAGGTGCAGCGCAGCGGCTACCCGCAGGCGTACGCCAAGCACGAGAACAACGCGGCGCTGCTGGCCTCGGTGCTGACCGGCCGCGAACCGGCCGCGCTGGACTGCGTGGTGCACGCGCTGCCCGCGCCGGTCCCGACCGATCCGACCGAGCCGGCCCCGACCGCGGCCAACCTGTCGGACCGGGTGCGCCGGGAGTTCGGCAAGGCGGTGACGGTGGCGGGCGCCGAGAAGGCGGCCAAGGACCCGCGCGAGGTGCTGGCGCTCACCCCGCAGCCGACCGCGAGCACGGCGGGCGCCGGCGGGGCGGGGCAGACCGGCTGGGCGCTGGCGCACTGGTCGGTGGCGCAGGCCGCCGCGCTGGGCATCGGCCAGGTCGCGTACGACGGCAGGGTGTGGCGGGTGGACAAGCCGGGGCAGGGCTGGAAGCCGCTGGCGGGCGCGCCGTCGGACCGGGTGCTGGTGACGCTGGGCGAGCCGGTCAAGGGGAAGTGACGGTCCGACGGTGCGTTGACGCACTGGTGCGCGGGTGACCGCCCACCGGGTGATTCGGGTCAACTCCCGCTGACGGCGGCCCTCCTGGCGGGCGGCCCCGCGCCCGGCGCGCCACCCCGGCCCGGAGGCGTGGCGCAGCAGGGGAGTGACGGTTCTGCACCGGCCGCCGCCGGGGCGGCGGGTGCGCGCGGACCGAAAAAGGATCGTCCGATCTTTGCCAACCCTTGACCTTGACCGGCCGAAACCTTCCCGGTGCTCTTGCGGTCATACACGTCGCCCGCCGGACGGGCCGGCCCCGCGCCGGCCGCCCGGCGGACCGTCGACCTCACTTCTTAGGAGCACCATGTCCTTCCCCCTCACGCGCCGGATCGCCCAGGCCGCGCTGCTCGTCGCCGCCACCGCGGCGCCGCTCGCGGCCGCGGGCGCCGCCTCCGCCACCGAGGTGGTGCCGCAGACCGACCTGGGCGCCGGCGTGACCAAGCTGGCCGACGTCCCCAACTCGGGTGACGCGGTGCAGGGGGCCACCCACGAGCTGGGCCACGTGGTCGGCACCACCGGCGCCGCGACCCTGGCGGCGGGCGGCCCGGCGGCCGCCGACGCGGCGGGCAACACCGTCGCGCACAACCTGCCCTCCACCGACGACGCGCTCGGCAAGCTCGGCCCGCTCGGCAAGGCCGGCCAGCTGACCGGCTCGCTCGACACCCTCACCGACAAGGTCGCCCCGGCGGTCGAGGAGAAGGTCGCCCCGGCCGTCACCGACAAGGTCGTCCCGGCCGCCCAGAAGGTCACCGGCACCCCGCTGTCCACCGTGGCCCGGGGCCTGCCCACCGACAAGCTCGCCCAGGGCCTGCCGGCCGCCGACAAGCTCGGCCCGGTCACCGGCGCGGTCCAGTCGCTGCCGGTCGCGGGCACCCTGGCGGGCCTGACCGAGCACGAGTCCGCCAACCGCCTCGGCGGCGTGCCCTCGCTGGGCGGCGACAGCCCGCTGGGCGGCCTGACCGGCGCGCTGGGCCCGGTCGGCGGCCTGCTCGGCGGCATCCAGGGCGGCGGCCTGCCGATCGGCTGATCCGGCGCACGCACGCGGGAGGGGGCGGAGCCGGCCGGCTCCGCCCCCTCCCGCGCGCCCGTCGTGCCGCGCTGTCCGCCGAGCCCTCCCTTCCGGAGCTTGCCGGGCGCGCGGCGCCGCGCGCCGAGCCGGCAAGATCCGGGAGAGGGGGCCTAGCGCTTGAGCCGCTCCACGGCCGAGGCCACCCGCTCGTCGGTGGCGGTGAACGCCACCCGCACGAACCGGTCGCCGGCCGGGCCGTAGAAGTCGCCGGGGGCCACCAGGATGCCCAGCTCGGCGAGTTCGGCCACGCTCTCCCAGCACGGCCGGTCCTGGGTCGCCCACAGGTACAGGCTCGCCTCGGAGTGCTCGATCCGGAACCCGTACGCCTCCAGCGCGGCCCGCAGGGCGCTGCGCCGCTGGGCGTACCTGGCCCGCTGCTCGGCGACGTGCGCGTCGTCGGCGAGGGCGGCCGCGGTGGCCGCCTGCACCGGTGCGGGCACGATCATGCCGCCGTGCTTGCGGACCTCCAGCAGCTCGCGGACCACCACCGGGTCGCCGGCCGCGAAGGAGGCCCGGTAGCCGGCCAGGTTGGAGCGCTTGGAGAGCGAGTGCACGGCCAGCAGGCCCTCGTGCGAGCCGCCGCAGACCGACGGGTGCAGCACCGACACCGGCTCGGCCTCCCAGCCGAGTTCGAGGTAGCACTCGTCGCTGACCAGCAGCGCCCGGTGCTCCCGGGCCCACTCGACGGCGCGCCGCAGCTCGGCGGCGTCCAGCACCCGTCCGGTGGGGTTGGACGGCGAGTTCAGCCACAGCAGCCGGACCCTGGAGCCGTCCAGCTCGTCGACGTCCTGGTAGGCGACCGGCTCGGCGCCGCACAGCAGCGCGCCGACCTCGTACGTGGGGTAGGCGAGCTTCGGGTAGGCGACCTGGTCGCCGGGGCCGAGGCCGAGCTGGCCGGGCAGCCAGGCCACCAGCTCCTTGGAGCCGACGGTGGGGAGCACCGCCTCGGGGCCGATCTCGGCGCCGCAGCGGCGGCCCAGCCAGCCGGCGATCGCGTCGCGCAGCGACAGCGGGCCCCACACGGTGGGGTAGCCGGGCGTGTCGGTGTGCGCGGCCAGCGCCCGCTGGACCAGCTCGGGCACCGGGTCCACCGGGGTGCCGACGGAGAAGTCGCAGAGCCCGTCCGGGTGCGCCAGGGCGGTGCGCTTGTACGGTTCGAGCCGGTCCCAGGGGAAGACCGGCAGGCGGTCGGAGACGCGGCGCGCCGCCCCCGGGTGGCCCGGGAACGGCGCGTGCGTGCTGTCGTTGGTGCTCACAGCGTGGATGCCACCGATCAGTGGTCGGCGTTCTGCGGGGGCAGCGCGGCGATGAACGGGTGGTCGCGCTCGATCAGGCCGAGCTTGGAGGCGCCGCCGGGCGAGCCCAGGTCGTCGAAGAACTCGACGTTCGCCTTGTAGTAGTCCTTCCACTCCTCCGGGGTGTCGTCCTCGTAGAAGATCGCCTCGACCGGACAGACCGGCTCGCAGGCGCCACAGTCCACGCACTCGTCCGGGTGGATGTAGAGGGAGCGCTCGCCCTCGTAGATGCAGTCCACGGGGCACTCTTCGATGCACGCCTTGTCCTTGACGTCGACACAAGGCTGCGCGATGACGTAGGTCACGCTGTCGTTCCTCCTCGGAAGGGCTGCCGCCCTACTGTTTACTCGGTCGCGCTTTGCGCGCGGCGTCGCCGATGCCCGCCCCTAGTATCGCGGGTCGGGGCACGCAAATGCACAGGAGGTGCGGTTCATGGTCGGCGCGGTGCCGTGGGAGGCCCGTCCGGAGGTCCGGATAGGCCCGTCTGACGTGGGACGACGGGTGTCGGTCCGGCGTGTCGACGGCGTGGCGGACGGGCGTCCGGTGTTCCGCGACGCGATCGGCGTGCTCACCTCGTGGGACGGCGACGGGTTGACGGTCGAGCCGCGCGGCGGCGCGCCGGTGCGCTTCGCCGCCGGGCTGCTGGTGGCCGGCAAGCCCGTCCCGGCGTTCCCGGCCCGGCGGCTGGCCGCGCCCGCGACCGGCCCGGTCGAGCTGCAGCGGATCGCCGCCCGCGGCTGGCCCGCCGTCGAGCAGGAGCAGCTGGGCGGGTGGACGCTGCGCGCCTCGGCCGGGTTCACCCGGCGGGCCAACTCGGTGCAGACGCTGGGCGACCCGGGCCTGCCGCTGGACGCGGCGCTGGACCGGGTGCGCGACTGGTACGCGGCCCGTTCGCTGCCCGCGTACGTCGAGGTGGTCTCCCCCGGCTCGCCGCCCGGCCTGGCCGCCGAGCTGGACCGGCTCGGCGCGGCCCTCGCCCCGACCCTGGTGCGCACCGCCCCGCTCGGCGGGCTGGCCCGGGCCGGTCGCCCGGCGGACGTCCGGCTCGCCCGCACCGCCGGGCCGGAGTGGCTGGCGCTGTACCGCCGGGTGGGCGGCGACCCCGCCCTGGAGGCGGCCGCCACCGCGGTGATGCACGGCGGCCCCTCGGTCTGGTTCGCCCGCGTCCCCGGCCCGGACGGCACCCCGCTGGCCATCGGCCGGCTGGTGGTGGACGGCGCCTGGGCCTGCTTCGGCGCGGTCGAGGTCGCCCCGGCCGCCCGCCGCCGCGGCCTGGCCACCGCCGTGCTGGCCGCGCTCGCCGCCCGGGCCGCCGAGGAGGGCGCCACCGGCGGGTACCTGCAGGTCGAGGCGGACAACGGGGGCGCGATCGCGCTGTACGACCGGCTGGGCTTCACGACCAGTCACACTTACCACTACGCCCGCCTTCCCCAGCGGTAGCGTGCACCACCTGTAGTGAGCCACGACCGCTGCTGAACCGAAGGCCGCAGTGACCGAGCAGAGCAGAACCCGCTTCCGCACCGAAGCCCGGGGCGAACACCCCGACCCGGTGCTGCTGTGCCTGCTCGCCGCCGCCGAGCACACCCTCGGCGACCCCGGCGACAGTGCCGAACAGCCGTCCCCGGACGCCCTCCTGACGGCCTGTCAGGCCGCCCTGGACCGGCACGCCGCGGCCATCCGCGAGGCCGTCGCCGAACGCCGCCCGAGCGGCCCGGAGGAGACCGCCGCGCTGCTCGCGGCGGTGCTCGGCGGGCGCGAGCGCTTCCACGGCCGGCAGTCCGACTACCTCCGGCTGGAGTCCTCGCTGCTGCCGGAGGTGCTGCGCCGCCGCCGCGGGCTGCCGATCATGCTCTCGCTGGTCTGGTCGGCGGTGGCCGCCCGGGCCGGGCTGACCGTCCACGGCATCGCGCTGCCGGGCCACTTCATCGTCGCGGTGGGCGATCCGGGCGGCGGCGACGAGTACGTGCTGGCCGACCCGTTCCACGGCGGCCGGCTGCTCGACGTCTCCGACGTGGAGCGCCTGGTCGCCGCCTCCGGCCACCCGTTCTCCCCCGAACTGCTCACCCCGGCGCAGCCGTTGGACACCGTGCTGCGCGTCCTGGGCAACATCCGGCGCTGGGCCGCCGACCGCCCCGAGCACGCCCGCACCCAGCTCTGGGCCGCCGAACTGGCCCTGCTGCTGCCCCGCCACCCCGCGCAACTGCGCCTGGAGCGGGCCGAGTTGCTGGTCAAGACCGGCGACTTCCTGGGCGGCGCCGCCGAGATGGAGGACTACGCGAAGATCCTGGACGCCTTCGATCCGGAGAGCGCGGCGAAGGTCCGCCTGGAGGCGAGGTCGGCCCGGCACCGGCTCAACTGAACGCGCCCGGCCGGACGGTGCGCGGGCGGCGGCCTACAGCCAGCCCTTCTCCCGGGCGACCCGGACCGCCTCCGCGCGGTTGCGGGCGGCCGTCTTCTGGATCGCCATCGACAGGTAGTTGCGCACCGTCCCCTCGGAGAGGTGCAGCCGGGCCGCGATGTCCGCGTTGACCGCGCCGTCCGCGGCGGCGGCGAGCACGTCGCGCTCGCGGCCGGTGAGCGGGTTGGCGCCCTCCGAGAGGGCCGCGGCGGCCAGCGTCGGGTCGATCACCTTCTCGCCGCGCAGCACCCGCCGGATGGCCTCGGCGAGTTCTGCCGCGGGGGCGTCCTTGACCAGGAAGGCGTCCGCCCCGGACTCCATCGCCCGGCGCAGGTAGCCGGGCCGGCCGAAGGTGGTGGCGATGACGACCTTCGTCCCGGGCCTGGCCTTCCGGACCTCCGCGCAGGCGTCGATGCCGGTCATGCCGGGCATCTCGATGTCCAGCACCGCGACGTCGACCCGGTGCTCGGTCACCGCCGCGGCCACCTCGTCGCCGCGCGCGACCTGGGCGACCACCTCCAGGTCGCCCTCCAGCGAGAGCAGCGCGGCGAGCGCCTCCCGCACCATGCCCTGGTCCTCGGCGAGCAGCACCCGCACCGGTCGCGCATCCGTTCCGTCCGTCACGTCGGGCAGCCTATTCCCCGCTGGGTCCGGGCCGCAGCGGGACCAGGGCGCGCAGCCGGAAGCCCTTGCCGCGGTTGGCGGCGGCGGTCTCCAGCCGGCCGCCGACCTGGGCCAGCCGCTCGCCGAGGCCGGACAGGCCGTTGCCGGCGGCGGACTTGCCGGGGCCGGGGCCGTTGTCGACGACCTCCAGGACGGCGTAGCGGCCGTCCTCCTCCCAGGTCTCGTCGAGGTGGACGCCGCACCGGGTGGCGCCGGCGCCGTGCCGGACCACGTTGGTGACGGCCTCCCGCAGCGCCCAGGCGAGCACGCCGGACTCCTCGGGGCCCAGGCCGGGGTGGTCCTCGGCGAGCCGGGGGTCGGCGTCGAGCGCGACCTGGCTGGCGGCCAGCGCGGTGCGGGCGGCGGCGAGTTCGACCGGCAGGGTGGGGCGGCGGAAGCCGCTGACGGCGCTGCGGACGTCGGCCAGCGACTGCCGGGCGACCTGTTCGATGTCGGCGACCTGGGCGCGGGCGTCGGCGGTCTTGCCGGCGTCCATCAGGCGTCCGGTGAGTTCGCCCTTGATGGCGATCAGCGAGAGCGAGTGGCCGAGCAGGTCGTGCAGGTCGCGGGCCAACCGCAGCCGTTCCTCGGAGGCGGCGAGGTGGGCGACGGCGGCCCGGGCCTCGCGCAGCTCCCGCATGGTGGTGACCAGCCGCTGCATGCCGAGCATGGCGAGCCCGGCCAGCACGCAGGGCAGGCCGATGCTGACCATGGTCTCGACGTCGGCGCGGCTGGTCAGCCCGACCAGGGCGAAGACGCCGGTGGTGGCGAGGACGCCGACGATGCCGAGCCGGCCGGGGAAGGTGACCGCGGCGCACACCGAGGTGTAGGTGAACAGGGTCAGCCAGGACTCGCCGAGGGTGTACGAGGTGCCGACGGCGATCGCGGCCATCAGGGCGAGCGGCAGGTACTGCCGGGCCGGGTGGCCGCGGCGGTTGCGGACGATCACGACGGTCAGGTAGGCGGCCAGGAAGACGACCAGCGCGACGGCGCCGGCGACGGTCGCCGACCGGGTGTGCTGCCGGGTCGCCAGGTCCTGGAGCGGGTAGGCCAGGTAGAACGCCCAGACCGAGGTCCAGGCGAGCTTGACCATCAGTTGGCGCTTGGTGTCCACCGGCGCGCCGGGGTAGGTGGTCCAACGGCCGTCCGGCCCGTCCTCCCCGTTCCGGTCGGGGCGGCGGGCCGGTGCGGGCGTCTGCATGGGCGCCATCATGCCTGCTGGGCGTCCTTGCGGTACAGGTAGGCCGCGGCGGCGGTGAAGACCGCGAGGAAGGCGGCGAGCGCGACGATCGGGAGGCCGGCCACGCCCTGGCCGTGGATGAACGAGGCCAGCTGGTTGTAGTCGTAGACCGGGTTGAACCGGGCGTAGGTCTTCAGCGAGTCGCTGACCGGGAACCAGGTGCCGCCGAACAGCGCCATCAGCATGTAGACGATCATCACGACCGGCTGGATCGCGTCCGGCTGGGCGGCGTAGCCGAGGGCGACGCCGAGCGCGGCGAAGACGAAGCTGCCGAGCCAGAGCGCGACGCCCAGGCCGAGCCACTGGGCGGCGGTGAGGTCGACGCCCTCGATCGCGCCGATCACGAAGACCACCAGGATGGCGGGGAGCGTGGTGACCGCGCAGGCGGCGATCTTGCCCAGGGTGTAGGCCCGGCCGGGCAGGGCGGTGAGCCGCAGCTGGCGGGTCCAGCCGCTCTTGCGCTCCAGCGAGATCCGCTGCGCGGAGCCGGTCAGCACGGCGCCGACCGCGCCGAAGGTGGCCATCGAGACCATGAAGTACGACTTGACCGAGACCCCGCCGGCCACCGTGCCGCCGCTGCCGTAGGCGCTGATGAAGAAGACGTACAGCAGCGCCGGGTAGAGCACGGTGAACATCAGGTACCGCTTGTTGCGCAGGGTGCGCAGGATCTCCAGCCTGACCAGGGTGATCATCGCGCGTTCTCCTCTTCGCTCTCGTTGCGGTCCTGCTCGCCGGTGATGGTGAGGAAGGCCTGTTCCAGGCCGAGGCTGGTGACTTCCAGCCCGCGCGGGTACAGGCCCGCCTTGTAGAGCGCGGCGACGCCGGCGTCGGCGTCGGCGGAGCGGATCCGGACGGTGCGCACGCCGTCGGCGCGGGTGCTGACGTCCAGGCCGACGGTGCCGGGCAGGGCGCGCAGCACGGCCTCGTCGAAGGCGCCGCCGTCGGAGGGGTGGAGTTCGAAGCCGATCCGGCGGGCGCCGGCCCGGGCCTTGATCTCGGCGGAGGAGCCGTCGGCGATCAGCCGGCCCTTGTGCAGGACCAGGACCCGGTCGGCGATGGAGTCGGCCTCCTCCAGGTAGTGGGTGGCGAACAGCACGGTGCGGCCGGCGTCGGCCTGGGCCCGCATGGCCTCCCAGAACTGGCGGCGGACCGAGACGTCCATGCCGGTGGTGGGCTCGTCCAGGACGATCAGGTCGTTGGCGCCGGCCACCGCGAGGGCGAACCGGACGCGCTGCTCCTGGCCGCCGGAGAGCTTGTCGACCCGCCGGTCGGCGATCTCGGTGATCCCGGCGGTGGTCAGCACCTCGTCGACGCCGTGGCCGCGGGGGTGCACCTTGCAGGCCAGTTCGACGATCTCGCGGACCTTGACGTCCGTCATCAGGCCGCCGCTCTGCAGCATCGCCCCGACCCGGCCGGCCGCGATCGCCGCGCGGGGGGTGCCGCCGAACAGCTCGACCGTGCCGCCGTCCGGTTCGCGCAGGCCCAGCAGCAGGTCGAGGCTGCTGGACTTGCCCGCGCCGTTGGGGCCGAGCAGGGCGACCGTCTCGCCCGGGCGCAGCACCAGGTCGAGGCCGTTCACCGCCTTCACCCGGCCGTAGCTCTTGCTGACGTTCCGGAAGGCCGCGACCTCCCCCGTTCCCGTCGTCATCCGAACCGAGTCCTTTCGAGAGCCGTTCTCTCCGACTCCTCCAGACTCCCCGGGACGGGGGTGTCGGCGGCAGTGCGCGCCGTCGTGACCTCCGCATGACGGATGTCACGGTCCGGGCGGTCACGACAGGCCGAGCGCGTCCTTCAGGAAACGGACCTGGAGCAGCAGCAGGTTCTCCGCGACCTGCTCCTGCGGGGTCATGTGGGTCACCCCGGACAGCGGCAGCACGGTGTGCGGGCGCCCGGCCGCGAGCAGCGCGGTGGACAGCCGCAGGCTGTGCGCGACCACCACGTTGTCGTCGGCCAGGCCGTGCACGATCATCAGCGGCCGGCGCAGCGAAGGGGCCATCTCCACCAGCGAGTTGGCCCGGTACGACTCGGGTTCGGTGCGCGGGTCGCCGTAGTAGCGCTCGGTGTAGTGGGTGTCGTACAGGTCGTGCTCGGTGACGGGCGCGCCGGCCACCGCGGCGTGGAAGACGTCCGGTTCGCGGAGCACCGCGGCGGCGGCCAGGTAGCCGCCGTACGACCAGCCGCGGATCGCGACCCGGCCCAGGTCGAGCGGGAACTGCTCGGCGAGCGCGTGCAGCGCGTCGACCTGGTCCCGGACCGAGACCTCGGCGGTGCGCCGGCTGATCGACTTCTCCCAGCCGGGGCTGTGCCCGGGGGTGCCGCGCCCGTCCGCGACGATCACCGCGAAGCCCTGGTCGGCGAACCACTGGGACACCAGGTGCGGGTTGTGCGCCCGCACCACCCGCTGCCCGTGCGGGCCGCCGTACGGGTCCATCAGGACGGGCAGCTTCCCGGCGGTGTCCGGGTCGTAACCGGTGGGCAGCAGCACCGCGCACGGGATGCGCCGCTCGCCGGCGAACCGGAACACCGGCCGGGCCGCCAGCAGCGGGGTGGCCGCGTGCGAGGCGATCACCAGCGGTTCGGCGCCCGCGCGGTGCACGGTGACGGTGGTGCCGGGCCGCGCCGGGTGGGCGGTGGTGAGCACGGTGGTGCCGCCGCCGCGCACCGCGCCGAGCGCGCCCTCGCCGACCTCCCGGACGCCGTCCGGCCCGGCCTCGAAGACGCCCAGCCAGCCGGGCGGGCGGCGCTCGAACTCGGCGGCCCCGGCGGAGGCGGTGAACAGCACCCGCTCGCCGTCCGTCCCGAGCACCGCGCGCACGTGCAGCCCGGCGTCGGTGAGCGCCCGCTCGCCGACGGTCAGGACCCGCGCGCCGTCCCGGTCGGTGATCCGCACCGGCTGCCCGTCGGCCCGCCGCACCGGCGATCCGGCGAACAGCTCCAGCCAGTCCGGGTCCCGCTCGGTGACCAGCACCGCGGTCTCCCCGGTGGCCGGGTCGGCCTCCAGCACCAGTTGTTCGCGCTGGTCGCGGGCCTGCACCTGGAGCAGCGGCGGCCCGCCGGCCGACCAGTGCACCCGGGCCAGGTACGGGTACGCCGCCCGGTCCCAGCGGATCTCGGTGCGGGTGCCGTCCAGGCCGAGCCGCCAGAGCCCGACCTCGGCGTTGGGCGTGCCGGCCGCCGGGTAGGCGACCTCGACCGGCGGGCGGCCGGGGTTGGCCGGGTCGGCGATCCACCAGCGGCGCACCGGGGTGTCGTCGACCCGGGCGGCCAGCAGCGCGCTCCCGTCCGGCGCCCACCAGTGGCCGCGGTCGCGGCCCATCTCCTCCTGGGCGATGAACTCGGCCTGCCCCCAGCTGACCCCGGCCGCCTCGGGCCCGGCCAGCAGCCGGTCGCCGCTGCCGTCGGCGGCGGTCACCCGCAGCTCGCCGCCGGGGGTGGCGTAGGCGACCCGGGTGCCGTCCGGGCTGGGCCGCGGGTCCAGCAGCGGGGTGGCGGCGGGCAGTTCGCGGGTCGCGCCGCTGTCGGTGTCGACCGCGAACAGCCGCCCGGAGAGCACGAAGGCGGCGGTGCGCCCGGCCGCGTCCAGGGCGTAGCCGACGATCCCGGCGGAGGTCTCCCGGCTGCGCTCGCGGCGGGCCCGCTCGGCGGCGGACAGCTCCTCCGCGCCGCCGCCGAGCAGCTCCCCGGGGTCGGCGAGCACCCGCTCGACGCCGGTGGCCACGTCCAGCCGCCACAGCAGGTTGCCGTGCCGCCCGTCGCCGCGGGCGCGCAGGAACAGCACCCCGGCTCCGTCCGGGGAGACGCTGAACGAGCGGGGCGCGCCCGCGGTGAACCGCCCGGTGCGGGCGTACTGCCGGGGGAAGGTGTCCTGCGGCTTCTCGGTCGTCATGGGCCCGACCCTACGGCCCCGCCCGCCGGTGATCACCCGGACGGCGCAGCCCGCCCGGAGGAGGCGTACGACCGTTCGGAGGGCCGCTGACCGGGGGCGCTGCCGACCGGACCGGGCGGCGCGACACCCCGGGCCGCCTCACGGAACGTCACCTGGACGTCACTCATCGGGTATGTCTGGAACATCGTTCCGCCCGCTGCCCCGCCCCGGGGCAGCGCACCCGAGGAAGGGTGTGAGCCGTCATGGCTTTGTCCGTCTCCGCCGTCGTGCTGATGCTGGTGGTGGTCGTGGTGCTGGTCCGCCGGTCGACCCTGAAGCTGAGCCACGCGCTGGTGTGCTCGCTGCTCGGCTTCTACCTGGCGTCCAGCTCGATCGCGCCGACGATCCAGCAGGTGACGTCCAACCTGGCCGGGATGCTCAACGGCCTGGACCTCTAGCGCGGCGCCGGATCGTGCGCGGCCCGCCCGGGGTGTCCCCCTCCGGGCGGGCCGCGGCCTGGCCGTAAGCTGCCGGGCATGACCTCCGTACCCCCGGCCGACTCGCGCGGGCTGCTGCTGGTGCACGCCCACCCCGACGACGAGTCGATCAACAACGGCTCCACGATGGCCCGGTACGCGGCCGAGGGCGTCCGGGTCACCCTGGTGACCTGCACGCTGGGCGAGGGCGGTGAGGTGATCCCGCCGGAGCTGGCCCATCTGGAGCAGGGCCGCGACAACGCCCTGGGGGCCCACCGGATCGGCGAACTCGCCGCCGCGATGCGCGCGTTGGGCGTCACCGACCACCGCTTCCTGGGCGGCCCGGGCCGCTGGCGGGACTCCGGGATGATGGGCGTCGCGGACAACGACGACCCGTCCTGCTTCTGGCGGGCGGACGTGGACGAGGCGGCCGGCCTGCTGGCCGGGGTGGTCCGCGAGGTCCGGCCGCAGGTGCTGGTGACGTACGACGAGAACGGCGGCTACGGCCACCCCGACCACATCCAGGCGCACCGGGTGGCGCTGCGCGGCTACGAGCTGGCCGCCGACCCGGACTTCCGCCCGGAGCTGGGCGCGCCCTGGCGGATCGCCAAGGTCTACTACAACCGGGTGCCCCGCTCGGTGATCGAGGCCGCGCTCGCGGAGACCGCCGCCGAGGCGCCGTTCGCGGGCACCGCCCCGGTCGGACAGATCCCCGGCGTGGTGGACGACAAGGCGGTCACCACGGTGCTGGACAACGCGGCGCACGCCGGGGCGAAGGCCGCCGCGATGCGGGCGCACGCCACCCAGATCACGGTGGACGGACGCCACTTCGCGCTCAGCAACGGCCTCGGGCAGCCGCTGCTGGCCACCGAGTACTACGAGCTGGTGCGCGGCGAGCCCGGCCCCGGCGACCCGGAGACCGACCTGTTCGCGGGGGTGGAGCGGTGAGGCTCCCGCAGCTCCTGCTCGGCACCCGCGAGCAGCGCCTGGCCGAGCCGATGCCGCCGCGCGGCGTCCGGATCGCGGTGTACGTCGTGCTGTTCCTGCTCGGCGCCGCGGTGTCGGTGTGCGGAGCTTTCGTGCAGACCCTGTGGGGCGGCTTCGGCGTGGTCCTGGCGCTGGCGGCCTGCGCCGGGCTGTTCTACGGGGGGCTGCGGGCGACCGGCACCAAGCTCGGCGCGGGCGTCGCGCTGGGCGGCTGGTTCGTGGTGCTGGCGGTGCTGCTGGCGCCCCGTCCGGAGGGTGACCTGGTGCTCTCCGCCACTCCGTCCGCGTACCTGTACCTGTTCGGCGGCGCGGTGCTCGGCGTGGTCTGCGCGACCCTGCCGACCCGTTCCGGGTTCCTGTTCGGCGTACCGGCGCCGGAGCCCCGACGGGCCGTCAAGGACGGCGGCCGCTAGCGCACGGCGGGTCGGGGGGCCACCGGGGTGCCCGGTCGTCCTCCGGCCCGGATGCCTTGTCGGTAAGGTGGTGCCCCGGCGGACCACCCCCCTGTCCGGCCCGGCCGGGTCGGACGGTAGCTTCGGCACCACTCGCGTGGCGGGGCGCTCGCCGCAGCCGACATGTGAACAGCCGATGTCCCCGGGGCCGGTCGGCCCGCCGCACGGCCGCAGGCCGCCGTCCGGCGGTCCCCGCCCCATACGCAGCGGACGGCCCGGCCGGCCCGGCCGCGAACCCGGAGCAGAGCAGCATTGAGCAGCCGCGAATCTGACAACGCCCATCCGCAGCCCCGCCGCGGCGGCCCCGACGCGTACCCGTCGGGCACCCCGCCGTACGGCACCGGCGTGCCCGGTGGGCTCGGCGCGGACCCGGCCGCCGGACGGACCGCTCCCGGTCCGCGCTCCGACGAGGCCGCCGCGCCGAAGACCACGGAGACCACGCTGACCACCCGGGTGCGGATCAACATCCCCGGTTCGCGGCCGATCCCGCCGGTCGTGGTGCAGAGCAAGGTCAAGGACGAGCCGCCCGCCGAGCCGTCCGGACCGCGCCACCGCGGCGGCGCGGGCGACCCGGTGCTCGGCGTGATGGACGGCGGGGCGCGCACCGCCGTCCCGCCGACCCTGCCGCCGGAGTGGCAGGAGCCGTCCGCGGCGAAGGCGGCGAAGCCGTCCGAGTCGGAGTCCACCGGCGAGTGGTTCAAGCCGCGCCAGAAGGGCCGTCCGGAGCCCGCCCCGGCCGCCGCCGCCCCGGCGGGGCCGGCCCAGGGCGCCCCGGGGACCCAGCAGGGCGCCCCGGGGGCCCAGCAGGCCGCCCAGCAGCCCGCGCCGCGCCCGTCCGGCGCGCCCGCCTCGCCGTTCGCCCCGGCCGACCCGGCGGCGTCCTCGCGCACCGGCGGCCACCCGCTGCCGCACCAGGGCGACCCGTTCCGGACCGCCGCCGCGCCGGACCCGTTCGCGCCGGACCAGGCGGCCCAGGACCCGTTCGCCCAGGACCCGTTCGCCGCGCAGCAGCCCCGGCGGTCGGAGCGGCAGCAGCCGCAGGCCCGGCAGGGCGGCCCGCAGGACCCGTTCGCCCAGCCGCAGCCGCAGCAGCCGCAGTCCCAGCAGCCGCCTCAGTCGCAGCAGCCCCAGCATCCGCAGCAGCCGGGCCCGTCCGCGGCCGCCGCCGAGGACCCGTTCGCGGCCCCGCACCCCGGCCAGGGCCGGCCGCGGACCGGCGCCGACCCGTTCGCCGCCGCCGACCCGTTCGCCACCCCCGCCCCCGGGCCGCGCGGCGGCGAGCGCCCGGAGCCGCCGCAGGCCGCCGGGGAGCCGGAGGACACCCAGATCGGCGGCTTCGACCCGGTCACCGGCGACGAGCCGGCCCCGGGCGCCGGCATATCGGACCCGCCGACCACCCAGCTGTTCCTGAAGTCCCCGGACGGCGGCGACCCGTTCGCCGAGGAGCCCCGGCCCCGCCCGGCCGGCGAGGGCGGCGGCCGGTTCGCCGACCTGCCCGCCGCGCAGCCGTTCCCGGGCGGCTCGCGGGCCGCGACGCCCAAGCGCGAACCGTCCCGGGCCCCGGCCCCGGACGCCCCGGCCGAGTCCCGGCCGCCCGCCGAGCGGGAGGAGCCGGCGCCCGCCGCGAAGAAGAAGGGCGGTCGCGGCCGGAAGCTGGTCGTGACCGGTCTCGGCGGCGTGCTGTTCCTCGGCGCGGCGGCGTACGGCGCGGGCCTGATGATGAACCAGTCGGACATCCCCAAGGGCACCACGGTGCTGGGCACCGACATCGGCGGCGACTCCCGCGACCAGGCGGTGACCGCGCTGGACGGCTCGGTCGGCAAGGCCGGGCAGCAGCCGCTCAAGGTGAGGATCGGCGACCAGCCGGTCTCCCTGGACCCGGCCAGCGCCGGGCTGAGCTTCGACACCACGGCGACCGTGGACGCGCTGACCAAGCACAGCTACAACCCGGTCGAGGTGCTGGGTTCGCTGACCGGCGGCGCCAAGGCCGTCGAACCGGTGGTGCGGGTCGACCGGGCGAAGCTGAAGGCCGCCCTGGACGACCTGGGCGCCAAGTCGGGGCAGAGCCTCCAGGAGGGCTACGTCCGCTTCACCGAGGCGGGCGGCACCGAGGTGGTCCCGGGCGCCGGCGGCAAGGCGCTGGACTCGGCCGCCGCCGCCGACCTGGTCGAGCAGGCGTACCGCGGCCGGGCGGCCGGCCGGGCGGACGCCGAGGTGGTGCTGCCGGTCGCCGACGCCCAGCCGAAGGTCGGCCAGGACGTGCTCCAGGCCGCCGCCGACGACCTGGGCAAGCAGGTGCTGAACGGCAACGTCACGGTCACCTCGGGCACCAAGCAGTTCGCCTTCGGCCGCAACACCGCCGCCAAGGCGCTGGTGCTGGCCCCGGACGCGTCCGGCACCGTGGTCCTCAAGTGGGACCTGGACAAGCTGGCCGCCGCCGTCGGCACCACCTTCGACAAGCTGAAGACCACCCGCAACGGCCAGCAGACGGCGATCACCGCGCAGGACGTGGCGGACGCCATCGCGCAGGGCGTCTCGAAGACCGGCAAGGACCGCACGGTCAAGATCCCGGCCTGACGGGCCGTCAATCCACCGGTGGGGCCGGGGCGCCGGACGGGCGCCCCGGCCCCACTGGCGAATCCTCGCCACTGGCGTCACGGAACAGGGCGAACCGGGCGCCGCAACCGGGCGGCCACGCGGCGTTACCAATACTTGATCCGCGGCAGGTCGACAAGTCAGTTCGCCGGTACGCAAGATGTGCCGCGTGCCGAGACCCCGCTCCCTCCCGCGCGCCCTGACCGCCACGGCGGCGGCGCCGCGCCCCCCGTCGTGTCCGCGCGGTCCCACCCCGGACCCCGTCGGCGGCGGGGCCCGGGAGGCCGCCGGACCGATCCCGCCGAGCCCGTCGACGCGGTCCGCGGGAACACCGGGCGGACGAAGTAACAACTGCCGGCGGTAACGCCGCGGCGAAGTCCCGCCAATGGCGGGAAAATGCCAGTCGGGCGGTTCCCCGCGGACCGCCCGAATTGGGTGACCCCTACCCATGAATTCGCTGAGGCATGCCCGAAAACACCGGCGTCCGATTATCGGACACTCAATTGCGCCCGCCATTTGCGGTGAATGGCGTCAAACCGGACACTTGCTCTACGCGCGTCATCCGGACACGGTCTCGAACTCGACGTCCTGATAGCGGAGCTGACCGTGCATCGTTACGGACATGTGAACGATCATTGACGCCGTTTGTCCGGTTTTGACCGTCTCGCCGAGCCGGTGTCAAGAGTTCGGGAACTACGAAGTGGTTGACATTCCAGCACGAAGGAGGAAATGGGCCGTCGACAACTGAGGAACTCTTGACGTTCGATAAACGACTTGCAAGAGTCCATTCATCCAAGTTCTTACTCCTTGCTTCTGCACGGACCACGGTCGGGAGCTTTAGCACCATGACGACGCCTACTGGGGCCACGACGGACGGGGACACCTCCCGTCCCGGGCCGACGTCGGACCTCGCGGACAACGCCACGGCCGACGCGCCCGCAGATCCGGGCTTCCGCGGCCTCTCTCCCGGGAAGCTGATGTGGCGCCGCTTCCTCCGTGACCGCACCGGGGTGGTGAGCGCCTGCGTCGTGCTGTTCTTCGTCGCGGTGGCGATCCTCGCGCCGGTCATCTCCATGCTGTACGGCAAGGACCCGAAGACCCACTACGGCCAGGAGGACGTCAGCCTGCTGACCGACTCCGGCCTGCCCACCGGGCCCAACGGCGGCATGAGCGGCGACTTCTGGTTCGGCCTGGAGCCGGGCCTCGGCCGCGACGTGTTCACCCTGCTGATCTACGGCATCCGCACCTCGCTGATCATCGCCGTCGCCACCTCGCTGCTGACCACCGTGATCGGTGTCGCGCTGGGCATCGCGGCCGGCTACCTCGGCGGCAAGTTCGACTACTTCATCGGCCGGATCATCGACGTGCTGATGTCGTTCCCGTCGCAGATCTTCCTGATCGCCACCATGCCGGTGGTCACCAGCCTGCTGGTCAAGCCCGACCAGGGCGTGCCGGAGTGGCTGCCGTTCGTCTCGGTCACCATCGTGCTGTCGCTGCTCGGCTGGATGGGCCTGGCCCGCATCCTGCGCGGCGTGTCGCTGTCCCTGCGCGAGCGCGAGTTCATCGAGGCCGCCAAGGTCACCGGCGCCTCCCCGATGCGGATCATCTTCAAGGAGATCCTGCCCAACCTGTGGACCCCGATCCTGGTGCAGTCCACCCTCGCCCTGCCGGCGTTCGTCACCGCCGAGGCGGGCCTCTCGTACCTCGGTGTCGGTGTGTCCGAGCCGGTCCCGGACTGGGGCCGCATGATCGCCGACGCCTCGGGCTTCCTCCGGACCGACGTCACCTTCCTGCTCTTCCCGGGCCTCGCCATGGTGGTGTTCGTTCTGGCCTTCAACCTGCTCGGCGACTCCGTCCGGGACGCGTTCGACCCGAAGACCAACCGCTGACAGACCCTCAAGACTCCGGGGGGACGGGAAAGCCAGGCCCCGGGCACACCCACGAAGATTCCGTACAACTATCCCAGGCAGGATGAAGATGAGCTCTCGCAAGACGCGGCTCGCCGCCGCCATTCTGGTGGCCGGGGCCCTGACCGTCACCACGGCGTGCTCCAGCGGCCACAGCAACAGCGACGGCAGCAAGGCGGGTGCCTCCAAGGCCCCGGTCAAGGCCACCTCGATCTCGGTCGGCACCGCCGACGACTCGAAGGGCCCGGCCGCCCCCGAGGACGGCGCGAAGAAGGGCGGCACGGTCAACATGATCGACCGCGACGACTTCTCGCACCTCGACCCGGCGCAGATCTACATGAACTACAACGCCGAGGTCTCGCTGCTGTTCACCCGCCAGCTGACGGGCTACAAGACCCTCCCGGACGGTTCGCAGAAGCTCGTCGGCGACCTCGCCACCGACACCGGCTCCACCACCGACGGCGGCAAGACCTGGAAGTTCACGCTGAAGGACGGCGTGAAGTGGCAGGACGGCAGCCCGATCACCTCGGCCGACATCAAGTACTCGATCGAGCGCACCTACGCCTCGTTCATCAAGGCCGGCCCGACCTACATCCAGACCTGGATCTCGGGCGACAAGTACCGCGAGGCGTACGAGGGCCCCTACGGCGGCAAGGAGCTCGACGCTGTCCAGACCCCGGACGCCAAGACCGTGGTCATCACCTTCGCGGACGTCCACCCGGACGCCAACTTCACCCTGGCGATGACCGGTTACGGCATCGTGCCGAAGGCCAACGACACGAAGGAGGAGTACGACAAGAAGCCGTTCTCCTCCGGCCCGTACCAGATCGTCGAGCACGTCACCGACCGCTCGCTCGACCTGGAGCGCAACCCCAACTGGGACCCGGCCACCGACCCGATCCGGAACGCCTACCCGGACAAGTGGCACATGACCTTCGGTGTCCAGGCGCAGCAGTCCACCGAGCGCTTCATGGCGGACAACGGCGACGACAAGACCACCTTCTCGTTCCACAACACCGTGTACCCGTCGTACATCGACCAGGTCAAGGCGGACGAGAAGCTCAAGCCCCGCACCCTCGAGGGCCTGACCCCGTACGTCGACTACTACTACATCAACAACACCCGCATCAAGGACCAGAAGGTCCGCGAGGCGCTGATCAAGGCGTTCCCGCACCAGCAGACCCGCCAGCTGTCCGGCGGCACCTCCTACGGTGACTACGCCACCTCGTACATGAGCCCGACCGTCCTGGGCTACGAGTCCTACGACCCGTACGGCATCCTCAAGAAGCCGCAGGGCGACCCGGACGCCGCCAAGCAGCTGCTGACCGAGGCGAACGCGGTGGGCACCACCATCGTCTACGCGTACAACAACACCCCGCTCCAGCAGAAGATCACCGAGGCGATCCGCGACGCGCTGGAGAAGGCCGGCTTCAAGTTCGTTCCGAAGCCGCTGGACGCGAAGACCTACTACGACGCCATCGGCCTGGTCAACAACGAGTACGACCTGTACTGGGGCGGCTGGGGCGCCGACTGGCCGACCGGTTACACCTCGCTGCAGCCGGTCTGGGACGGCCGCGCCATCGCCGACGGCGCCGCGAACTACGCCCACGTGAACGACCCGGAGATCAACTCCGCGATCGACGCCGCGGCGAAGATCGCCGACCCGGTGGAGCAGGGCAAGGCCTGGGCCGCGCTCGACAAGAAGCTCCAGGACAAGGCGCTGTCGATCCCGGACGTCTACCAGCGCTCGCTGAGCCTGTACGGCTCGGGCCTGGGCGGCGTCACCTTCGACACCCTGGCCGGCCTGCAGTCCCCGCTCAACATCTACGTCAAGTAGTAGTCGTCACCGAGCAGTAGCTCACGGCGGGACACCGGCACGATCTGCCGGTGTCCCGCCCCGATCAGGAGAGCCCGTCCGATGCTCCGATTCCTCGTCCGCCGAACCCTCGGCGCTCTCGTCATCCTGCTGATCGTCTCGATGATCACGTATGCGCTGTTCTTCGCGATCCCGGCGGACCCGGCGCGGCTCTACTGCGGCAAGACCTGCACGCCCGAGAACCTCGCCCTGATCAGGCACGACATGGGCTTCGACCACTCGTGGCCGGTCCAGTACTGGAACTGGCTGAGCACCATCTTCACCGGCGGCACCTTCAACGGCACCCACTGCGGCGCCCCGTGCTTCGGCTACTCCTTCGACAAGAAGGAGCTGGTCGGCGGCATCCTCGCGGACCGCTTCCCGACCACCCTGTCGCTGACCGTCGGCTCCGCGATCATCTTCCTGCTGGTCGGCGTCGGCACCGGCATGCTGGCCGCCCACAAGCAGGGCAAGGCCGCCGACAAGGTCGCCAGCTCCTTCTCGCTGCTGGCCTCCTCGATGCAGATCTACGTGGCCGGTCCGCTCGCGCTCTGGGCGCTCTGCTACAGCACCAACCTGCTGGACCTGCCGACCTACGTGCCGTTCACCAAGGACCCGATCGGCTGGGCCGGCGGCCTGCTGGTGCCGTGGATCGTGCTGTCGCTGATCTGGACCGCCAACTACACCCGCATGACCCGCTCCTCGATGGTCGAGCAGCTGTCCGAGGACTACGTGCGGACGGCGCGGGCCAAGGGCATGTCCGGCACCTCGGTCTTCATGCGCTACGCCTGGCGCGGCGCGATGGGCACCATCGTCACCGTCTTCGGCATCGACCTGGGCGTGCTGCTCGGCGGCGCCATCATCACCGAGACGACCTTCAGCCTGCACGGCCTGGGCGAGCTGGCGATCCACTCGTTCCGCGACTCCGACCTGTCGCTGCTGGTCGGCGTCACCGTGGTGGCCGCCACCCTGATCGTCTTCTTCAACATCATCGTCGACGCCGCCTACGCCCTGATCGACCCGCGCATCCGCCTGGCCTGACGGCCACACCCCGGCCGACCGGCAGTCCCGACCTCACGTACCGCACCGAGGAGCCCAGTCCATGACCACCCAGGCCAAGCCCGAGGAGGTGTCCGCCGGCAGCGGCGGCACGCCGTTCCTCTCAGTCCGCGACCTCTCGGTCCGCTTCAGCACCGAGGACGGCGTGGTCCGGGCCGTGGACAACCTCTCCTTCGACGTCGCCCCGGGCTCCACGCTCGGCATCGTCGGCGAGTCCGGCTCCGGCAAGTCGGTGACCAACCTGGCCGTGCTGGGGCTGCACAACCCGGACCGGACCGAGATCACCGGCTCGATCAAGCTGGACGGCCAGGAACTGATCGGCGCCTCGAACCGGACGCTGGAGAAGCTCCGCGGCCAGAAGATGTCGATGATCTTCCAGGACCCGCTGACCGCGCTGTCGCCGTTCCACAGCATCGGCAAGCAGATCGGCGAGACCTACCGCAAGCACACCGGCGCCTCCAAGAAGGAGTCCCGGGACCGGGCGATCGAGATGCTGACCAAGGTCGGCATCCCGCAGCCCACCCTGCGGGTCGACGACTACCCGCACCAGTTCTCCGGCGGCATGCGCCAGCGCGCGATGATCGCGATGTCGCTGGTCTGCGACCCCAAGCTGGTCATCGCGGACGAGCCGACCACCGCGCTGGACGTCACCGTGCAGGCCCAGATCCTGGACCTGCTGAAGGACCTCCAGCAGGAGATGGGCACCGCGATCATCCTGATCACCCACGACCTGGGCGTGGTCGCCCGGACCGCCCAGGACATCATGGTGATGTACGCGGGCCGGGCCGTGGAGCGCGGCACCGTCCGCGAGGTGCTGAAGGCCCCTCAGCACCCGTACACCTGGGGCCTGCTGGCCTCGATGCCGAGCCTGACCGGCGACGTGAACGTGCCGCTGCGGCCGGTCCGCGGCACCCCGCCGAGCCTGATCAACCTGCCGTCCGGCTGCCCGTTCAACCCGCGCTGCGACTTCCGCGAGTACGTGATCGGCGGCGGCTGCACCACGGAGCGCCCGCCGCTCTCCCCCGCGACCGGGCACGCCGCCGCCTGCCACCTGAACCCGGCGCAGCGGCAGGACATCTTCATCGACCAGATCAAGCCGCGGCTCGGCTGAGAGGGACCCCATGAGCAACGAACTGACCCTCGACAAGCCGGCCGTCCCGGTGCCCGCCCCCGGTGACCCGCTGCTGTCGCTCAAGGGCCTGCAGAAGCACTTCCCGGTGATGGACGGCTTCCTGTTCAAGCGCCAGGTCGGCGCGGTGCACGCGGTGGACGGCCTGGACCTGGAGGTGTTCCCCAGCGAGTCGGTGGGCCTGGTCGGCGAGTCCGGCTGCGGCAAGTCGACCACCGGCCGCCTGGTGACCCGGCTGCTGGAGCCGACCGGGGGCGAGATCCGCTACGCCGGCCAGGACATCACCCACGCCGGCCGCAAGGAGCTCGCGCCGATCCGGTCCGAGATCCAGATGATCTTCCAGGACCCGTACTCCTCGCTGAACCCGCGGCACACCGTCGGCTCGATCATCGGCGCGCCGATGGAGATCAACGGGATCAACCCGAAGGGCGGCGTCCAGCGCCGGGTGCAGGAGCTGCTGGAGACGGTCGGCCTCAACCCGGAGCACTACAACCGCTTCCCGCACGAGTTCTCCGGCGGCCAGCGCCAGCGCATCGGCGTGGCCCGCGCGCTGTCGCTGAGCCCGAAGCTGATCGTCGCGGACGAGCCGGTCTCGGCGCTGGACGTGTCGATCCAGGCGCAGGTGGTCAACCTGCTCCAGGAGCTGCAGCGCGAGCTGGGCATCGCCTTCCTGTTCATCGCCCACGACCTGTCGGTGGTGCGGCACTTCTCGCAGCGCGTCGCGGTGATGTACCTCGGCAAGATCGTCGAGATCGCCGACCGCACGTCGCTGTACGAGTCCCCCCGGCACCCGTACACCCACGCCCTGCTCTCCGCCGTCCCGGAGGCCGACCCGGACGACGACCGCGAGCGCATCCGCCTGGTCGGCGACGTGCCCTCCCCGGTCAACCCGCCCTCGGGCTGCCGGTTCCGGACCCGCTGCTGGAAGGCGCAGGAGAAGTGCGCGGCGGAGGAGCCGCCGCTGATCCAGCTCTCCGGTAACGCGGCCGGGCACCTGACGGCCTGCCACTTCCCCGAGGAGGGCACCACCAGCGCCGTCCCGGAGCAGCGCGCCGGGGTCTGAGCCCCCGGCCGTCCCGCGCGAGGGCCCCACCGATCCGTTCGGTGGGGCCCTGCCGCGTTCCGTGCCGGGGTCAGATCAGGTTGTCCCGCTCGCCGGCGAAGTGGCAGGCCGAGTCGTGCCGGGCCCGCCCCTCCAGCCAGTCCCGCACGGTCAGCGCCGGGTCCTCCCGGGCGCACTTCTCCTGGGCCTTCCAGCAGCGGGTGCGGAACCGGCACCCGGAGGGCGGGTTGGCCGGGGAGGGCACGTCGCCGGTCAGCACGATCCGGTCCCGGTGCTCCCGCGCGGTCGGGTCGGGCACCGGCACCGCGGAGAGCAGCGCCTGGGTGTACGGGTGGGTGGCGTGGTCGTAGATCTCCAGGTCGGTGCCGATCTCGACCATCCGCCCGAGGTACATCACGCCGACCCGGTCCGAGATGTGCCGGACGATCGAGAGGTCGTGCGCGATGAACATGTACGACAGGTTGAACTCGCTCTGCAACTGCTCCAGCAGGTTGATCACCTGGGCCTGCACCGAGACGTCCAGCGCGGAGACCGGCTCGTCGCAGATGATGATCTCCGGCTTGAGCGCCAGGCCGCGGGCGATGCCGATGCGCTGGCGCTGGCCGCCGGAGAACTGGTGCGGGTACCGGTTGATGTACTCCGGGTTCAGGCCCACCACGTCCAGCAGGTCCTGCACCGCCTTGCGGCGGTCGCCCTTGGGCGCCACCTCGGGGTGGATCTCGTACGGCTCGCCGATGATGTCGCCGACCGTCATCCGCGGGTTCAGCGAGGTGTACGGGTCCTGGAAGACCATCTGGATGTTGCGGCGCACCGCCTTGAGCGCGGCCCCGGACAGGTGCGAGATCTCCTCGCCCTTGTACTTCACCGAGCCGGCGGTGGCGGGTTCCAGGTTCATCAGGACCTTGGCGAGCGTGGACTTGCCGCAGCCGGACTCGCCGACGATGCCGAGCGTCTCACCCTGCATCAGGTCGAAGGAGACGCCGTCGACGGCCTTGACCGCGCCGACCTGCTTCCTGAACAGGATGCCCTGGGTCAGCGGGAAGTGCTTGACCAGGTCGCGGACCTCCAGGATGGGTTCGCCGCGCGGCACCTCCTGGGTGAACGCGACCTCCTCGGGGGTGGTCGCCCCGAGCGGAGTGGCACCGTTAACCGTCACGGAGGGTCTCCTTCCAGAAGAAGCACGCGCTGCGCCGTCCGGCCAGCGGCGTCCCGTCGTCCTCGGTCACCTGGGCCAGCGGCGGCACCTCCTGCCGGCAGATGTCCTGCGCCCGCGGGCAGCGCGGGTTGAAGGCGCAGCCCGGCGGGATCCGCAGCAGGTTGGGCGGCAGGCCCTTGATCGCGAAGAGCTCCTGGCCCTTCTGGTCGAGCCGCGGGATGGAGTCCAGCAGCCCCCGGGTGTAGGGGTGGGCGGGCCGGGCGTAGAGCTCGTGCACGGGGGCGGTCTCGACGATCCGGCCGGCGTACATGACGGCGATCTTGTCCGCGACGTCGGCGACCACGCCGAGGTCGTGGGTGATCAGGATCAGGCCCATGTGGTACTCGGCCTGGAGGTCGGCGAGCAGGTCCATCACCTGGGCCTGGACGGTGACGTCCAGCGCGGTGGTCGGCTCGTCCGCGATGATCAGGTCGGGTTCCAGGGCCAGCGCCATCGCGATCATGATGCGCTGGCGCATGCCGCCGGAGAACTGGTGCGGGTAGTCGTTGACCCGCTCCTTGGCGGCGGGGATGCGGACCCGGTCCATCAGCTCGACGGCCTTGGCCTTGGCGTCCTTGCGGCTGTCGCCGCGGTGTTTGCGGTACATCTCGCCGAGCTGGTAGCCGACCGTGAGCACCGGGTTGAGCGAGGAGAGCGCGTCCTGGAAGATCATCGCGATCTTCTGCCCGCGGATCTTGCGGCGCTCGTCCTTCGGCATCTTCAGCATGTCCCGGCCGCGGAACAGGATCTCCCCCTGCGGGATGCTGGCCGGCGGCATGTCGAGGATGCCCATGATGGCCTGCGCGGTGACGGACTTGCCGGAGCCGGACTCGCCCAGCACGGCCAGCGTCTCGCCCGCGCTGACGGTGTAGTTGACGCCGTTGACGGCCTTGGCGACGCCGTCCCGGGTCTTGAACTCGACGTGCAGGTCCTTCACGTCCAGCAGCGGCCCGTCGAAGGGTTCCTCGCGGGCGGGTCGGGCCTGGTCGGCGACGGTGCTCATGTGCCTTTCCCCTCGCTCAGCGCAGCTTCGGATCGAGGGCGTCGCGCACCGCGTCGCCCAGCATGATGAAGGCCAGCACGGTGACGGAGAGCGCGGCGGCCGGGAAGAACAGGGCGAACGGGGCCTGGCGGATGACCTTCTGCGCGGAGGAGATGTCCACGCCCCAGGAGATGGTCGGGTCCTGGAGGCCGATGCCGAGGAAGCTCAGCGTGGCCTCCGCGGTGATGTAGCCGCCCAGCGCGATGGTCGCCACCACGATCACCGGGGCGAGCGCGTTCGGCAGGATGTGGCGGAACATCAGCCGCCCCGTCCCGGCGCCCAGCGCCCGTCCGGCGACCACGTAGTCGGACTGTTTGACGGTGATCACCGAGCCGCGCATCACGCGGGCCAGCTGGGTCCAGCCGAGCACCGCCAGCGCGATCACCACCGACCAGACGTTGCGGGTGGTGAACGCGTTCAGCAGCACCAGCGCGCCGAGCAGCAGCGGGATGCCGAAGAAGATGTCGGTGAGCCGGGAGAGCACGGCGTCGATCCAGCCGCCGAAGTACCCGGCGGTCATCCCGGCCAGCCCGCCGAGCACGGTCACCGCCAGGGTGACGCAGATGCCGACCGTGATCGAGGCCCGCGCGCCGTAGAGCACCCGGGCGTAGATCGAGCGGCCCTGGCCGTCGTAGCCGAACCAGCCGGCGCCGAAGAAGTCGGTGTAGTCGGGCTTGCGCAGGTAGTCGCGGGTCAGGTCGGAGGCCCGCGGGTCGGCGTCGGTGAACAGCCCGGGGAAGATCGCGATGATGATCAGCAGCAGGATCAGCAGGGCGGAGACGATGAAGGTCGGCCGCTTGCGCAGGTCCCGCCAGGCGTCGCCCCACAGGCTGCGGGCCTGTTCCCGTTTGGCCGGGTCCGGCTCGATCAGCGTCTCCTGCTCGACGGCCAGTCCCTGCTGTCCGACGTAGTCCAGGTGGTCGCTGTCGGTGGGCTGGATGTTCCGCAGCGGGTCGTGCTCGTCGGGGATGTCCCCGTTCCGGTCAGGCATAGCGGATCCTCGGGTCCAGGACGGCGTACAGCAGGTCGACGACCAGGCTGGCGACCAGGTACACCAGCACCAGCACGGTGACGATGCCGACCACCGTCGGGCCTTCCTTCTGGTTGATCGCCTTGTAGAGGACGTTGCCGACACCGGCGATGTTGAAGATGCCCTCGGTGACGATCGCGCCGCCCATCAGCGCCCCGAGGTCGGTGCCCAGGAAGGTCACCACCGGGATCAGCGAGTTGCGCAGCAGGTGCCGCCCGATGATGGTGTGCCGCGGCAGGCCCTTGGCCACCGCGGTGCGCATGTAGTCGGCGCGCAGGTTCTCACCGATCGAGGTGCGGGTGAGCCGGGCCACGTACGCCAGTGACAGGGAGGCCAGCACCAGGCCCGGCAGGATCAACTGGCTGATGTCCCGGGGGTCCTGGACGGTCGCCGTCACCCAGCCCAGGTTGATCGCGAAGATCGTCTGGGCGATGTAGCCGAGCACGAAGACCGGGATCGAGATGACGATCAGCGTGACCAGCAGCACCAGGGTGTCGGCGATGCTGCCGCGGTAGAGGCCGGCGATCAGGCCCAGCGGGAGGCCGATCACGATCTCGAAGAAGAAGGCGACCAGGGCGAGCCGGATGGTGACCGGGAAGGCGTCCGCCATGATCTCGGAGACCGGGCGGCCGGTGAAGCTGGTGCCGAAGTCCAGGTGGAAGATGTTGTTCATGTAGTGCAGGTACTGCTTCCACAGCGGCTGGTCGAGGTAGTACTGGTGCCGCAGGTTGGCCACGGTCGCCGGGTCGGCCGCCTTGTCGCCGAACATCGCGGCGACCGGGTCGCCCGGCAGGCTGTACACCATCAGGAAGATCAGCAGCGTGGCCCCGAAGAACACCGGGATCATCTGGAGCACGCGGCGTAGCACGTAACGGCCCATGGGAGCCCTCCCTCCGAAGGGGTGACGTAGTACCGGAGCCCCGCCCTCCGTGCGGGGAGGACGGGGCCGGCGCGGGCACGGTCAGCCCTTGACCTCGACCTGGGTCCAGGCCGGGTTGCCGAAGGAGTCGAACGCGACGTTCTGGACCTTGGTGGAGTAGCCGGAGTTGGTCCGGTAGTACCAGAGCGGGATGGCCGGCATGTCGATCGCCAGCTGCTCCTCGGCCTTCTGGTAGCCGGTCGCGGTGTCCTGGATCGAGGCGGCCTGGTCGGCCTCGTTGGCGAGCTTGTCGAACTCCGGGCTGGAGTAGCCGAAGTCGTTGGAGGCGGCGCCGGTCTTGTAGACGTCGGCCAGGAAGTTGGCGTTCAGCGGGTAGTCCTGCACCCAGCCGGTGCGGAACAGGCCGTTGATCTGGTGCCCGGTGATGGCCGCGCGGGCGGTCTTGAAGTCGGTCTTCGGGTCGCCGCTGCAGTCCACCCCGGTCGCCTGCCGGATCGAGTTGCAGACCGCGTCCACCCACTCCTTGTGGCCGCCGTCCGCGTTGTACGTGATCTTGACGGCGTTGCCGGGGACGCCGCCGCCCTCGGTGATCAGCTGCTTCGCCTTGTCCGCGTTGTACGTGCAGAAGTCCCCGCAGGTACCGGACTTGTAGCCCTCGACGCCCTCGGCGACCCAGGCGGTGGCCGACTTGCGCGAGCCCTGGAGCACCGTCTTGGTGATGGTGTCCCGGTCGATCGCCATCGACAGGCCCTGCCGGACCTTGGCCTTGTCCTGGCCCTGCCAGTCGGCCTGGTAGAGGGTGAAGCCGATGTTCTGGATCGCGCCCTGCGGGGAGTCGATCGCCCGGTCACCGAGGTCGTTCTTGTAGTTCGCCAGCGCCGACGGCGGCACCTGGTCCATCACGTCCAGGTTGTTCGACTGCAGGTCCGCGTAGGCGGCCTCGGCGGTGGTGTACATCTTGAAGACGACGCCGCCGTTCTTCGGCTTGTCCACGCCCTGGTAGTTGGCGAAGGTCTTGGTGACCACCTGCGAGTTGTGGTCCCAGCTGACGAACTCGTAGGGGCCGTTGCCCACCGGCTTCTGCCCGTAGCCCGCCGGGTCCTTGAAGAACCCCTCCGGGAGCGGCGAGAAGGCCACGTACCCCAGCTTGTACGGGAAGTACGAGACCTTGTTGTAGAGCTTGATGGTGAAGTGGGTGTCGTCCTGGACGGTCAGGCCGGACATCTTGTCGGTGGTCGGCGAGCCGCTGTCCGGGTGGACGTCCTTGTAGCCCTCGATGTCCCCGAACCAGGAGCTGTTGATCTGGTTGTTCCCGGTGTTCGCCGCCCAGTTCCAGGCGTCCACGAAGCTCTTCGCGGTCACCGGCGTCCCGTCGTGGAAGGTCCAGCCCGACTTGAGCGTCACGTTGTAGGTCTGCGAGTCGCTGGTGTCGATCGAGTCGGCGACCTGCATCCGCAGCTTGCCGTTGGACGGGTCGTAGTCGGCCAGGCCCTTGAACAGGTTCTGCACGATGCGTCCGCCGCCGGTCTCGTTGGCGTTGGCCGGCTGCAGCGGGTTCTGCGGCTCGCTGCTCTGGTACGTGAACGTCTTGCTGGTGTCGGACGAACCGCTGCCGGAGCCGCTGCCACTACTGCCACAGCCCGTGGCCACCAGGGCCACGGACGTCGCACTGACCAGGGCCCAGCGCACGCGGGTGCCTGCAGGCATGGAGCTTCCTCCTCAGGGGGGTAAGACGCATCTCACCTCATGAGAAGGGGCGGGCCGCGGCGACGCGACCGCAGTAGGGCCGGACGGGGGAGGAACGCGGCGGGGGCACCGGGAGTGTCTCCCGGTGCCCCCGTCCGCGGCCGCGTCCGGCTCACGCAGCGGCGGTCTCACGCCGCGGCGGTCTCACGCCGCGGCGGTCTCACGCTCCGACGCGAAGTGGCAGGCCGACTCGTGCCGGGCGCCGGGCGCCGGCAGCTCCGGGACGGCGAGCAGCGGGACCTCGGTGGCGCAGCGCTCCTCCGCCTTCCAGCAGCGGGTGCGGAACCGGCACCCGGAGGGCGGGTTGGCCGGGGAGGGGATGTCCCCGGAGAGGATGATCCGCTCGCGGTTCTCGCGGTCCGCCGGGTCCGGCACCGGCACCGCGGAGAGCAGCGCCTGGGTGTACGGGTGGGTGGCGTGGTCGTAGATCTCCAGGTCGGTGCCGATCTCGACCATCTTGCCGAGGTACATCACGCCGACCCGGTCGGAGATGTGCCGGACGATGGAGAGGTCGTGCGCGATGAACATGTAGGAGAGCTCGAAGTCCTGCTGGAGCTGCTCCAGCAGGTTGATCACCTGGGCCTGCACCGAGACGTCCAGCGCCGAGACCGGCTCGTCGCAGATGATGATCTCCGGCTTGAGCGCCAGGCCGCGGGCGATGCCGATGCGCTGGCGCTGGCCGCCGGAGAACTGGTGCGGGTACCGGTTGATGTACTCCGGGTTCAGGCCCACCACGTCCAGCAGGTCCTGCACCGCCTTGCGGCGGTCGCCCTTGGGCGCCACCTCCGGGTGGATCTCGTACGGCTCGCCGATGATGTCGCCGACCGTCATCCGCGGGTTCAGCGAGGTGTACGGGTCCTGGAAGACCATCTGGATGTTGCGGCGCACCGCCTTGAGCGCGGCCCCGGAGAGCCGGGAGATGTCCTCGCCCTTGTAGAGCACCTGGCCGGCGGTGGCCCGCTCCAGGTTCATCAGGACCTTGGCGAGCGTGGACTTGCCGCAGCCGGACTCGCCGACGATGCCGAGCGTCTCGCCCTTGTGCAGGGCGAAGGAGATGCCGTCGACGGCCTTGACCGCGCCGACCTGCTTCTTGAACAGGATGCCCTGGGTCAGCGGGTAGTGCTTGACCAGGTCGCGGACCTCCAGGATGGGCTGCTCAGCCATGGAGGGTCTCCTTCCAGAGGTGGCAGGCGCTCTTGCGCCCGGCGAGCTCCGCGCCGTCCCGGTCGGTGACCTGGTGCAGGGCGGGGACCTCGGTACGGCACAGGTCGACGGCCTTGTCGCAGCGCGGGTTGAACGCGCAGCCGGCCGGGACCTTGTAGAGGTTGGGCGGCAGGCCCTTGATCGCGTACAGCTCCTCGCCCTTCTGGTCCAGTCGCGGGATCGACCGGAGCAGGCCCTCGGTGTAGGGGTGGGCGGGATTGGCGTACAGGTCGTGCACGGGGGCGGTCTCGACGATACGGCCGGCGTACATGACGGCGATCTTGTCCGCGACGTCGGCGACCACGCCGAGGTCGTGGGTGATCAGGATCAGGCCCATGTGGTACTCGGCCTGGAGCTCGGCGAGCAGGTCCATCACCTGGGCCTGGACGGTGACGTCCAGCGCGGTGGTCGGCTCGTCCGCGATGATCAGGTCCGGTTCCAGGGCCAACGCCATCGCGATCATGATGCGCTGGCGCATGCCGCCGGAGAACTGGTGCGGGAAGTCGCCCACGCGCTGGGCGGCGGCGGGGATGCGGACCCGGTCCATCAGCTCGATGGCCTTGGCCTTGGCCTCCTTCTTGGAGGCGCCCTCGTGCACCCGGAACATCTCGCCGAGCTGGTAGCCGACGGAGAGCACCGGGTTGAGCGAGGAGAGCGCGTCCTGGAAGATCATCGCGATCTTCCGGCCGCGGATCTTCCGGCGCTCCTCGTTGGACATCTTGAGCATGTCCCGGCCGCGGAACAGGATCTCGCCGGCGGTGACCCGGCCGGGCGGCATGTCGAGGATGCCCATGATGGTCTGCGCGGTGACGGACTTGCCGGAGCCGGACTCGCCCAGCACGGCCAGCGTCTCGCCGGCCGCGACCGAGTAGTTGACGCCGTTGACGGCCTTGGCGACGCCGTCCCGGGTCTTGAACTCGACGTGCAGGTCGCGGACTTCGAGCAGCGGGGTGCCGGGGGCCGGACGGTCCTTCACGGCAGTGGTCTTCTCACGTGCGGTGGTCATGATGCGGGCCGCCTCTCTCAACGCAGCTTCGGGTCGAGGGCGTCGCGCACCGCGTCGCCGAGCATGATGAACGCCAGCACGGTGAGGCTGAGCATGCCGGCCGGGAAGAACAGCGCGAACGGCGCCTGCCGGATCACCTTCTGGGCCGAGTTGATGTCGATGCCCCAGGAGATGGTCGGGTCCTGGAGGCCGATGCCGAGGAAGCTCAGCGTGGCCTCGGTGGCGATGTAGCCGCCCAGCGCGATGGTCGCCACCACGATCACCGGGGCGATCGCGTTCGGCAGGATGTGCTTGAACATGATCCGGCCGGTGCCGGCGCCGAGCGCCTTGGCCGCGGTCACGTAGTCGGACTGCTTGACGGTGATCACCGAGCCGCGCATCACGCGGGTCATCTGCGTCCAGCCGAGCACCACCAGGGCGAAGACCACCGACCAGACCGTGCGGACCGAGAAGGCGTTCAGCATGACCAGCGCGCCGAGCAGCAGCGGGATGCCGAAGACCATGTCGGTGAAGCGGGAGACGATGGTGTCGACCCAGCCGCCGTAGTAGCCGGCCACCATGCCCAGCAGACCGCCCAGGACGGTGACGCCGGTGGTGACGCAGATGCCGACGACCACCGAGGCGCGGGCGCCGTAGATCACCCGGGCGTAGATGGAGCGGCCCTGGCCGTCGTAGCCGAACCAGTCGGCCTGGAAGAAGTGCAGGTACTGCGGCTTGGTCAGGTAGTGGTGGCGCAGGTCGCCGGCCCGCGGGTCCACCGAGGTGAACAGGCTGGGGAAGACCGCGAACAGCACCAGCAGGACGATCAGCGCGGCCGAGATGATGAAGACCGGGCGCTTGCGCAGGTCGTGCCAGGCGTCCAGGCCGAGGCTGCGGGGCTTCTCGGTCTTGGGCATCGGGACGGCGACCCGCTCGGCGGGGGTCTCGCCGTCCCCGGCGGGGGCGTTCTTCGTGATCAGGTCAGGCATACCGGATCCTCGGGTCCAGGACCGCGTAGAGCAGGTCGACGAGCAGGCTGGCAACCAGGTAGACCAGCACCAGCACCACGACGAAGCCGGAGACGGTCGCGCCCTCGTTGCGGTTGATGGCCTGGTAGAGCGCGTGGCCGACGCCCTGGACGTTGAAGATGCCCTCGGTGACGATCGCACCGCCCATCAGGGCGCCCAGGTCGGTGCCCAGGAAGGTGACCACCGGGATCATCGAGTTGCGCAGCAGGTGGGTGCCGATCACCTTGCGCCGGGGCAGGCCCTTGGCGACGGCGGTGCGCATGTAGTCGGCCTTCAGGTTCTCCGCGATGGAGGTCCGGGTCAGGCGGGCGACGTACGCGAGCGAGATCGAGCCCAGCACGACGGCGGGCAGGATCAGCTGGCTCAGGTCGGTGCTGCTCTGCACCGTCGGGGTGACCCAGCCGAGCTGGATGCCGAAGACGGTCTGGAAGACGAAGCCGAGCACCGGGACGGGGACGGAGATCAGCAGCAGGGTCAGGACCAGGGTCGACTTGTCGAACGCCTTGCCCCGGCGCAGGCCGGCGAACAGGCCGATGCCGATGCCGACGACCAGCTCGAAGACGAAGGCCAGCAGCGCCAGTCGGACGGTGACCGGGAGGGCCTCGCCGATCAGGTCGATGACCTTGCGGCCGTTCATGGCCGTGCCGAAGTCGCCGGTGAGCAGGTTCCCCATGTAGTTGAGGTACTGCTGCCACTTGGAGACGTCGAGTCCCATGTCGTGCTTGAACGCGGCGAGCTGGGCCGGGTCGGCGGCCTTGTCGCCCCACATCGCCGCCGCGGGGTCACCGGGCAGCAGACGGGTCATGAAGAAGATGATGGTGACCGTGCCCAGGAACACCGGGATCATCTGGAGCAGTCGCCTCGCGACGTAGCGCCCCATCGTGCCTCCAATTGACTGCTCTGACGGGCTGTCGTCCCGGTGTCAGAGTTCTGGACGTGACAACGGCCGGTGCCGGGCCGCCCGGTGGGGCGGGGCACGGCACCGGCCGTGTCTGTTCGAGCCGCGCGGTGCCGGCTCGGTTACTTCTGCTTGACCTCGACCTGGGTGAAGACCGGGTCGCCGAAGGAGTCGTACTTCACGTTCTGCACGTTCTTCGAGTAACCGGCGGTGGTCTTGTAGTACCAGAGCGGGATGGCCGGCATGTCCTTGGCCAGCTGCTCCTCGGCCTTCTGGTACAGGTCCGCGGTCTCCTTCACCGAGGTGGCCTTGTCCGCCTCGGCGGCCAGCTTGTCGAACTCCGGGCTGGAGTAGCCGGCGTCGTTGGCCGCGGCGCCGGTGCCGTACACGTCGCGCAGGTAGTTGGCGTTCAGCGGGTAGTCCTGCACCCAGCCGGTGCGCATCAGACCGTCGACCTTCTTGTTCTTGATCAGGTCGCGGGAGGTCTTGAAGTCCGGCTTGGCGTCGCCGGTGCACTCCACGCCGGTGGCCTGGCGGATGGAGTTGCAGACCGCGTCCACCCACTCCTTGTGGCCGCCGTCGGCGTTGTACAGCACGGTGATCTTGTTGCCGGGGACGCCGCCGCCCTCGGTGATCAGCTGCTTGGCCTTCTCCGGGTTGTACGTGCAGTACTCGCCGCAGGTGTTGTCCTTGTAGCCCATGGCGCCCGGGGCGACCCAGGAGTTGGCGGGCTGGCGCGAGCCGTTGAGCACCGTCTTGGTGATGGTGTCGCGGTCGATCGCCATCGACAGGCCCTGGCGGACCTTGGCCAGGTTCTCCGGCTTCCAGTCGTCCGCGTACAGCGAGAAGGAGATCGACTGGATGGCGCCCTGGGCCTGGTCGACGGCGCGGTCGCCCAGGTCGTTCTTGTACGAGGCCAGGTCGCTCGGGTCGACCTGGTCCAGCACGTCCAGGTTGTCGGAGACCAGGTCCTTGTAGGCGCCCTCGGCCTGGGCGTAGTTCTTGAAGACGATGCCGCCGTTCTTCGGCTTGTCGACGCCCGCGTACTTGTCGTAGGCGGCGACGGTGACGGCCTTGTTGTGCTCCCACGAGACGAACTTGTAGGGGCCGTTGCCGATCGGGGCCTGGCCGTACTTCGCCGGGTCGGTGAAGAAGACCTCGGGCAGCGGCGAGAAGGCGGTGTAGCCGAGCTTGTACTCGAAGTACGAGACCGGGCCGTTCAGCGCGATGGTGAAGTGCGTGTCGTCCACGACCTTCAGGCCGGACATGGTGTCGGCCTTCGGGTCGCCCTCGTCCGGGTGGACGTCCGCGTAGCCCTGGATGTCCGAGAACCAGTCGGAGTTGATCTGCTTGTTCTTGGTGTTGGCGGACCAGTTCCAGGCGTCCACGAAGGACTTGGCGGTCACCGGGGTGCCGTCGTGGAAGGTCCAGCCCGACTTCAGGGTGACGGTGTAGTTCTGGGCGTCGGTGGTCTCGATCTTGTCGGCGACCTGGTTGCGGAGCTCACCGCTGGTGGGGTCGTAGTCGACCAGACCCTTGAACAGGGTCTTGATGATGCGGCCGCCGCCGACCTCCATGGCGTTCGCCGGCTGGAGCGGGTTCTGCGGCTCGGTGCTCTGGTAGCTGAACGTGCCCTGGGCGTTGGACGCCCCGGTGGAGCCGCTCGAAGAGCTGCCGCTGCCGCAAGCGGTGGCGGCGAGGGCGACCGCGACGGCTGCGACAACCCACTTGGCCTGGTTGGCACCGCGCATGGGTGTGCCTCCTGAAATCGTGTTGCAGATCACTCGCGGCCTGGCGCGCACCCCTGCGCAGGAGCCTCGACCCGAGCTCGACTGCACCCACTATCGGTCACTCACGGATACGGAAATGACCAATACGGATTTCAATTTGGTCACATGAACGCCGGATGAATCCCGGAAAACGGACATTGCAGACATACCCAGACACGGGCGAAACGGACAGTTGTCACGGATGACGATCCGTAACGTCCGATTAACGAACGATCCGCGCCCGGAGCCCAGTGACGGAACGTCACGGAAAACGCGACCGGCCGGCGTCCGCGAGGACGCCGGCCGGTCGGCCGAACGGGGTGGAGCCGGGCGGGGTCAGCCCTTCTTGGCGCGCGAGGCGGTGCGGCCGCGCTCCTTGGCGTCCAGGACGACCTTGCGGATGCGCACGGTCTCCGGGGTCACCTCGATGCACTCGTCCTCGCGGCAGAACTCCAGCGACTGCTCCAGCGAGAGCTTGCGCGGCGGCACGATGGACTCCGCCACGTCGGCGTTCGAGGAACGCATGTTGGTGAGCTTCTTCTCCTTGGTGATGTTCACGTCCATGTCGTCGGCGCGCGAGTTCTCGCCGACGATCATGCCCTCGTACACCTCGGTGCCGGGGTCGGTGAACAGCACGCCGCGCTCCTGCAGGTTGGTCATCGCGAAGGCGGTGACCACGCCGGAGCGGTCGGCGACCAGGGAGCCGTTGTTGCGGGTCGTCAGCTGGCCGAACCACGGCTCGTAGCCCTCGTGGATCGAGTGCGCGATGCCGGTGCCGCGGGTGTTGGTGAGGAACTCCGTCCGGAATCCGATCAGGCCGCGGGACGGCACCACGAACTCCATCCGGACCCAGCCCGAACCGTGGTTGGACATGTTGTCCATCCGGCCCTTGCGGATGCCCATGAGCTGCGTGACGGCGCCCATGTGCTCCTCGGGGACGTCCACGGTGAGGCGCTCGACCGGCTCGTGGGTCTTGCCGTTGACCTCGCGGGTGACCACCTGCGGCTTGCCGACGGTCAGCTCGAAGCCCTCGCGGCGCATGGTCTCGATCAGGATGGCCAGCGCCAGCTCGCCGCGGCCCTGCACCTCCCAGGCGTCCGGGCGCTCGGTCTCCAGCACGCGCAGCGACACGTTGCCGATCAGCTCGCGCTCCAGACGGTCCTTCACCTGGCGGGCCGTCACCTTGCGGTCCACCTTGGCGCCGGCCTTGGCGTCCGCGCCCTTGCCGGAGCCGCCCTTGCCGACCAGCGGCGAGGTGTTGGTGCCGATGGTCATCGAGATCGCCGGCTCGTCGACGGTGATCAGCGGCAGCGCGATCGGGTTCTCGGTGTCCGCGAGGGTCTCGCCGATCATGATCTCGGAGATGCCCGCGACGGCGCAGATGTCGCCGGGGCCGGCCTTCTCGGCGGGCTTGCGGGTGAGCGCCTCGGTCATCAGCAGCTCGGAGATCCGGACGTTCTGGATCGAGCCGTCGCGCTTGATCCAGGCCACCGTCTGGCCCTTGCGCAGCTCGCCCTGCTCGACCCGGAGCAGCGCGATGCGGCCCAGGAAGTTGTCGGCGTCCAGGTTGGTGACGTGCGCCTGCAGCGGGGCGTCCTCGTCGTAGACCGGGGCCGGGACGTGCTCCAGGATGGTGGAGAAGAACGGCTCCAGGCTGTCGGAGTCGGCCGGCACCGTCCCGTTCTCCGGCTTGGTCAGCGAGGCCACGCCGTCACGGGCACAGGCGTAGACGATCGGGAACTCGATCTGGTCCTCGTCCGCGTCCAGGTCGAGGAACAGGTCGTAGGTCTCGTTGATGACCTCGTCGATCCGGGCGTCCGGACGGTCGGTCTTGTTGATGCACAGGATGACGGGCAGCCGGGCCGTGAGCGCCTTGCGCAGCACGAAGCGGGTCTGCGGCAGCGGGCCCTCGGAGGCGTCGACCAGCAGGACGACCGCGTCCACCATCGACAGGCCGCGCTCGACCTCACCGCCGAAGTCGGCGTGGCCGGGGGTGTCGATGATGTTGATGGTGATCGGCGCGCCACCGTCCTTGGGGTGGTACTTGACCGCGGTGTTCTTCGCGAGAATGGTGATGCCCTTCTCGCGCTCCAGGTCGTTCGAGTCCATCATCCGGTCGTCGAGCTGCTGGTGGGCGGCGAAGGCGCCGGCCTGCTTCAGCATGGCGTCGACCAGGGTGGTCTTGCCGTGGTCGACGTGGGCGACGATGGCGACGTTTCGGATGTCGTTGCGCGTGGGCATGCGGCGCTGATTCTCCCGGAATCGTGGGTCACGGTGCCCGGCCCGCGTCAGCATTCACCGGTCCACCCACCGGGCACGGCACATGCCTCGGCTTCTTCCCATCGTACGGGGAAGGGCTCAATGGAGCCGAAACGGGCGGTGGCGGGGCGGCGGAGATCACCACTGGGTATCGCTGCTTCCGGTACGCACCAAGGCACGGGACAGTACGGCGGTGAAGAGAAGCATCCGCATCCTGTTCGTCGTGGCGGTGGCCGTCGGCAGCCAGTTCGCCCTGCACAGCGCCCCCCACCAGAACATCGGCGTCCAACTGCTCGGCCTGCTGGGCGGCCTCCGGGCGCTGTCCCACAGCCTCGGCGGCGGTCCGCGGCTGTTCGCCGTCCCGCTCGGCTCGCGCCGACTGGTGGTGCGGGCCGTGCCGCTGCCGCTGTTCCACGGCGTGTACCAGTGGCTCCGCGCGCCCCGGGCCCGGACCTGGGCGGTGGTGACCGCCGCGTACGCCGCGCCGGTGCTGCTCGGCGGGTTCCTGCTGGTGTCCGCGCCCACCGGCTGGCGGCCGTTCGGCATCGTGCTGGCGGCGGTACCGCTGCTGGAGCTGGTGTTCACCGCGGGTCTCGCCGGGGGCGCGGGCTGGACGGTGTTCCGGCTGCCCACCGCTCCGGCGGCCGCGCTGGCCGACGTCTACCTGACGCCCGCCGAGGCGGCCGCCCACCGGGCCCTGGACGGCGGCCGGATCGACGAGGCCGCCGCGCTGCTGGCCGCCGCCGGGGAGGCCGCCGGACGGCCCGGCACCGCGCTCCGGATCCAGGTGCGGCTCGCCCGGGGCCAGTGGGAGCGGGCCCTGGCGGACGCCGGGCAGCTGACCCCCGGCCCGCTGCCCGGTGCCGACTGGGCGACGGCGCTGCTGCGTGCCCTGGTGCTGGTGTGCGCGGCGGAGGCCGGGCTGCTCCCCCCGACCGAGTACCTGCCGCGGCTGGCGGCCGAACTCGACGTGCTCGGCAGCCGCCCGCAGGCCGCCCTGGTCCGGGCCGACGTGCTGCGGCTGCGCGGTGAGCGGCAGGAGGCGCTGAAGGCGTCCGCGCTGGGCCTGCGGCTGACGGCCGACGCCGCGGGCACGGCCAACGCCCTGTGCTCGCGGGCCGCCGCGCTGTTCGCCGTCCACCGCGACGACGAGGCCCGGGAGGCGCTGGCCCGGGCCGGGAAGCTGCTGCCCGGCCTGGCCCGGATCGCCCTGGTGGAGCACCGGGCCGCGGCCGTCGTCCTCGACTAGGCCCTGTCCGGCCGGCGTCCGGCTAGAGGGACAGCTCGAACCAGACGATCTTGCCCTTGGGGGTGCGGCGGCTGCCCCAGCGCTCGGCCAGCAGGGAGACCAGCTGGAGGCCGCGGCCGCCCTCGTCGGTCTCCTGGGCGCGGCGCTGGCGGGGCTGGGCGTAGGCGTCGTCCCAGACCTCGCAGACCATGGTCTTGTCGCGCAGCAGCCGCAGCCGGATCTCGCCGCGGCCGTGCCGCAGCGCGTTGGTGACCAGCTCGCTGACCAGCAGCTCGGAGGTGTCGACCAGTTCGTCCAGGCCGCGCTCCAGCAGCCAGCCGCAGGCGGCCTCGCGGGCCTTGGCGACCGAGGTGGGCTCGGGGGGCAGCCGCCAGTCTCCGACCGAGCCCTTGGGCAGTCCCTTGACCTTGGCCATCAGCAGGGCGATGTCGTCCTCGCCGTGGTGCGGGTTGAGCTCCTCCAGCACCTGGTCGCAGAGTTCCTCGATCCGGTCGGAGCCGCCCTCGAGGGCGGCCCGGAACGCGTCGATGCCCTCGTCGAGCTGGTGCTTGCGGGACTCGACCAGGCCGTCGGTGTAGAGGGCCAGCACGGCGCCCTCCGGCAGGTCGACGGTGACCTCCTCGAACGGCTCGCCACCGACGCCGAGCGGCAGGCCGGGCGGCACAGTGATGGTCCGGGCGCCCTGGCCGGGGGCCAGCAGCACCGGCGGGAGGTGGCCGGCGTTGGCGAAGGTGCAGCGCTGCTTGACGGCGTCGTAGACCGCGTAGACGCAGGTGGCGAGGTAGACCTCGGCGCTGGAGCGGTCCGGGTCCTCGTCGTTGCCCAGGCCGCGGGCGATCTCGTCGAGGGCGGAGAGCACCTCTTCGGGGTCGAGGTCGAGCATGGCCAGGGTGCGTACGGCGGTGCGCAGTTGGCCCATCGCGACGGCGGCGCGCAGGCCGCGGCCCATCACGTCACCGATCACCAGGGCGGTGCGGCTGCCGGGCAGCGGGATGACGTCGAACCAGTCGCCGCCGACCTCGGTGTTGTTGTTGCTGGGCAGGTAGCGGCGGGCGATCTCCAGGCCGGAGGCGGCCGGGTTGCCGGGGGGCAGCAGGCTGCGCTGGAGGATCAGCGCGCGCTCGTGCTCGCGGCGGTAGAGGCGGGCGTTGTCGACGCAGACGGCGGCGCGGGCGACGAGCTCCTCGGCGATCGCCACCTCGCGGGCGTCGAACGGCTCGCTGCCGATCGCCCGGGAGAGCTGGACCAGCCCGAGCACCTGGTCGCGGGCGACCAGCGGCACCACCAGGGTGGAGCGCAGCAGCGGGTCGGGCCCGGGCTGCGGGACGACGCTGCGGCCGGTGCGCAGGGCGCGGGCGTGCGGGGAGCGCGGCGGGTAGCAGAGCGTGCCGCCGGCCTCGGCGACCCGGACGCCGCCGCGCTCGGTGCCGAGCACCGAGGGGGCGTTGCCGACCACGCTGGAGACGGCGACCCGGCGCAGTTCGCCGCTCTCCGGGTTGGCGGTGAGCGGGGCGGAGTCACCGGTGAGCAGCGCGGTGTACAGGTCGACGGTGGCGACGTCGCAGAACTGCGGGACGATCACGTCGAGCAGTTCCTTGGCGGTGGTCTCCAGGTCGAGGGTGGAGCCGATGTGGGTGGACGCCTCGTTCAGCAGGGCGAGGCTGCGGCGCACGCCGGCCGCCTCGCGCTCGGCGATGTGCCGGCTGGTGACGTCCTGGACCTGGCCGGCCACGCCGATCGGGCGGCCGTTGGCGGCGGTGAGCCGGTACAGCGAGACGGCCCAGGTGCGCTGGTCCTCGTCGCGGCCGGCGCTGGGGCGGGCGGCCCGGACCGGGCCGGACAGCCGCAGGTCGAGGACGGGCTCCTGGCCGGTGAGCACCTTGCGCAGGGCGAGCAGTAGCCGGTCCGCGTCGGAGGGGCGGAACACGTCGCCGGGGGCGAGGCCCTGCAGGGCGGCGGGGCTGCGGCCGACGCCGGCCGCGAACGCGGCGTTGACCCGCTGGAGCTTGAGGTCGGTGTCGAACAGGAAGAAGCCGGTGGGGGTCTGGCCGATGACCGCCTCGGAGGCGGCCAGGTCGGTCTCGATGGCGCGCAGCCGGCCCAGGTCGACGGCCAGGCAGGTGGCCGAGCCGTCGGCGCTGGCGGGCATCGCGTAGACCTCGGCGAGGCTCTCGGCGCCGGACTGGTCCCGGTAGGGGGCGGTGCCGACCCACTCCTCGCCGGACAGGATGCGCTCCAGCCGGGCCCGCCCGCGCTGCCACAGTTCGCGCGGGATGAACGCGGTGATCGGGTCGGCGCCGACCGCCTCCGCGGCGGGGACGCCGAAGAACTCGGCGGCCCGGTCGCTCCACTGCGCGATCCGCCCGTCGGCCCCGATCGCGAAGGTCGCGACCCGGATGTAGTCGTAGATGGTGCCCGAGCCGCCCTGTCCCCAGCCGAGCGGCAGCGGAGCGGGGGTCGTCGGGGCACCCGGCTGCTCCGGCACCGCGGCATAGCCGCTACTGCCGTGCGTCACGTTCCGTGCCGGGAAGCTGTTCAACGGACCGACCCCTCCAACCCGCGCCCATCCGGTGTCGAGAAGACCGAGTATTCGATGTCCGAGTATTCATCATCCGGGCGCGGGCGCACACACCCTTCCACGTCACAACATCGAATCGGGTGTCCCAACGCCCCGTGACGGGCTCACGGGACTCGGGGCGACCCTCGCGCGGCGGTGTACGACCGGTCTGGCATCATCACGCCCCTACCTTAGGTTTTTACCGGAATTTGGGGAGGAACACCCATGCGTTCAAGACGGGTGGCAGCGGCGGCCGTGACGGTTCTCGCCGCGACCGGGGTGCTGCCGTCGGTGGCGGCCTCGGCGCGGACCACGGACCTCTGGGTCGACCGGTCCGGCGCGAACTGCGCGGACGACGGCCCGGGCAGTGAGGCGGCCCCGTTCTGCACGGTCTCCGCGGCCGCGCGGACGGCCGGGCCGGGCCAGACCGTGCACATCGCGCCGGGGGCCTACGCCGAGGACGTGGTGCTGACCCGCTCGGGGACGGCGGGTGCGCCGATCGTCTTCACCGGCCCCGCCGTGCACGGGATGCCCGGGGCGAGCCGGGTGAACTCGCTGGTGCTGGACGGCGTGCACCACGTCGAGGTCGCCGAGCTCGGAGTGGTCGCCCCCGCGGCCTCGGGCACCCGGGCGGTGGTCGACGTGACGGACTCCCAGCAGGTCGGGCTGTCCCGGCTGCGGGTCGGCACGCAGTACGGGGACGAGCGGGACGCCCTGCACGTCGGCGGCGGTACGGACGTGTCGGTGACCCGGAGCAGCTTCAACGCGCCGGTCGAGATCGACGGCGGCTCCACCGGGACGACCTTCGGCACCAACTGGGTGACACCCAGCCTGAACCGCGCCATCGTGGTCGACGGGGCGCCCGGCACCGCGGTGACGTCCAACACCGTCGTCACCTACGGCTGTGCGACCAAGGTCCGGTTCGGCAACGGCTCGACCGGCGGCCTGATCGCGAACAACGTGCTGTCCGGCTACGACACCCAGAACCGCTGCCCCGGGCAGCTCCGGTACGGCATCGACGTGTCGACCGACTCGGTGGCCGGGACGTCCGCGCGGTACGACTCGGTGGAGACCGTGGAGCCCGCGTACCGCTGGGCCGGGACGGCCTACACCAGCGCGGACGCGTTCCGGGCGGGAACCGGCCAGGGCGAGCGGGACTTCACCAGCCCGTACATCGACCGGGTGAACGCCTCCGCGGTCGACTCGGCGGACGCCGGGGCCCGCGGCACCTCCGGCACGGCGTTCGGGGACGCCCGGGTGGACCACCCGAACGTCGCGAACACCGGTACCGGCCCCGGCTGGTACGACCGGGGGGCGGGCGAGGTCACCAACCCGCTCACCGCCGGTCTCCAGGTCACCAACGAGCCGCCGCTGCCCGGCCCGTACGGCGTGGCGTTCGACGTCACGTACTCCTCGCCGTGGTTCCCGGTGGCCTCCGCCACCCTGGACTTCGGCGACGGCAGCGCGCCGGTGGCGGTGACCGACGGCCGGCGGGTCGTCCACTCCTTCCCCGGGAACGGCGACTACCAGGTGGAGCTGCGGGTGGTCGACACCACGGGCAAGCCGGTCGTCTCAACGCGCTCCCTGACGCTCCCGGCGGGCCCGATCAGCGCCGGCCTGAAGGTCCGGCCCGTCGAGGGCGCGGACCTGCTCACCACCCGGGTCGAGGCCGTCGACCCGTACAGCCCGTACCCGGTGGTCTCCTACCGGTACGACTTCGGCGACGGCAGCACCTCCTCGTCCGCCACACCGACCACCACCCACCGCTACGCGGCGCCCGGCACGTACACGGTGCGGATGAACCTCGCGGACGCCGGCGGCCGCACACTGGACACGGACCGGACCGCCACGGTCACCGTCGGCCCCGCGTACGTGCCGCTGGCGCAGCCGGTGCGGACGCTGGACACCCGCAGCGGGCTGGGTGCGCCGAAGGGGCGGCTCGGGCCGGACGGCACGCTGAAGCTGAAGGTGACCGGCACGGCCGGGGTGCCCGGCGACGGCACGGTGACGGCGGTGCTGGTCAACCTGACGGCGACCGGCAGCACCGAGGAGACCCACGTCATCGCGTACGGGGACGGCGCCCGGCCGGGCACCTCGAACCTGAACGCCGTGCCGGGCCGGGACGTCGGCAACACGGCGATGGTCCCGGTGGCGGCGGACGGCACCATCACGCTGTACAACCACTCCGGCCGCACCGACCTGGTCGCGGACGTGCAGGGCTACTACGGCGTGAAGCCGCAGGTCCGGACGGACCTGCACCCGGTGCGGGCGGTCCGGGCGCTGGACACCCGCAGCGGGCTGGGCGCGCGGGCCGGGGCACTGGGCGCGGACGCCTCGCTGTCGTTCAAGGTGCGCGGGCCCGGCCTGCTGCCGGACGACGCGAAGGTGGCGGTGCTGAACCTGACCGCGACCGGTTCCACCGAGCACACCTACATCGCGGCGAACCCGTCGTTCCCGGTGTCGGTCTCGAACCTGAACGTGAGCCGGGGCGCGACCGTCGCCAACCAGGTCACCGTCCCGATCGCCGCGGACGGCACGGTCAGGCTGTACAACCACGTCGGCGCCGTGCAGTTGATCGCCGACCTGCAGGGCTACTACGGCGCCGCGGACAACCCGCTGGTGCCGGTGCGCCCGGTGCGCGCGCTGGACACCCGGACCACCGGGAAGCCGGTCAGCCCGGCGTCCGAGACCCTGGTGGACGTCCGGAAGTACGGCGTCCCGGCCGACGCCACGGCGGTGCTGGTCAACCTGACCGGCCTGAACTCCCGGTACGAGGACTGGCTGGCCGCGGGCGACCCCGCGACCACCGAGTGGACCACCTCGAACCTCAACCTGGTGCCCGGGGCGATCGTCTCGAACCTGGCGCTGGTGCCCGTGCGCGACGGCCTGATCGAGGTCGCGAACCACGTGGGCAGCACCGACGCGATCGTCGACATCCAGGGCTACACCGCTCCCTGACGCCGCGTCACTCCTCCGGGGCGGCCCCGTCCGCCCCGGGGGAGAGTTCGAACCAGACCACCTTGCCCAGCCCCTCGGCCCTGGTGCCCCAGCGCAGCGCGAGCCGGCGGACCAGTTCGAGGCCGCGTCCGCCCTCGTCGCCGGCCCCGGCGTGGCGTTCCCGGGGCGGGTCGGGCAGCGGGTCGGAGATCTCGACCAGGAGCAGGTCGCCGAGGGTGAGCCGGACGCCGATCGGGGCGCTGGCGTAGCGGACGGCGTTGGTGACGAGTTCGCTGACCAGGAGTTCGGCGGTGTCGGTGAGCTCCTCGGTGCCCCAGTCCGCCAGGGTGCCGCGGACCAGCCGGCGGGCCCGGGAGACCGCGGTCGGTTCGGCGGGCAGTGTCCAGCCGGCGGTGGGCGCGTCGGCCCGGCCCTGGCCGAGCCGGGCCAGCAGCAGCGCCACGTCGTCGGGCTCGCGGCCCTGTTCCATGGTGCCGAGGACGGCCTCGCACGCCTGCTGGATCGAGGCGTACGGCTGTTCGAGCACGCTGATCAACCTCCCCAGTCCCACGTCCAGGTCCTTGTCCCGGGACTCCACCAGCCCGTCGGTGCACAGGGCGAGCAGGCTGCCGTCCGGGATCCGCATCTCGATGGACTCGAACGGCACCCCGCCGACGCCGAGCGGCGCGCCGGAGGGCAGGTCGAGCACCCGTCCGGCGCCGCCGGGCAGCGGGCCGCCGGAGCGGGCCGGCTCGGCGTCGGCGCCGGGCACCACCAGGACCGGCGGGATGTGGCCGGCCTTGGTGACGGTCAGGCTGCGCCGGGCGGGGTCGAAGACCGCGTAGACGCAGGTGGCGAGCAGGGCCTCGTCGGGGCCCTGGGCGAGGTCGTCGGCGAGCTCGTGGACGTGCCGCAGGACCACCTCGGGGGCCAGGTCGAGGGCGGCCAGCACCCGCACGGCGGTGCGCAGCCGCCCCATCGTGGCGGCGGCCCGCAGGCCGTGGCCCATCACGTCGCCGACCACCAGCGCGGTGCGTTCGCCGGGCAGCGGGATGACGTCGAACCAGTCGCCGCCGACCTCGGTGCCGCTGGAGCCGGGCACGTACCGGTAGGCGACCTCGACGCCGGGCGGCTGCGGGACCTGCTGGGGCAGCAGGGTGCGCTGCAGGGTGAGCGCGGCGGTGCGCTCGCGGGCGTACAGCCGGGCGTTGTCCAGCGAGCTGCCGGCCCGGTCGGCCAGTTCGACGGTGAAGGCCAGGTCGTCGCGGTCGAAGCCCTCGCGGTAGCCGGCCCGGCTGACCACCAGCAGGCCGATGACGATGCCGCGGGCCCGCAGCGGGACCACCAGCCGGGAGTGCACGCCCAGCTCGCGGGCGGCCTCGACCTTGGGGTCGCCGGGGAAGGACAGCTCCTCGGGCCCGTTGCCGCCGGAGAGCATCTCGGGGACGCCGCTGCGCAGCACCCGGCCGTAGACCGAGTCCTCCTCGTAGGTGATCCGGGCGCCGTGCCGCAGCATGGTCTCCACCGCCGGGCTGTGCTGGACCGCGGCGACGCCGAGCTGGAGCAGCGAGGTGCGCCGGTCGTGCCCGTGCCGGGGCAGGTCGTCCCCGTGCGCGACGGCCTGCAGCAGGATCACCCCGGCGTAGTCGGCGAGCCGGGGGACCACCGCCCCGGCCAGCTCCTGGGCGATCATCGAGGCGTCCAGCAGGTCGCCGACCCGGGAGCCGAACTCGTTGAGCAGCGACAGCCGCCGCCGGGCGCCCTCGACCTTGGCCACCGCCCGGTAGCGCTCGGTCACGTCCATCACGGTGCCGGAGATGCCCAGCACGCGGCCGGAGCGGTCGGTCATCCGGCTGTAGGAGATCGACCGGTAGCCGGAGCGGGCGGTGGACGGGGAGGCCAGCGTGACGTCGATGACGGGCTCGCCGGTGGCCAGTACCTGGCGCTGGACGGCGGTGATCTCGTCGGCGGAGCGCTCGGGCAGCGTCTCTCCGGTGGTGCGGCCGATGTGCTCCTCGGCGGGCAGGCCGTTCATCTCCGCCAGGGTGCGGTTGACGGCGGTGTAGCGCAGCTCGGTGTCGAGCACCGCGATGCCCAGCGGCGACTGCTCGAACAGCGCGTCGCGGACCGCGAGGTCCCGCTCGACGGCGCGCAGCGCGGCGGCCTCGGTGAGCGCGGCCTGCACGTACGGGGCGCCGTCGCCGTCGACCAGCAGCGACAGCCGGGCCTCCACCTCGACCGGCAGGCCGTCCCGGTCGGCGATCTCGGTGAAGCCGTTCCAGGAGCCGCGCCGCAGCGTCTCCTGGAGGGCGGAGCGGGTCCGCTGCACCTGGGCCGGGTCGGGGATCAGCTCGTCGACGGCGCGGCCGACCAGCACCTCGCTGGGCCAGCCGAGCATCTCCTCGGCGGCCGGGCTCCACAGCACCACCCGGCCCGAGGTGTCGAGGATGACGATGGCCACCCGCACCACGTCTAGCAGGCTGCCGCCCTCGGTGCGGCGGCTGGGGTGCAGGGTGGTCGGGCCGGTGTCGGAGCGGGCCCCCGGGTGCGACTCGGGCGTGCCCGGGAAGGCCCGGGCGGGGCGGCCGCGGGCCGGGGCGGCCCCGCCGCCGGGCGCGGGCGGCTCGGTGGGCGGCCGGGGCGCGGCGCCGGCCGTCGGGGCGCTGCCGGGCAGGGCGGCGGGCCGCTCGCCCGGGCCGGGACGGCCCCGGCGCAGCCGGGCCCGGGCGGCGGCCCGGCCGGCCGCGGTGCGGGCGGGCAGCGCCGCGCCGCCGGGCCGCCGCGCCCCGTGCGCGGGCAGGCCGGACGCCTCGCGCTCTCCCCCGCCGTCACCCGGCTTCGCCACCTACGGTGCCTCCCGCCGCCACTGGGACGCCCCCGGCTGGTCGCCGGGGCGCGGGCCGCTGCCACACCGCGCCACCACGGGCGCACGGATCGTGACGAATGCTGCCGAACTCTGCCATACCCAGGGAATCGCCCCGCTATCCCGGCATACGGGTCGTCTGTCCGATTGGCGTACAGAACGGACACCCGGGGTGCGGCCGGGCGCTTCCCGTGCGGGCCGGTTCGGCGCGGGCCGGTTCGACGCGGACGGGCTCGGCGCGGGCCGGTTCGGCGCGGGCCGGTTCGACGCGGACGGGCTCGGCGCGGGCCGGTTCGACGCGGACGGGCTCGGCGCGGGCCGGTTCGACGCGGGCCGGTTCGGCGCGGGCGGGCTCGGTGCGGGCGGGCTCAGTGCAGGCGGCCGTCGCGGTGCAGGTCGTCGAAGAGGACCTGGTCGACCGGGGGGACGCGGTCGCGGTCGGCGTAGCCGAACCAGTCGACCTCCTCGATCTCGCTGCTGGCGGCGAGGGTGCCGGTGTAGTCGGCGGCGTAGCAGGCCATCCGGACGGTGGCGCCGGGGCCCTGGCCGTGGGCCTCGGCGTGGTAGGTGCCGACGTGGGTGACGGTCTCGGGGCGGATGGCGACGGTGAGTTCCTCGGCGACCTCGCGGACCAGGGTCTGCAGGTCCGTCTCGGCACCCTCGCGCTTGCCGCCGGGGATGTAGAAGACGTCCTTGCCGCGCGGGCGGGCGCAGAGGATCCTGCCGCCCTCCAGCCGGACCCACGCCACCGTGTCGATCAGGATCGCCATCGCCGTCCTCGCGCCTTCGTGCTTCGTGCCCTCGCCTGCCGGTACCGGCTCCGCCGGTCCCCGGGGTCCGACCCTATGTCAGGGGCGGGGTGGGGCGGAGGCGGTGGCCAGCCGCTGGTTCTTGAGGTCGGGGCGGTCGGTGACCTCGGGGCCGAACCAGGGCGGCGGGGTGAACGCGGCGGCGGCCTCCGGGTCGGCGAACTCGACCTCGACGGTGCGCAGTCCGGCCAGCCGGCCGTGGTAGGTGTCGACCGCGGCGAGGTGCGGGCCGAGCGGGACGGACCGGCGGGTCTTGGCGATCCGGGCCGGTTCGGTGGCGGGCCACAGGGCGGCGAACTGCTCGGCGCTCAGCGGGGTCTCCCACTCGCCGCGGGCCAGTCCGGCGCCGCGCTTGACCGTCAGCGAGTACTCCTCGTCCTGTCGGCGCACCCGCGCCTCGGCGCCTTCGGGGCCGATCACCAGGTACCCCTGCCGGATCTCGGACTCCGGCCCGTCGGGGACGTGCCCGCCGTCCGGGACGAGGAACTTGCGCTCGATCTCGGTGCCCACCGGGCCTCCTCGTGCTCCTTGCCGCGCCTCTGCCGTGCCCCTGCCGCGTGCCACGCGCCGCGGGCGCGCTGCGGGCCGGGACGGCCGCCGGGTGCCACGGTACGCGGGCGGGGCGGTCGGCGGGGTCAGGCGGTGGGCTCCGGCGGGTCCTCGGGTTCGACCCAGTACAGCTGCTTGTGGCCCCGGGCCTCGAACTCGGCGGCCAGCGCCTCGGCTTCGGCCCGGTCGAGGCCGCGGGCGAGCAGGAAGCGGTTGCCGTTGTCGTCCTGGCGCATCACCCGGTGGGCGACGCCGGTGCGCTGCTCGCGGTCCATGCCCACACGGTAGCGGTCCGACCCGGTGGGGGGCGGGTCGGACCGCCCGTCCGGCCTCCAGGCTGGACGGTGATTGCTACCGGGCGGTACGCATCCGGTCAACGTCTCGTTAACGCGGGGGGCGTGCCCAACTAGCTTACGCGATACAGGAGTTCGCCGTGCAGTACGGCGAACCAGGCGTCCGGGTCGGCGCCCCAGCGGACCCAGCCGGCGGCGATCCGCTCCAGGTCGGCGGGGGTGGCCAGGCCCTCGGCCACCGCGGTGGCGGCGGTCTTCGAGTGCACCGTGCGCTCGGCCCAGAGCCCCGACCACCAGGCCCGCTCGGCCCCGGTGGCGAAGGTCCAGCTGCTGGACGAGCAGCGCGGGTTGTCGCCGGAGTCGTCGGTCAGGCCGGCCGCGCGCGCCCAGGCCAGCAGCCGGCGGCCGGCGTCGGGTTCGCCGCCGCCGACCCGGGCGACCGCGCGGTAGAGGCTCAACCACTCGTCCAGCTCGGGCAGTTCGGGGTACCAGGTCATCGCGGCGTAGTCCGAGTCGCGGACCGCGATCACCCCGCCGGGGGCGGTGACCCGGCGCATCTCGCGCAGCGCGGCGACCGGGTCGGCCAGGTGCTGCAGCACCTGGTGGGCGTGCACCACGTCGAACGAGGCGTCGGCGTACGGCAGCCGGTACACGTCGGCGACCTCGTACGACAGGTGGGCCAGTCCGCGCCGGGCGGCCAGCGCGGCGGCCTCGGCCAGCACCTCGGGGACCGGCTCGATGCCGACCACCCGGCCGTCCGGGCCGACCAGCTCGGCCAGGTCGGCGGTGATCGTGCCCGGGCCGCAGCCGACGTCCAGCAGCCGCTGCCCGGGGCGCAGTTCGGGCAGCAGGTAGGCGGCGGAGTTGGCGGCGGTGCGGCTGCGGTGCGAGCGCAGGACGGCGGCGTGGTGGCCGTGGGTGTAGCCGGACATGGCGGGTTCCCTCTCCCTCGAAGGCGACCCCTCCAGGATAGGAAAACGTTCCACTGTTCGGACAATCTTGTTTCGCATCGTGAGACACCCGCGTCACCGCCTGGCCCGGCGCGCCCTGCCGGGAGCAGAATCGTCGGCATGGGAAAGACTTATGAGCGCATCGATGCCAGGCTGCGCGCGTTCATCGAGAAACAGCCCGTCTACTTCGTCGCGACCGCCCCGCTGGCCGACGACGGCTTCCTCAACCTGTCCCCCAAGGGCCGGGCCGGCACCCTCGCCGTGCTCGACGAACTCACCCTCGCCTACCTGGACTTCGGCGGTTCGCACGCCGAGACCATCGCCCACCTGCGGGAGAACGGGCGGATCGCGCTGATGTGGTGCGCCTTCGAGGGCCCGCCCACCGTGGTGCGGGTGCACGGGCACGGCGAGCCGGTGTTCCGCGACGACCCGCGGTTCGCCGAACTGCTCGGCCGCTTCGACCCCGCCGCGGACGGCGCCGCGCTGCGCGCGATCATCCTGGTGCGGGCCGAGCGGGTCAGCGACTCCTGCGGGTTCGCCGTCCCGTTCATGGACTACCGCTCCGACCGGACGCTGCTCGCCGAGTTCTTCGAGCGCAAGGGCGACGACCGGTTCAGCGAGTACTGCGAGGGCAAGGAGTACGTCGGCGTCAGCATCAACGGGCTGCCCGCCCTGCCGCTGCCGGTGCCGCCCCGGCCGTCCTGAACGACCGCCGCAGCCCCCGGTGCGGGGGCGCGGAGTCCGGCGGGGCGCGGGGCGCGGGGTCCGGCGGGGCGCGGCGTACGGTGGGACTCCGTCCGCCCGCCGACCCTGGAGCCCCGCCCGTGCCCCGCCCCCACGTCCTGCTGAGCGCCGCGGTGTCGATCGACGGCCACCTCGACGACGCCTCGCCCGACCGGCTGCTGCTCTCCAACGCCGAGGACTTCGACCGGGTCGACGCGCTGCGCGCCGACAGCGACGCGGTCCTGGTCGGCGGCGGGACGCTGCGCGCCGACGATCCGCGCCTGCTGGTCAACTCGCCGGAGCGGCGCGCCGCCCGGGTGTCCGCCGGGCGGCCCGCGTACCCGCTCAAGGTCACCCTGAGCGCGAGCGGCGCGCTCGCCCCCGGCCTGAAGTTCTGGCACACCGGCGACGCCAAGCTCGCCTACACCACCGACGCCGCCGCGCCCGCGCTGCGCGCCGCGCTGGCCGGGGCGCCCGGCACCGAGGTGGTCGGCCTGGGCGGGACGGTGCCGATGGGCGCGGTGCTGGACGACCTGGGCGCGCGCGGGGTGCGCCGGCTGATGGTCGAGGGCGGCGGCAGCGTGCACACCCGGTTCCTCGCCGAGGGCCTGGCCGACGAACTGCACCTGGCCGTCGCCCCGCTGCTGGTCGGCCAGGCCGACGCCCCCCGCTTCCTCTCCCCCGCCGCCTACCCCGGCGGCCCGACCCGCCGGATGCGGCTGCTGGGGGCACGTACGGTGGGGGACGTCGTCCTGCTGCGGTACGCCCCGAAGGAGTCCCCCGATGACCACCAGTGACCGCACGCCCGAACCCGACCGCACGCCCGAACCCGACCGCGCGGACGGCCGCGAGCGCGACCTGCGGTGGATGCGCCGCGCCGTCGAACTGTCCCGGCGCTGCCCGCCGTCCGGGACGGCCTTCTCGGTCGGCGCGGTGGTGGTCGGCGCGGACGGCGAGGTGCTGGCGGAGGGCTACAGCCGCGAGGTGGACGCCGTGAACCACGCCGAGGAGGCCGCGCTCGGCAAGCTGCCCGCCGGCGACCCGCGGCTGCGCACCGCCACCGTCTACTCGACCCTGGAGCCCTGCGGGCAGCGCGCCTCCCGGCCGCACCCGTGCGCGGAGCTGATCGTCGCGGCCGGGGTGCCGCGGGTGGTGGTGGCCTGGCGGGAGCCCGCGCTGTTCGTCGAGGCGTGCCGGGGCACCGCGCTGCTGACCGGCGCGGGCGTCGAGGTGGTGGAGCTGCCGGAGCTCGGCGCGGAGGCCCGGGCGGTCAACGCGCACCTGGTGGGGTGAGCGGCCGCCCCCGGCCGGTTTTGTACGATTGAGGAACAAACATTCGTACGAGGTCTCCCGAGGAGCCCCGATGCCCGTCCTCACCCCGCCGGTCCGGGCCGTCCTGCTCGACATGGACGGCACCCTGGTCAACTCCGACGCCGTGGTCGAACGCTGCTGGCGCCGCTGGGCCGAGCGCAACGGCCTGGACGGCGACGAGGTGATGCGGGTCGCGCACGGGCGGCAGGGCCACCTGACCATGGGCCTGCTGCTGCCCGACCGGCCGGTCGAGCAGAACCTCGCCGAGAACGCGGTGATGCTGGACGAGGAGAGCTCCGACACCGACGGTGTGGTCGAAGTCCCGGGCGCGGCACGGCTGGTGGCCTCGCTGGCCGGGCTGCCGCACGCCCTGGTGACCTCCGCCGACGACCGGCTCGCCCGGGTCCGGATGGCCGCCGCCGGCGTCCCGCTGCCGCCGCGGATGATCACCGCCGAGCACGTCGGCGCCAGCAAGCCCGACCCGGAGGGCTTCCTCAAGGCCGCCGCCGAACTGGGCGTCGCCCCCGCCGAGTGCCTGGTGCTGGAGGACTCCGAGGCGGGCATCGCCGCCGCCCGGGCCGCCGGCATGCCGGTGCTCGGCATCGGCCCGCGCGCCGCCGCCCACCGGCCCGACCACCACGTGGACGACCTGTCCGGCGTCCGCGTCACCGGCGCGGCGGACGGCCGGCTGGTGGTCGAACTGCCCTGAGCGGCTAACGCCCGGACCGGGCCGGGCCTCCCGGCGCGGCCGGTGCCGGGTGGCCGGGGCCGACCGCGACGACGGGACGGTCGGGGCCGACCGGAACGACCGGCGCGGGGCGGGTGGGGTCGACCGGAACGACGGGAGTGCCGGCCCCGACCGCGCCGCCCAGCAGCGCCGCGGCCACCCGGGCGCACTCCTGCGGGTGCTCGCCCAGCCAGCGGCCGAGCAGGTGGTCCGCGCCCGGCAGGGTGAGCCGGGCGTACGGGGGCGACGCCGGGCGGGTGCGCAGCGTGGCGTCCAGCGCCTCGGTCACCTCGGCGGGGATCACCCCGTCCGTCTCCGGCAGCACCAGCACCGCCCGGCCGCCGAACGCCGCGAGGGCGTCGAAGGCCCGGCTGCTGCGCCAACTCCCCTCGGTACGCAGGGTGTTGGTGAACTCCGGAGCGGCGAAAGGGAGTTCGTGGATCTCGCGGGCGTAGGCGGCGGGCGCGCCGAGGGCGATCGCCGTGGTGCGGGCGGCGAGTTCGGGCATCCGCAGCAGGTCGGCGACGGTCTGGCCGCTCATCGAGAACCCGACCAGCAGCAGCGGCCCGTCCGGGGCGTGCCGGTCCAGCACCGCGCGGGCCTGGCGGGCCCGGCGGGCCAGCGAGAGCTCCCCGAGGACACCGGTGCTCGCGCCGTGCCCGGCGAAGTCGAACACCACGGCCCGGCACCCGGCGGACGCCAACTCCCGGGCCAGCGGCAGGCAGCGGTGCCGGTCACCGCTGCCCGCGCCGTGCATCAGCAGCGCCGTGACCGGAGCGGGCCCGTCCGGCCCGGCCGGTGCGTCCGGCTCGACCACGGTGCAGGCCAGGCGTTCGCCGTCCGCCTCGACGGTCGACTCGACGAAGTCCATCCGGTCTCTTCTCCCTGGTGGGCGGTCGGGCGGGTGCGCGGTCGGGCGGCCGCCGGTCAGTCGGGGACGGCGAGGCAGAACGGGTGCCCGGCCGGGTCGAGCAGCGTCACCCAGTGCTCGCCGCCGGCCTGGTGCCCGGGCCTGGTCGCGCCCGCCGCCAGCAGGGCCGCCACCGCCGGGCCCAACTCCAGCACGGTGAAGTCGAGATGGGCCCGGGAGCCGTCCTCCGGCCAGTGCGGCGGCCGGTACCCGCCGATCCGCTGGAAGCCGATCCGCACCGGGCCCTCGCCGATGAACACGTAGCTCTCGCTGCGGTACGTCACCGGCCAGCCCGTCACCTGCTGGTAGAAGGCCGCCAACTGCTCGGGGTCGGCGCAGTCCAGCACCACCGAGCCGAGCGTGCCCACGGCCTGCGCCGTCCGTCGTTCCGTCACCGGCCCAGCGTGTCACGCCCCGCCGGCAGCGGCTCCGCGGCGCGGCGCGCGTCGGGCGGCGGGCAGGGCGGCGGGCAGGGCGGCGGGCAGGGCGGCGGCGGGCAGCAGGCCGACGGCGGCGAGGGCGGCCAGGAGCGGCAGGGAGCCGTGCGTCCCGGCACCGGCGGCGGTCGCGACGCCCAGGGTCGGACCGATGTTCATCGCGGTCTGCTTCAGCCCGCCGACCGCGCCCGCGTACCCCGCCGGGGCGTCGCCGACCACGGTGCCGGTGGCCGTCACCATCACCGCCGCGAACCCCGCGCCCAGCAGCGCCGACGCCACCCCCGTGGCCGGGGCCGACCCGCCCCCGCCGCCCGGGCCGGCCAGTCCCGCGATGCCCGCCACCAGCAGCGCCACCCCCGCCAGCGCCGTCCGCCGGGGCCCCTGCGCGCGCAGCGCCCGCTCGGCCGCCGGGGCGCCCAGCACCATCAGCGCGGTCAGCGGCAGCATCCGCAGCGCGGTGTCCAACGGGCCCACGCCCAGGGCGTCCTGGAGCCGGAAGGTGGTGCTGAACAGGGTGCCGAACAGCCCCGCCGAGGCGGTCAGCAGCAGGACGAGGGACGCCGCCACCGGCCGCGACCGGACCACCGGACGCGGCACCACCGGGCTCGCGGCCCGCCGCTCGTGCGCCACCAGCACCGCCGACAGGGCCGCCGCGCCCGCCAGTTCGGCGGCCGTCCCGCCCCAGCCGCGCTCCGGGACGCGGGAGAGCGCGTGCACCAGCACGGCCAGGGCGGCCGCGAGCAGGGCGGCGCCCGCCAGGTCGAGCCGCCGATCGTCGGAAGGCACTCCGTCGAACCGCTGACCGTCGGAAGGCACCCGCCCGGAAGGCACCCGCTCGGAGGGCACCCGCCCGGAGGGCTCCCGCTCGGGGCGCAGGGCGAAGGCCATGGCGGCGATCAGGGCGGCCACCGGGACGTTGATCCAGAACACCGCGCGCCAGCCGAACGCGTCCACCAGCACCCCGCCGAGCAGCGGACCCGCGCCCGCCGCCACCGCGATCGCCCCGGTCCGGACGGCGACCGCCCGGCCGAGCCGCTCCGGCGGGCAGGACAGCCGCAGCAGCGCGAGCGTCCCGGGTTGCAGCAGCGCGCCGAACACGCCCTGCGCCACCCGCAGTCCGACCACCCAGCCGACGGTCGGCGCGAGCGCGATCCCGGCCGAGGACGCGCCGAAGCCGAGCACGCCCGCCAGCAGCGTCCGGCGGTGGCCGTACCGGTCGCCGAGTCGGCCCGCGAGCACCAGCAGGGCGGCGACGGCAACCAGGTAGCCGGTGCTTGTCCACTGCAACTGCGCTGTTGTGCAGCCGAGTTCGCGCCGCATGCCGGGCTGCGCCATCAGCAGCACCGTGCCGTCCAGGGCCACCAGCATGGCCGCGCCGGCGCTCACCGGCAGCGCGAGGCGGCTCACGCCGCACCGCCGAGGTGCGCGGCCAGCACCGCCTCCAGCAGCTCCTCCTCGCGGCCCTCCCCCAGCATCAGCCCGGTGCTCCCCCAGCCCTGCAACTGCGCCAGCCCGTGCAGGTTCGCCCACAGCGCGGCCGTCACCACCGGCGCCCGCTCCGCCTCCCCCGTGCACTCCCCCACCAGCCGCGCCAGCTCCCCGAACAGCGGCACCGTCGCCTCCCGCAACGGCGGCCGCCCCTCCCCGTCCAGCAGGTCGTGCCGGAACATCAGCTCGAACATCCCGCGCCGCTCGGCGGCGTACGCCAGGTACACCCGCGCCATCCCGGCCACCCGCGCCCGCGCGTCCCCCGCCCGCACCCCCGCGAACCGCCCCGCCAGCTCCTCGAACCCCCGCCGCGCCACCGCCGACAGCAACGCCCGGTGCGTCGGGAAGTACCGCCGCGGCGCGCCGTGCGACACCCCGGCCCGCCGCGCGATCTCCCGCAACCCGACCGCGCCCGACCCCTCCGCCAGCACCAGTTCGACCCCGACGTCCACCAGTCGCTCCCGCAGGGGGTTCTGCTCGTCGCTGCCCATGGACACTGTCTACCAGCGCAGAGTAGACAGTGTCTACCAGCTACCCTGAGGACATGGCCCCACTGCCCGGCTGGATGCGCCCGCCGCGCGCGGAAGGCTGGTTCGCGGAGGATCTCGACCGTCTGCCGGAGGCCCCGCGCCACACGGAACTGATCGACGGGGCGCTCGTCTTCACGACGTCCCCGCAGCGGTGGTGGCACGGCCACCTCGTCACCATGCTCACCGTCGCGCTCATGCGGCAGTGCCCGCCGGGGTTCAAGGCGGGCCGGGAGATGACCGTCAGGCTCGACTCCCGCAACCGGCCCGAACCCGACCTGCTGGTGACCGACGCCCCGGTCGACCCCGACCGCACCTGGCTCGCGCCCGAAGACGTCGTACTGGCGGTCGAAGTGGTCTCCCCCGAATCCGCCCACCGCGACCGCACCGTCAAACTCCGCACGTACGCGGAGGCCGGAATTCCGCACTACTGGCGCATCGAGGACGAGGACGGCCGTCCCGTCGCCCACGTCTACGAACTCGACGGAGCGACCGGGAGCTACGCCCCGGCCGGCATCTTCCGGGGCACCCTCCGGCGCCCGGTGCCGTTCGAGATCGACCTCGACCTCGACCAGCTCGTGGCCGACCTCTGACTACCGGCTCCCCTCCCCGTACGGGCGCAGCACCATGAGCCCCTGCTCCGGGGCGGCGGCCATCGCGAAGGGGAAGCGGTCGGGTTCCAGGCAGAGCCGCACGTCGTCCGGGTGGACGCCTTCCCGGACGCCCTGGGCGAGTTCGGCCGCGGCGGTGGACTCGGCGGCGCGGCGGAGGTAGGGGGCGGGGTCGGGGGTGGCGCCGGTGGCGCGGTGGGCGATGTACCGGGCGCAGGCGAGGTCCTCCTCGGCGCGGCCGTCCTCGCCGGTGACGACGAAGGTGACTTCGGGACGGCCGTGCAGGGCGCGGGCGGTGGCCCCGGCGACCACGAAGCTCGCGCACAGCACCAGCTCGGCGCCCCGCACGGCCAGCGCGCCGACCGTCCCGGCGGTGGTCTTCTGCACGACGGTGCGGCCGGTGAGGTCGGTGCCGCGGATCCGGCCGGGCGAGTTGACGGCGTCGAAGCCGGGCGCGGGCGGCCCGTCCTTGAGGGCGATCCACCCGGGGTGGCGCGCCTTCAGTTCCAGTGCCCCGTCGAGCGATTCGGCGAGCACGATCCGCTCGGCCCCCTGCGCGAAGGCCCAGGCCGCCGTGGTGAAGGCGCGCATCACGTCGATGACGACGGCGACGGGCGGGGTGTCGGTGAGTTCGCCGATGGCGAGGAAGCGGGTCTCCATGGCCGCCATGATCGCCGTCCCATCACGCCGGACACCAAAGGTTTTCGCTTCGAAACCGACAGGGACAACCGCTGTTCCTCACAGGTGCGGACGTGCCGTCCGCACCTCCGAGAGACAGCGAACCCCGTTGCGGCCTACCTGCCCCTCCCTTCGGGGCAGGCCCCTGTATCTCCTACTGACAAGCATCCATTTCCCGTCGCCAGGCGGCAGCCTGTCGCACTCTTTCCCGGCGCTTCCAGAGTGTTAGGGCATTGCGCACTCCGAGTGCGCACATGCTCATGAGCCTAAGGGACTTCTAGCATCTCCTCTCAGAGAGCTGCTCCATCAACCTACTTGAAAGAGAGATCGGATGCTCAATTCGCTATCGGACGACTCGCTGCTCAGGCGCTCGCGGATCGCGGCCTTGGCAGGTGTGAGTCGACCCACCGTCACCGCTTGGGGGAAGCAGTACCGGGACTTCCCTTCACCACGCCGGTCCGGAGGCCAGGAGTACTTCCGGCTTTCGGACATCCTCGACTGGCTGGACGGACGCACCGTGCCCAGTAACCGCCTGGTCGGGGGAGAGCCGGTTGGTACGACGTACGGGGACCGGGTCCGGCGCAACCACACGGCCGGCGGTGAGGGCCCCACCGGGCTCGGAGCCGAACGCCCAGGAGCCGGTCCGGCGCCCGGCACAGCAGCAGCCGGGCCGGACGATGAGAGGATCGTCAAGGAGTTGATGGGCTCCCTGGTCGACCGCGTACGGGGGGCCGCCGGCGTCGTCGACTACCTGAACCTGCTGTTCGCGTTGCAGTACCTCCGCGGCTCCGACGACTCCCAGTGGGCCGCTCTCAGGAAGGACTCCAGGGAGGCCACCGGGTTGGAGGCCGTGGCCCGACTGCTCCACCACATCGGGGCGGTGACCGACGAGAACCTGCGGCGCTTCGGTGTCTCCTCTGACATGACGGAGGCGCTGAGCCGTCTCGAACCCCGGACCGCGCGCGACCTGCGCGAGGTGATCGAGCGGGTGGCACGCTTGCGGGGCAACGTGTTCGAGCTCATCCTCTGTGAGTACGAGGAGCGCGCCGCGCTGGGAAGCCGGGAGTTCTTCACACCTCGCGGAGTGGTGCAGTTGATGGCCGGTCTCGCATGTTCCGGCCACGAACCCGGCGAAATGTGGTCGGTCTACGACCCCTACGCCCGGAGCGGCGAACTCCTGGCGCAGGCAGCGGCCTCCCTCACGGCTGAAGACGCCCATGGGTCTCCTACTGCCCTTCAGATCAGAGGCGAGACCCGCCGGGCTGACACCTGGCGTCTCGCAAGCATGAACCTCGCGCTACATGGTGTGCGCCCCGAACTGGAACTGCGCCGCACCGTTCCCTGGGACGGGAGATCCCGGCGCGGAACACCTGGCAGCGCGGACATCGTGCTCACCAACCCGCCCTTCAACATGAACGATCCCGCACGGAAAGAACGTCAAGGAGGAGAGTGGGCCTACGGCGCCCCACCTCTCGACAACGACAACTTCGCCTACGTCCAGCACTGCCTGTCCATGCTTCGGGCGGGAGGGCGGGCCGGGATCATCATGCCCACGAAGGCCGGCAATTCCGGGCACCGGGCCGAACTGGAGATCCGTCGCAACCTGATCGAGCGCGGAGTGATCGAGGGCGTCATCACCCTGCCCCCGCACCTGTTTTCCGGCACGCCCGTGCCGGTGTCGATCTGGATCCTCCGGCACCCGGATGACCCGTGCGACCACGTACTCTTCCTCGACGGACGGCACCTGGGCACGAAGAACGGTCCTCGGCGCACCCTCAGCGACCAGGACGTCGAGGCAATCCTCGACGCGTACGGTGGCGCGAGGGCCGGGGGTGAAACGAACGGGCACTGCACCACCTCTTCCGCCCGGGAGGTTGAGGGGAAACCCGTATCTCGGGCCTGGGTTTCCCGGGACGCCCTACGCGCTCAGGGCTACTCCCTCCATCCTCTCGACCACATCCGCCACCATGAGAGCGTCACAGGAGAGGCCGTGGCCGCGTTTTCCGCCGCTCGGCAGCAGATGGCAGAACTGGAGTGGCAGGTACTGCGCGCACAGAACGCCACCGCCGGCTTTCCCCACCTCAGCACTGCGGCACCTTCGGCACCCTCCTGTCCCGTCCCAGTCGTTCCGCTGGATCACCTGTGCGAGATCAAGGCTGGACCTTCCTACTCCCGGCTCGGCAAGACGCAGCGGGCAGCGACGGACGGCAGCGTCCCCGTCGTGTACCCCCGCCACCTGAAGGACGGACGCATCGCCAACAGCAGGGACGAACTGGTCGACGCGAAGACCGCCGACCTGCTGGCGGGCTTCAGTCTGCGGGTGGACGACATCGTCTGCGTCCGTTCCGGTGCGATCGGGACGCCGTCCCTGGTCCGTGCCTCGCAGGAAGGCTGGCTGATGAGTCCCAACATCATCCGGTTGCGGCTGCGGAAACAGGCCGAGGTGCTGCCGGAGTACCTGCTGTACCACTTGTCCCGGGAGAAATCAGTCGGCTGGATGCGGGATCGTGCGGCGTCCACTGCGGCCCCGTCGATCAGAACCGGCTCCCTCGGGCGACTGGAGGTTCCGTTGCCGCCTCTCTCTGAACAGCACACGATCGTCTCGGCGCTGGTCCACCTCGACGAACTGGACCGCCTGTACAGGGAATTCGCCACCTCAGCACGCGGCACCCGCTCCGCCCTTGCCGACCTGCTGATGAATTTCCCGCCCCAGCTCGGCCTCGATGCACCGACCACTCGCACTCGAACTGACGAGGAGGATCCGCTGTGACCCCTTCCACCGACCCGTCCATGCCCACCGACACCGCCAGCTCCACCGACAGCGCGTGGATCCCGTGGCTGTTGGTCATGTTGCTGTTCTCCCTGTTGGTCGCCGTGTGCGTCGGCTTCCTCAAGCGCCTGGGCGGGAGCGCACTCGTGGACGCCCTCCTGGAGGGCGGTGCGGCCTTCGGTGGTTCCGCATTGCTCTGCCTGGGCGTCGTTCCCGTCATCCAGCAGCTACGACGGCGCAGGTAGAGCCGCACCCACCGGGTGCGCGTGCTCGGCGTGTTCCGGGTAGTCACCGCCGGCGAACCGAAGGCCGCTCCCCCTCACGGGAGCGGCCTTCGTACGGAGCGGTCAGGCGGCGAAGCGGAATGCCCGCTTCACCGCTTCGACCTGCGAGGTCGCTGGTTTCAGGGGTTCAAGTCAGCGCGGAAAGGGGAGCGGGACTTGCCTCGGAAAGGCGAGCCCCGTTCGAATTTCGCATTTAACAGATCCATCTATCGACCCGAAACGCTAAGGTTTCTGCGCGTCGAGGATGTACCGGACGTGCGGGGCGCGGAAGTAGCCCCGCACGATGCGGGGCTGATTCTGGCGTCGGTGGAAGAAGCGGCGGACCTCGTCGGCGAGCCCTCCGGCGTTTCGGGCCCGGCAAGCCGGCAGGAGTGTCCGCTTGAGGTCCGCGTTGACGAACTCGTCCGGGTCGGTCTCCGGCGCGTAGGCGGGCAGCAGGTGCAGGACGATCCGGTCCTCGTGCTCGGCCAGCCACTCGCGGACCGCCTTGCCGCGGTGGACCGAGTGCCGGTCGACGACCAGGTGGGTCTTCCGGTCGAACTGCCCGACCAATCTGCGGAGGAAGTCGAGGAACACCGTGGTGGTGGACGATCCGCGATAGGCCGTGAACCACATCTTCCCGCGGGTACTGATCGCCGACATGGCGTTCACCGAGAAGCGGTTGCCCGTCCGCCTGATGGTCGGCGTGCCGCCCTTCGCGGCCCAGGTGCGCCCCGAGACCTGGTCCGAGCGGACACCGACCTGGTCGGCGGACAGCACCTCGGCGGACCGCGCGCGGATGGCCGGCCAGGTCTCCTCGCGCCACGCGCGCACCGCTTCCGGACCCTGTTCGATCGCCCGCTTGTCCGGTCGCTGGAAGGACAGGCCCCAACGCCGCAGGTACTTGCCCACGCCCTGCTCGGTCAGCCGCACCCGGTAGAGCAGGGCGATCAGGTCACCGACCATGGCGCGCGTCCACAACTGGCCGCCCAGGCCGAGGTCTTCGGGCCGGTGGTCGAGCAACGCCTGACGGACACACTGCTGCTCGTCCGGGTCCAGCACCTGGTGCTCGCCCGGCCGTCGGCCGCGTCGGCCGGAGACCAGGGCCTCACGGCCGCCGGCTTGCCACGCCGCCCACCAGTCGGCAACCGACTCGGCGCTCACACCCAGGAGTTCAGCCGCCTCACGCCGGTTCCGTCCCGCCCGAACGGCTGCCACGGCCCGCATCCGCAAGGCCTCCTGCGCGTCCGGCGACAACCGCCGCGCATCCCCAACCAAGTCCGTCACGCCAGGATCAACGAGCCCGGAACCTTACCGTTTCGGGTCAATAAGTCAGCACAAGAGCGCACCCGAACTGCAATCAGTAGTGATAGCGGGCCGCCAGGATGACGACCTCACGGTCGGTGACCAGATAGACGAGGCGGTGCTCGTCGTCGATCCGCCGGGACCAGGCCCCCGGCAGGTGGTACTTCAGCGGCTCGGGTTTGCCGATCCCGGTGAACGGATCGCGCAGGACATCCTCAATGAGCTTGTTGATCCGGGCGAGCGTCTTGCGGTCGTTCTTGAGCCAGGACGTGTAGTCCTCCCAGCCCTGCGCTTCGAAGACGAGCCTCACTCGACACCCCGCTCGGCGTCAGCCGAGTCGGGGTCGATGAGCGTGCGCTCGGAGAGCCCGATGCCGTTCAGCGCGTTGTCGTACGCCTTCAGCAGGCGACGTGCGTTCGCCGGCGAACGCAGGAGGTAGGAGCCCTCGCGCAGCGAGGCGTAATCCTCGGCGGAGACGAGCACGGCGTTTCCGTGCTTGGAGACGATCTCGATGGCGTCGTGGTCCTCGTTGACTTTCTTGATCAACGGGAAGAGATCCCTTCGGGCCTCGCTCGCGGTGATGGACATGGCCGTACCCCCTTCGGCGAGTGGTACCGAACAACGTACCACTCAAGTGGGGATCCCGGGGCTCGACGACCGGTGCGGACCCCCACAAGTCAGCACCAGGTCAGCACAGAAACGAGGAGAGGGCCGGACTCCGTGGAGTCCGGCCCTCTCCGACCTGCACACTCGTCAAATCAAGTGACGTGCAGTGCTGAATCGTCAGACGTTGAAGCGGAACTCCACCACGTCGCCGTCCTGCATGACGTAGTCCTTGCCCTCGATGCGGGCCTTGCCCTTGGCGCGGGCCTCGGGGAGGGAGCCGGCGGCGACGAGGTCGTCGAAGGAGGTGACCTCGGCCTTGATGAAGCCCTTCTGGAAGTCGGTGTGGATGACACCGGCGGCCTCGGGGGCGGTGGCGCCCTGCTTGATGGTCCAGGCCCGGGTTTCCTTGGGGCCGGCGGTGAGGTAGGTCTGCAGGCCGAGGGTGGCGAAGCCGACGCGGGCGAGGGTGGCGAGGCCGGGCTCGTCCTGGCCCATGGACTGGAGGAGTTCGAGTGCCTCGGCGTCGTCGAGTTCGATGAGCTCGGACTCGATCTTGGCGTTGAGGAAGATGGCCTCGGCGGGGGCGACCAGGGCGCGCTGGGCGTTCTTGAAGTCCTCGTCGGAGAGGGCGTCCTCGTCGACGTTGAAGACGTAGAGGAAGGGCTTCGAGGTCATCAGGTGCAGGTCGCGGACGGCGGTGGTGTCGAAGCCGGCCTCGAAGAGGGTCTTGCCGGTCTCCAGGACGGCCTGGGCGGCCTCGGCGGCGGCGAGGACGGGGGCGGTGTCCTTCTTGAGGCGGGCTTCCTTCTGGAGCCGGGGCAGCGCCTTCTCGATGGTCTGGAGGTCGGCGAGGATCAGCTCGGTGTGGATGGTCTCGATGTCGTCCTTGGGCGAGACCTTGCCGTCGACGTGGACCACGTCGGGGTCGGTGAAGGCCCGGACCACCTGGCAGATCGCGTTGGCCTCGCGGATGTTGGCGAGGAACTTGTTGCCCAGGCCCTCGCCCTCGCTGGCGCCGCGGACGATGCCGGCGATGTCGACGAAGTCGACGGTGGCGGGGAGGACGCGCTGCGAACCGAAGATCTCGGCGAGCTTCTCCAGGCGCGGGTCGGGGACACCGACGACGCCGACGTTCGGCTCGATGGTGGCGAACGGGTAGTTGGCCGCCAGCACGTCGTTCTTGGTCAGGGCGTTGAACAGGGTCGACTTGCCGACGTTCGGCAGGCCGACGATTCCGATCGTGAGCGACATGGAGAGTGGTGTCCCGTGGCTTGGAGGGCGTCGAGGTGGCCCGTACGGGCCGATCCCCCAGTCTACGGGGCGCGCGCGGGGCCTCCGGCAGCGCGGTGGGGCGCGCTCCGGCCGGACACGGACAATTGCCGGGGAGCCATTACACAAGGTGTCGATGATCGGACCGTACGTTGGTCGGGTGGAGCAGAGCACCCGTACCCAGCCGCCAGGGCCGAGAAGGCGACCGCCCGGTCGGGGCGCCGCCGAGGCCGCCGTTCCGGGGCAGAGCGGCCCCCCCGACTCGCGGCTGCGGTCGGCCTCCGGCGTCCGGACCGGCCCGCCGGTCGTGCAGCGCGCGGCGCAGCGGCTGCTGGCGGCCCGGCGGCGGCGCGGCGGGAGCGGGCGGCCGGCCCGGCTGACCGCGGTGGGCACCGGGGTCGCGGCGGTGGCCGGGACGCTGGTGTCGGCGGGGGTGGACCGGCTGCTGTTCGGCGGGCTCGGGGTGCTGTTCGGGCTCGGCTATCTGGTGGTGTGCTTCCAGCTGGCCGTGCGGGTGCGGTACTCGGACCTGCCGGCGGCGCCGATCTGCGGGCCGATCGCCTTCGCGGCGGCGCTGGTGCTGTTGCAGCCGGGCCCCTCCCAGGGCGTGACCGGCGAGGTGGTGGCGCTGGCCGGCGGGCTGGCGCTGCGGGCGGGCTGGCTGTTCGCCGGCACCGCCCTGGCCGCCGCGATCGTCACCGCGCGTCACGTGGCCCAGCGCCGGCGGCACCGGGTCCGCTGAGCCCGCCGGGCCGCCCGACCGGCCCGGTCAGCCGACCGGGGGTTCGGACGCGGGCACGGTGGGCCGCAGGCTCGCCGCCATGGCCGCGCCGACGATGCCCGCGTCGTTGCGCAGTTCGGCCGGGACGACCTCGGCGCGGCGGTCCTTGAGCAGCGGCAGGAACTTCTCGTGCTTGCGGCTGACGCCGCCGCCGATGACGACCAGCTGCGGGGAGAACAGCATCTCGACCAGGTCGAGGTACTCGTCGACCCGCCCGGCCCACTCGGACCAGCTGAGGTCGTGGCGCTCCTTGGCGGCGGAGGAGGCGCGCCGTTCGGCGTCCTTGCCGCGCAGTTCGAGGTGGCCGAGTTCGGTGTTGGGGACGAGCACGCCGTCGGAGAACAGGGCGCTGCCGATGCCGGTGCCGAAGGTGAGCAGCAGGACGACGCCCTTGCGGCCGCGTCCGGCGCCGTGGGTGACCTCGGCGATCCCGGCCGCGTCGGCGTCGTTGACGACGGTGGCGGGCAGGCCGAGCGCCTCGCTGAACCGGTGGGCGGCGTCCAGGCCGATCCAGCCCTTGTCGACGTTGGCCGCGGTCATGGTGCGCCCGTCGACGACCACGCCGGGGAAGGTCAGGCCGACCGGTCCCCGGTGGTCGAAGTGCCGGACCACCTCGCAGACCGCGCCGATCACCTCGTCCGGGCCGGACGGGTGCGGGGTGAGCACCTTGTGCCGCTCCTGGGCGAGCACGCCCTTGTCCAGGTCGACCGGCGCGCCCTTGATGCCCGAGCCGCCGATGTCCACGCCGAAGAACGTCGTCACTGCCGTCGCCTCCCTCACTGGCCGTGAGCATCCGCTGCCCGCCGGTCCTCGTACCAAACGTACGGGCGGAGCGGAACCTGCGCAGCCCTTGCGACGCGCGCGGTCCGGCGCCCTCCGGGGAGGGGGCCGGACCGCGGTCGGGGTGACGGGGGGTCAGAGCTTGCCGGCGGCCTCGGCGCGCAGGTCGCGGCGGAGCTCCTTGGGGAGCGAGAAGGTGAGGTGCTCCTCGGCGGTCTTGACCACCTGGACGTCCTCGAAGCCGTGCTCGGCGAGGAGCCGGAGCACGCCGTCGACCAGGATCTCCGGCACCGAGGCGCCGCTGGTCAGGCCGACCGTGGTGACGCCCTCCAGCCAGGCCGGGTCGATCTCCTCGGCGAAGTCGACCAGGTGGGCGGCCTTGGCGCCGTACTCCAGGCCGACCTCGACCAGCCGGACCGAGTTGGAGGAGTTCCTGGAGCCGACCACGATCAGCAGGTCGGCCTCGGGGGCGAGCTGCTTGACCGCGACCTGGCGGTTCTGGGTGGCGTAGCAGATGTCGTCGCTGGGCGGGGAGACCAGCAGCGGGAAGCGCTGCTTGAGGGCGCCGACGGTCTCCATGGTCTCGTCCACGGAGAGGGTGGTCTGGGAGAGCCAGACCAGCTTGGACTCGTCGCGGACCCGCACGTTGGCGACGTCCTCGGCGCCGTCCACCAGGTGGATGCGCTCGGGGGCCTCGCCCATGGTGCCGACGACCTCCTCGTGGCCCTCGTGGCCGATCAGCAGGATGTCGTAGTCCTCGTCGGCGAAGCGGCGGGCCTCCTTGTGCACCTTGGTGACCAGCGGGCAGGTCGCGTCGATGGTGGCGAGCCGGCCGGTCTCGGCCTCGTCGTGCACGGACGGGGCCACGCCGTGGGCCGAGAAGACCACGATCGAGCCCTCGGGCACCTCCTCCGTCTCGTCGACGAAGATCGCGCCCTGCTTCTCCAGGGTCTGCACGACGTACTTGTTGTGGACGATCTGCTTGCGGACGTAGATGGGCGCCCCGTACTGCTCCAGGGCCTTCTCCACGGCGATCACGGCGCGGTCGACACCCGCGCAGTAGCCACGGGGGGCGGCGAGCAGGACACGGCGCTGAGCACTGGTGGACATGGCTCCATCGTACGGGCGAGTCCCGCGGGGGGCGGACGCGCGCCGCCGCCGCCGGACGGGTGCGGCCGGGTGGAATGGCCAGGGTGAGCACACAGGCGAGCACGGCTGGGCTGCGGCGCACCCTCGGGGTGCGGGATCTGATGGTGTACGGGCTGCTGTTCATCGCCCCGATGGCGCCGGTCGGCGTGTTCGGCGTGCTGGACGCGAAGAGCCACGGCGCGGTGGCGGCGGTGTACCTGGTGGCGACGGTGGCGATGGGGTTCACCGCGCTGTCGTACGCCGAGATGGTGCGGGCGGTGCCGCGGGCCGGCTCGGTGTTCGCGTACGCCCGGGCCGGGTTGGGCGAGGGGCCGGGGTTCGTCGCCGGGTGGATGGCGATGCTCGACTACCTGCTGATCCCGGCGGTGGCGTACCTGTTCTCCGGGATCGCGCTCAACTCGCTGGTGCCGGACGTCTCGCGCTGGGTGTGGACGGTGCTGGCGGTGCTGGTCACCACGGCGCTCAACCTGACCGGGGTGCGGACGGCGGCGGTGGTCGGGTTCGCGGTGCTGGCGATGGAGGTCGTCGTGCTGGCGGTCTTCGTGGTCGCGGCGGCGGTGGTGCTGGCCCGGGACGGGGCGGCGCGCGACTGGGGGTCCCCGTTCGGGGGAGTCGGCGGGTTCTCGTTGACGGCGGTGCTGTCGGCGGTGTCGGTGGCGGTGCTCTCCTACCTGGGCTTCGACGCGATCGCCTCCTTCGTCGAGGAGGCGGTCGGCGCGTCCGCGGCGGTGGCCCGGGCGGTGCTGTGGTGCCTGGCGCTGGCCGGGCTGCTGTTCGTGACGCAGACCTACCTGGCGGCGCTGCTGGAGCCGACGGCGCCGCAGCAGCTGGCGGCCGACCCGGAGGCGCAGGGCTCGGCGTTCTACGACACCGTGGAGTCCGCGGTCGGGCACTGGCTGCACGTGCTGATCGCGGTGTCCAAGGCGGTCGGGGCGGCGTTCGCGGCGCTGGCCGGGCAGGCGGCGGCCGGGCGGCTGGTGTTCGCGATGGGGCGGGAGGGGCGGCTGCCGCGCCTGCTGGGCGTGGTGGACGAGCGGACGGCGGTGCCCCGGCGGGCGCTGCTGACCGCGGCCGTCGTCACGCTGGTGGCGGCGGTCTGGGCGGCCCGCCGGGACGACGGGCTGGACCAGCTGACCTCGGTGGTGAACGTCGGCGCGCTGACCGCGTTCGTGCTGCTGCACGCCTCGGTGGTGGGCTGGTACGTGGTGCGCGGGGGCTCGCGGGACTGGCTGCGGCACGGGGTGGTGCCGGTGCTGGGCGTCGCGGTGCTGGTGGCGGTGCTGGTGGAGGCCGCCCACACCGCGCAGGTGGTGGGGGCGGTGTGGCTGGTGGTGGGGCTGGTGGTGCTCGTCGCCCAGCGCGGGCGGAACCGGGGCCGCGGGAGCGGGACGCGCCCCTGATGTGTCCCGCCCGGGGGCTAGCCTCGGGGGATGGCCAACACGAGCAGTCCTGAAGCGCCCCTGCCGGTGGGCAAGGTCTCGGCGTTGATCGGCGGATGGGTCGACCGGCTGGGCGAGGTCTGGGTGGAGGGGCAGATCGCGCAGCTGAACCGGCGGCCGGGGGCGGGCATGGTGTTCCTGACCCTGCGCGACCCGGACCGGGACGTCTCCTTGACGGTGACCTGCTTCCGGCAGGTGTTCGAGCAGGTCGCGGACGCCGTGCAGGAGGGCGCCCGGGTGATCGTCCGGGCGAAGCCGGAGTGGTACACGGCGCGCGGCACGCTCTCGCTGCGCGCCTCCGAGCTGCGGCTGGTCGGCCTGGGCGAACTGCTGGCCCGGCTGGAGCAGTTGAAGCGGCGGCTGTTCGCCGAGGGCCTGTTCGAGGACGCCCGGAAGCGGCCGCTGCCGTTCCTGCCGGGCTGCGTGGGCCTGGTCACCGGCCGGGGTTCGGCGGCCGAGCGGGACGTGCTGGAGAACGCCCGGCGGCGCTGGCCGGCGGTGCGCTTCGAGGTGCGCAACGTGCTGGTGCAGGGGCCGCAGGCGGTGGGCCAGGTGTGCGCGGCGGTGCGGGAGTTGGACGCGCTGCCGGAGGTCGAGGTGATCGTGGTGGCCCGCGGCGGCGGCAGCGTGGAGGACCTGCTGCCGTTCTCCGACGAGGAGCTGGTGCGGACGGTGGCGGCGGCCCGGACGCCGGTGGTGAGCGCGATCGGGCACGAGCCGGACCGGCCGCTGCTGGACTTCGTCGCGGACTTCCGGGCCTCCACGCCGACCGACGCGGCGAAGCGGGTGGTGCCGGACGTGGGCGAGGAGCTGGCGAAGGTGCGGCAGTTGCGGGACCGGGCGCGGCGGCACGTGCTGAACCGGGTGGAGCGGGAGTCGGCGGGGCTGGCCGCGGTGCGCAGCCGCCCGGTGCTGGCGGCGCCGACCGAGGCGGTGGCGGCCCGCGGGGCGGAGGTGGACGCGCTGGTGGAGCGGGCCCGGCGGGTGCTGGGGCACCGGCTGGACCACGCCCAGACCGACCTGGGGCACGCGCTGGCCCGGGTGGTGGCGCTGTCGCCGCTGGCCACCCTGGAGCGCGGGTACGCGGTGCTGCAGCGGGCGGACGGCACCGTGCTGACCGATCCCGGGCAGGCCGCGGCCGGCGAGGCGCTGCGGGCCCGGGTGGCGGGCGGTGCGTTCGAGGTGCGGGTGGCCGGGGCGGCGGAGGCCGGGGAGGCCGGGGCCGGGGGCTGACGGTCCGTCGACCGTCCGGAACCGGCTCGCGGAATTGTCCGCGAGCCCCCCTCCGCGCGGAAATCGGCGGGAATTGCCGGCGCTTCCCCGGGAACTGCTTGCACCGGGTCGGAGCGGGTCCTAGTGTGACGGCCCTTCCCTTTTCCGGCGTTTTCCGGAGGTTTGGCATGGACGTCCCCCCGGCGGGCCGACCGGCGGTGACGCCCGCGCTGATCGAGGCCGCGAAGTCCGGGAACCGCGAAGCCTGGGCGGTCATCTACCGGTGCCACCACGGCGCGGTGCTGGGGTTCCTGCTGCGCCGGACCGGGAACCGCCCGCTGGCCGAGGACCTGGCCCAGGACACTTTCGTCCGCGCGATGGCGGGAATTCGCGGTTTCCACTGGACGGGCACGGATATCGGCGCGTGGATGTTCACCATTGCCCGCCACGTGCTGCTGGACCACGAGAAACGGCGTTCCACCCGGCGCGAGTCGACGGTGGCGGCGTTCGCGGACCGGGATTCGGGGGTGCGGGTCGAGGAGGCGGTGATCGCGGCGGTGGAGGCGGAGCGGGTGGGCGCGGCACTGGCGGTGCTGAACGAGCGTCAGCGGGCGGTGCTCCGGCTGCGCTACTGGGACGGGCTGAGCTCGCTGGAGATCGCGGACCGGATCGGGCTGCGGGTCGGCGCCGTCAAGACGCTGACCTACCGGGCCCGGCTGAACCTGCGCCGCTCGCTGGCCGAGGGCGCGCCGCCCCCGGCCCGGCACGGGGTGGGGCCGCGCCGCCGGACGGCGGGGGCGGGGACTGCGGGCACGGCGGGGTCGGCGGTCCGGACGGCGGGTCAGGCGGTCGGCGGGCGCCGCCGGGAGAGCGCGGTGGAGTGCTCGCGGAAGCCGCGGCCCCGGTAGGGCGCCCCGGTGCGGGCCCGGGCGCGGGGTGCTCAGGTCCGGCGGAGCAGAGCAGGGCGGAACAGGGCAGGGCGGAACAGGGCAGGGCGGACGCGGGCCGGGGTGCGCCGGGTTTGTCGGGGGCAGCGCCTACCCTGGGCGGCATGGCAGATCAGCGCGGTCAGCGGGAAGCGGGTCCGGAGCAGGCGCTCGGGTACGAGCAGGCGCGGGACGAGCTGCTGGAGGTGGTCCGGCGGCTGGAGACCGGCGGGACGACGCTGGAGGAGTCGCTGGCGCTGTGGGAGCGCGGCGAGGAGTTGGCGAAGGTCTGCCAGCGCTGGCTGGACGGCGCCCGGGCCCGGCTGGACGCGGCGCTGGCCGTCGAGGAGCCTGCCGGGGAGTAACGGCCGGCGGCCCGGGGCGGCGGCGGGGCTGTGAGGTACATCACCACCCCGTCCGGGAATGGTTTAAGTTTCATCGAAGTTGCACCTCAGCGTGCGGCACCCCAGCCGCCGACCGGACCCCGTCTCCAGCTCTGAGGTAGGACACAGACATGACCCTGGCACTCGACGCCGCCGCTCAGGACCTGCTCTTCCGCGAGGCCCGCACCGCCAACACCTTCTCGGACGAGCCGGTCAGCGACGAGCAGGTCCAGGCGATCTACGACCTGGTGAAGTTCGGCCCGACCGCCTTCAACCAGCAGCCGCTGCGCATCGTCCTGGTCCGCTCCGAGGAGGGCCGCGCCCGCCTCGTCCAGCACATGGCCGACGGCAACAAGGCCAAGACCTCCGGCGCGCCGCTGGTCGCCATCCTGGCCGCCGACAACGAGTTCCACGAGGAGCTCCCGACCCAGCTGCCGCACTTCCCGCAGGCGAAGGACATGTTCTTCTCCGAGCGCGCGGTCCGCGAGTCCTCCGCCACCCTGAACGGCGCCCTGCAGGCCGCCTACTTCATCATCGGCGTCCGCGCCGCCGGCCTGGCCGCCGGCCCGATGACCGGCTACGACGCCGAGGGCATCAACAAGGAGTTCTTCGGCGACGGCGAGCACTCGGTGCTGGCCGTGGTCAACATCGGCAAGCCGGGCGAGGACGCCTGGTTCCCGCGCAGCCCGCGCCTGGCCTACGACGAGGTCGTCACCACCGTCTGATCCTCCCGGACGTCGGCGCTCCGCCGGCACCGGTGACCGCGAAGGCCCCCGCCGTTCCCCGGCGGGGGCCTTCGTCGTGCGCCGCGGTCGTTGCTGCGCCGCGGTCGTGCTGCGCCGCGGTCGTGGGCCGCCGACGTGCGCTAGCGGAGCGTCTCGGCGAGCCGGGCGAGCTCCTCGTAGGAGGCGGTGCCGGTGAGCACCGTGGTGCCGGTGTCGCCGGCCGGGCGGACCAGCGCCCGGTAGCGGTCGCCCTGCACCCGCTGCCACTCCTGGCCCGCCACCGTGGCGGTGCCGTCCGGCTCGGCGCCCGGCACGTTCAGCGCCACCACGTCCGCGGACTTGCCGTCGCTCTGCTCGACCGCCGCGTACTGGCCGGAGGCGGTGTTCAGGCCCAGGTGCCAGGCGGCGCGGCCCTTGTCGTCCCGGCCGTAGCTGACCGAGGTGGCCTTCCAGCCGTCCGGGAGCTGCTGCGGCCCGAGCAGCGGGTACGGCGCGGCCCGCTTCGCCGAGGCCAGTTCGACCTGGTACGGCACCGCGTGGACGCCGTTCTTGCCGTCCGCGCTGGGGATCGAGAAGTACGCGACCACCACCACGACGCCGACCGCCGCCATCGACAGGACCATGTCCCGTACCGTCTGACGGCCCCTGTTGCTGCTGTTGCCTGCCACCCGCCCATGGTAGGCGGCGCTTACGCGGGCACCGCGTGCCGGGGCGGGGCGGGACAGGGCGGGAGGAGCGGGAGGGGCGGGCGGGGACGGGGTGGCGAGGCCGGTGAGGGGTACGCGGGGAGTGCGCCACAGACACCCCTTCCACCTGCCGATACGATCGCAGCAACCCTCATCGCAGTGCCGGTGACCCTCCGCGTCCCGGTGCTGTCTGGCCGTCGCGTACAGAGAGGTAACGACGATGACCACGCAGTACCCGCACCACCTCCCCTCCGCCCTGGAGGTCGCTCCGGAGGCCCCCGACCGCAACCTCGCCCTCGAACTGGTCCGGGTCACCGAGGCCGCCGCGATGGCCGCCGGCCGCTGGGTCGGCCGGGGCGACAAGAACGGCGCCGACGGCGCGGCCGTGAAGGCCATGCGCACCCTCGTCTCCACCGTCTCGATGAACGGCATCGTCGTCATCGGCGAGGGGGAGAAGGACGAGGCCCCGATGCTCTACAACGGCGAGCGGGTCGGCGACGGCACCGGCGCCGAGTGCGACGTCGCCGTCGACCCGGTGGACGGCACCACCCTCACCGCCAAGGGCATGAACAACGCGGTCGCGGTCCTCGCGGTCGCCGACCGCGGCACCATGTTCGACCCCAGCGCGGTGTTCTACATGGACAAGCTGGTCTGCGGCCCCGAGGCCGCCGACTACGTCGACATCACCGCCCCGCCCGCGGTCAACATCCGCCGGGTCGCCAAGGCCAAGGGCTCCGCCGTCGAGGACGTCACCGTCGTGGTGCTGGACCGGCCCCGGCACGACGACCTGGTCCGGGAGATCCGGGAGGCCGGCGCCCGGATCAAGTTCATCTCGGACGGCGACGTGGCCGGCGCGATCATGGCCGCCCGCGAGGAGACCGGCATCGACCTGCTGATGGGCATCGGCGGCACCCCCGAGGGCATCATCGCGGCCTGCGCGATGAAGTGCATGGGCGGCGTCATCCAGGGCAGGCTCTGGCCGAAGGACGCGGCCGAGCGGCAGAAGGCGCTGGACGCCGGGCACGACCTGGACCGCGTCCTGACCACGGACGACCTGGTCAGCGGCGAGAACGTGTTCTTCGTCGCGACCGGCATCACCGACGGCGAGCTGCTGCGCGGCGTCCACTACCGGCAGGAGACCGCCACCACCTCGTCGCTGGTGATGCGCTCCAAGAGCGGGACGATCCGGCGGATCGACTCCACCCACAAGCTCGCCAAGCTGCGGGCGTACAGCGCGATCGACTTCGACCGCGCCAACTAGCGCGCGGGCGCGGAGTCGGGGCGCGGTTCCCCGCGCCCCCGGTTCCGTGCTCCCCGGTGCGCTCTCGCGGCGTCCGGCGCGGCGGGTGTCAGCCGGCTATCCGGGCCGGGACGCGGATCTCCGTGTCCCGGCGTCGGCGGCGGGTGAGGACGACCCGGCGTTCGGCGGCGGTGAGACCGCCCCAGACGCCGTAGGGCTCGGGCTGGGCGAGGGCGTGTTCGCGGCATTCGAGCAGGACCGGACAGCGGGCGCAGACCCGCTTGGCCTGCTCCTCGCGGGAGAGCCGGGCGGCCGTCGGCTCCTTGGAGGGGGCGAAGAACAGCCCGGCCTCGTCGCTGCGGCAGGCGGCCGAGGTGTGCCAGGGGTTGTCGTCCACGTCCGGCTGGGCCGCCGGGCGGCGGGCGGCGGCGGTGGCGCTGGACTCGATCGGATGCAGCACGGTGACTCCTGACCAGGCTCAAGGCTCGGGGACAATGTCGCCTCCTGCCCGACTGCCCCGTGCTCCCTCGCCGTGGCACCGTCGCCGACCCGCGGGGTCACAGCCGTACAGGAACGATGTGCGATTGGAACTACCCCGCCGCTCCGGGATTCATGCACACCGCACGCAATCGACTACGCCCTGCACTCGGGACAACGACGAGTGCCGCCCGGCGAGTTGACGCCCCGTCGGTGACCGCGCAGGTCAGCTGTCGAGCTGTCGGCGCACCCACTCCTTGAGCTTCTTGCCGCGGCGCGGCTTGGCGTCGACGCCGCCGAACACCGCGGCGCCCTTGACCCGGACCACGGGCGCGTGCGGGTCGGCGGAGGTCTGCTCGCGGACCTCGAAGCCGCCGAACACCCCGGCGCCGCCGCCGTGCAGGCTGACGTTCTCGGGGACCCGGATGTCGACGCCGCCGAACACCGAGACCACCTCGATGACCACCTCGGGGGACTCGAAGACCGCGTCGGTGAGGTCGATCTCGATGCCGCCGAACACGGCGACCGCCTTGAGGTGGGAGCCCACCCGCCAGCGGCCCTTGCGGGCGGCGCCGCCGAACACCGCGACCATGGTGGGCGCCTCGGCCCGGGCCGGGGGCAGCGCGGGCTTCGGGGCGGGGGCCCGGTCGTCCAGCGGGGCCTTGGTGAGGTTGTGCCGGATCGGCCCGGGGTGGCCGGGGAGGTCGCGGGTGAGGGGCTCCAACTCGCCGAAGGTGCGGGCGCCGTAGGCGGCCTCGATGCGTTCGGCGTGCTCGTCGACGGTGAGCCGGCCCTCGGCGTAGGCGTCGCGGAGCAGGTCGGCGACGCGTTCGCGGTCGGCGTCGGAGGCGCGCAGTTCGGCGGCCAGGTCGGTACCGGGGGTCCGGTCGGGAGCCGGTGCGGGCTCGTTCTTCGGCAGCGGGGCGGGCAGCGGGCCCTGCGGGTCCTGCACGGGAGAGTTGTCCACGTCACAAGCCTAGCGAGCCGACCCCGGAACCGAACGGCGGTTCGACGCAATGCGCGTGACGCCGGTCACGCAGGCCGACCTTACCGCCGGGGGCGCGGACAGGTGCGCCTAACCTGGAGGGTGCCTCGTCGACGAAGCCGAAAGAACCGAAGGATCACCCCATGGCCCCAGAGTTCGCCTACCGCGACCTGCTCCCGCTCGGCACGGACACCACTCCGTACCGCAAGCTCACCTCCGAGGGGGTCTCGACCTTCGAGGCCGGCGGTCGCACCTTCCTGCAGGTCGAGCCGGAGGCGCTGCGGCTGCTGACGGCCGAGGCGATGCACGACATCTCGCACTACCTGCGCCCGGCGCACCTGGCGCAGCTGCGCCGCATCCTGGACGACCCGGAGGCCAGCCCGAACGACCGGTTCGTGGCGCTGGACCTGCTGAAGAACGTCAACATCTCGGCGGGCGGCATCCTGCCGATGTGCCAGGACACCGGCACCGCGATCGTGATGGGCAAGCGCGGCCAGCACGTGCTGACCTCCGGCGAGGACGAGGCGGCGATCGCCCGCGGCGTGTTCGACGCGTACACCAAGCTGAACCTGCGGTACTCCCAGATGGCCCCGGTGACCATGTGGGACGAGAAGAACACCGGCAACAACCTGCCGGCCCAGATCGAGCTGTACGCCACCGACGGGGACGCCTACAAGTTCCTGTTCATGGCCAAGGGCGGCGGCTCGGCCAACAAGTCGTACCTGTACCAGGAGACCAAGGCGATCCTCAACGAGGCGTCGATGCTGAACTTCCTGGAGCAGAAGATCCGTTCGCTGGGCACCGCGGCCTGCCCGCCGTACCACCTGGCGATCGTGGTCGGCGGCACCAGCGCCGAGTTCGCCCTGAAGACCGCGAAGTACGCCTCCGCGCACTACCTGGACAACCTGCCCACCGGCGGCGACGCGCGGACCGGGCACGGCTTCCGCGACCTGGAGCTGGAGCAGAAGGTCTTCGAGCTGACCCAGAAGATCGGCATCGGCGCGCAGTTCGGCGGCAAGTACTTCTGCCACGACGTGCGGGTGATCCGGCTGCCGCGGCACGGCGCCTCGCTGCCGGTCGCGATGGCGGTGTCCTGCTCGGCGGACCGCCAGGCGCTCGGCAAGATCACCGCCGAGGGCGTGTTCCTGGAGCAGTTGGAGACCGACCCGGCGAAGTACCTGCCGGAGACCACCGACGAGCACCTGAACGACGACGTGGTGCGGATCGACCTGAACCGGCCGATGGCCGAGGTCCGCGCCGAGCTGTCCAAGTACCCGGTGAAGACCCGGCTCTCGCTCACCGGCACGCTGGTGGTGGCCCGCGACATCGCGCACGCCAAGATCAAGGAGCGGCTGGACGCCGGGCAGGGCATGCCGCAGTACCTGAAGGACCACCCGGTCTACTACGCGGGCCCGGCCAAGACCCCGGAGGGCTACGCGTCCGGCTCGTTCGGTCCGACCACGGCCGGGCGGATGGACTCCTACGTCGACCAGTTCCAGGCGGCGGGCGGCTCGATGGTGATGCTGGCCAAGGGCAACCGCTCCAAGCAGGTCACCAAGGCGTGCGCCGAGCACGGCGGCTTCTACCTGGGCTCGATCGGCGGCCCGGCGGCCCGGCTCGCGCAGGACTGCATCAAGAAGGTCGAGGTGCTGGAGTACCCGGAGCTGGGCATGGAGGCGGTCTGGCGGATCGAGGTGGAGGACTTCCCGGCGTTCATCGTGGTGGACGACAAGGGGAACGACTTCTTCGCCGAGGTCACCGACGGCCCGCTGATCACCAACCTGCGGGTGCGTTCGGCGCAGTAGCGGCCGTGGAGCGGGCGAACGGGACGAGCCCCGGCCGGTGAGGGTCGGGGCTCGTTCTGGTGAGGTGGGCAGCGGTCACGGGCAGTTGGTGACGGTGCCGAGCGGCTCGAAGGTCTCGTCGTCCCCGGTCTTGATCCGCTCCACGGCCGGCTCGGTGGGCTGCCCTTCGGCCAGCACCTCCAGGGCGTGCTCGATCGCGTTCGGATCGGCGGCGTCGGCGGTGTGCTCGACCGGGGCCGGGGTCTGCTCGGCCTCGGGAACGGTGGTGGTGGTCTCGTCGGCCATGGGGCGGGCCGCCTTTCAGCTGAGAGGGTTCGATCACCCGGACGACTGTGCCTGGGCGCGCGGACAGTATCGTAGGAACCGCTAAATGTCTTATAAACGTTGCACCGCGCATCCACTTGGTGGATGTTTGCGCGCTTCCTCATAAGCTGTCGCCCCCACACGACCGGCGGCGGCGTGGGGAACAGACGGTTCATCGGCCACAGGGGAGGACATGGAGCATCAGGACACGCGCTCCGCCGAGGCGTTGCGTTTCCAAGTGCTCGGCCCTGTCCAGGCGTGGCGCGGTGACGCGCCGCTGGCGCTCGGATCGCCGCAGCAACAGGCCGTGCTGGTGGCCCTGTTGCTCAGCGAGGGCCGTCCGGTGACCACCGACGACCTGGTCGACGGCATCTGGGGGGAGCGCACCCCGCCGCAGGCGGTGGCCGCGCTGCGCACCTACGTCTCCCGGCTGCGCTCGGTGCTGGAGCCGAACCGGGCCGCCCGCAAGCCCGCCGAGGTCCTGGTCTCGATGACCGACGGCTACGCGCTGCGGATCCCGGCCGACGCCCTGGACCTGACCGTCTTCGAGCACCGGGTCGCGGATGCCGGGACCGCCCGGGGCGACGGCGGCCTGCGCTCCGCCCACGACACCCTGGTCGCCGCGCTCGACCTGTGGCGCGGCCGCCCGCTGCCCGGCGTGCCGGGCCCGTACGCCGAGACCCAGCGCAACCGGCTGGCGGAACGGCAGCTCGCGGTGGCCGAGGAGCGCTGCGCGCTGGCCCTGGAGATCGGCCTGCACGCCGACGTGGTGGCCGAGTTGAACGCGCTGTCCGCCGCGTACCCGCTGCGCGAGCGGCTGCGCGAACTGCTGATGCTGGCGCTGTACCGCAGCGGCCGGCAGGCCGAGTCGCTGGGCGTGTACGCGGACACCCGGAAGCTGCTGATCGACGAGCTGGGCGTGGAGCCGGGCGGCGGGCTCTCCGCGGTGCACGCCCGGATCCTGGCCGGCGACCCGGAGCTGCTGGCCACCTCGGCCGCCCCGCCGAAGGCCGCCGAGGAGCCGCCCGCCTTCGTTCCGCCCGCCCAACTCCCGGCCGACGTCTCGGACTTCAGCGGCCGCAACAAGCTGGTCGGCGAGCTGCGGGACGTGCTGAGGGCGGGTTCCGGCCAAGCCGTCGTGGTGACCTCGCTGGCCGGCATCGGCGGCGTCGGCAAGACCACCCTCGCGGTGCACGTGGCGCACTCGCTGCGGCCGGACTTCCCGGACGGGCAGTTGTACGTGGACCTGCGCGGCGCGGGCGCCTCCCCGGCCGACCCGGCCGTGGTGCTCGGCGACTTCCTGCACGCGCTCGGCGCGCCCGACGCCCCCGACTCGCTGGACCAGCGCGCCGCGCTGTACCGCTCGCTGCTGGCCGACAAGCGGATGCTGATCCTGCTCGACAACGCCCGCGACGCCGGGCAGCTGCGGCCGCTGATCCCCGGCGTCTCCGGCAACGCGGTGATGGTGACCAGCCGCTCCCGGCTGGCCGAACTGCCCGGCGCGCACCTGGTGGACATCGAGGAGCTGACCCCGGACGAGGCGCTGGCGCTGTTCTCGGCGATCGTCGGGGCCGAGCGGGTCGGCGCCGAACCCGAGGCCGCGCTCCAGGTGGTGACCTCCTGCGGCTTCCTGCCGCTGGCGGTCCGGATCGCCGCCGCCCGGCTGGCCAGCCGTCCGCGCTGGAGCGTCTCCGACCTGGCCCGGCGGTTAGCGGACCAGCGCAACCGGCTCCAGGAGCTCCAGCTCGGCAACCTCGCCGTGGAGACCACCCTGGGGCTCGGTTACGCCCAGCTCCGGCCGGAGGAGGCCCGGGCGTTCCGGCTGCTCGCCCTGGTCGACTCCCCCGACCTGCCGCTGCCCGCCGTCACCGCGCTGCTCGGCACCTCCGAGCAGGAGGCCGAGGACCTGGCGGAGTCCCTGGTCGAGGCCAACATGCTGGAGTGCTTCACCCCCGGCCGGTACCGGTACCACGACCTGCTGCGCCTGTACGCGCAGCGGCAGAACGCCAAGCTCGGCGACGTCGGACGGCAGCACGAGGCACTGCTGCGGCTGCTGGACCTGCTGCACGCCACCGTGCGCAACGCCGAGCGGGTCATCGAGCCGGACGACATCTACGTGGAGTCGCTGCACGTCGCCCGCTCGCCGGGGCGGGTGTTCCCCGACACCGACGCCGCCCGCGGCTGGCTCCGCTCCGAGGTCGCGCTGCTGCTCAGCAGCGTCGAGGCGGCGGCCGGTGCCCCGCCGGAACTGCTGCACCCCGCCGTGGACATCCTGCAGCGGATGACCCACATGGTCGAGGACCCGTCGCTCGCCTCGCGCATCCGCAGCGTGCTGCACGCCGCCGCGGCGAGCCCCGGCGCCCAGGACGACCCGGGGACCCGGGCCCAGGTGCACTACGCGCTCGGCCACATCCACCAGGTGGCGTCCGAACTCGCCGAGGCCGAGGGGGAGCTGGCGAAGAGCCTGGCGCTCCAGCCGGTCGACCGGCCCACCGCGCTGCGGCTGGCCACGGCCAACGGCCTGGGCATCACGCTGTTCCGAGCCGGCCGCCCCGCCGAGGCGCTGCCCGTGTACCAGCAGGCGCAGGAGACGGCCCGCCGGCTGGACTCCTCGATCAGCGAGGCCCGGCTGCTCGCCAACATGGCCCGCGCCCACGTCGGCCTGGACCGCCACGCCGAGGCCGTGGACGCCGCGCGCGCCGCGGTGGCGGCGGCCCGGGCGTCCGGGAACGTGCCGTGCCTGGCGGACACGCTCTACCAGTTGGGCGTGGTGCTGCGCTCGACCGGTTCGCCCGGTGAGGCGGCGGTGCACCTGCGGGAGGCGCACCAGCTGTACCGGCAGCAGCAGCACCCGATCTGGGAGGGCTACTCGCTGGCCCGGCTGGCGGCCTGCCTGCTGGCGGACGGCCGGTTCCCGGCGGCGGCGGAGGCGGCCGAGGAGTCGCTGTCGATCGCCCAGGAGATCGAGGCCGCGTACTGCCAGGGCATGGCGAACGCGGCGCTGGGCGAGGCGCTCCTGGAGTTGGGGCAGCCCTCGCGCGGGCTGGCGTGCCTCCAGGAGGCGCTCACGGTGTTCACGCGGCTCGGTGTGCCCGAGGCCCAGCCCGTGCAGGACCTCATCACGTCTCGGCACACCGAGCCTCCCCCTCCCCCTGTTCCCCCCACCGCGCCCTAGGCTCCCGTTCCCCCCTGGTGTTCCCCCCTGGTCCCCCCTGGCGGAAGCCCGTCCCCCCGGAGCGTCAGCGTCCCCGCAGCCCCCCGGCTGCGGGAACGCTTTGACGCTTCCCCGGCGCTGAGAAGACTCTGACAGGTCGCGATTGACGTTCGATAAACGCCTGCGGCCGGGCCGTCGGTCCGGCGTCGGCGCAGGTCACCGCCCTGCCGCCGGTGCGCCATGCGGCGCGCGGCGCGGTGGCGCGCTCCGTCGCGGGCCCCGGTGTGCTTCCCCTGGCGGGCGATAAGCGCCCAACGGCGCACGAGTTGGCCGGAAACGGACTCCACGGTCCGGTGATCGCGTTTATTCTCGAAGGCCAGGGTCGGGAGTGGAGTGCGGGCCACGACGGGCAGGGCAGGACGCGCGCGGGAGAGGTGCCCAGATCATCGTGACGGACGAACAGACCGCTGCCGCCGACGACGCCGGCCCGGCGTCCGCGGCGGGTGCGCGCCGGGAGGAACGGGCCCGCCAGGCCGCCGTGTTCGACGCGGTCGGGGGCCGCTACCAGGAGGTGTTTCCGGCCAGGGCCGGGCAGCTCGCGTGCGGCGACTGGCTGCTGGCCGAACTCCCGCCCGGGGCCCGGGTGCTGGACGTGGGCTGCGGGGCCGGCGAGCCGACCGCCCGCCAACTGGCCGACGGCGGGCTGCGGGTGACGGGCGTCGACCTGTCCGAGGGCATGCTGGCGCGGGCCCGGGCGGCCGTCCCGGCGGCGGAGTTCCACCGGATGGACGTCCTGGACCTGGGCCTGGACGGCGCCGCGTCCCGCTGGGGCGTCAAGGAGCTGGGCCCGGACGGGAACGGCTCGCTGGACGCCGCGACCGCGTTCTTCTCGCTGCTGATGCTGCCCCGGGCAGAGATCGCCGAGACGCTCGGCCGGCTCCGCGCCCTGCTGCGTCCCGGCGGCCTGCTGGCGCTGGGCATGGTCGAGGCGGACCTGGACGACGCGCCGCTGCCGTTCCTGGAGCAGGAGATCCGGGTCAGCGGCTACCTGCGCGAGGAGCTGGCCGGGCTGCTGGAGCGCAGCGGCTTCGCGGTGCGGGCGGTGGACAGCCAGTCGTACGCGCCCGCCGGGTCCGCGCAGCCGCCGGAGACCCAGCTGTACCTGCGCTGTCGGCGCACCGGCTGACGAGGCGTCGGCTTCCGTCCCCGAGACCACATCTGCACAGATCGGGCAGCCCGTGCGCGACCACCTGGAGCCCCTGGCGGGGCAGCAGCCCGCCGTTCCCGTCCAGCGGCACCCGCCGCCCGGCGCGGGCCGGTCCGGCGAGGCGGCCTCCGGCGTGCCCGGGCGGCTGGCGGAGCGGTTGGCGGCGCTGGACCGGGCGGCCCGGCTGATCAACAGCTCGCTCGACCTGACGGCGACGCTGCGCAACCTGGGCCGGGTGCTCGTCCCGGCGGTCGCGGACGCCCTGGTGGTGCTGGTCCGCGACCCGCTGCCGGACGTCGAGCGCGACCCGGGCCCGCCCCGGGCGCTGCGGGTGCGGCACACCCGCGGGACCAGGCTGGGCCGCAGCGCGGGGGTGCGCCCGGTGCTGCCCGGCGGCGAACTGGAACGGGTGCTGGCCCGCCGCGCCGCGAGCGGGCCGACCGTGCTGGACGACCGCCGCCGGGGCGGTCCGGCCGCCGAACTGCTGGGCGCCCGGGCGCTGGGCCGGCTGCCGGCCGGGACGGCGCTGCTGGCGCTGCCGCTGCACGGGCGGCAGGCCGCGCTGGGCATGCTGCTGCTGGTCCGCCGTCCGGGGCCGGACGGCTCCCCGGCGGGTTTCGACCCGGCCGACGCGGCGACCGCCGCCCACCTGGCCACCCACGGCGGCCTCGCGGTGGACACCGCGCTGCGCTACACCCGCGAGTGGGAGATCGCCGACGAGCTCCAGCGCTCGATGCTGCCCGCGCACCTGCCGCAGCCGCACGGCGTCCGGCTGGCGCACCGCTACCTGCCGGGCGAGCGCGGCGCGCAGGTCGGCGGCGACTGGTACGACTCGATCCCGCTGCCCGGCAACCGGGTCGCCCTGATCACCGGCGACGTGATGGGCCACTCGCTGACCTCGGCCGCCGTGATGGGCCAGCTGCGCACCTCCGCGCAGACCCTGGCGGGCCTCGACCTGCCGCCGCACGAGGTGCTGTACCACCTGGACGAGCAGGCCCAGCGGCTGGGCCGCGAGCAGCACCTGGCGACCTGCGTGTACGCGGTGTACGACCCGATCGCGGGCCGGGTGCGGATCGCCAACGCCGGGCACGTGCCGCCGGTGCTGATCGGTCCGGACGGCACCAGCGAGCTGCTGGAGCTGCCCTCGGGCGCGCCGATCGGCGTCGGCGGGGTGGACTTCGCCTCGGTGGAGCTGCCCGCGCCGCCCGGTTCGGCGCTGCTGCTGTTCACCGACGGCCTGGTGGAGACCCGGCGCCGCCCGCTCGGCACCGGCCTGGAGCTGCTGCGGGCCCGGCTGGCGGGTGGGCACCGGTTCACCCCGGAGCAGCTGTGCCAGGAGGCGCTGCGGATCCTGCCGCCGGGCGACCGGGCCGACGACATCGCGCTGCTGGCGGCCGCGTTCGACGGCATCCCGGCCGAGGACGTGGCGCACTGGCACCTCCAGCCCCGGCACGAGACGCCGGGCCGGGCCCGCCGGCTGGCCGGGCACGCGCTGCGCCAGTGGGGGCTGGACCACCTCGCGGAGAGCTGCGAGCTGATGGTCAGCGAGCTGGTCACCAACGCGATCCAGCACGCCACCCGGCCGGTGACGCTGCGCCTGGTGCGCACCTCGGTGCTGCGCTGCGAGGTGGGCGACGACTCCCCGGCGCTGCCCCGCACCCGCCGGGCCGGTCCGGAGGAGGAGCGCGGCCGGGGCCTGCAGATAGTCTCCCGGTGCGCGGACCGCTGGGGGGCGACCCGGCTGGGGGCGGGCAAGGTGGTCTGGTTCGAGCAGCGGCTGGACCGGGGCTAGGCACCGGCCTCCCGGTGCTCCCCGGGCCTCCGGTCGTCCCCCGCCTCCCGCACGAGCCGTTCGAGCGCGTCGAGCACGTCCGGGCCGAGCACGGCGAGGGCCAGCGGGGGGCTGCGGCGCAGTCCGAGGACGGTGCGCAGCACGTCGGCGTGGTGGATCTCGCGCAGGGCGGCGGCGTACTCGGCGGCTTCGGCGGGCGGGGCGGCCCGCCAGGTCAGCAGCAGTGCCTTGACCACGGCGAACATCATCCGCCGGCCGCGGACGAGTTCGGGCCGCTCGTTGAGGCCGAACACCTCGATGGTGGCCTCGCCGCGGGCGGTCAGCGGGTCGTAGGCGCCGGAGTCGAGGTAGAGCCGCAGGTGGTCGGCCGGGTCCTCGCGGCAGGGGTCGATCAGCAGGCCGTCGCCGGTGGCGGGGTCGCGCGGGAAGCGGTCGCGCTTGCGGTTGCTGTTGCAGTGCGCGCAGGCCAGCAGGTGGTTCTGCCAGTCGAAGGTGCGCAGCGGGGCGTGGGCGATCGGCTCGAAGTGGTCGATGTCGGTGCCCAGGTTGTCGCCGCAGTACATGCAGCGTTCCAGGCCGGGGGCCATCTGCCGCAGCAGCAGCCGCAGTTGGGCCTTGGGCCGGACGGCGCGGCGCCAGGCGGCGCGTCCGGAGGCGGTGTCGGGACCGGCGGCCCGCACCTGGGCGGTGGCGCGTTCGAGTTCGGCGGCCAGCCGGGGTTGCAGCGGCGGCCGCTGGAGCGGGATCACCCGTCCCGGCCGAGCAGCCGGGCGGTGACCTCGTCGACCCGGGCGGTCAGCGAGCTGTTCAGCCGGGCGCCCAGTTCGCGGTACTCGGCGAGTTCCGCGGCGGTGGCCTGTCCGGCGTACATCTTGCGCTCCAGGCGCACCAGCAGCCGGCGTTCGGCCTCGGCGGCGGGCGAGTAGGCGCTGGGCAGCGCGAACAGTTCGGAGAGCGCGGTGTCCTCGCCGCTGCCGTAGAGCACCCGTTGGCGCAGTTCCTCGTCCAGCCGGTAGGGGGCGCGGTCCTCGTCGGGGCCGGGCAGCCGGATCAGGGCGCCGGGGTCGGCGGCCTGGCAGACGTACGGGCTGTGGGTGGCGACCAGGAACTGGGTGTGCGGGAAGTGCTCGGTGAGCCAGGGGCCGATCCGCTGCTGCCAGGCGGGGTGCAGGTGCCGGTCGACGTCGTCCAGCAGGACCGGGCCCCGGTCGGGGGCGGCCGCGAGCTGGCTGACCAGGCGGGCCAACTCGGCGGTGCCGCTGCCGAGTTCGTCCAGCGGGAGCTCCAGGCCGCCGCGGGCCACGTACTGCCGCTCCGGGTCGCTGACCCGCCAGCCGTCGGGCAGCACCCGGCCCGCCAGGTCGGCGTCCAGCGGGACGCGGCGGCCCTCGGCGCGCAGCGGGTAGCGGGCGCGCGGGGTGCCCGGCGGATCGCCGACCCGCCAGCGCGGGGCCGGGTCGGCCTGGGCCCAGCCCCCGGCGCCCCACCGCGCGGCGGGGCCGGGGGGCAGTGCGCCGAGCGCCATCGCGAGCACCAGCAGCAGCGTGCTCTTGCCGCTGCCGTTCGGCCCGGCGAACACCGTCCACCCCGGTTCCGGCGGGACCGCGAGGTCGACCTCGCGCGCACCGGTGAAGCACTTCACCCCGGACACCCTGATCCGCGACACGTACACCGGACCACCCCCTCGGGGCGATGTATGCCCACGCCCCGGCCCGCCCACCCGCCGGGGCGTCAACCGCCGTACCGCGCCTCGCCCTCACCCGTTCGGGCGGGGTTGCCGGGCGGGGCGGCCAGCCGGAGCGGGAGGCCGCGGAGCGCTTCGCGCAGGGCCGCCGCGAAGCGGCCGTACTCGGTGGTGCGGGCGGAGCCGGGCCGGTGGGCGAGGCCGATCCGGCGGCCGGGGGCGGGGTGGGCGAAGCGGACGGCGGCGAGGCGGTCGGTGCGTCCGGTCTCGACGTCGAGCGCGGTGGCGGGCAGCAGGGTGACGCCGAGTCCGCCGGCGACCAGTTGGACCAGGGTGGAGAGTCCGGCGGCCCGGGTGCTGCCGCCGGCCGGTTCGGCGCCGACCTCGCGGCAGATGTCGAGCGCCTGGTCGCGCAGGCAGTGCCCCTCCTCCAGCAGCAGCACGTCCAGGTCGAGCAGGGCGTCGCGGGGGACGTCGATCCGCCCGGCGAGTTCGTGCTCGGGCGGCACGATCAGCACGAAGTCCTCGTCGAACAGCGGGATCTCGGCCACCGGCAGGCTCCCGCCGGCGGGCAGCGCGAGCAGCAGCAGGTCGAGCCGCCCGTCGGCCAGGCCGCCCAGCAGCGAGGGGGTGCGCTCCTCGTGGACGTGCAGTTCGAGGTCGGGGTAGGCGTCGCGGACCAGGCGCAGCACGGCGGGCAGCAGGTAGGGCGCGACGGTGGGGATCACCCCGAGGTGCAGCGGCCCGGTGAACGGGCGGCGGGCGGCCTCGGCCTCCTCGGTGAGGGCGTGCAGCGCGCCGAGCACCCGCCGGGAGTGCTCGGCGATCCGTTCCCCGAGCGGGGTGATCACGACCCGGCGGGTGGTCCGTTCGACGAGTTGCGCGCCGAGCGACTCCTCCAGGGCGGCGACCGCCCCGGACAGCGCGGACTGGCTGGTGCCGATCGCGGACGCGGCCTCCCGGAAGTGCCGGTGCTCGGCGACCGCGGCGAAGGCGCGCAGCTGGGAGACGGTGGGGGTGCGGGGGGTGTGCGGGGGGTGGGGCTTCACGGGGTGCTTCCTGCCGGTCCGGTGCTCCCCTCCAGTCTGCCGCACTGATCGGACTTGCCTATCGCGGCGCACGTCAGAACCGATTTCACTGATCAGTTTCTCTGTGCGAGGCTGGGTACCGTCCGCAATCCGGACATCCCTCGTCCCAAGTTTTGGAGAAGCGACGTGCTGACGATCGGCGACAAGTTCCCCGAGTACGAACTCAACGCCTGCGTGGACCTCGACGCTGCGAGCGCCTTCGCCGAGATCAACCACAAGTCCTACGAGGGCAAGTGGCGGGTCGTCTTCTTCTGGCCGATGGACTTCACCTTCGTCTGCCCGACCGAGATCGCCGCGTTCGGCAAGCTGAACGAGGAGTTCGCCGACCGCGACGCCCAGGTCCTCGGCGTCTCCGGCGACTCCGAGTACGTGCACCACGCCTGGCGCAAGGACCACAAGGACCTGCGCGACCTGCCCTTCCCGATGCTGGCCGACGTCAAGCACGACCTGATGCGCGCCTGCGGCGTCGAGGGCGCGGACGGCACCGCCCAGCGCGCGGTGTTCATCGTCGACCCGAACAACGAGATCCAGTTCGTGATGGTGACCGCGGGCTCCGTCGGCCGCAACCCCAAGGAGGTGCTGCGGGTCCTCGACGCCCTGCAGACCGACGAGCTGTGCCCGTGCAACTGGACCAAGGGCGAGGACACCCTCGACGCCCAGTCCCTGCTGGCCGGCTGACCCGATGGCGCTCGACGAACTGAAGGCCGCCCTGCCGGACTACGCCAAGGACCTCAAGCTCAACCTCGGCTCGGTGATCGGCAACTCCGACCTGCCCGGGCAGCAGCTCTGGGGCACCGTGCTGGCCTGCGCGATGGCCACCCGCTCGGCGAGCGTGCTGCGCGAGCTGGAGCCGGAGGCCCGGGCCAACCTGAAGCCCGAGGCGTACGAGGCCGCCAAGGGCGCGGCCGCGATCATGGCGATGAACAACGTCTACTACCGGACGCTGCACCTGCTCTCCGACAAGGAGTACGGGACGATGCGGGCCGGTCTGCGGATGAACATCATCGGCAACCCGGGCGTCGACAAGGTCGACTTCGAGCTGTGGTCCTTCGCCGTCTCGGCGATCAACGGCTGCGGCCAGTGCCTCGACTCGCACGAGGGCGTGCTGCGCAAGGCCGGGGTCGACCGCGAGGTGATCCAGGCCGCGATCAGGATCGCCGCCACCGTCCAGGCCGTCGCCGCGGTGCTGGACGCCGAGGCGCAGCTGCCGCGGTAGGTCCGCCGCGCACGCGGAAGGGTCCGCCCGGGGAGAGGGTTCTCTCCCCGGGCGGACCCTTCCGCGTGCGGCGCCCGCCCGAGCCCCGGCGGGGCTCACTGCTTCTTGGCGGCCTCGATGGCCTGGAAGACCTCCTGCCCGGCCGCGTTGCGCCGGCGCAGGTGCCCGGTGACGGTGTTGGTCACGGCGATCAGCGGGACGGCGACGATCGCGCCGGGGATGCCGCCGAGGATGGAGCCGGTGGCGACGCCGAGCACCACGGCCAGCGGGTGGACCCGGACCGCGCGGCCGAGGATGAGCGGCTGGAGGATGTGGCCCTCCAGCTGCTGGACGCCGATCAGGATGGCCAGCGCGATCAGTGCCTTGGCCGGCCCGACCGTGACCACCGCGATCAGCACCGCGATGGTGCCGGTGACCAGCGCGCCGACCAGCGGCACGAACGCGCCCAGGAAGATGATCACCGCGAGCGGGATGGCCATCGGCACGCCGAGCATGAAGAGCCCGGTGCCGATGCAGAGCGCGTCGATGAAGGCCACGGTGACGGTGCCGCGGACGTACGCGGTCAGGGTGGCCCACGCCTTGGGCCCGGCCCCGGCCAGCGCGTAGCGGGAGTGCCGGGGCAGTCCGCGCAGCACCCAGCTCCAGATCCGGGCGCCGTCGTAGAGCAGGAAGAAGGTGGTGAAGGCGGTGAGCACCACGCCGGTGAGCAGTTCGACGGCGATGGTGACGCCGGTGAAGCCGGCCGAGGTGAGCTGCTCGGAGTTCTTGCCGATGGCGGTGGTGATCTGGTTGGTGACGTTGTCGAGCTGGTCGGGGGTGAGGTGGAACGGGCCGGTCAGCAGCCAGTCCCGCAGCTGCCGGACGCCGTTCTGGACCTGGACGGTGACGGGGTCGAGGTTGCTGGAGACCTGCCAGAACACGAACCAGCCGACCAGGCCGATGCTGGCCAGGCCGGCCAGGAAGGTGATCGCGGCGGCCACCGAGCGGGGCACCCCGCGCCGGCGCAGCCAGGAGACGGTGGGTTCGAGCAGCGCGGAGATGAGCAGGGCGGCGATCGCGGCGAAGGCGACCAGCTTGAGGGTGTCGACCACCCGGAGGACCACGTAGAGGGCGACGCCGAGCAGCAGCAGCCGCCAGGTGGACTCGGCGGCGACCCGCAGCGACCAGGGCACCGCGTCCACCGGGTTGGCGGGCCGGCCGAGCGGGGCGGTGCCGGCCGGGGGTTCGGCGGCCGGGGGTTCGACGGGCTGCGCGGGGCGCGGGGCGGGCACGGTGTCGTCGGTCCGCACGGCCGCTCCTTCCGGTGGGACGGGCGCGCCGGGGTCGGCCGGTGCGCCGTGGGCCGCGGCGAGCTGACGGGCCGTCCGCTCGGCGCTGCGCAGGGCGGCGCGTTCGGCGGCCAGTTCGACGGCCTGTTCGGTGGCGAGGACGTGCGCCTCGGCGGAGATGGCCGCGCGGCGGCGGCGTTCGGCGGCGGCGAACAGCCCGGCCGCGACCGCTCCGATCTTGGCGATGCCGCGCCAGCGGCCGCCGTCCGGCTCTTCTTCCGTCACTGCCCGGTCTCCCCCGCGTCGGTTCCTGTCGGCCGCGGGTCGCGCGGCCGTCGGTGAGGAACGCTACCCGGCGCGGGCGGGCCGGGTCTCGGGGGTGGCTCGGTCAACTACCGGTAAAAACGGGCAAATCATCGGCTTTGTGGATGTTTCACCCGGCGCGGAGGGGGAAGGGGGTGAGCAGACAGACCTTCTGCCGGCGGACCGGCCGGGAGCGGAGGAAACCAGGACCCGCTCCGCTCCCCCGCGTCCGCACCGAGCCGTCGCCGCCCGCGGCGCACTGGTCAGCGTCGCCCGGGCGGGGCGGCCGTTCCGTGCCGGTCGTCCGGTGGCAGCACGCGCGGGGCCCCGGCTCCCTCGCGGGAGCCGGGGCCCTGGTCGTCACGTGCGGGTCCGAACCGGGGGCGGCTCAGTACCAGTTGTGGGCCTGCCAGAACGACCAGGCGCCGCAGGGGCTGCCGTAGCGGCTGTTCATGTAGTTGAGGCCCCACTTGATCTGGGTCTCGGGGTTGGTCCGCCAGTCCGCGCCGGCCGAGGCCATCTTGGAGCCCGGCAGCGCCTGGACCAGGCCGTAGGCACCGGAGGAGGCGTTGGTCGCGGTGTAGTTCCAGCCGCTCTCGCGCTTCACGATCTGGCTGAAGCACTGGAACTGGGTGGGGTCGCCGACGATCTGCAGCGCCATGTCCTGGACCGAGCCGGGGCTGACGGTCGCGAGCACGCTGCGGGCGGCGGCCCGGTTGGCCTCTTCCTTGGCCCGCTTGGCCTCGGCCTCCTTGGCGGCCTTGTCCGCGTCGGCCTTGGCCTGGGCGTCGGCCGCGGCCTTCTGCCGGGCGGCCTCGGCGGCGGCCTTCCTGGCGGCGGTGTCGGCGGACACCTGCTGGGCGTCGGCCTGCCGGCCGATCCCGTCGCTGACGTTCTGGGCCTGCGCACCGGTGGGCGCGTCGGCGAGCAGGGTGGCGCTCGCGACGTCGACCGTCTGGACGGCCTTGCCCTCGCTGCCAGAGGCCGCACCCACGACGGCACCGACGGCGGTCACCGCGGTGGCGGAGGCGACAGCGACTCCCCGGACCGAGATCCGAGTCACATGGTTTCCTTCCAGCGTCGCCCGTCCTGTGACCGCACGGGCGCGTTATCTGCCCCTGGCACTGGCCTCCGTCGAACGCTGGTCACGGGAGGCACGGGCTCGGCCGTCCCCCCGGGCGGGCCCGGAGCGGCGGTTGGATCGAGCGGCGTACGGCCTTGCGGTTGTTCAGTTGTCCGCCCGCCGACCAGGGTCGCCGGGCGTGCGGTTGCCGTACGCGGGGCCTGACAGAACCCACACCATGCCGCACGCGAGCGTGTCTACGCAATTCCCTTGGCCGTGGCGGATCTCACAAACTTTTCGACCTGCGGCTTTGGCGGAACGGCCGCCGAGGGGACGTCAGTTCGACTGACAGCGAAGGGGCCTGACGCTATGCGCCAGGCCCCTTTGCCCCGCTGTGTCCCGGTATGGCCTAGGGCTGGATGTCCTCCAGCATCTCGGTCACCAGGGCGGCGATCGGCGAGCGCTCGGACCGCGTGAGCGTGACGTGGGCGAACAGCGGGTGCCCCTTCAGCTTCTCCACCACGGCGACCACCCCGTCGTACCGGCCGACCCGCAGGTTGTCCCGCTGCGCGACGTCGTGGGTGAGCACCACCCGGGAGTTCTGGCCGATCCGGGAGAGCACCGTGAGCAGCACGTTCCGCTCCAGCGACTGCGCCTCGTCCACGATCACGAAGGCGTCGTGCAGCGAGCGCCCGCGGATGTGGGTGAGCGGCAGCACCTCCAGCATGCCGCGGGAGATGACCTCCTCGATCACGTCGGGCGTGGTGACGGCGGAGAGGGTGTCGAAGACCGCCTGCGCCCAGGGGCCCATCTTCTCGGCCTCGCTGCCGGGCAGGTAGCCGAGCTCCTGGCCGCCGACCGCGTACAGCGGGCGGAAGACCATCACCTTGCGGTGCTGGCGGCGCTCCAGGACGGCTTCGAGCCCGGCGCACAGGGCGAGCGCGGACTTGCCGGTGCCGGCCCGGCCGCCCATCGAGATGATCCCGATCTCCGGGTCGAGCAGCAGGTCGAGGGCGATCCGCTGCTCGGCGCTGCGGCCGCGCAGGCCGAACGCCTCGCGGTCGCCGCGCACCAGCTGCACCCGGCCGTCGGGGGCCACCCGGCCCAGCGCCCGGCCGCGCTCGGAGTGCAGCACCAGGCCGGTGTGGACCGGGAGCTGCTCGGCGCCCTCCACCTCCAGGGCGTGCTCCTGGCCGGCGAACAGCCGGTCCACCTGGTCGGCGGGGACGTGCAGTTCGGTCATGCCCGTCCAGCCGGAGGTGATCGCCAGCTCGGCCCGGTACTCCTCGGCCAGCAGGCCGACCGAGCTGGCCTTGATCCGCAGCGGCAGGTCCTTGGAGACGACGGTGACGTCGTAGCCCTCGGCCTGCAGGTTGCGGGCGACCGCGAGGATGCGGGTGTCCGCCTCGCCGCCGCCGACCCGGTAGCCGGCCGGGAGGATCGAGGTGTCGGAGTGGTTCAGTTCGACCCGGATGGTGCCGCCGAGCTCGCCGACCGGGATCGGCTCGTCCAGCCGGCCGTGCCGCACCCGGTAGTCGTCCAGCATCCGCAGTGCCTGGCGGGCGAAGTAGCCCAGCTCCGGGTGGTGCCGTTTGGCCTCCAGCTCGGTGACGACGACGACCGGGAGGACCACCTCGTGCTCCTCGAAGCGCGTCATCGCCATCGGGTCCGCCAGGAGCACGCTGGTGTCGAGGACGTACGTGCGCCGGTCAGGTGTCCGGCGGCTCTTGGAACTGACCACTAGCCCTCCAGAGCGGGTGACCCGACGTCACCCGCGGCCCACCGGTCCCCGCGGCCCCGCTGGCCGGGGGGACGGTCTGAAGGGTGTATTCCCAGGCGAGCGGCCCCGCATTCGCGCCCGCGCGAATGGCGGGATCACACCGGGTGAACGTTTTCCCACCCGTCCCACGGGTAGTGGAGCCTGACCCGGGGTCAGCGTCCCATCCGCCGGTTGCGCAGCTGGTAGTCGCGCAGCGCCCGGAGGAAGTCGACCTTCCGGAAGGCCGGCCAGTACGCCTCGCAGAAGTAGAACTCGCTGTGCGCGGACTGCCAGAGCAGGAAGCCGGACAGCCGCTGCTCGCCGGAGGTGCGGATCACCAGGTCCGGGTCGGGCTGGCCCTTGGTGTAGAGGTGCTCGGCGATGTGCTCGACGTCGAGGACCTCGGCCAGCTCCTCGATCGAGGTGCCGCGCCCGGCGTGCTCCTGGAGCAGCGAGCGGACGGCGTCGGCGATCTCCTGGCGGCCGCCGTAGCCGATCGCCACGTTCACGGTCAGCCCGTCGATGTGCCCGGTCTCCTGAGCGGCCCGCTTGAGCACCTCGGCGGTGCGCGCGGGCAGCAGGTCGAGCGCGCCGACCGGGTGGACCTTCCAGCGGCCGGCCTCGGCCAGGCCGCGCACCGCGTCCTCGATGATGCCGAGCAGCGGGACGAGTTCCTCGGCGGGGCGGGCCAGGTTGTCGGTGGAGAGCATCCACAGGGTGACCACCCGGACGTCGGTCTCCTCGCACCAGCCCAGGAACTCGCTGATCTTGTCGGCGCCGCGCCGGTGCCCGTAGGCGGTGCTGCCGCCGGTGGCCTTGGCCCAGCGCCGGTTGCCGTCCAGGATCACGCCGATGTGGTGCGGGGTGTTCGCCAGGTGCACCTCGACCCGGCGGCCGTACAGGCGGTAGGCCCGGTCCAGCAGGGTGCGCAGCCCCGGCGTGCGTTCCACCACATCGCGCAGACCCATCGTGAACGGCCCCTCCGTGCTGATTGCTCCGGGTGCGAAATCCCTGCGGCAGCCTACTCCGCCCGGGTTTGCGCGCGGCAAAACCGCAGGTACCGGTCTTGTCACAGTGCGCGCACGAGGACGGCTACGGAACGGTCTCCGAATCCTTAAACGGCCCCTAAACCGGATTCCGGGTCTTGACGCTTGCCATTGGTCTAGTCCAGCGTGTGGTCAGCACCACAGCGGACCCTCCCCCACAGGCGGAGCCGCCGCGACCCCCACCGCGGCGGCTCTCCCCGACATTCCGGCGTGCCTCCCCACACCCGTACCCCCACTCCCCGCACTGGAGCCTGTCATGGCCCGTACCCTGCAGCAGCCGTCCCACCGGCGCCGCAACAAGATCCCGGCGGTGCTCGCCACCGCGACCGCGCTGGCCCTGGCCGGCACCGGTCTCGCCCTGTCGGCCGGCGGCGCGAGCGCCGCGGTCGGCAACCTGGTCACCAACGGCGGCTTCGACTCCGGCCTGTCCGGCTGGTCCTGCACCGGCACCACCGCCGCGGTCTCCACCCCCGTGCACTCGGGCACCGGCGCGCTGTCCGCCACCCCCGGCGCCGGCGACACCGCGGAGTGCACCCAGACCGTCTCGGTGCTTCCCAACACCGCCTACACGCTGAACGGCTGGGTCCAGGGCCAGTACGTCTACCTGGGCGCCCGCGGCACCGGCGGCACCGACCCGTCCACCTGGTCGGCGCAGAGCGCCTGGAACCAGCTGAACACCACCTTCACCACCGGCGCCAACACCACCAGCGTCACGCTGTACGTCCACGGCTGGTACGGCCAGCCCACGTACTACGCGGACGACATCCAGCTGATCGGCCCGGGCGGCACCGCCTCCCCGACCCCGTCGGCCTCGCCCACCAAGAGCGCCTCGCCGTCCCCGTCGGCCTCGCCGACCAAGAGCGCCTCGCCGTCCGCGTCGGCCTCGCCCACCAAGAGCTCCTCGCCCAGCCCGTCGGCCTCGACGAGCACCCCGCCGCCGGTCACCGGCCTGCCCAAGCACGCGCTGACCGGCTACTGGCAGAACTTCGACAACGGCGCGACCGTGCAGCGGCTGCGCGACGTGCAGTCCGCGTACGACATCATCGCGGTCTCCTTCGCCGACGCGACCACCACCCAGGGCGGGATCTCCTTCACCCTGGACCCGGCGCTGGCCACCAAGCTCGGCGGCTACTCCGACGCCGACTTCAAGGCCGACATCGCCGCCAAGCACGCGGCCGGCAAGAAGGTCGTCCTCTCCATCGGCGGCCAGAACGGTGCCATCTCGGTGGGCAACGCCACCGCGGCGACCAACTTCGCCAACTCGGCGTACGCCCTGATCCAGCAGTACGGCTTCGACGGCATCGACGTCGACCTGGAGAACGGCGTCGACCCGACCTACATGGCGCAGGCGCTGCACACCCTGCAGTCCAAGGTCGGCTCCGGCTTCATCCTGACCATGGCGCCCGAGACCATCGGCATGTACTCCACCGCCGGCGCGTACTTCCAGCTCGCGCTGAACACCAAGGACATCCTGACCGTCGTCAACACCCAGTTCTACAACTCGGGCGGCATGAACGGCTGCGACGGCAAGGTCTACAACCAGGGCACCATCGACTTCATCACCGCCCAGGTCTGCACCCACATCCAGGGCGGCCTGCGGCCGGACCAGGTCGGCATCGGCGTCCCCGCCTCCACCAAGGCGGCCGGCGGCGGCTACGTCAACTCCACCGTGGTGAACAACGCGCTGGACTGCCTGGCCACCGGCAACCACTGCGGCAGCTTCGTCCCGCCGGCCAAGTGGCCGACCATCCGCGGCGCGATGACCTGGTCGACCAACTGGGACGCCGCCAACGGCAACGACTTCTCCACCAACGTCGGCGCCTTCGCGCACGGCATGCAGTAAGCAGGACAGAGAGCCAGTGCGCCGCTCCTCGAGGGTGGGGTAGGTGCACGCACAGGGGCCCGCCGTACCGCTGGGGTACGGCGGGCCCCGCCCATGGCCCGCGCCCGTCGCAGGCCGGTGCGCCCATGGGTCAGGGCGCCGCCAGCACCGCCGCCAGCGTGCCCAGCAGCATCGCCGGGCCGAACGCCAGCTCGCTGCGCCGGCCCGCCCGGCGCAGCACCAGCAGGGCCACCGCCCACAGCGCGGCGACCGCCCACATGGCGAACAGGCCCCCGTACACCGTCCGCCAGCCGGCCAGGCCCAGGACCGCGCCCAGCGACGGGGCCAGCTTGGCGTCGCCCAGGCCCATCGGGGCCAGCAGCGCCAGCAGCAGGAACAGCAGCCCGAGGGCGCCCGCCGCCAGCGCGCAGCGCAGCCACACCGCCGGGCGGTGGTCGGCGAGCGGGACGAGCGCGGCGGTGCCGAGGAACAGCGGCAGGGTCAGCGCGTCCGGCAGCCGCTTCACCGCGGCGTCCACGAAGCCCAGCACGGTGCCGAACAGGGCCAGCCACACCAGCACCGGCAGCCAGCGCCCGGGCGCCCAGGCACCCAGGGCCGCGCCGAGCGCCGCGGCGGCGGCCTCGACGGACAGCGGCGGCGGGCCGACCCGTTCGCCGTGCCGGACGCAGCGGCCGAGCGGGGTGGGCCGGCAGTCGCGCCACGGCTCGCCGGGCGGCACCGCGTAGCGCGCCACCGCGACCCGCAGCGGCGGCCCCGCGAGCAGTCCCAGCACGGCCCCGAGCACTGCCCCGAACATCCGGCCCTCCCCTGACGGCCCTCCCCTGACGGTCCGCCGCGACCCTACCGGCCGGGGCGTTCGCCCGTCCGTGTCCAGGTGGCGAACACCACGCGGTGATCGGTGTGAGCCGCCCGTAAAGTAGGCGGGTATGCAGGTCATCCAGTCCAGCAAGCTCGCCAATGTCTGCTACGACATCCGCGGTCCGGTCCTCGACGAGGCGATGCGGCTGGAGGAGCAGGGCCACCGCATCCTGAAGCTCAACACCGGCAACCCGGCCGCGTTCGGCTTCGAGGCGCCGCCCGAGATCCTCCAGGACATCCTCCGCAACCTCAACTCGGCCCACGGGTACGGCGATTCGAAGGGCCTGCTGTCGGCCCGGCGGGCCGTGGTGATGCACTACGAGGAGCGCGGCCTGCACGGTCTCACCGTCGAGGACGTCTACCTGGGCAACGGCGTCTCCGAGCTGATCCAGCTCGCCATGACCGCCCTGCTCGACGACGGCGACGAGGTGCTCGTCCCGGCGCCCGACTACCCGCTGTGGACGGCCTCGGTCTCGCTGGCCGGCGGCACCGCCGTGCACTACCGCTGCGACGAGCAGGCCGAGTGGTACCCGGACCTGGCCGACATCGCCGCGAAGATCACCGACCGCACCCGGGCGATCGTGGTGATCAACCCCAACAACCCCACCGGCGCGGTGTACCCGCGCGAGCTGCTGGAGGGCATCGCCGAACTCGCCCGGCGGCACCGGCTGGTGATCTACGCGGACGAGATCTACGACAAGATCCTCTACGACGGCGTCGAGCACACCCCGTTGGCCACCCTGGCGCCCGACCTGTTCTGCGTCACCTTCAACGGCATGTCCAAGTCCTACCGGGTCGCGGGGTTCCGCTCCGGCTGGATGGTGCTCTCCGGCGACCGGCACCGGGCCCGCTCCTACATCGAGGGCCTCAACGTGCTCGCCTCGATGCGGCTGTGCGCCAACATGCCCGCCCAGCACGCGGTCGCCGCCGCGCTCGGCGGCCGGCAGTCGATCCGCGACCTGATCCTGCCCGGCGGCCGGCTGCTCGCCTCCCGGGACGCCGCGTACAAGCTGCTGAACGAGATCCCGGGCGTCTCCTGCGTCAAGCCGAAGGGCGCGCTGTACGCCTTCCCGCGGCTCGACCCGCAGGTCTACAAGATCAAGGACGACGCGCAGATGGTCCTGGACCTGCTGCGCGCCCAGCGGATACTGATCGTCCAGGGCACCGGCTTCAACTGGCCCGACCCGGACCACTTCCGCCTGGTCACCCTCCCCCGCCCGGAGGAGATCACCGACGCGGTCACCCGGATCGGCGACTTCCTGTCCGGCTACGCCCAGCCGTAGCGCGGGGGCGGGGCCGACGGCGGCGGGGTCCGCCCGGCGAGGAGGGTCTCCTCGCCGGGCGGACCCCGCGGTGCGTCGGGCCGCGGCCGGAGGTCAGTCGCCGAGCCGCTTGACCAGCGCCCGGTACTCGTCCCACAGCGCGCTCGGCGTGTGCGCGCCGAACAGCTCCAGGTGGGCCGGGACCAGCGCGGCCTCCTGCTTCCAGATCTCCCGGTCGACCGTGAACAGCAGCTCGCGGTCGGCGTCGGAGAGCTCCAGCCCGTCCAGGTCGAAGCCGTCCACCTCGGGCAGCACGCCGATCGGCGTCTCGACGCCCGCCGCGGTGCCCTCCAGGCGCTCGACGATCCACTTCAGGACGCGGCTGTTCTCGCCGTAGCCGGGCCAGACGAACTGGCCGTCGGCGTTCTTCCGGAACCAGTTGACGTAGTAGATCTTCGGCAGCTTCTCCGGGTCGGCGTCCGCGCCGACCTTGAGCCAGTGCGCGAAGTAGTCGCCCATGTTGTAGCCGCAGAACGGCAGCATGGCGAACGGGTCGCGGCGCAGCTCGCCGACGGTGCCCTCGGCGGCGGCGGTCTTCTCGGAGGCGATGTTGGCGCCGAGGAAGACGCCGTGCTGCCAGTCGAAGGACTCGGTGACCAGCGGGACGGCGGTGGCCCGGCGTCCGCCGAACAGGATCGCCGAGATCGGCACGCCGGCCTGGTCCTCCCACTCCGGGGCGATGGTCGGGCACTGCGCGGCGGGGACGGCGAACCGCGCGTTCGGGTGGGCGGCGGGGGTGCCGGACGCGGGCGTCCAGTCGTTGCCGCGCCAGTCGGTGAGGTGCGCGGGCGGCTCCTCGGTGAGGCCCTCCCACCACACGTCGCCGTCGTCGGTGAGGGCGACGTTGGTGAAGACGGTGTTGCCCCAGAGGGTCCTGATCGCGTTGGCGTTGGTGTCCTCGCCGGTGCCGGGGGCGACGCCGAAGAAGCCGGCCTCCGGGTTGATCGCGTGGAGCCGGCCGTCGGCGCCGAACCGCATCCAGGCGATGTCGTCGCCGATGGTCTCGACCTTCCAGCCCGGGACGGTCGGCTGGAGCATGGCGAGGTTGGTCTTGCCGCAGGCGGACGGGAACGCGGCGGCGACGTACTTGACCTCGCCGGAGGGCGGGGTGAGCTTGAGGATCAGCATGTGCTCGGCCAGCCAGCCCTCGTCGCGGGCCATGGTGGAGGCGATCCGCAGCGCGTAGCACTTCTTGCCGAGCAGGGCGTTGCCGCCGTAGCCGGAGCCGTAGGACCAGATCTCCCGGGTCTCCGGGAAGTGCGAGATGTACTTGGTGCTGTTGCACGGCCACGGCACGTCGTCCTGGCCCTCGGCCAGCGGGGCGCCGACGGTGTGCACGGCCTTGACGAACTCGCCGTCCTCGCCGAGCTGGTCGAGCACGGCCTGTCCCATCCGGGTCATCACGCGCATCGAGACGGCGACGTACGCGGAGTCGGTGATCTCGACGCCGTACGCGGCCAGCGGGGAGCCGACCGGGCCCATCGAGAACGGCACCACGTACATGGTGCGGCCGCGCATCGCGCCGCGGAACAGGCCGTCCTCGCCCTGGAAGACGCTCCGCATCTCGGCGGGGGCCTTCCAGTGGTTGGTCGGGCCGGCGTCCTGCTCGCGCTCGGAGCAGATGAAGGTGCGGTCCTCGACACGGGCGACGTCGGACGGGTCGGAGGCCGCGTAGTAGGAGTTGGGGCGCTTGGCTTGGTCGAGCCTGGTGAAGGTGCCCTGGGCGACGAGCTGCTCGGCGAGGCGGTGGTACTCCTCCTCCGAGCCGTCGCACCAGACGACGCGGTCCGGCTGGGTGAGGTCGGCAATCTCGTTCACCCAGTCCACCAGGCGCTGGTGGCGGGTGGGCGCGGACTCGGCGAGTGCAGAGGTCTGAGGCGGCACGATCGCTCCGTTTCACACCATCTCGGCCAGGAGACGGCTTCGCGGGGGTTGAGGGTGGTTACACGGTAGCTCCGGGTCGAGCCCTCTTCTTCGTCCAATTGGCGTCATTGACGAGATTTTTACTACGGACTGTCTGATTCGGGGGCCCGGAACTGCTCCTCGAATGCCCCGGGGAGACCTTGATCACTCGGCCTCAATGCTCCAGAACGTACAAGAGTGAGGATCGCCACTTCACTACGCGCCAGTAACCTACGGTTCCGTAAGATGCTGTCCATGACCGCGGAAGCGCTGGAGCTCATGAAGCCCAAGTGGCGTGGCTGGCTGCACGCCGGAATGTTCCCGGCCGCCCTGGCCGCCGGAATCGTGTTGATCTGCCTGGCCGACTCGACGGCGGCGCGGGTCGCCTGCGTCGTCTACTCGGTGAGCGCCTGGATGCTGTTCGGGGTGAGCGCGCTCTACCACCGCTTCACCTGGGGGCCGCGCGGCGAGGCGGTGCTGCGCCGGCTCGACCACGCCAACATCTTCCTGATCATCGCCGGGACGTACACCCCGTTCACCATGCTGCTGCTGGACGGCGCGCGACAGCAGGTGCTGCTGTGGCTGGTGTGGGGCGGGGCGCTGGCCGGGATCGCGTTCCGGGTGTTCTGGGTCGGCGCGCCGCGCTGGCTGTACACCCCGTGCTACGTGGCCCTCGGCTGGGCGGCGGTGTTCTTCCTGCCGGACTTCCTGCACAGGGGCGGCGCGGCCGTGCTGACCCTGATCGTCGTCGGCGGCGTGCTCTACACGGTCGGCGGCGTGGTCTACGGCCTCAAGCGGCCGAACCCGTCACCGCGCTGGTTCGGCTTCCACGAGGTCTTCCACGCCCTCACCCTGGGCGCGTTCATCGTGCAGTACGTGGGGGTCTCGCTGGTGGCGTACACCGTCACCTCCTGACCCCCCGCTCCCCGCGGCGCTCCGGCAGCTCAGTACCTCACCGGCTGGGCCCTGCCCTCCAGCCGCTCCCGGGCCCGACGGCAGCGCTCGCAGTGCGCCGCGTCGGGCCCTTCGCCCGCCGTGCGCCGGTGGGCCCGGCCGCGGAAGCGGTGCGCGACCCAGGCCATCACCGCCAGCACCTCGATCGCGGAGACGCCCCAGACCAGGCGGGCCCCGCCGATCAGGTACCCGGCGATGACGGCCAGCGCGGCCAGCACACCGACCACGCCGCTCCAGAACCGCGCCGCACCGTACTCCATCGGCAAACCTCCCGCCGGCCGACAGGTCTTCTGACAGGTCGTCAGAGAACTTCCCACCTACAGTGACACGTTCGGCACGCTGCGAGGGCGAACAGGGGATCAACAACGCGTCAATTCCAGAGGTGGGAATCGCGCAGGAAGGCGTTCCGGTGGGCGCGTTCCGGTCGGTGCGGTCCGGTCGGCGGGGGCGGAGATCGGCGGGGCCGCAGGTCGGTGGGGGCGGAGATCGGCGGGCCGGCGGGCGAGCGGGAGTCCGCCGGCGGCTCAGTCGGCCAGCAGCACCAGCTTCCCGGTGACCCGCCCGCCGTCGCCCACCTCGTGCGCCTTCGCCGCCTCCGCCAGCGGGAACGTCCCGGCGATCTCGGCCCGCAGCAGGCCGCGCTCGGCGAGGTCCGCGACGCCCGCCATGCCCGCATGGTCGGCCTCCACCAGCAGCATCGCGGTCCGCACCCCGAGCCGCTCCGCCGCCGCGGCCAGGCCCTCGGCCGGGAACGGCAGGATCGACACCAGCAGCCCGCCCCGGCGCAGCGTGCGCAGCGAGCGCACCTGGTAGTCGCCGCCGATGGTGTCCAGCACGACGTCGATGTCGCGCACCGCCTCAGCGAAGTCGGTCTCCTGGTAGTCGACCGGCTCGTCCACCCCGATCCGGCGCAGGAAGTCGTGCTTGCCCGCGCTGGCCGTCCCGATCACGTACGCGCCGCGGGCCTTGGCGATCTGCACCGCCAGGTGCCCGACCCCGCCGGCCGCGGCGTGCACCAGCACCCGGTCCCCGGCCCGGACCCGCGCGGTGTCGACCAGCGCCTGCCAGGCCGTCAGCGCGGCCAGCGGCAGCGCCCCCGCCTGCACCGCGTCCACCGAGGCGGGCCGGCGGACGAACGCCCGGGCCGGGCCGGTCACGTACTCGGCGTGCGAGCCGGCGCCGTGCGGGTACGGCAGCATGCCGAACACCTCGTCGCCCGGCGCGAACAGCGTGACGCCGAGGCCGACCGCCTCCACCGTGCCCGCCACGTCCCAGCCGAGGACGAACGGCGGTTCGCCGAGGAAGAGGCCGCTCGCCCGGTGCTTCCAGTCGGTCGGGTTCAGCCCCGCCGCCCGCACCCGGACCAGCACTTCGCTCGTCCCCGGCCGCGGACGCGGCAGCTCCACCACGCGCAGCACCTCGGGGCCGCCGAGGACGTCCTGGCTGACCGCGCGCATCGTGCCGCCGCCGTCCTGCTGTGTTTCGTGCGCCTCGTGCGCCTCATGCGCCTGGTGGGTCGAGTCGGTCCGGTGGGTCTGGTTCGTCGTCATGCCCTTCAGCCTGGCGGGCGCGCGGCCCGGCCGGGAGTGGCAAGATGGTCACTGTCCGATGGGATCACGCCAGCCCGCCAGGAGGCACACCTTGGCCACCGCCCCGCCGTCCGGAGCCCTGTCCGGAGCCCCGGCCGCGTCCGCGCCCGCCCCGCACCGGGTCGCCGTGCTCGCCCTCGACGGCGTGTACCCCTTCGAACTCGGCATCCCGCAGCGGGTGTTCGGCAGCACCGACGGCCTCTACCGGCTGTCCACCTGCACCGTCGACGGCCGCCCGGTCCGCACGAACGCGGACTTCGCGGTCGCGCCCGACCACGGCCCCGAGATCCTCGCCACCGCCGACACCGTCGTCGTCCCGCCGTACGGGCCCGTCCCCGAGAGCGCCGCGCTCGACCCCGCCACCGCCGCCGCGCTCGCCCTGGTCCGGCCCGGCACCCGGCTGATCTCCATCTGCACCGGCGCCTTCGTGCTCGCCGCCGCCGGGCTGCTCGACGGCCGCCCCGCCACCACCCACTGGGCCCTGGCCGACCGGTTCCGCGCGCTCTTCCCGCGGGTGCGGCTCGATCCGGACGTGCTGTTCGTCGACGACGGCGACGTCCTCACCTCGGCGGGCGCCGCGTCCGGCGTCGACCTCTTCCTGCACGTCCTGCGCAACGACCACGGCACCGCCGCCGCCAACCGGGCCGCCCGGATCTGCGTCGTCCCGCCCTGGCGCGACGGCGGCCAGGCCCAGTACGTCGAGCACCCCGTCCCCACCGTCGGCAGCACCGGCACCGCCCCCACCCGCGCGTGGGCCCTTGCCCGGCTGCACCGCCCCCTCACCCTGGCCGAACTCGCCGCCCACGCCAGCATGAGCACCCGCACCTTCGCCCGCCGCTTCCAGGAGGAGACCGGCCAGAGCCCCGGCCGCTGGCTCACCCAGCAGCGCATCGCCCTGGCCCGCCACCTCCTCGAAGCCAGCGACCTGACCATCGAACAGATCGCCACCCGGGTCGGCTTCGCCAACCCCGTCTCGCTGCGCCAGCACCTGCACAGCGCGATCGGCGTCTCCCCCCTCGCCTACCGGCGCACCTTCGCCGGAGCCACTCCCTGACAAGCCGGTGCCCGCCGTCCCCGCCGGCCCCCTCGGTGCGGGGACGGCGGGAACGGCGGGCGGGCTCTGCCAGTGCGTGCGTCCAGTGCCTTCGTCCAGTGCCTTCGTTCAGTGCGTTCCGTGCGTTCAGTACGTGATGCGGGCCGTCCTGCGCCGCCGCAGGCCCAGCCCGGCACCGGTCAGGACGGTCAGCCCGAGCGCGGCGCCGGCGGTGAGCAGCGGTGCCGTCCGGTCCGGCGCGGCGCTCGCCGTCCTGGTGCCGCTCCCCGCGTTCCCGGCGCTCCCGGCGTTCCCGGCGCTCCCGGTGGCCTCGGTGACCTCGGTGGCGAAGCCGCCCGCCTTGCCGGCGGCGTCGTACCCGGAGCCGGGCAGCTTGTCGCCGTAGCGCTGCTGGACGAGGCGCTGGTAGGCGGCGACGGTGCTGCCGTGCGCGCCGACCGAGCGGCTCGCCTCGTCGTCGAGCGGCAGGACGCGGCCGTCCTTGAGCTCGTACCAGGCGTCGAGCTGGGGTTCGCGGAAGGCGGTGCCGCCGTCCGCCGCGGCCTCGGCCGCGTAGTCGCCCTCGTCGCTGCCGGAGGCGATGTTGACGACCCGCCAGCCGCCGTCCTGCCGGGCGGCCCAGACCGAGGCGCGCTGTCCGTCCGCGGCGACGGCCGTCGTCGCGGTGAACTCGACCTCGGCGACCGGGGCCCCGGCGCGGCCGGAGACGAACCCGGCGGAGAGGGTGTAGACGGGCACGGTGTCGCCGGTGAGCCGTGGTGCGGCGGCGGTCGCGGCCCGGGCCTCGTCGGCGGCGCTGATCCCGAGCCGCTGGGTGGGCGGCACGCCCTTGCGGGCGAAGAAGTGCCCGAGCTGGTCGAGCACGGCCGGTGCCCCGGTCGCGCCGCGGGCGGCGGCGAGGTCGCCGGTGCCGAGCGCGGCGGGGGCTCCGGCGGGGGTGTCGGCGGCGTGCGCCGGGGCGGCGGCGAGGCCGAGGGCGAGGGCCGCGGTGATCGCGGCGGCGGCGCGGGCGGTACGGACGCGGTGGCTGTTCATGGCGGGGCTCCTCACGCGCCGATCCGGTACAGGGAGTGGGTCCAGGAGAAGGAGCCGTTGCTCACGTAGTAGGTGTAGTCGCCCCAGTTGTAGCGGTAGTTGGACGGCCAGGGGTCGCCCCAGTACAGCCAGTTGTTGCTGAGGTCGTAGCCGTAGAGGACGTTCATGTGGCCGCCGCCGGAGCTCCACTGGATCCGGGTCTCGACGGGCCGGCCGGCGTCGATCTCGCCCTGCACGGTGGCGTAGCGCAGGTAGCCGTTGACGTACGAGCCGGTGCTGATGCCGATCCGGTACAGCGCGTTCTGCACCTCGGCCAGGCTGGCCTGGTTGTTGGGGCAGGTGGAGTTGACGGAGCGTCCGAAGGCGAGGTTGCAGAACTGGTTCTGGCTGTAGGTGTAGCCGTAGTACGTGGCGATGGTGTTGCCGCCGGCCGCCCAGCACCAGTTGCTCTGCTGCTGGGACTGCATGGTGAGGTTGAGGATGCGCGAGGTGCCGGCCAGTGCCGGGGCCTGGGGCGCGGCGGGGGCGGCGGCCGTGGTGGGGGCGGCGGCCGCCTGGGCGGGGGCGGCGGTGGCGGCCGCGCCCAGCACCGGGGCGAGGACGCCCAGGGCGAGTGCGGCGGCCGTCCGGCGCAGCCGGATCGGGAGGTGTGGCATGGGGGTTCGGCCTCCTGGCAGGGGCGAGGAGTGGATGTGGGGGGGCGGCGTCCGGACGGCGCTGGACGAGCATCCGGCCGGGCCGGTGCGCGGGTCAACGGCCCTCTCCCGTACGGCGGTCGGGGTGTGAACGGGCCCGGTGGCGGTGTGAACGCGGCGGCCCTGGGCAGCGCGGATATCTGCCGGGCCGGTGACAAGGCGGGCCGGAGGTGTGAATATTCACGGTCAATCGAGGAGGTGGCCATGCAGCAGCCGTCCGCACCGTCCGACCTGGCCCTCGCCCTGCGCACCGGACCGTTCCACCTCGCGCTGCGGGCCGCGATCGCCGCCCGCGGCCTGGCCCTGCACCGGCTGCGCGAGCGGCTCGCGCAGCGCGGCGTGCGGGTCGGGGTGACCAGCCTCAGCTACTGGCAGCAGGGGCTGCGGCGCCCCGAGCGGGCCGAGTCGCTGCGGGCCGTCGCGGCGCTGGAGGAGGTGCTGGAGCTCCCCGAGCACTCGCTGACCCGGCTGCTCGGCCCGCGCCGCAGCACCCCCGACCCGACCGGCCCGGCGGTCCGCCCCTACCGGGACCTGATCAGCCCCGCCGAGGCCGTCGACGGCCTGCTCGCCGTGCTGTCCGGACCGCCCGACACCGGCCTACACACCATCACCCACATCGAGCGGATCCGGGTCGGCCCGGACCGCCGGCTGCTGCGCCGCGACTCCCAGCACGTGCTGCGCGCGCACCGCGACGGCATCGACCGCTACCTGGCGATCTACCAGGGCGACCCGGGCTGCGACATCGAACGCGTCCGGGTCCGGGCCGAGGAGAACTGCCGCCCCGGCCGGATCCGCCGCGACCCCGCCGCGCACATGCTGGTCGCCGAACTCCTCCTCGACCGCCGCCTGCGCACCGGCGACACCCACCTGCTCGGCTACGGCTTCGACGAGGCCCCGTCCACCGGGCCCAGCCGCGAGTACGTCCGCGGTTTCAACGCGGGCGCCGGCCAGTACGTCCTCCAGGTCACCTTCGACCCGGCCGCCCTGCCCGTCCGCTGCGACCGCTTCACCCGGCCCACCCCCGGCCGGTCCCCGCTGGAGACCGAGGAGTTGACCCTCGACGGCCACCACTGTGCGCACCTGGTGGCCGCCGACCTGCCGCCCTGCCTGCTCGGCCTGCGCTGGGACTGGGAGTGACGGCCGCGCCGGGGCCCGGGGGCGGCGGCCCGCTCCCCGGCGCTGGAAACGGCCTCAGCGGAAGACGACGTGCACCGCGTCCCCGACCGGGACGTAGCCGATGCGCCGGTAGATCGCGTTGCTGGTGGGGTTGGCGAGGTCGGTGTAGAGCAGCACCTCCGCGGCGCCGCCGGCCCGCGCGTGGGCGGAGGCCGCCGCCGTCAGGGCGCTCGCGTAGCCGTGGCCGCGCCGCTCCGGCGGGGTGTAGACCGGGCCGATCCGGGACATCCCGGCGACGGCCGGGCTGGCTCCGGCGAGGGAGGTGACGCGGGCGTCGGCGTCCTCCCAGAGCAGCAGGGCGCCGACCGCGATCCGCTGGTCGGCGTCGGCCTGCACGTCACCGGGGACGTTCACCCCGGCCTCGGCGGCGAACGCGGCGAGCCACCGGGCGACCAGCTCCCGCTCCGCCGGGGCGGCGAGCCGGGCCCGACCGGCCGGCGGAGCGGGCGGGGGCGTCAACTCGCCCAGCCGGTACAGCCGTTCGTTGGAGCCGACGGCCCAGCCGCGGCCGGTGAGCCGCTCCAGCTCGCGGGCGAAGGCGAACACCGTCTCACGCCCGCCGCCCGCGTCGTCCGGCCGCTCGTCGCCGACCGCGAGCAGTCGGGCGAGTTCCTCGGCGGCGGCGGTGCCCATCCGCCCGAGGCGCTGCCCGTACGGCGGGGTGCGCAGGGTGGCGCCGGTGACGGTGCCGTCCGGCTCCCGCCACCAGCCGTAGCGCGGCGCGGCTTCGCCGTAGACGTGCGGGCCGTCCCGGTCGACGCGGTCGAGGATGGTGAGCAGCACGGTGTTCTCGGCGGGATCGGCCGCGAGGAACGCCCCGGCCGCGGCGCGGAATTCGTCCAGTGACGTGGTGAGTGTCCAGCCCATGCCGCATCCTCTCCCGGCGCCGCCGCCCGCGGCCATCGCTTATCCGCTATCCGCCGTTCCCGTCCCGCTTCCCGTCCCGCTTCCCGTCCCGCCCGGCGGTCTCCCCCTCCGCGGTGAGCAGCGCGAGCAGCCCGGGGAAGCGCTGTTCGAGGTCGGCGCGGCGCAGGGTCGCGGCGCGGCTGTTGCCCCGGTCGACCTGGCGGATCAGGCCGGCCTCGCGCAGGGCGCGGAAGTGGTGGGTGACGGTGGCCTTGCTGACCGGGAGGGCGAAGGAACTGCAGGTGCGGGCGGTGTCGGCGGGGGCGAGGGCGAGTTCGCGGACGACGCGCCGCCGCAGCGGGTCGGCCAGCGCGGACAGCACCGCGCCGAGTTCGATCTCGTCCGTCTCCGGGTGTCCTTCGCGGTCGGGCACCGTCCACCACCTTCCAGGTAAGGCTTGCATCGTACCTCTCCCGCCCGCTAGCGTCCCCCAGGTACGAAAAATATCTTACCTCCCACCTCCCGCCTCCCACCTTCCGTCTTCTACCTTCCACCTTTCGGAGGAGCCCCGTGGCGCAGCCCTTCACCCTGGTCGGCACCGCCCGCCCGAAGCCCGAACGCGTCGACGAGCTGCGGGAGTTGCTGCTCTCCTTCGTCGAGCCGACCCGCGCCGAGGAGGGCTGCCTGGAGTACCACTTCCACGAGAAGCGGGACGAGCCCGGCGTGTTCGTCTTCTACGAGGCCTGGCGCACCGAGGCCGACCTGGCGGCCCACCTGGCGCTCCCGCACCTGCGCGCGTTCCAGGAGCGCCGGATGGACTACCTGGCCGAGGACCTGACCGTCCACTTCCTCACCATGCACAGCCCGTACGGGAGTTGACACCCCCGCCCCGGCCTCAGCCGCGCAGCCGCTCCTCCAGCTCGGCGACTTCCGCGGTCGGGCGCTCGCAGGCGAAGTGCCGGCACACGTACGCGGCGGCCCGGCCGTCCAGCAGCGGGCGGTCGGCGAGCAGCGGCACCTCGGTGTCGCCGGGTTCGCCGACCGCGACGGCCGCGCCGGGCGCGGTGGAGCGCAGCGCGGCCAGGTGCAGCGCGGCCCGGCCGGGGTCGCCGGCGGGGCCGACCACGGCGACCTCGCGCGGGCCGTCGAGCAGCGCCTCCGCGACGGCGAGGCCCCAGCCGGTGAACCGGGGGGCGCGGGTGCCGAGCGTGGAGACGATGCCCAACGCCCGTTCGGCGGCGGTGCGGTGGCGGGCCGAACCGGTGTACGCGGCGTACGTGAGCAGGGCGCCGGCCGCGGCGGTCCAGCCGGACGGGGTGGCGTTGTCGGTGGGGTCCTGCGGGCGGCGGATCAGCTGCTCGGCGTCGTCGGCGGTGTCGTACAGCGCGCCGGACGCCTCGTCGGTGAAGTGCAGCAGCACCAGGTCGAGGAGTTCCCCGGCGAGTTGCAGCCAGGACGTCTCGCCGGTGACCGCGTACAGCGCGAGGAAGCCCTCGGCGGTGTCCGCGTAGTCCTCCAGCACGCCCGCGTTGGCCCCGGCCCGGCCGTCCCGCGAGGTGCGCAGCAGCCGCCCCTCGGACGTGAGGTGGACGGCGATCAGCAGGTCGGCGGCCCGCTCGGCGGCCTCGACCAGGTCCGGGCGCTCCAGCAGCGCGCCGGCCTCGGCGAGCGCGGCGATCGCCAGGCCGTTCCAGGCCGCCACCACCTTGTCGTCCCGCGCGGGGGCGGGGCGCCGCGCCCGGGCCTCGAACAGCTTCGCCCGGATCTCCCCGTACTTCTCCCCGTCCTCCGGGTCCCTGAGCAGCTGGAGCACCGAACTGCCGTGCTCGAACGTCCCGGTGACGTCGAACAGCTCCACCGCGAGGGCGGCGTCCGCCTCGCCCAGCACCTGCTCCAGCTGCTCCGGCGTCCACGCGTAGTACGCGCCCTCGGCGGTCTTCCCGCTCACCGCGTCCAGCGAGTCGGCGTCCAGCGCGGAGGCGAACCCGCCCTCGGGGGTGCGCAGTTCACGCAGCAGGAAGTCGGCGGTCTCCAGCACGACCCGGCGGGCCCGCGGCTCGCCGGTGGCCCGCCACAGGTGCAGGTAGACCCGCAGCAGCAGCGCGTTGTCGTACAGCATCTTCTCGAAGTGCGGCACCGTCCAGGTCGCGTCCACCGCGTACCGGGCGAACCCGCCGCCCAACTGGTCGTAGATCCCGCCGCGCGCCATCGCCTCGCAGCTGCGCTCCACCATCTGCAGCGCCGCCTCGGACCCGGTCCGCGCGTGGTGCCGCAGCAGGAACTCCAGCACCATCGACGGCGGGAACTTCGGCGCCCCGCCGAACCCGCCCCGCCGCTCGTCGAACGACCGCGCCAACTCCACCACCGCCTGGTGCAGTTCCCCCTCCCCGGGCACCCGCGCCACCCCGCTGCCCACCGCGTACACCGAGGCCCGCTCCGCCAGGTCCCGGCTGATCCGCCCGGCCACCTCCCCGACCTCGTCCCGCCGCCCCGTCCACGCCTTGTCCACCCCCTCCAGCACCTGCCGGAACGAGGGCATCCCGTGCCGCGGCTCCGGCGGGAAGTACGTCCCGAAGTAGAACGGCTCCTTCCCCGGCGTCAGGAACACCGTCATCGGCCACCCGCCCTGCCCCGTCGCCGCCTGCACCGCCTCCATGTACACCGCGTCGACGTCCGGCCGCTCCTCCCGGTCGACCTTCACCGCCACGAACCGCTCGTTCAGGTACGCCGCCGTCGCCTCGTCCTCGAACGACTCGTGCGCCATCACGTGACACCAGTGGCACGCCGCGTACCCCACGCTCAGCAACACCGGCACCCCCCGCCGCTCCGCCTCCGCGAACGCCTCGGGCCCCCACGGCCACCACTCGACCGGATTCTCGGCGTGCTGCAACAGGTACGGGGAGGTCGCGTCCGCGAGGCGATTCGGCATGCCCCATGGTCCCGCACACCCGGGCACCCCTGCCAACCGACACGGGGCCATGGGACCCGGGAACGGAACCCACCGCCATCGTCCGGCCGCTCTCCTCACTTCCACTGCGTTGTCCAGCGGGAACGGAGAAGTCCGGTTGAGGCACCCAGCCGATCCGGAGGAAACAGGCGTGGTCCACGGATCCCGTTGTAATAGTTCCAGTCCTACACCTGCTGCCATGAAGCCGACCCGCGCCGGAAGCACCGAGAACATCTCCGTCTCCATGCCTGCCGACCTGGTCAGCGAACTTCGCTCCCGGACCGGGCCTCGCGGGCTGTCCAACTACATCACCGAGGCCGTCAGGCACCAGCTCGCCATGGACGGCCTGGCCGAGATCGTGGCAGCCCATGAAGAGGAGCACGGCCCGCTCCCTGGCGCTCGACTCCGAGGCGTTCTCACTGCTCCTGCAGAACGACCGCAGGATGGCAGCGCGCATCGAGGCGTCATGCCAGGCCGGAGTCCCCGTCCTCCTGTCCGCTCTGACCGTTGTCGAAGCCGTACAGGGGAAGACCGGTCCGGCGCGGCTGAAGTGGACGTCTCGCGGCTACAGGTGGAGCCGGTCAGTCAGGAGGATCCTCTGACCGCGGCCCCGCTCCCGCGGGAGGCAGGCGGCCTCCGCGGTCACACGTACGCGATCGACGCCCTCGTCGCCGCGCTCGCGCTCCGCGCGCCTGCTCCCGTGGTCGTCCTGACCTCCGACCGCGACGACTGGTCGAAGCCCTGCGGGAACCGCGTCACCATCCGGGACGTGTAACCGTCTGCAACCACCTTGATTCAAGGCTCACTTGTGGCCGGTCCAGGCCGCAGAACAGTCGGCATGATCACAGCTCCGGCACCCCCTCGACAACCGCGGCGGCCCGACGGGACGGTCCAAGCCGCTCGGCTCAGCCGCCCGACACGGGACTCGTTCGACCTGCAACCCGCCGTCTCTGCTGCGCCTCGAGACGTCGACTACGAAGGCAGCGGGACCTCGGAGTTCGTTGTCAACGTCTTCGAAGCCGAAATCCCACTCGGAGAACCGGACGAGCAGACCGTCGGCACCGGGGTGCGTGCCCGCCACGAGGCAGGGCGGGCGCACATCCGACGGGCTCGGCTACGACGACCAGGCCGGCGAGCGAGCAAGGCGCTCCTCCGCCCAGGCGTCGATCCCCCGCTTCAAGGCCGTCACTCTTGACGCTTACGCCACTACCTCGCGGCACAAGGCCGGTTCGGAAGCTCTTGCCTCTCCACCGCCGGTCGGCCCGCGCGGCTCCTCCGCGCACCGCTGGTGCGGAGTCGAACGGCACAACCTCCCCGCCCCCCTTCTTGTGCAAGTGACAGTAACTGAAGTACCTTGCAGGACATGCAAGATGACGTGTGGTCACCAACTCCTGTACTGCTAACGGTCGATCTCGTGATCCTGACGCTGCGGGAGAACCGCCTGCACGTCCTCCTGGTGGAGCGGGGTGAAGACCCCTTCCGGGGCATGTCCGCCCTGCCCGGAGGATTCCTGAACCACGATCGCGAGGAGATCCTGGATGCCGCTCACCGCGAACTGAGCGAGGAAACGGCCTTGACCGCCGGCTGGGTGCATCTTGAACAGCTGGCCGTGTACGGGGAATCGGGCCGCGATCCGCGGGGCCGGGTCGTCTCCGTGGCCCACCTGGCGATCGCCCCGGGCCTGCCCGATCCGGTCGCGGGGACGGATGCCAGCGATGCCGCGTGGGTGCCTGCGGAAGCCGTGCTCTCCGGCGAGGTGGAACTCGCCTTCGACCACCGCCGAATCGCCACGGACGGGATCGAGCACGCGCGCACCAAGCTCGAGTTCTCGGCGCTGGCCACGGCGTTCTGCGGCGAGGAATTCACCATCGCGGAGCTGCAACAGGTGTACGAGGCCGTCTGGGGCACCGGACTCGACACCCGCAATTTCTACCGGAAGGTCCAAGCCGCGAAGGGATTCATCGTCCCCGTCGGCACGGACCGCAGGACCACGGGCGGGCGGCCCGCACGGCTGTACCGGGCAGGTCCGAAAACCGTGCTGTTCCCGCCGCTGATCCGACCCGCGCCGTCCGCGGCGGAAGAGGACACGAGAGAGGAAGAGGAGTAGATGTCGAAAGGCCCGGTGGTGATTCTCACCGCCCTCAATCTCGAGTACCAGGCCGTGCGCCAGAAGCTGGCGAATCCGCAGGTGCACCGCCACGAACGTGGGACGCGGTTCGAGGTGGGAACCGTGCAGGGTACGTCGTGCCGTGTCGCGCTCGGTCTGACGAACAAGGGGAACCATTCCGCCGCGGTGATCGCCGAACGCGCGATCCAGGAGTTCTCGCCGGTGGCCGTGCTGTTCGTCGGAGTCGCCGGCGCCCTGTGGGACACCATCAGGCTGGGCGACGTGGTGATGGCGTCCCACGTGTACGCCTACCACGGCGGGACCAGCGAGGACGACGGGCTCAAAGCCCGCCCCCGGGTGTGGGAAGCACCGCACGGCATCAGCCAGCTCGCCTCGCACCTGGCCCGTTTGAACGACTGGGCGGACCCCGCGCCCGGCCACGAGGACGCGCCGCAGGTCCGCTTCGGGGTGATCGCCGCCGGCGAGGTCGTTCAGAACTCGCGGATCTCGGCCGAGGCGAAGTGGATCCGGCAGCACTACAACGACGCACTCGCCATCGAGATGGAGGCGGCCGGCGTGGCACAGGCCGGTCATCTCAACGGGGCGCCGGTGGCCGTCATCCGAGGGATCAGCGACCGGGCGGACGGCACGAAGAACAGCGCGGACGACCGCAACTGGCAGCCGCGGGCCGCGGCGAACGCGGCGGCGTTCGCCACCCGGCTGGCGGTGGAACTGGCGAGGGAACAGGAGGAGACCACCGTGCCCCGGGACGACAGGATCCGTTCGGCCGACCGGCTCGACCGACACGTCGACAACACCGCCCACCACAGCACCGTCGGCATCATGGCCGGCACGGTCACGGGCAGCAGCGTCCACCTGAACACGGCCCCGCAGGCATCCGGCCCGACCGACCTGATCGCGGAACTGAACTTTTTCCGCGATCAGTTGGGTCGGCACCGCGCCGAGGGCATCCTCGACGAGGACACCTACCGGGAGGCCCTGACCGACCTGGACTCCGCCCTCCGGTCGGCCGGGGGGAACACCCCCGAAACGTCGAAGCGGACGGCCATGACGCTCAGGAGGCTGCGCGGACTGGTCGCGGAGTGCCCCGCGCTGGTGACCGCCCTGACTTCCCTGATCGCCGCGGCCGGTGGCCCGGCATGAGCAACGACAACGGTGCCGCGTACAGTTCGTCCGCCCACGGCTCCACCATCGGGATCCAGGCCCAGATCGTGCACGACTCCACCGTCTACATCACCCACCCGGATGCCTCGCCGCAGGAGAAGTACCGCGTGGGCGTACGGCTCCTGCAGGACGGCGTTCCCAGCCGCGCCCGCAAGATGATCACCGATGCAATCGCCCGCGGGTACGACGGTGCGGAGGTGCGTTTTCACTGGGTGCTCGCCATGCTCAGCGCACGCACCCACCACGACCTCGGCACCGAAGAGGTCCAGGCACTGCGCTACGCCTCCGGGCTCGTGCGGACCTACGCCGAGGACGGGTGGAAGGAGGCCCTGCGCGTCACCTTCGACCTGTTGGCGGTGCTCAGCACGGCCGGCGGCGAGACCGGCCCCGTGCTGAAGCAACTGCAGGACCTGCCGTCCTACCAGCACGACGCGATCCTCCGCCACCTCGACCTCATGCTCACCGGGGGGCTGAAGGACGACCTGTGGGCGGAGACCCTCGAACGGGCCGAGGCAGAGCGTTTCGGCAACGATCGGGCCCAGCGGGTCTGGGCCTACTTCGCGCCCGTCCCCATCGGGGCGCGGGCCCTCCCGCCCCGCCCGAGCACCGCTGCTGCCGCCCGGGCGGCCCTCCCGGCCCGGGCGGCCCTGTTCGTCGTCAGCAGCGCGCTCCTCTGGGCCCTGGCCCTGGTCGCGGATCCGACCCGGGCGGCCGTCGAGTTGCTGGTGGCGCTCGCCGCGGGCCTGGTCGCGGCCCGCCTCGGCGTCCGGTGGTGGGGGCGGGAGATCAGGCCGGGCCGCCCGGCCGGGGCCGGGATCCCGCACCCGCGCGGTCCGGCTCCTGCCGAGGGCGGGTTCACCGACAGCGTCCGCCACTCGTTCGACTACTACTTCAGCGTTCGCGCGCCCTACGGGTTCACCTCGGAGTCCTGGCTCACCCACACCGCCGAGGTCCGCGGCAGCCTCGCCGCCGAGATCGCGGACCTCTACCGGGAGAGCCGGATCGGTGTGGACCGGGTCAACTGGCTGATCCGGCACCTCGCCGAGGACACCCGGAACCGCCACAACAACGGCACCCTGTTCGACCGGCACCAGGAGCGGACCCCGGGCCGGACGAAGGCCCTGACCGTGGCGGCCCTCGTCGTCGCCGCCGCTGCGGCCCTGGCCGCGTGCGGCACGGCGCTGTCGGGCGCCGTCCAACCCCGGCCGCTGTGGGCGTTCCTGGCCGTGCTCGGTGCGGCCTGGTCCGGGCACGCGGCCGCTTCCCGGTGGCTGGAGGTCCGGCGCGAGGAGTACCGGCTGGCCCGGGAGACCCTGGAGTACCAGGAGCAGCTGACCGCACGGCAGGCCGCCTACCAGCGCTGGAAGTCACGCCTGGACGATCTGCGCCCCAGCGAGCGGGAGATGGAGACCTGGCTCACCTGCGACAAGACCTCGTTCGTCGACGAGGCGCTCCGGCACCACCGGCTCACCTGGCGCGACCTGATCACCCACACCATCCTGGTGGCCCCGGGTCCCTCCTACAAGCGCGGTCGGGTCAGGGGCGGCCCCTGGCGGTACTCGCACTACGTCTTCCGCCTGTTCCTGTTCACCCGGGACGGCATCCGCGAGGTCAGCTCCGAGTTCAACTTCTCGGACGCGACGCGCCGGAACGAGCAGCGGAGCAATTACCGGTTCGACGCGCTCTCCTCCGTGCAGGTGACGGAGAACGTCGACATCGGCTACGACCTGGAGCTCGTCCTCACCAACGGACCGGCCAGGAAGATCCGCATCAAGGACGCCGACGCCCACCAACTGGCACCGGACGAGAACTCCCAGGAGATCTCCGAGATCACCCTCAGCGCGACCGGCTCCACCCACACCTTCCGCCTTCTGGAGGGGATAGCGGCCGACGGGAGGAGCTGGATCGAACGGCACGGCTCCGAGAACCTGACGTCCTTTCAGGTCGTCGGCTGACCCCGAACTCGAGCATAGGAGCGCCTGTGACCTCCACGGACGACGTCTCCGAGAGCAGGATCCTGCTGACCGAGTACGACCACCTCAAGGAGGAGCAGAAGACCCGGATAGGGTTCCGCGACAACCTGCTCTACTTCACCCTCGCCGCGGCCACCGCGGTCGTGGCGGTCACCGTCCAGAGCGGACAGTTCCCGCTGCTGCTCTCCGTCCCCGCGATCTGCCTGATCCTGGGCTGGACCTACCTGGTCAACGACGAGAAGATCTCCGCGATCGGCCACTACGTCCACGACCGGCTGGGACCGCGGCTCGGGGAACTCACCTCCGCCCACGGAACGGTGTTCGACTGGGAGGCATACCACCGCAACCTCGCGGGCCGCACCACGCGCAAGCGGCTCCAGACCGCGGTGGACCTGTTCACGTACCTGGTCCTGCCCATGGTCTGCACGACCGCGTTCTGGTGCTCCCCCACCGTTCAGCCGCTGCTCGTCCTCGCCTCCCTCGTGCAGACGCTGGCCCTGGCCGTACTGGGCTGGCAGTTCCTGCGCCGCACGGAGCGGTAGCACCGGTTCTGCCGGATCGCGGAGTCGGGAGCGAGCGGGCCGCGGCGCCGTTCGACCTGGGTTGGGTCCCGGTCCAAGGGGCGGGGCCCCGGAGGTCAGTCGTCCTTGGGGTCGGGCTGCTCGGTGAAGTCGATCTTCTTGAACTGGGCGTTCATCGACTTCAGGAGGAACCAGGTGGCGATGCCGAGGACCGCGAAGACGACGAAGCCGAGGAGGCCGGGGGTGACCTTGGTTTCGTCGAGGGCCAGGGCGGTGGCGAGCTGGACGGGGTTCACGGGGGTGCTCATTCCTCCATGGTGACCCGGCCTTAGGGCGGCCGGGTCACCGGGGGGTGGTACGGGCGTGGCGGGGTGCGGTTACTTGCGCAGGCCCGCGAAGAGGTCGGTCTCGGGGAGGTCGGTGTCGACCAGGGACTTGGCGAGTTCGTAGTCCTCGGTGGGCCAGACCTCGCGCTGGATGTCGAGCGGGACGCGGAACCAGGGACCGTCGGGGTCGATCTGGGTGGCGTGGGCGATCAGGGCCTTGTCGCGGATCTCGAAGAAGTCGCCGCACGCGACCTGGGTGGTGATCTCCCGCTCGGCCCGGCCGGACTTCTCCCAGCCCTCGATCCACTCGCCGTAGGGGGACTCGTGGCCGTTGGCGCTGAGGTAGGCGTGCAGGGCGCGGATCCGGCCCATCGGGAAACCGTGGTTGTAGTAGAGCTTGGACGGCTGCCAGGGCTCGCCGGCCTCGGGGTAGGCCGCAGGATCGCCGGCGGCGTCGAAGGCCACCATGGTGATCTTGTGGGTCATGATGTGGTCGGGGTGCGGGTAGCCGCCGTTCTCGTCGTACGTGGTGATCACGTGCGGGCGGAACTCGCGGATCAGCTTGACCAGGGCCCCGGCCGCCACGTCGACGTCCTCCAGGGCGAAGCAGCCCTCCGGCAGCGGGGGCAGCGGGTCGCCCTCGGGGAGGCCGGAGTCGACGTAGCCGAGCCACGCCTGCTGGACGCCGAGGATCTCCCGGGCGGCGTCCATCTCCTTGCGGCGGACCTCGTGGATGTTCTCCTCGACCCACGGGTCGCCCTGGAGCTTGGGGTTGAGGATCGATCCCCGCTCCCCTCCGGTGCACGTGGCGACCAGGACCTCCACCCCCTGCGACACGTACATCGCCATGGTGGCGGCGCCCTTGCTGGACTCGTCGTCCGGGTGCGCGTGCACCGCCATCAAACGCAACTGCTCGCTCAACGCCTGGTCCCCTTCAGGTACAGGTATGTCCGCTTCGTCGGGTCGGCTCCCCCGCCGCCTCCGGCGCGGACGTGCCCCTCCTATAGTGACGGACTGGAGGGCCCGTCCATTCCCACCGAAGGACGAACCGCCTCCGCGAAAGGACCGAGCCCCGCCATGGACCACAGCCCTACGCCCACGACGCCGGCGGCGTCCCCGGCCGCACCGCCGGCCGGCCGCTACAGCCGGTCCGACGACCGGGCCGCCGACCGCAGGCTGCGGATCGCCGCGGTGGTGTGCGGGGTGCTGTTCCTCGGGCTGATCGCCTGGCTGGGCGGCTCGTACCTGCTGCGGGAGACCCGGCTGAACGGTACGGTGCCCACCTTCCAGCCGGTGTCGGACACCGAGCTGCAACTGCAGCTCTCGGTGCGCAAGAGCGACGGCACCGCGGGCGTCTGCACGGTCCGCTCGCAGGGCGCGGACGGCGCGGTGGTCGGCCAGTCGGACTTCCCGGTCCCGGCCGCGGGCACCGCCTACGACGAGGTGGTCACGCTGCGCACCACGGCCCGCGGCACCACCGCGGAGCTGCTCGGCTGCACCCCCGACAAGAAGTAACGCCCCGCCCCGCCCGCTCGCTCACCCTTTCGGAGGCACCGCCGCGCGCGGATGCCACCGCGTTCTCCGACCGCCCGCCGCCGGGGCTCCCCCGACCCGCACCCGCCCAGCGCCCGGCCCGTACCGGGCCCGTACCCGCCCAGCGCCCGGCCCGTACCCGCCCGGCACCCGCCCACCGCCCGATCGGCCGCCGGCCCCGGGGGGCCGGCCGCTCGGAGACCTCCCGTCCAGGCCGGGAACTTGTTAGGCTCGTGGTTTCGCCCCTTCCGCGCCGATCGGCACGGAAGCGGGCGTTGCTTTGCATCTGCCCAGAAAATCGACCACACCGCCGCCGGTCCACCCCCGGGGCGGCGCCAGCACCGACGAGGAGCACTCCTGTGACCCAGACCAACGATGACGTGACCTGGCTCACTCAGGACCACTACAACAAGCTCAAGGCCGAGCTTGACCACCTGACCGGGCCCTGGCGCATCGAGATCGCCCAGAAGATCGAGGCCGCGCGCGAGGAGGGCGACCTCAAGGAGAACGCGGGCTACCACGCGGCCAAGGACGAGCAGGGCAAGACCGAGGCGCGGATCCGCCAGCTGACCCAGCTGCTGGAGCGGGCCAAGGTCGGCGAGGCGCCGGCCGACTCGGGCGTGGTGGCCCCGGGCATGCTGGTGAAGGTCGCCTTCGACGGCGACCTCGACGACACCATGGAGTTCCTGCTGGCCTCCCGCGAGGTCACCGACGGCGACATCGACGTCTACTCGCCGCAGTCGCCGCTGGGCCGGGGCATCATCGGCAAGTCGGTGGGCGAGGACGCCCAGTACGAGCTGCCGAACGGCAAGAAGGCCAGCGTGAAGATCATCGACGCCAAGCCCTTCTCCGGCTGACCGGACGCCCCGCGTCGAACGGCCGCTCCCCCGGGTGGGGGGAGCGGCCGTTCCGCGTCCGGGGCCGGCGCGTCCGGGGCCGGTGCGCCCGGGGCCGGTGCGCCCGGCACCGCGGTCCTCAGCCGCCCGGTGCGGCGTTCCTCAGCCGGCCGCGCGGCGGTACTTGCGCACCGCCAGCCAGGAGAACACCGCCGTGATCAGCAGCGACCAGACCACCGAGACCAGCGCGGCGTGCTGCATCGGCCAGGAGTCCGGCACCGGGCCGAGCTGGTTGCCGAACAGGCTGCGGCAGGCCTGCACGGTGGCGGAGAACGGGTTCCAGTAGGCGACCGGCTGGAGCCAGCTCGGCATCGAGCTGACCGGCACGAACGCGTTGGAGACGAAGGTCAGCGGGAACAGCCAGATCAGACCGGCCGAGGTGGCCGCCTCGGGGCTGCGCACCGACAGGCCGATCAGCGCGCCGATCCAGGAGAAGGCGTAGCCGAGCAGCAGCAGCAGGCCGAACGCGGCGAGCATGTCCAGCACGCCGTGGTGGATCCGCCAGCCGACCAGCAGCGCGACCAGCGCCAGCACGACCAGGATGAACGCGGTCTGCACCAGGTCGGCCAGGGTGCGGCCGGTGAGCACGGCGGCCCGGGCCATCGGCAGCGAGCGGAAGCGGTCGACCAGGCCCTTGGTCATGTCCTCCGCGATGCCGGCCGAGGCGCCGGCCACCGCGAAGGTGACGGTCTGGGCGAAGATGCCCGCCATCAGGTACTCGATGTACACGTCGTGGCCGGGCGGGGCGCCGGGGATCGCGATCGCGCCGCCCATGACGTACGAGAACAGCAGCACGAACATGACGGGCTGCATCAGCCCGAAGACGACGATCTCGGGGATCCTGGTCATCCGGCGCAGGTTCCGCTTGGCGACCACCCAGGAGTCGTGGGCGGTGGCGGCGACGCCGCGGCGCGGGGCGACGGGGGCGCCGCCGATGGCGCCGTCGGTGCTGGCGAGTGTCATCTCAGGCGTCCTCTCGCTGGCCGCGGCGGCCCTTCCCGGCGGACGCGGCGGGCGTGCCGCCCTCGTCCTCGCCCGTCCCGTCCTCGGTGGCGTGGCCGGTGAGGGAGAGGAAGACGTCGTCCAGGGTGGGGCGGCGCAGGCCGATGTCGTCGATCTCGATGGAGTGGGCGTCCAGTTCGCGGATGGCGTCGGCCAGCACCCGGGCGCCGCCGCTGACCGGGACGGTGATCCGGCGGGTGTTGCGCTCCACCGTCGGCTCGCCCTTGGCGTACGGGGTGAGCGCGGCGACCGCCTCGGGGACGAGGTCGGCGGCGCGGACGACCACCTCGATGCGTTCGCCGCCGATCTGGGCCTTGAGCTCGTCGGCGGTGCCGCGGGCGATCACCTTGCCGTGGTCGACCACCGCGATGTCGTGGGCGAGGCGGTCGGCCTCCTCCAGGTACTGGGTGGTGAGCAGCAGGGTGGTGCCCTGCTCGACCAGGGTCTCGATGACCTCCCACAGGGCGAGCCGGTTGCGCGGGTCGAGGCCGGTGGTGGGCTCGTCCAGGAACATCACCGGGGGCCGGACCACCAGGGCGGCGGCCAGGTCGAGGCGGCGGCGCATGCCGCCGGAGTAGGTCTTGGCGGTGCGGTCGGCGGCCGAGGAGAGGTTGAACCACTCCAGCAGTTCGAGGGCCCGCCGCTTCGCGTCGCGGGCGCTCATCTGGTAGAGCTCGCCGACCATCTGGAGGTTCTCCCGGCCGGTGAGGTACTCGTCGACGGCGGCGTACTGGCCGGACAGGCCGATCAGGCTGCGCACCTTGTTGGGGTGCTTGAGCACGTCGACCCCGGCGACGGTGGCCCGGCCTGAGTCGGGTTGGAGCAGGGTGGTCAGGACGCGCACGGTGGTGGTCTTGCCCGCGCCGTTCGGTCCGAGCAGCCCGAGCACGGTGCCCTCGGGCACGTCCAGGCTCACGCCGTCCAGGGCGCGGACGTCACCGAAGGTCTTGACCAGGTTCTCGGCTTCGATGGCTGCCGCCATGGGCCTGCCTCATCTCCTGATGCGAGTCGGTTCTGTGGGGAAATCATCCGGTTCGGTACCCGGGCCCGCCGGCGGCGAAGCTCGCGATACATCGCAAGATGCTGTCACTCGCGATATATCGCGTCAAGCGCCGCAGGTGAGGCGGGTCACAGCCTCCCAGCCACCACTGACAACCCGGCCCACCTGCTGCCTCTGGGCCCCGGCGGCCCCACCAGAGGGCCCCGGCGGGCCTGGGCGGGCCCGGGTGGGCCGCAGCGGGCCTCAGCGGGCCTCAGCGGCTGACCACGTACCCGTCCGCGCGCAGCTCGCCGATCACCGCCGCGCAGTGCTCGGGCCCCTTGGTCTCCAGGTGCAGGTCCACCTCGACCTCGGTCAGGCCCAGCTGCGGGTCGATCCGGACGTGCGCGACGTCCAGCACGTTGGCGTCCATCCGGGTCAGCACGCCCAGCAGGTCGGCCAGCGCGCCCGGCTTGTCGGTCAGCCGGACCCGCAGCGACAGGTAGCGGCCCGCCGCGGCCAGGCCGTGCCGGAGCACCCGCTGCATCAGCTGCGGGTCGATGTTGCCGCCGGAGAGCACCGCCACCACCGGGCCCTCGAACCGCCCGGGCTCGGCCATCAGCGCGGCGATCGGCGCCGCCCCGGCGGGTTCGACCACCAGCTTGAGCCGTTCCAGGCCGACCAGCAGGGCCCGGGAGAGCGCGTCCTCGGAGACCGTCAGCACCCCGTCCGCGAGGGCCTCCACCACCTCGAACGGGATGTCCCCGGGGCGGCCGACCATGATGCCGTCCGCCATGGTGGCGAACCGTTCCAGCGCGACCGGGCGCCCGGCCGCCAGCGACAGCGGGTACGCCGCCGCGGCGGCGGCCTGCACGCCGATCACCCGGACGTCCGGGCGCAGCGCCTTGATCGCGATCGCCACGCCCGCCAGCAGACCGCCGCCGCCGGTGCCGACCAGCACGGTGCGCACCTCGGGGCACTGCTCCAGGACCTCCAGGCCGACGGTGGCCTGGCCGGTGATCACGTCCCAGTGGTCGAAGGGGTGGATGAAGACCGCGCCGGTGTCCTCGGCGTACTCCCGGGCGGCCCGCAGCGCCTGGTCGACGTTGGCGCCGTGCAGCCGGACCTCGGCGCCGTACTCGCGGGTGGCGGCGACCTTCGGCAGCGGCGCGGCGACCGGCATGAAGACGGTGGAGCGCACCCCGAGCAGCGAGGCGGCCAGCGCGACGCCCTGCGCGTGGTTGCCCGCGCTGGCCGCGACCACCCCGGCGGCCCGCTCGACCGGGGACAGCCCGGCGATCCGCACGTACGCGCCGCGCAGCTTGAACGAGCCGGTGCGCTGCAGGTTCTCGCACTTGAGGTGGACGGGGGTGCCGGCCGTCCCGGAGAGGTGGCGGCTGGTCTGCATCGGGGTGACCCGGGCCACCCCCGCCAGCATCTTCTGCGCGCCCCGGACGTCGTCCACCGTGATCGGCCACCTGTGCATGGGGGCCAGCGTAGGGCGCGCGCTGTTCCGCCGGTCGCCCGGCGCGCGTACGCTGCTGGGACGAGTCGCCCGCACCCCCCGTGAGCCGCGATGACCCTGCCCCCGTCCGACGGACCCTCCGATCCCGACGGCCCCGGCCGCGCCGAAGGCAACGACGGCCCCGGCCGCGCCGGACGTCCCGGCCGCGCCGAACACGCCGAACACGCCGACCGCCCCGAACGTCCGGACCGCCCCGACGCGGACCGCCAACTCCCCTACCAGGTCGCGGTGTTCGCCCGGCGGATCTGCGCCGCCGGGGAGCTGGACCGGGCCGCGTTCCTGCTGCTGGAGCAGCTCGCCGCCACCGGACCGGCCAAGGTGAAGACGCTGGCGGCGGCGCTCGGGGTGGACTCCTCGACGGTGACCCGGCAGGCCGCGCCGCTGCTGCGGGAGCGCCTGGTGGCGCGGCTTCCGTACCCGGCGGACCGGCGCGCGGTGCAGCTGGCGCTGACGCCGCTGGGGGCCGGTCGGCTGGCCCAGGTGCGGGAGCGGCGGCGGGAGTTGATCGCCGAGCTGACGGCGGGCTGGACGACCCGCGAGCGGGCGGTGTTCTGCGCGCTGCTGGCCCGGTTCAACGACGGCCTGCTGGACCGCCGTTGAACCGGGGAGCCGGAGAGCCGGACCGGCCGTCAGCCGAGGGCCTGCTCCAGGTCGGCGAGCAGGTCGGCGGCGGACTCGATGCCCACCGAGACGCGCACCAGGTCGGCGGGCACCTCCAGCGGAGAGCCGGCCGCGGAGGCGTGGGTCATCCGGCCGGGGTGCTCGATCAGCGACTCGACGCCGCCCAGCGACTCGCCCAGGGTGAACAGTTCGGCCCGGTTGCAGACCTCGACGGCGGCCTGCTCGCCGCCCGCGACCCGGAACGAGACCATGCCGCCGAACGCCTTCATCTGCTTGGCGGCGACGTCGTGCCCGGGGTGGCCGGGCAGGCCCGGGTAGAGCACCTGGCTCACCTTCGGGTGCCCGGCCAGCAGTTCGGCGACCTTCTCGGCGTTCTCCGAGTGCCGGTCCATCCGGACGCCGAGCGTCTTGATGCCGCGCAGCACCAGCCAGGCGTCGAACGGCCCGGCCACCGCGCCCATCGCGTTCTGGTGGTAGGCGACCTCCTCGGCCAGGCCCGCGTCGGCGACCACCAGGGCGCCGCCGACCACGTCGGAGTGCCCGCCCATGTACTTGGTGGTGGAGTGCACCACGACGTCCGCGCCGAACGAGATCGGCTGCTGGAGGTAGGGGCTGGCGAAGGTGTTGTCGACCACCAGCCTGGCGCCGGCGGCGTGCGCGATCTCGGCGACCGCGGCGAGGTCGGTGATGCCGAGCAGCGGGTTGGACGGGGTCTCCACCCACACCGCGCGGGTGGTCGGACGGATCGCCTCGCGCACCTTCTCGGGGTGGTGGGTGTCGGCGACGGAGAACTCGACGCCCCAGCGGGTCAGCACCTTGGCGAACAGCCGGAAGGTGCCGCCGTAGGCGTCGTTGGGGATGACGATGTGGTCGCCGGGCTTGAGCAGGGTGCGCAGCAGGGTGTCCTCGGCGGCCAGCCCGGAGGCGAAGGCGAGGCCGCGCGCGCCGCCCTCGATCGCGGCCAGGCACTCCTCCAGCGCGGTGCGGGTCGGGTTGGCGGAGCGGCTGTACTCGTAGCCCTCGCGCAGTCCGCCGACGCCGTCCTGCTTGTAGGTGGACACCTGGTAGATCGGCGTCACGACTGCCCCGGTCCGGGGGTCCGCTTCCTGGCCCGCGTGGATGGCGAGTGTCTCGAAGCCGTGGGAAAGCTGGTGCTCGGTCATGCTCCCGAGCCTAGTGCGACGGGAGGGCTCCCCGGGGCGTGCCGCGGCGGGAGGCCGGACCCGGACGCCGGACCGGCGGTCCGCGACCGGCGAAGTCCCGCAGCACCAGGGGTCGTACCGCCACGATCGACCGACCGCACGCCCGATCGACACACGGAGGACACGGGGGGACACGGGGGGACGCGGAGTGTCCACCGGGCGTACCGAGCGCACCGGGCGCACCGGGCGCGCCGGTTCGCGCCGCTCCGGCCGGGCCCTGGTCGCCGGGTCGGACCGGTTCCAGCCGGGCCCGGTGGAGCCGTGGCTGCTGAGCGGCGCGATCGGCTACCCGGCGCTGCGGGTGGTGTCCCCGACCCGCCGCCCACGACCCGCCGCCCGTCGCCCACGGCCCGCCGCCCACGGCCCGTGCCGGTGGCCGGCGGCCGGCGGCCGGTCCGGAGCCGGTCCGGGCCGCCCGGCCCCACGGCGTGGGCCCGCACGGGCGCGGTGCGCGACCGGCAGGGGGCGCCGTACTGCGCGAAGCCGGGCGCCCGACGGCTACCCGCGGCGCACCTCGTGCAGGAAGCAGCCGAACTCGACGGCCCGCACGTGCAGTACGGCGGTCGCCGGGTCGGCCAGCAGTTCGGCCGCGAGCGAGGGGAGTTCGGCCGGTCCGCCGAGTCGGCCGCCGAGGATCCGGCCGTCCGCCGCGTAGGCCCGCAGCACCCGCGGCCCGCCGTGGAAGCCCGCCGGCCAGCCGCCGGGGTGACCCGGGCACGGCTCGGCGTGCACGAACACCGGGCCGGTCTCCAGGTACGGCCCGGGGTCGCAGCCGGTCTCGGCGGCCCAGCGCAGCAGCGGCGCGTACGACAGCAGGGTGATCCGCTCGCCGGGCCTGGCCCTGGTCAGGCAGCAGCGCAGCGGTTCGCCGCCCTGCTCGGTGACGGCGGACGTCCGGGCGCGCCCGGCGTCGTCGGTGCGGCGCAGCGCGTCCAGCACGGGCCTGGGGACGGCACGGACGTCGAGCGCCGGGGCGGTGCCGGGAGCTGCGGTGGCCGGAGCTGCGGTGGCGGTGGCGGTGGCGGTTTCCATGCGTCCAGCCTGCGCCCGGCGCCCGCCGCGGTCCGGCGGCTTCCGGACGTCGCGCTGCGGCCGGGGCCCGGAACGCGCGGCGGCCCGCCGCGGGGGCTTCCCGCGGCGGGCCGTGCCGCACCGGCGTGCTGACGGTGGATCAGGTCAGCTCGGGGGCCAGTTCCTTGATCTCCTCGAAGCTGAGGCCGCTGTGGTTCATCGACTCGGCGACGCTCCGCTCGATGCCGAGCTTGCCCAGTTCGGCGTACTGCGCGTCGGTCAGCGGGGCGGCCGGGCCCAGGTCGATGCCGCCGAGGTCGACGTCGGGGTCGGTGCCGTCCTCGAAGCCGCCGGCCATCGAGGCGAACATCTCCTGGAGCTGGCCGAGGTCGATCTCGGTGGCGCCGGTCGGGGCGCCCTGGGTGGTGCCGTCGGTGGAGATGCCGATCCGCAGCGGCAGGTGCGCCGACCAGTCGGACTTCTCGACGAGCTGGGCGAAGTCGAAGGTGACCGCCTGCGGGCGGCCGTCCTTGATCTGCACGTCGGCGGAGAGCTTGCGGTCCGGGACGTCGGCGAAGTCGCCCTCGGCCGGGAGCCCCGGGGAGCCGGGGATGTTCTTGGCGACGCCGGTGAACGACTTGTACAGCGCCTCGACCAGCGGGCGGGCGGGCGCGGAGACCCGGATCACGTCGTCGGCGTCGGCGCTCTTGCCCTTGTCCTCCAGCGTGACGTTGTCGGAGAGGGCGTCGCTCAGCGAGTCGCAGAAGTCGTTGAGCACGGACGGGTCGAGGCTGGGCGAGGGCTTCGGGGTGGCGCCCTTGCCGGCCGCGCCGCCGCCGGCCGCCTGCTGGGACAGTTCCTGGAGCTTGGCGACGTCCACCGAGACCCACTTGCCGCCGACCAGGTCCTTGAGCGGGGCGGCCTCGGGCGGCAGCTGGTCGAGGCCGGACTCGAACTCCGGGCCGTCCTCGCCCGCGAGCTGGGCGATGCCGCGCACGTCGACCTTGAGGTACGCCTTGTCGCCGACCAGCCGGAAGTCGGCGTAGGTCTTGCCGTCCTTCTTGCTGTTCAGCGCGTAGCCGAGCGTGACCCCCTCGTTCTTGGCGCTCCCACCGCTCCCGCCGGCGGCGCAGCCGGACGTGAAGCCTCCGGCGTCCTTGAGCGGCTTGTCGTAGCCGACCGACACGGACAGCTTGAGGTCGGAGAGCAGGTCGGCGGCCTGCTTCTCGATCGGGTCGTCGATCGCCTCGCCGAACGCGACCAGCTGCGAGGAGCTGGCGTCGAGCGAGAGGTCGACCGTGACCGTCTTGGCGTCGCCGAGCTTGTCGAACGCCTTGTCGAGCTTCTGACCGGCGGTCAACTGCTCGACGGTGCCACAGGCGGCGAGGCCGCCGCCGAGGAGGACGGCTCCGGTGGTGACGGCTATGCCCGCGCGGACGGTGCGGCGGCGGATGACGGTGTTGATGGCTTGCTCCTGCTACCTGGAGACGGTTCGGGCCCGGTCGGCCCTGCCGCGGAGGCAAGCTCAGCACAATGGCGTGTCCCCCCGCACGCGGATATTTTTACCATTCGTTGAGGACACTCTCACCGGCCCCCCACCTTCCGTGTCCGAACCGTGCCCTCTCCGTGCACGCGTCAGACGGCGCTCCCGGCGACCCAGTCCGACCAGGCCATGTTCCAACCGTTCAGGCCGTTGCCGGGGTTGACGGTGCGGTCGCCGGAATTCACCACCTCGACCACGTCGCCGATCATCGAACTCGCGTAGAACTCCGCGGCGTCGGTGCGCGGGTCGTTCCCGCCCTGGACGTCCTGCAGCGCGATGCAGCCGTGGCTGGTGTTGTCGTTGCCGAACTGCCCGGCGGGCGACCAGTAGTTGCCGTGGATGAAGGTGCCCGAGCTGGTCAGCCGCTGGGCGTGCGGCACGTCCGGGATGTCGTACTCGCTGCCCAGGCCGACCGTGCTGGAGTTCATCCGGGTCTGCTGGTAGCGCTCGGAGATCACCAGTTTGCCGCCCCAGGTGCGGTGTTCGGGCGCGCCGCCGATCACCGGGTAGGTCGCGGTGACCCGCCCGTCGGTGCGGACGGTGAGGGTGTCGGCCTTCAGGTCGGCGGTGGAGACCTGGCTGCGGCCGATGGTGAAGCCGACGTCCTTGGACTGCGTGCCGTAGACGCCCTTGGCCCCGGCCACGTCCTTGAGCCGCAGCTTGAGGGTGACCTTGGTGCCCTTCGCCCAGTACTCGCGCGGGCGGAAGTCGAGCCGGGTGGCGTCGTACCAGTGGCCGACGATCTCCACCGGCGGGTCGGCGACCACGGTGATCGCCTGCTGCACGGCCTTCCGGTCGGTGATCGCCTTGTTGAAGTTGATCGACACCGGCATGCCGACGCCGACGGTGCTGCCGTCCTCGGGGGTGAAGTAGCCGACGAAGGTGTTGGCCGGGGAGGCGGTCGAGAAGCTGGCGTTGGCGTCGGCCGGGCGCTGCCCGGCGTCCACGGCGGAGGCGGCGACGGTGTACGCGGTTCCGCTGGCGAGCTGGTCGGTGGAGGTCCAGCTCGCGCCGTCGGCGGAGAGCTCTCCTCCTATCGGCTGCCCGGACCGGTCGGTGACGGTCACCGAGGTCAGGGTGCCGTTCAGCACGGTGACGGTGACCGGCTCGGTGAACGGCGCGGCGGTGACGCCGTCGGCGGGCTTGATGGTGATCTCCGCCACCGAGGCCTTCGGGCTGGTGGACGGGGTGGCGGAGGTCCCGCCCGCGGCGGGGGCCGAGCCGGAGGCGCTGGCGGGGCCGGACTTCCCGCCGCCGCCCGTGCAGGCCGCGACCAGCAGCACGGGGGCGCCCAGCAACCCGGAGAGCACGCCGCGCCGGCTCCAGTTGCCGCCGCGCGGCCGGTCCTGCTTCTCCGGTGCGGTCACGTCCACGCTCCTCGTTCCAAGATCACGCATATATGTGCAGATCGTACGAGAGTACCCAAGCGATGGGCAGAAAGGACAAAAGCCCGGTCCGGGGCTGCCGGACCGGGCTCTCGCACGGCTGGAACGCGGGCGGGACCCGCGTGTCCGGGACCCGGGGACGGGTCCCGGACGGGACGCGGTGTCACTGCACCTCGTACTCGTCCCAGCTCTCGTCGTCGGGGTCGTAGTCGGTGCTGGCGGACTCCCAGGTCGCGGAGGCGAGCTCCACGCCGGGGACGTCGCCGAGCAGGGCGACCGGGTCGACGAAGTGGGCGAGGGAACCGGTCGGGTCCACCTCGATCGCCTCGACGGCCTGGGCCCGCTCGTCGTCGTCCAGGTACTCGTCGTCGGAGACCTGGGTGAGCGCGGCGGCCTTGAGGGCCCCCTCGTCGGTGATCTCGGCGATCAGCTCGATGGTGAGGCGAACGTAGCGCGGTGCGTCCTGCTCGGGCAGGTCGGTGCTGGTCATGTCAGCGAGCCTAGGGCCTCGCACACCCTTCCGGAAACGAGACGGGGCCGGGAGCCGGACCCGGAGCCGGTACGGAGCGGGGTGCGGCGGCGGGCATGAGGAAGGGCCGGCCCGGGCGAACCCGGACCGGCCCTTCCTCCTCCGCTCGGACTCCCCCACCCGGGAGCTCGCGGAGCCGCGCCTCGCGGCGCGATCTCTGGCCGCGGGAGCCGCCGCACCCTGATGACAGGGGCGGGACGACGGCGCCTCCCACGGTCCGGACACGGTGGGCCGGGTCAGGGCCGACCGGTCGTGTCCTGGGTGACCGCTCAGGATGGGGAGCCGCTCCCGTCCTGTGCTGTCACCGCTCTCGGCTTCTTGCCGTGCTTCAAAGATGCCGTGCCCGTGTTAACCGGATGATGCGCAGCTGTGACGTCCGAGTACCAACTGTTCCGGGGCCCGGATTCCTCACCCGGACGGCGGGCGGAGCCGCCCGGGCGGGCGGTCAGTGGCCGGCCCGGGCGGTCAGGAAGGACAGCAGGTCCTGGCGGGTCACGATGCCCTGCGGCTTGCCCTCGACCAGCACCACCACCGCGTCGGCCTTCTCCAGCACCGCCATCAGGTTGGTCACCGACTCGCCGGAGCCGACCACCGGCAGCGGCTTCGACATCACCCCGTCGAGCGTGTCGGTCAGCTGGATCCGCCCGCTGAACAGGCCGTCCAGCAGCTCCCGCTCGACCACCGAGCCGATCACCTCGCCGGCCATGATGTCCGGGTGCCCGGCGCCCGGGGAGACCACCGGCATCTGCGAGACGCCGAAGTCCCGCAGCACCCGGACCGCCTCGGCGACCGTCTCGTTGGGGTGCATGTGCACGAACTGCGGGATGCCCTCGTGCTCGACGGCGTCCTTGCGGCCCAGCACCTCGCCGATGTGCGCCTCGTCGGTGGCGGTCGGCAGGAAGCCGTAGTCCGCCATCCAGTCGTCGTTGAAGATCTTCGACAGGTAGCCGCGGCCGCCGTCCGGCAGCAGCACCACCACCACGTCCTCCGGCCCCAGGTCGCGGGCCACCTCCAGCGCCGCCACCACGGCCATCCCGCAGGAGCCGCCGACCAGCAGGCCCTCCTCCTTGGCGAGGCGGCGGGTCATCTGGAACGAGTCCTTGTCGGAGACCGCGACGATCCGGTCCGCGACCTGCCGGTCGTAGGCGGTCGGCCAGAAGTCCTCGCCGACGCCCTCCACCAGGTAGGGCCGCCCGGTGCCGCCCGAGTAGACCGAGCCCTCCGGGTCCGCGCCGATCACCTGCACCTTCCCGCCGGAGACCTCCTTGAGGTAGTTGCCGGTGCCGGAGATCGTCCCGCCGGTGCCGACGCCCGCCACGAAGTGGGTGATCCGCCCCTCGGTCTGCTCCCACAGCTCCGGGCCGGTGGAGTGGTAGTGCGAGGCCGGGTTCTCCGGGTTGGAGTACTGGTCCGGCTTCCACGCGTTCGGGGTCTCCCGGACCAGCCGGTCCGAGACGTTGTAGTACGAGTCCGGGTGCTCCGGGGCGACCGCGGTGGGACAGACCACCACCTCGGCGCCGTACGCCCGCAGGGTGTTGATCTTGTCCGTCGACACCTTGTCCGGGCAGACGAAGATGCAGCGGTAGCCCTTCTGCTGGGCCACGATCGCCAGCCCCACCCCGGTGTTGCCGCTGGTGGGCTCGACGATGGTGCCGCCGGGCTTGAGCGCGCCGGAAGCCTCCGCCGCCTCGATCATCCGCACGGCGATCCGGTCCTTCACCGAACCGCCCGGATTGAAGTACTCGACCTTCGCCAGCACGGTGGCGCTGATCCCCTCGGCGACCTTGTTGAGCTTCACCAACGGGGTGTCGCCGACCAGCTCGATGATCGAATTGTGGTACCGCACGGGGGTCCTCCCGGTCCGTGGCATCACTGTTCTGCCGAAACCCCCAGCCTAGGCCCCCCTCCGCGCCCCGACCGCCCCGCGCGGCCCCCGCCGCCGGGGTGCCCGCGGTGCGGCGCGGTCCGGCGGGCGGGTGGTTCTGCGGGGGCGGGCCGGTACGGCGGCGCGGTCGGGGGGTATCCAGGGTGGTAGCGGTTGTGTGGAGCGGAGAGGGGGTGGGCCCATGGCCGGCTCGCAGGCGTCGAGGGCCCGGGTGGCGCGGCGGATCGCCACGGCGGCGGCGTACGGGGGCGGAGGGCTGGGGCTGCTGGGGGTGGGGCTGGCCGGGGTGCTGCTGACCGAGAGCCGGATGGCGGTCCGGGCGATCGGGGTGCTGGACGGGGAGCCGCCGTTCGCGGACGGGGTGTACGGCGAGGGTTTCGCCGATCCGCAGGACGCCCGTCGGCCGCTGGTGCTGGCGTTCCTGGGTGACTCGACGGCGGCGGGGCTGGGGGTGCAGCGTTCGCAGGAGACGCCGGGCGCGCTGCTGGCCTCGGGGCTGGCCTCGGTCGCGGAGCGCCGGGTGCGGCTGGTGAACGTGGCGAAGTCGGGGGCGCGCTCGTCGGACCTGGTCCGGCAGCTGGAGGCGGCGCTGGCGCACCGGCCGGACGTCGCGGTGGTGATGATCGGCGCGAACGACGTGACCCGGCACGCCCCGGCGGCCCGCAGCGTGCGCGAGCTGGGCGAGGCGGTGGGCGCGCTGGTCTCGGCGGGCTGCCGGGTGGTGGTGGGCACCTGTCCGGACCTGGGCACCATCAAGCCGGTCCGGCCGCCGCTGCGCTGGGTGGCGCGGCGGGTGAGCCGGCAGCTCGCGGCGGCGCAGACCATCGCGGTGGTGGGGGCGGGCGGACGGACGGTCTCGCTGGGTTCGCTGCTGGGTCCGGAGTTCGCGTCCCGGCCGGAGCTGTTCGCCGAGGACCGCTACCACCCGTCCGCGCAGGGTTACGCGACGGCGGCGATGGCGCTGCTGCCCTCGCTCTGCGCGGCGCTGGGGCTGTGGCCGCAGGAGTCGCCGGAGGCGGGCGGCGTGGTGGAGCCGCAGGCGGTGCTGCCGGTGGCGGTGGCGGCCGCGGCGGCGGCGGGGCGTTCGGGCACCGAGGTGACGGCGGCGGGTCCGGTGAACGGCACCTGGCGGTGGGCGACCTTGAAGCAGCGGTTCCGGCTGGCCCTGCCCGGCGGGGAGGACGCCGCGCCCGCGCAGGTGGCGGGCGGCCGTCCGTCGCGGGCGATCGCGTCGGCGAACTCACATCCGGAGGCGGATGACGCCGGAGCTACCAAGCGGTAACTTTCCCGGGAGATCCACCGGATCGCGTCCCGAGGTCACTCAGCGAGGAGCCCGCCATGCCCGAAGCCGTCATCGTCAGCGCCGCCCGTTCGCCGATCGGCCGGGCGTTCAAGGGTTCGCTGAAGGACGTCCGCCCGGACGACCTGACCGCGCAGATCATCGGCGCCGCGCTCGCGAAGGTCCCGCAGCTGGACCCGCGGCAGATCGACGACCTGATGCTGGGCTGCGGCCTGCCGGGCGGCGAGCAGGGCCACAACCTGGCCCGGATCGTGGCCGTCCAGATGGGCATGGACTACCTGCCGGGCGCGACGGTCACCCGCTACTGCTCGTCCTCGCTCCAGACCACCCGGATGGCGCTGCACGCGATCAAGGCGGGCGAGGGCGACGTCTTCGTCTCGGCGGGCGTGGAGACCGTCTCGCGCTCGGTCAACGGCACCTCGGACGGCATGCCGGGCACCACGAACCCGCTGTTCGACGAGGCCCAGGCGCGCACCAGGCACCGCGCCGAGACCGGCGGCGGCGAGTGGCACGACCCGCGCGAGGACGGCCTGCTGCCGGACGCGTACATCGCGATGGGCCAGACCGCGGAGAACCTGGCCGCGCTGAAGGGGATCACCCGGGCCGAGCAGGACGAGTTCGGCGTGCGGTCGCAGAACCTGGCCGAGGCGGCGATCGAGGCCGGTTTCTGGCAGCGCGAGATCACCCCGGTGACGCTGCCGGACGGCACCGTGGTGAGCGCGGACGACGGCCCGCGCGCGGGCGTGACGCTGGAGGGCGTGTCCGGCCTGAAGCCGGTGTTCCGCCCCGACGGCACCGTGACGGCCGGTAACTGCTGCCCGCTGAACGACGGCGCGGCGGCGCTGGTGGTCATGTCGGACACCAAGGCGCGCGAGCTGGGCATCACGCCGCTGGCCCGGGTGGTGTCCACCGGCGTCTCCGGCCTCTCCCCCGAGATCATGGGCTACGGCCCGGTGGAGGCGTCCAAGCAGGCGCTGCGGCGGGCCGGGCTGTCGATCGGCGACATCGACCTGGTGGAGATCAACGAGGCGTTCGCCGCCCAGGTCATCCCGTCCTACCGGGACTTGGGCGTGGACCTGGACCGGCTGAACGTGAACGGCGGCGCGATCGCGGTCGGCCACCCCTTCGGCATGACCGGCGCCCGGATCACCACCACGCTGATCAACTCCCTCCAGTGGCACGACAAGCAGTTCGGCCTGGAGACCATGTGCGTGGGCGGCGGGCAGGGCATGGCGATGGTCATCGAGCGCCTGAGCTGAGCGCTGTGACGCGCGTCTCACCCGTCTGGAGTGACGCAGCGTGATTGAGGGCCGGATCACACCCGAGGTGTGATCCGGCCCGTTTTTCGTCCTTCCGGGACCGGATTGTCGACGCACCGGATTGGATCAACTCCGCAGCGTAGAAAGGTATTACCTAACAATTTGAGGACAAGTGGGAAAGACGCCGACAAATCCGACATCAGCCACTGCAGTAACGGCCGCCGATACGGCAGTGTGGAGGCGTAACCCCGTTCCGCTCCTCGTTGGGAGTACGTTCCGTGAGCGCCGTCTTCCTCTCCCTGCTGCTGGTACTGATCGCCCTGACCACCGCTGTCCTGCTCCACCTCCGCGCACTGGCAAGGAAGTTGGCAGACCGGCAGCCGAACCCGCAGTGGGACGAGGCGCTGATACGCCGCGCCGTCGCCGAAGCCCTGGCCGCCGACCGGGAGCGGGAGATCACCGAGGCCCGGGCGTTCTGGGCCGAGCAGGAGGCCCGCGCCGCCGAGGACTCCCCGCTGTTCGACACCCCGTTCACCACCATCGGCGAGGACTGGCCGATCTTCTTCCCGCGCCCGACCGGGCCGCAGGAGGCCGCCGACAACGGCGTGATGGACCCGGAGTTCGGCGAGGCGCTGCGGCACGCGCTGGAGGACCTGATCAAGGACGCCCCGGCGGACGGCGGCCCGGCCGGCGGCGCCCGCGCCCCGCACCCGGCCCACCCCGCACACCCGGCGCACCCCGCGCAGGGCGGCGGCTTCCCGGCGCCCGGCGACAACGGCGACGTGCAGGCCCGCCGGGAGGCCGACCTGCTGGCCACCGGCCTGGAGGCCGGGCTGCTGGACGCCGAGGGGGAGCCCGCGACCGCGCCCGACCCGCGCCGGCACCCCTCGCACCCGGACTTCATCCCCAGCCCGACCCCGTCCCGCGAGTGGACCGACGACCGGCTGGCCGCGCTCGCCGAGGAGCGGATCGCGCTGACCGACGTCCGCCCCGGCCCGCTCGGCACCCTGGACGTGTACGCCTTCGCCGACGGCACCACGCTCTGCGTCGCCCCCGGCGACCGGGAGGCCGCCTACCGGCTGATCGACGCCGTCCGGGCCGGTGAGGACGTCCGGCTGCTCGGCGGGTCCCGGTTCTCCGGCTCGTACTCGCTGACCTTCTCCACCGACGACGAGACGGTCTACGTGCTCGCCGACCGGGTGGTCGCCTCGATCTGACCGCCCGCCCGCGCCCGCGACGGGGCGCCGACCGCCCGGCAAGGGGTTGCCCGGGCCGGCTCGGCGCCCCGTCGGCGTTCCGGCGCCCGGGCGGCCCTGACGGGGCGTCAGGCGGTGAGCCGGTCGGTCCGCTCGACCTCGGCGAGCGCGGCGGCCAGCGCGGCCGGCGCGTCCGGGTGACCGGTGCCCGCGGCGAGCGCCAGGTCGTGCCCGGTGACCGCGAGTTGGTCGCCCACCGCGAACGCCCCGCAGTCGGGCACCGCCAGCGCGGGCAGGCCCTCCAGCGCCCGGGCCCGGTCGGCCAGCCGACCGGCCAGGTCGAGCGCGGCGGCGGCCCGGGACGGGTGCCCGGGGACGACGGCCAGCAGGCGGCTCTGCGGCATCGCCCGGAAGCGGTCGGCGAGCCGGTCGACGGCGGCGGTCAGCCGGGCGGCGTCGGCGGCGAGGTCCTCGGCGGGCGGGCGCTCGGCGGGGAGCTGCGGGGCGGCGGGGAGGTGCTCGGACATGCCCCCGAGCGTAGGCCCTCGCCCGGGCACGCGGCGGGCCCCGGAGGATCGTTCCTCCGGGGCCCGCCGCGGTCCGCGCCGTGCGGCGCGGTCGGTCGTGCGGCGCGGTCAGTCGTCGCCGCGCAGGATGGCGATCAGGCGCAGCATCTCCAGGTAGATCCACACCAGCGACAGCGTCAGGCCGAAGGCGGCCCGCCAGGCCTCCTTCTCGGGGGCGCCCTGCCGGATGCCCTCCTCGATCTCGGCGTAGTCCAGGGTGAGGAAGAACGCGCCGAGCGCGATGCCGATCAGGCCGACCACGATGCCCAGCGGGCCCGAACGCAGGCCGAAGTCGGCGCCGAAGAGCATCGCGACCAGGTTGACCAGCATCAGGAGCAGGAAGCCCATGGCGATCGTGAGGCCGATCCGGGTGTACCGGGGGGTGACCCGGATCCGGCCGCTCTTGTAGGCGATCAGCGTGGCCGCGAACACCGCGGCGGTGCCCAGCACGGCCTGGATGGCGATGCCCTCGAAGAGCGTCTCGAAGGCCTTGCTGAGCGCGCCGAGGAAGAAGCCCTCCAGCGCCGCGTAGGCCAGGATCAGGCCGGGGTTGACGCTGCGCTTGAAGCTCACCACCAGGCCGATGACCATGGCGACCAGGGCGGCGCCGATCGCCGGGGCGAAGTTGTCCACCGGCACGGTGAACCAGGCCACCGCGCCGAACGCGACCAGGGTGAGCAGCGTCATGGCCGTGCGGGCCACCACGTCGTCCATCGTCATCCGGCCGGTCCGGGCCGGACCGGCGGACGGCGCGCCGTACATCGCGGCGAGCTGGTCGTCCGTCAGCGGCGGCTGCCCGGCGGCCTGCGGGCCGCCGTACGGGCCGCCCGCGTACGGGGACCCGTAGGCCGGCTGCCCGGGCTGGGCGGCCGTCTGCGTGCCGAACCCCGCGTACTGGTTGTCGCGGGTGAAGGACCCCTCCCGCGAGAAGACCGGGTTCCTGCTTCTCATCACATTCCCTCCGGGGCGGCACGGCACCACCCACACAGAGCACAAGAGTAATGGTTTGGCAAAGTATTCCGCGTCGGTCGTGAGGATGATCCGTGTCGGCTGCGCGGGGGGCCACCGAGGGGGCAGGGTGGGTGGCGCAACTGACGCATACCCAGAAAGGCGGCCCCCGATGGCCGAGGAGCTGTACGCCACGCTGAAGACCAACAGGGGCGACATCGTGATCCGGCTGCTGCCGGACCACGCGCCCAAGACGGTCAAGAACTTCGTGGAGCTGGCGACGGGTGAGCGCCAGTGGACCGACCCGAACACCGGGCAGCCCAGCAACGAGCCGCTGTACGACGGCACGGTGTTCCACCGGGTCATCGAGGGCTTCATGATCCAGGGCGGCGACCCGCTGGGCAACGGCACCGGCGGCCCGGGCTACGAGTTCGCCGACGAGTTCCACCCGGACCTGGCCTTCACCAAGCCGTACCTGCTGGCGATGGCCAACGCGGGCCCGGGCACCAACGGTTCGCAGTTCTTCGTCACGGTCGGCGCGACCAGCTGGCTGACCGGCAAGCACACCATCTTCGGCGAGGTCGCGGACGAGGCCAGCCGGAAGGTCGTCGACGCGATCGCCACCACCGCGACCAACCCGCGCAACGACCGCCCGGTGCAGGACGTGGTGATCGAGAAGGTCGCGATCGAGACCCGCTGACCGGTCCGGCACCCGGAAGCCGCCCGCCCCGCGACCGGGACGGGCGGCTTCCCGGCGTCGGGTCAGTCGGTCTTGATGCTGGTCAGGATGTCCATCCGGGCGGCCCGGCGGGCCGGCCAGAGGGCGGCGACCATGCCGACCAGGGCGGCGAGGGCGAGGAAGAGCAGCACGCTGCCGTACGGGATCACGGTGGTCAGTCCCTTCAGTTGGGAGGCCAGGGTCCGGGTCGCGGCCCAGGCGAGGAAGCAGCCGAGCAGGACGCCCACGAAGGCGCCGAAGACCGAGATCACCACGGACTCCAGGCGGATCATCCGCTTGATGCCGCGCCGCTCCAGGCCGATCGCCCGCAGCATGCCGATCTCGCGCTTGCGCTCGAACACCGACATGGCGAGCGTGTTGACCACGCCGAGGACGGCGACGACCACCGCCATGCCGAGCAGGCCGTACATCAGGTTGAGCATGGTCGAGATGATCCGGCTGAACTCGTCGACCATGTCCTTCATGGTCCGGACCTCCATCACCGGGTTGCGGCCGGTGGCGTCCTTGATCGACTGCTTCAGCGCGTCGGTCGGGCCGTCGACGCCCTTCACCAGGATCTGCTGGACCAGCGGGTCGGGGTCGTAGCGCTCGACCAGCTGGTTGGGCGCCAGCACCGGGGAGACCCCGTCGTTGCGCTCGAAGACGCCGCCGACGGTGAGCGTCACGGCCTGGCCCTTCGGGGCGGTGGCCGACAGGGTGGAGCCGACCGCCAGGTGGTGGGTGGCGGCGAACTCGTCGTTGACCAGCACCTGGCCCTGCTTGAGCGCCCCGGTGGAGCCGGAGGCCATGGTCAGGCCGACCAACTGGTCGAAGGCGTCGGCGTCGTAGCCCTCGATCGCCTTGGCCTGGTCGGAGCCGTCCAGGTGCCACCAGACGTTGTCGACCCGGCTGACCGCCTTGACGCCCTTCGCTCCGGCCACCAGCCCGGTCAGCTCGGGGGACAGCTGGCGGCCGTTGGCCATGGCGACCACGTAGTCGGCCCTCATCGACCCGGCGACCATCGAGGTGACGGCGCTGGTGACCGAGTTGCCGATCACGGTCAGCGCGGTGACCAGGGTCAGGCCGATGGTCAGCGCGGCCGCGGTGCTGGCGGTGCGGCGCGGGTTGCGCACCGCGTTCAGCCGGGCCAGCTTGCCGGGGGTGCCGAACAGCCGGGCCAGCACCGGGCCGACCAGCGCGATCACCGGCCGCGACAGCAGCGGCAGCAGCACGAACACGCCGATCAGGGTGACCGGGGCGCCGAGCTCCAGCAGGTGCTGGGCGCCCGAGCCGCTGCCGTTCGCACCGGCCAGGATCAGGCCCAGCCCGGCGCCGGCCAGCAGCACCCCGATCGTGTTGCGGATCAGCAGGCCGCGCTGGGTGCTGGGCTGCTCGCCGCTGCTCATCGCCGCCACCGGGGGGATCCGGGAGGCCCGGACGGCCGGCAGCAGCGCCGACAGCACGGTGACCACCACGCCGACCACCAGGGTGGCGACCACCGTCGCCGGGGCGACCACCAGCGAGCCGGTGGGCATGCCCTCGTCGAAGGCGTGCAGCAGGGACTGCAGGCCCGCGCCGATGCCGACGCCCGCGAGCAGGCCGCCGGCCGAGGCGACCAGGCCGATCGCCAGCGCCTCCACCAGCACCGACCTGGTGACCTGGCCGCGGCTGGCGCCGACCGCCCGCAGCAGCGCCAGCTCCCGGAGCCGCTGGGCGATCAGCATGGTGAAGGTGTTGACGATGATGAAGACGCCGACGAACAGCGAGATGCCGGCGAACACCAGCAGCATGGTCTTGGTGTTGCTGACCGAGTCGGCGACCATCCGGGTCTGCTCGTCCTTGAGCTCCTGGCCGGTCTGCAGCTCGACGCCGTCGGTGCCGGTCTTCGCCCGGGCCTGCTCCAGCAGCGCCCGCTCGGAGGTGCCGGCCCTGGCGGTGAGCACCACCGAGCTGAACCGGCCCGGCTCCAGCAGCTCCCGCTGGGCGGTGGCGGTGTCCATCAGCACCAGGGTGCCGCCGGAGGTGACCTGCGGGTCGTCGGTGGTGAAGACGCCGGTCAGCACGGCGTCCCGGGCGGCGCCGTTGCCGGCCACCCGGACGGTGTCGCCGAGGTGGTAGCCGGCCTTGTCGGCGGCCTGCCGGTTCAGCGCGATCTCGCCCTCGGCGCGCGGTCCGCGGCCCTCGGCCATCGGGTAGCGGGTGTCCGTGCCGGAGGCGTCCGGGACGAAGTTGGCGCCGCGGGCGCCCCAGACCTGGCCGACCAGGTCGCCCTTCTTGTCGGCGACGCCGGTGAAGCCGGAGACCACGCCGCGGGCCCGCTCGGCGCCGGGCAGCGCGGCCAGCTGCTGGACGGTGTCCTGGGTCAGCGAGTTCCGCTCCGGCCGCGGGGCGTCGCCGTCGGCGGGGCCGCCGTCGTCCGCGCCGGTGGCGGAGACCAGCACCGAGACGTCCGAGAAGCTGGTGGAGTAGCTGTTGCGCATGGCCTGGCCCATGGTGTCGGAGAACACCAGGGTGCCGGCCACGAAGGCGGTGCCCAGCAGCACGGCCAGTACCGTCATCAGGAGTCGGCCCTTGTGGGCCAGCACGTTGCGCAGTGCGGTGCGATGCATGGGGGTCAGTCCTGGGGAGAGGGGTGCGGTCGGTTCGACGGGGGCTGACGCGGCGGACGCGGCTGACGCGGGGTCAGCTGGTGCGGCCCTTGGCGTCGAAGCGGCGCATCCGGTCCAGGACGGTGTCGGCGGTCGGACCGAACAGCTCGTCGACGATCCGGCCGTCGGCCAGGAACACCACCCGGTCCGCGTACGAGGCGGCCACCGGGTCGTGCGTCACCATCACCACGGTCTGGCCGAGTTCGCGCACCGAGTTGCGCAGGAAGGAGAGGATCTCGGCGCCGGAGCGGGAGTCCAGGTTGCCGGTGGGCTCGTCGGCGAAGATGATCTCCGGCTTGGAGGCCAGCGCCCGGGCGCACGCCACCCGCTGCTGCTGGCCGCCGGAGAGCTGGGCCGGGCGGTGCGAGAGCCGGCCGGACAGGCCGACCGTCTCCACCACCCGGTCCAGCCAGGCCCGGTCGACCTTGCTGCCCGCGATGTCCATCGGCAGCGTGATGTTCTCCAGCGCGGTCAGCGTGGGCAGCAGGTTGAACGCCTGGAAGACGAAGCCGATCTTGTCCCGGCGGAGCTTGGTCAGCTGCTTGTCCCTCAGCCCGACCAGCTCGGTCTCGCCGATCGTGGCCGACCCCGAGGTGACCTTGTCCAGCCCGGCCATGCAGTGCATCAGCGTCGACTTGCCGGAGCCGGACGGCCCCATGATCGCGGTGAACTCGCCCCGCCCGAAGGAGACCGAGACGTCGTCCAGCGCCACGACGCGGGTCTCGCCCTCGCCGTAGACCTTGTTCAGACCGGTGGCGCGGGCCGCCGCCAGGCCGGTGTGGGCTGCGTACGCGGTCGAGGTGCTCACGGTGGGGACTCCTGTCCGGAGGGTCGGGGTTCGTCACGGCGCGACCGACGGGAAGGCTCCTCCGACCGCTACTCCATCCTCACCGCCGCCCGGGCCCGCCCACGTCGCTCCGCCGAACGGTTGCCCCACCGCCGCCAGGCGTACGGCCCCTCCCGCCGTCTCCTCCTGCGGGATGACCCCTCCCCCGACCTCCGCCCGGGGCCCGGGTGGCCGAGAACCGCCGCCGGGTGGCCGAAACGGCGGACGCTTCGTCAGATGGCATGGAAGCATGACAACTTCCGTCCCGGGAAATATGCGAAACACTCGCCCGGCCGACTAGGCTCAGTGACTGAGTTCGCCGCGCTCCCAGGCCCAGATGGTGGAACGCAGACACGGGCAGCTTAAAACTGCTTGGCCGTGAGGCCGTGCCGGTTCGAGTCCGGCTCTGGGCACTCTCCTGCCCACCCTCGGTGACCTGGGGTGATGGCCCGGTCACGGGCCCCCCGGGCCGGGGTGGCGGCCCGGCCACGGGCCCCGGAACGCCCGAAGGCCCCCACCCGGTGGAGGGTGGGGGCCTTCGCGTCACCTATGTGCTTACTCCGCCCGGTGGCGGGGCCGGCTGAGCACCACGGAGGTCGTGGTCCGGCGGCGCTGCCGGGCGGAGGGCCTCCGACTCGAACCCGACCTGTGTCGGGTCTGGTCGCTTACTTGCTCGCGGCGAGCTCCTTGGCGGGCTCGGCCGCGGCGGCGGGCTTCGGCGCGGGGGCGGTCGCCTCCTGGAAGGCGTCGAAGGGCTTCTCCATCTCGGAGAGGCCGACCGTCTCGCGCTTGAGGAACATCGCCAGGGTCCAGTCGGTGAAGACCCGGATCTTGCGGTTCATGGTCGGGACCATCGCGCCGTGGTAGCCGCGGTGGAACCACCAGGCCAGGCGGCCCTTGAGCTTGACCTTGCCGAACAGGATCGCCACGCCCTTGTGCAGGCCGAGGCCGGCCACCGCGCCGAGGTTCTTGTGCTTGTACTCGGCCTGCGGGAAGCCGCGCATGCCCGCGATGACGTTGTCACCGAGGACGGCGGCCTGGCGGACCGCGTGCTGCGCGTTCGGCGGGCACCAGGCGCCCTCACCGGCGGCCAGGTCGGGGACCTGCGCGTTGTCGCCGGCCGCCCAGACGTAGTCGAAGCCCTGGACCTGGAGGGTCGCCGCGGTGTCCACGTGGCCGCGCGGGCCGAGCGGGAGGCCGAAGCGGTTGACGACCGGGTTGGGCTTGACGCCGGCGGTCCACACGATGGTGGAGGCGTCGAACTCCATGCCGTTCTTCAGCACCACGTGCTGGTCGACGCAGGAGTCCATCGAGGTCTCGATGTAGACCTCGATGTTGCGCTCCTCCAGCCGGCCCTTGGTCCACAGACCCAGGTCGGGGCCCATCTCGGGGAGGATGCGGTTGGCCGCCTCCACCACGACGAAGCGCATGTCGTCCCGGCTGACGGTCTTGTAGATCTTGGCGGCGTCGCGCGCCATGTCCTCGATCTCGGCGACGGTCTCGATGCCGGCGAAGCCACCGCCGATGACCACGAAGGTCAGGGCCTTGCGCCGGACGTCCTCGTCCGTGGTGGACTCGGCCTTGTCGAGCTGCGCCATGACGTGGTTGCGGAGGCTGATCGCCTCCTCGACCGTCTTCATGCCGATGCCGTGCTCCGCCAGACCCGGGATCGGGAAGGTCCGGGAGACCGAGCCGGTCGCGACGACCAGGTACTCGAAGGGCAGTTCGTAGGAGTCGCCCGCCGCGGGCTGGATGGTGGCGACCTTGCGGGCGTGGTCCACCTCGGTCACGTGACCGGTGAGCACCTCCGCCTTCTTGAGGGCGCTGCGCAGCGGCGCGACGAGGTTGCGGGGCGCGACGTTGCCGCCGGCCGCCTCGGGAAGGAAGGGCAGGTACGTCATGTACGACCGCGGGTCGACGACCGTGACGGTCGCTTCGCCGTAGCGCATCTTTTTGAGGATGCGCATCGCGGCATACAGGCCGACGTAACCACCGCCGACAATGAGGATGCGAGGACGCTCCGTGGTGCTCATATCCGAAAGTATCCACCCCCGCCTGACGGAGCATTCGTGAGGCCCGTCACAAGCTCCTGGACACCTCGTGCTACACTACGCGCCCGCATTTCGGCCTCCGGCAGCCCGTTCCGGGCCCGCCGACCGCCCTCCGCGACCGGCCCGGCACTCGGTGCCGCGCTGAGCAGCAACGATCCTTGTGCCGTGCGGGTTCCCGAGCGGGGTTTCGATTTCTCCGGGATGAACGGCAGGTTGCCTGCGATCCCATGCGCGAGCCGCCGACGGCGCCTTCGGTCCCACATTTCGGACGGAGTGGACACCCAGGTGCGACGAAAGGCTGGATTGCCATGTGAAGAAATTCACGAAGCTTCTTCGGACGACACGCCGCAGGCCCCCCGGGAACCCCCCGGAGGGCCCCGGAAGGGACCCGGAAGGCCCTTGCGGGGGCCTCCCGGGACGGCCCCGGGTCAGGGGATCGACCAGGCGATCCCGTCGAGGATGTCGTGCTCGGAGACCAGCAGTTCGGCGGCCCCGGTGCGCTCCATGATCTCCAGCAGGACCAGCGCGCCCGCCGCGATCACGTCCACCCGGCCGGGGTGCATGACCGGGACGGCGGCCCGTTCGGCGTGCGACGAGTGCAGCAGCCACCGGGCGGTCTCCCGCACCTGGGCGACGTCCAGCACCGCGTGGTGGATCCGCTCGGAGTCGTAGCCGGGCAGCTCCAGGGCGATCCCGGCCACGGTGGTGACGGTGCCGGCCAGGCCGACCAGGGTGGCGCCGGAGTCCAGCGGGACGGTCCCGGCGACGGTGTCCAGCGCGGCCCGGATGTCGGCCCGGGCGGCCTCGATCTGCGCCTCGGTGGGCTGCCCGCCCGCGAAGTGACGCTCCGTCATCCGGACGCAGCCGATGTCCATCGAGTACCCGGCCCGCACGTCCTGCTCGCCGAGCACGAACTCGGTGGAGCCGCCGCCCAGGTCGAACACCAGGTAGGGCGGGCGGTGCGGGCCGCCGAGCAGTTCGCGGGTGGCGCCGGTGAAGGAGAGCCGGGCCTCCTCGTCGCCGCTGACCACGCTCGGCTCGACGCCCAGGATCTCCTTGACCCCGGCGGTGAACTCGGCGGCGTTCTCGGCGTCCCGGGAGGCGGAGGTGGCGACCATCCGGACCCGCTCCGGGGCGACCCCGTGCGCGGCGATGACCTCGGCGTACTCGCGGCAGGCCGCGAAGGTGCGGGCCAGCGCCTCGGGGTGCAGCCGGCCGGTGCGGTCGACGTCCTGGCCGAGCCGGACGATCAGCATCCGCCGGTCCAGGTCGGTGATCGCGCCGGTCTCCGGGTCGAGGTCGGCGATCAGCAGGCGGATCGAGTTGGTGCCGCAGTCGATCGCGGCGACCCGGGTCTGGCTCACGACTCGTCCTCCGGCCCGGCCCCGGCGGCCTTGCGGGCCGCCCGCTCGGCACTCAGTGCCTCCTTGGCGGCGATCACCGCGTCGTGGTCCCCGGCCTTGGCCCGGTTGCGGGCGACCCGCTCGCCGGCCGCCTCGACCTCGGCGTCGCTGACGCACGGGCCCTTGGCCCACCACTGCTCCAGCATCCCGATCGCCTCGTCGCCGAGCGGGTTGACGCCCTCCCCGGCGGCCAGCGAGTGCCCGACCAGCACGTGCAGGCACTTGACCCGGTCGGGCATGCCGCCGGCGCTGGGGAAGCCCTCCAGCACCTCGACGGCGTCCCGGCGGGCGATGTAGTCCTCGTGCGCCGCGCGGTAGGCGGCGGCCAGCTCCGGGTCCTCGGCGAGCCGGGCGGTCTGCTCCTTCATCACGCCGTCCGCCTCCAGGGTGCCGATCAGCGAGGCGGCCCGGGGGCAGGTCAGGTAGTAGAACGTCGGGAACGGCGTGCCGTCGGGCAGCCGGGGCGCGGTCTCCACCACGTCCGGGTTGCCGCACGGGCAGCGGTGGGCGACGCCGCGCAGCCCGCGCGGGACCCGGCCGAGCTGGGCGGCGATGGCGGCGACGTCGCGGTCGGACACCTCGGGGGCGTCGGACGCGGGAGGGTTCTGGTTGCTCATCAGGTCAGGAGTCTGTTCGTCCGAGGGGGCGGGGTGGGCAAGGGGCGGCGAGGGGTGGTGAGGGACGGGTGGGGCGTCAGGGGGCCGGCTGCGGTGCGGGCGCCGCGGCGTCGGCGGCGTCCACCGAGTCCCAGAGCGCGGCGTACCAGGGTTTGACGGCCTTCGGACGGCCGGCCGCGGCGTCCGTCGAGGAGGGCTTGGCGCCGGGCGCGGGCGGCGGGGAGACCGAGACGAACGGGGTCTCGCCGGGCAGCGCGTAGTGCAGCCGCTCGCGGGCCTGCGCCTTGACGTACTCCGGGTCCTGCCAGCGGGCCTTCTCCCGGCGCAGCTCGTCGACCTGCCGGCGGGCGTGCTCGGCCTTGGCCCGCTGGTCGGCGATCTCGCCGCGCTGGGCGATGTACTGCCGGGCGGGGTAGGCCAGTATCGCCACCAGCGAGCAGAGCACGAGCACCAGCACGGTGGCCCGGCTGGTGAAGCGCGGTCGCGCCGCCAACCCGGGAATCCTCCACTTGGCCATCTGCTCACCCCTCCTGCGCATGCCGGTGCCCCGGCCCCCACCCTACGCGGTGGGAGCCGGGGCACCGGTCACAACAGGCGTCCGCCCGTCGCGGGGTTCAGCCCTTGCTGTGCTGACCTGTCCGCGGGGCGGCTGTGCTGACTTGTCCGCGGGGCGGCTGTGCTTACTTGTCCGCGGAGCGGCTGTGCTTACTTGTCCGCGGGGCGGAAGCGCGGGAAGGAGGAGCGGCCCGCGTACTCGGCGGCGTCGTCGAGGATCTCCTCGATGCGCAGCAGCTGGTTGTACTTGGCGACGCGCTCGGAGCGGGCCGGGGCGCCGGTCTTGATCTGGCCGCAGTTGGTGGCGACGGCGAGGTCGGCGATGGTGACGTCCTCGGTCTCGCCGGAGCGGTGCGACATCATGCAGCGGTAGCCGTTGCGCTGGGCCAGCTCGACGGCGTCCAGGGTCTCGGTGAGCGAGCCGATCTGGTTGACCTTGACCAGCAGGGCGTTGGCGGTGCCGGTCTCGATGCCCTTGCGCAGGCGCTCCGGGTTGGTGACGAACAGGTCGTCGCCGACCAGCTGGACCTTGTCGCCCAGCGCGTCGGTGATGGCCTTCCAGCCGTCCCAGTCCGACTCGTCCAGCGGGTCCTCGATGGAGACCAGCGGGTAGTCGGCGACCAGCTCGGCGTAGTACGAGATCAGGTCGGCGGAGGAGAGCGCCTTGCCCTCGAACTGGTAGGCGCCGTCCTTGTGGAACTCGGAGGCGGCGACGTCCAAGGCGAGCGCGACGTCCTTGCCCGGGGTGTAGCCGGCCTTCTTGATGGCCTCGGTGATGAGGTCGAGGGCCTCGCGGTTGGAGTCCAGGTTCGGGGCGAAGCCGCCCTCGTCGCCCAGGCCGGTGGAGAGCCCGCGCTCCTTCAGCACGCCCTTGAGGGTGTGGTAGACCTCGACGCCCCAGCGGACGGCCTCGGAGAAGGACTCCGCGCCGATCGGGGCGATCATGAACTCCTGGATGTCGACGTTGGAGTCCGCGTGCGAGCCGCCGTTGAGGATGTTCATCATCGGGACGGGCAGCACGTGGGCGTTCGGGCCGCCCAGGTAGCGGAACAGCGGCAGGTCGCTGGCCTCGGAGGCGGCGTGCGCCACGGCGAGCGAGACGCCGAGGATCGCGTTGGCGCCGAGCGAGGACTTGTCCGGGGTGGCGTCCAGGTCGAGCATGGCCTGGTCGATCAGGCGCTGCTCGGTGGCGTCGTAGCCGACCAGCTCGGGGCCGATCTGCTCGATCACGGCGAGGACGGCCTTCTCGACGCCCTTGCCGAAGTAGCGGTTCTTGTCGCCGTCGCGGAGCTCCAGCGCCTCGAAGGCACCGGTGGAGGCACCCGACGGGACGGCCGCGCGACCGGTGCTGCCGTCGTCGAGACCGACCTCGACCTCGACCGTGGGGTTGCCGCGGGAGTCGAGGATCTCACGGGCTACGACGACATCAATGGACGGCACGAGGCATCTCCTAGCGGAAGCGGATGTGTGGTCGTTACGACCAGAGCCTAGCCGCACAGCGCGCCGCGGCCACGCCCGGCCGGGCCCCGTCTCACGGTGTGGCCCGGCTACTCACCGGTAGTTCACCTGTTTGACGGCCGGTCCGCCGCTCCCGGTGGCGCGAACTGCTCGGCGCGCGCCGGGAGCGGACGGGGCGTCAGGGGACGCGGCCCTCGTCAGGGCGGCGGCGGGACCTCGTCAGGTCCGCGGGCCTCGCGTCCCGGATGCCGGACCGGATGCCGGGCCGGGTGCCGGGCCGGGTGCGGGCCCCGGCGTCAGAGGGCGAGTACCTGTCCGGGCAGGATCAGGTCGGGGTCGGCGCCGATCAGCTGCCGGTTCGCCTGGTAGATCCACTCCCAGCCGCCGGCCACGTGCTGCGCGGCGGCGATGGCGGAGAGCGTGTCGCCGCCCTGGACGGTGTAGCCGCCGGCGGCGCCCTGCGGGGCCGGCTGGGCGGCCTGGGGCGCGTCCTGGGGGTCGGCGGCGGTCTCGGCCGGCCGCTTCGACGGCGAGTCCTGCGGCCGCCGGGGCGCGGTGGGGCGCTCCTCGGAGCGCGAGGCGGTGTCGGCGGACACCTCGGCGGGTGCGCCGCCCTTGACCAGCCCGGCCCGCTTGGAGCAGACCGGCCAGGCGCCGGGGCCCTGGGAGGCGAGCACCCGCTCGGCCACCGCGATCTGCTGGGAGCGGCTGGCCTGGTCGGCGCGGGCCGCGTACTGGCCGCCGCCGTAGGCGCGCCAGGTGGAGGAGGTGAACTGCAGGCCGCCGAAGAACCCGTTCCCGGTGTTGATGCCCCAGTTCCCGCCGCTCTCGCACTGGGCCACGCGGTCCCAGGTGTCGACGGGTGCCGCGACCGCTCCGGTGGCGGCCAACAGGGGAAGTGCCAGGCCGACCGAGGCCACGCCGGCGGCGGCGATGACCTTCTCGGCCTTGGTACTACGGGGGTGACGAACAGTGTGGGTGAACAGCACGGGACATCCTCTCCGCACGCCTGCGAGGTGAGCTGTCGGGTTCGGACCGGGAGGCTGGCCCGGCCGCCGGACGGTCCGGGCGCGCTTGCGCCCGTTGCTCGGCGGCTTCACCCCAAGCCGTTGGGACTACGGCGTTCACACTGGTTCCCCCACTCCTGTCCGGTACCTGGTCGGTGGCCCGAGGACGCGGCGGACAGGACTCGGCGTGCCGCGATCGGGGCCCGCAGCTGCGGGCATGTCGGAGAGTAAGCAAAGCTGACGAGCAATCACAAGCTCATATCACCATGATCACGCCGAAATCACGGAAATTCCCACTTCGTCAACGAACGATCCAGGTATGTCCGTATTCGTCCCGGACGGGAGTGCGACGCGCGCCCCCGCCCCGGCGCGTCGTCGGCCCAGCGCGGCGGCGTGTCGCGGGTGCTGAAACGGCGTCAGCGGGGCGTGAAGGAGACCGGGAGGTCGCGCAGACCGCGCATGATCAGCCCGCCCCGCCAGCGCAGCTCGGCCGGATCGGCGGCCAGCCGGACGTCCGGGAGCCTGGTCAGCAGGCTGCCGATCGCGCGCTGCCCCTCAAGCCGGGCCAGCGGGGCGCCGATGCAGTAGTGGATGCCGTGACCGAAACCCAGGTGCGGATTGTCCTGCCGGGCCAGGTCGAGGGTGTTCTCGGCGGCGAACCGGGCCGGGTCGCGGTCCGCCGCGGCCAGCACCACCAGCACCGGGTCGCCGACCGGGACGTCCACCCCGCCGATGGTCAGCGGCGCGGTGGCGAAGCGCCAGGTCGCCAGCTCCACCGGGCCGTCGTAGCGCAGGAGTTCCTCGATCCCGGTCGCCAGCAGGCCGGACTCGCCGCGGGCCAGCGAGTCCTGCAGCAGGGTGCGCTGTCCCGGGTCGCGCAGCAGCGCGTGCATCCCGTTGCCGATGAGGTTGATGGTGGTCTCGAAGCCGGCGAACAGCAGGATGAAGGCCATCGCCGCGGCCTCGTTCTCGGTCAGGTGCTCGCCGTGGTCACCGGCCCGGATCAGGCCGGAGATCAGGTCGTCGCCGAGGTCGGCCCGCTTGCGGTGGATCAGGTCGGCCAGGTAGCCGCGGATCTGCTTGACCGCGCGGCCCACCCCTCCCCTCTTGCCGCCGGTGTGCCGGATCATCATGCCGGCCCAGTCGCGCAGGTCGTCCTGGTCCTCCTCGGGGACGCCGAGCAGGTCGCAGATCGCGTAGATGGGGAGCGGGAAGGCGAACTCGTGGATCAGGTCGGCCTCGCCGCGGGCCGCGAAGGAGTCGATCAGCCGGTCGGTGAGCTGCTGCACCCGCGGCTCGAACTCGGCCACCCGGCGCGGGGTGAACGCCTTGGAGACCAGCCGGCGCAGCCGGGTGTGGTCGGGCGGGTCGATGTTCAGCAGGTGGGTCATCAGGTCGGCCTGCCGTTCGCCGGGGATGCCGACCCGGCCGCTGCGGTGGGCCTGTTCGCTGTGGTGCGCCGGGTTCTTGGAGAGCCGGGCGTCCGCCAGCGCCTGCCGGGCGTCCGCGTAGCGGGTGACCAGCCAGGCGTCGACCCCGCTCGGGAGGGTGGTGCGGTGCACCGGCGCGTGCTCCCGCAGCCAGGCGTACGCCGGGTAGGGGTCGGCCGCGAACTCCCAGGTGAAGAGTTGCGGGTGGGCGGCGTGGGGCTGATCTGGCATGTCTTGACCGTATCTGGAAGCGCCACCGCGTGAGTCTGGTCACCTGGTGGGTATTCCCTGTTGCGGAGCGTCGGGGCGAGCCTACGATCCTCCGATAACCACAGTGGGCGGCGTGCGGGCCGGCCACGGGTTCGCTCTGAAAGGGGAGCTGACCATGCGAGTAGCCGGTGCAGTGGTGGTCATCGCGGTGCTCGACGGAGGCTCGGGGGCCGACCTGGCCCGCAGGTTCTCCGCCGCCGGCGCCGCCGGTCTGCTCATCGCCGATCTGCGCCCCGGCGTCGCCGAGGACCTGGCCGCCGAACTCGACCGCCCCGGCTGCCCGGTGGTCGGCGTCTCCGGCGACGTCCACCACCCGGCGGACATCGCCGCGCTGGTCGACACCGCCGTCAAGCACCTCGGCCCGATCGACCTGTTCGCGGTGGCCGGGCCGGACGGCGAGCGGATCGTCCAGCTCGCCGAACTGCCCCTCCACCTCGACCCGCTGGCCGAACTGCTCGCCCTGGTCGGCGAGGCCATCGGCGAGGTGATCCCGGCCCAGCGCCGGCCCGTCGCGGACGTCCCGCTGGCCGGCTAGCGCGCTCTCCTCGTTACTCCTCGGGCCTTACTTCTCGGGCAGGCCCTCGGCGGAGCGGACCGCCGCGCGGTAGCGGCGGGCCGCCGCCCGCAGCGCCGCGTCCACGTCCACCCCCCGGTCGTAGCCGCGCTGCGCGACCGCCAGCAGCAGCTCGCCCGCCGACTCCGCGGTCAGCTCGGCGGGCAGCTCGTACGGCGCGTCCGGCACCGCGGTGAAGTGCGCCCGCCGCACCCGGGACACCAGCTTCGCCGCGTACGCCAGCGCGGGCAGGCCCGCCGGGACGCCGTCCAGCACCGACTCGCGCTGCTTCTCGGCCGCCTTCAGCTGCTCCCAGTTGGCCTCGGTCTCGGCGGAGCCGGACACGCTCACGTCGCCGAACACGTGTGGGTGGCGGTACATCAGCTTCTCGACGATGTCGCCCGCGACGTCGTCGATCGAGAACGGGTCCTCGGCGTCCTCCTCGGCGATCCGGGCGTGGAAGAACACCTGGAGCAGCACGTCGCCGAGTTCCTCGCGCAGGGTCTCCCGGTCGCCCTCCTCGATCGCCTCGACCAGCTCGAACGCCTCCTCCACCAGGTACTTCACCAGGCTCCGGTGGGTCTGCTCGGCGTCCCACGGGCAGCCGCCGGGCGAGCGCAGCCGGTCCATCACGGAGGCCAGGTCCAGCAGCCGGGCGCCCGGCAGGTCGTACGAGCCGGGCAGCAGTTCGATCTCCGGGTGCTCGCCGGCCTCCTCCACCGCGATCCGGGCCAGCGCGTCCGTCAGCCCCGGGTCGCCGTCCGGGCTCTCCAGCCAGAGCGCCGGGGCCTCGGCCAGCAGCCGCCGGGCCAGCGCCGGGGCCGAGGGCCGCTCGATCACCTCCGGCTCGACGCCCGCCGCCCGCAGCGCGGCCAGCTGCGGGTGGTCCGCGACCCCGGCCAGCACCTTCGGCGCGGACCGGAGCGCCTCCCAGGCGGGCCAGGACAGCAGGCCGGGGGCGACGCGGTGGGTGGTGGTCAGCAGGATCAGCTTCGGAGTCTCCACGGGGTCGAACCTACCGGGAGGCACCGGCCGCGCGGGACGCGCCCGCCCGGGGCGGGGTCAGTGCCGGCGGCGGGCCTTGGAGAGCAGCACCAGCAGGCCGGCCAGGACGCAGCCGAGGGCGGCCAGGCCGATCAGCGGGAGGGCGCCGGCGCCGCCGGTCCCGGGGAGGCGGCTGCCCTCCGGCGCGCCCGGGGCCGGGGCCGGGTCGGCGGCCGCCACCGGCCGGGCGGCGGTCGCCGGGCCCGGGTGCGCCGGCCGGACCACCGCCGGGCGCGGCCCGTGCGGCACGGCGGACGCGGCGGGGGACGCGGCGAGCGGCAGGAGCAGTCCGGCGGCGGCGGGCAGGACCGCGCACAGCGCGCGCAGCCTCCTCGGCAGGGGGGAACGGCGCTGGAGCACGGACGGACCTCGCAACCGGTGCGACGGAGGGGCAGGGCTGCCCCACAGCCTCACCGGCCCGGCCTGGCCCGCCCGGGGGACACGGCGGTGGCGCGGGGCCCGCTCACCCGTCCGGCGCAGGACGGGCCGGAGCGGGACGGGCCGGAGCGGGACGGGCCGGTGTGCCGGACCGGCGCTGCGGTCAGAGCGTCCGGACGGTCTTCGGCAGCCAGTCCTCGGTGCTGTCGGTGAGGCCGATCCGGGCGGTGTCCCAGCTGCCGTAGCGCGGGTTGACCTCGATGTGCAGGGCGGTGCCGGCGTCGACCAGCGCCTTGCGGATCGCGGCGTCGCCCTCGGCGCCGTTCGGGTCCTGGCCGTCGGCCAGCTTCATCAGGCCGATCTGCTGGCGGTAGAAGCCGTCGATGTCGCCGGCCGGGACGCCCTGCTTGGCGCGCAGCAGTTCGGCGAGCTTGTCCTCGCTGCCGACGGTCCGGGCGTCCGCGGTCCGGGCCCGGTCCACCTCGCTCTGGCTGACGTCGAGCCGGCGGTCCGCCAGGGCCCGGGCGACCACCTTGCCGAGCACCAGGTCGGAGACGGCGTGCCGGGCCAGGCCGGGCTGCTCCTCGGTGGCGGTCCCGTCCTGCGCGGCGCCGTCCCGGACGGCGGCGACCCGGGCCTCGACCTGGGCGATGCTGATCCGGTCGCCGCCGACCACGGCGGCGGCCCCCTGGTGCGCCGGTGCCCCGCCGCAGGCGGTGAGCGCGGCGGCGGCGACCGCGACGCCGAGGGCGGCCCGCAGTCGGCGGGGGGAGCTGGTGCGGATCACTGGGGCCTCCTGGGCGGTGGAGCGCGGTCCGGTGGTGCTCTGCGTACGTGGCTGGGACGAACACTATTGAGCCCCGCCCCCGGGTGCCAGACCCCCGCGCCCGCCGGGCGCGGCGTTCGCTCGCTCGCTCCCGGTGCGGGACGGGGGCGCCGGGGGACGCCGTCCGGCCGTCCTCCGGCGCCCCCGCGGGCGCTGCGCGGTCGCCGCGTCAGCGCTTGAGGTCCTCGAACATGGTGCTCAGGAACTCGGCGCACCAGGAGAGCAGTTCCCGCCCGACCAGCGGCTTGCCGCCGATCCGGCCGCCGCTGCCGGGGCGCGGCACCAGCAGTTGCCGGGCGGCGGACTTGATCTGGGTGCGCGGGTAGAGCCGGTTGAGCCGCAGTTGCTGGGACTCCCGCAGGTCGACCGGGCCGAAGCGGACGAAGGTGCCCTGGAGGGTGATGTCGCCGATGCCGCAGCGCCGGGCGAACAGCCGCAGTCCGGCCACCAGCAGCAGGTTCTCCACCGGTTCGGGCAGCTTGCCGTAGCGGTCGGTCAGCTCCTCGCGGACCTGCGCGATGTCGTCCTCCGAGTTGACCGTCGCGATCGAGCGGTACGCCTGGAGGCGCAGCCGCTCCCCCGGCGCGTAGTCGTGCGGGACGTGCGCGTCCACCGGGAGTTCGATCTTCACCTCCAGCGGCTCCTCCTCCGGCTCGCCGCCGCCCGCCTCCAGTGCGTCGCGGAACTCGGCCACCGCCTCGCCGACCATCCGCATGTAGAGGTCGAAGCCGACGCCCGCGATGTGCCCGGACTGCTCGCCGCCGAGCAGGTTGCCCGCGCCGCGGATCTCCAGGTCCTTCATCGCGACGTACATGCCCGCGCCCATCTCGGTGTGCTGGGCGATGGTGGCGAGGCGCTCGTGCGCGGTCTCGGTGAGCGGCTTCTCCGGCGGGTACAGCATGTAGGCGTAGCCGCGCTCGCGGCCGCGGCCGACCCGGCCGCGCAGCTGGTGCAGCTGGGAGAGGCCGAAGGTGTCGCCGCGCTCCACGATAAGGGTGTTGGCGTTGGAGATGTCGATGCCGGACTCCACGATGGTGGTGGAGACCAGGACGTCGAACTCCTTCTCCCAGAAGTCGACGACGACCTTCTCCAGCTGGTTCTCCCCCATCTGCCCGTGCGCGGTGGCCACCCGGGCCTCCGGCACCAGGTCCTTCAGCCGGGCGGCCGCCTTGTCGATCGACTCGACCCGGTTGTGGATGTAGAACACCTGGCCCTCGCGCAGGAGTTCGCGCCGGATCGCGGCGGCGATCTGCTTCTCGTCGTACGGGCCGACGAAGGTCAGCACCGGGTGCCGCTCCTCCGGCGGGGTGGTGATGGTGGACATCTCGCGGATGCCGGTGACCGCCATCTCCAGGGTGCGCGGGATCGGGGTGGCGGACATGGTCAGCACGTCGACGTTGGCCCGCAGCTTCTTCAGCTGCTCCTTGTGCTCGACGCCGAAGCGCTGCTCCTCGTCGACGATGACCAGGCCCAGGTCCTTGAACCTGGTCTCCGAGGAGAACAGCCGGTGGGTGCCGATCACCACGTCCACCGAGCCCTCGAACAGGCCCTCCAGCACGGCCTTCGCCTCGGTGTCGGTCTGGAACCGGGACAGCGCCTTCACGGTGACCGGGAAGTTGGCGTACCGCTCCGCGAAGGTCGAGAAGTGCTGCTGCACCAGCAGCGTGGTCGGCACCAGCACGGCGACCTGCTTGCCGTCCTGGACGGCCTTGAAGGCGGCGCGCACCGCGATCTCGGTCTTGCCGTAGCCGACGTCGCCGCAGATCAGCCGGTCCATCGGAACGGACTTCTCCATGTCGGCCTTGACCTCGCCGATGGTGGTCAGCTGGTCGGGCGTCTCCGCGTACGGGAAGGCGTCCTCCAGTTCGCGCTGCCAGGGGGTGTCCGGGCCGAAGGCGTGGCCGGGGGCCGCCATCCGGGCCGAGTACAGCTTGATCAGGTCGGCGGCGATCTCCTTGACGGCCTTCTTGGCCCGCTGCTTGGTCTTCGCCCAGTCCGCGCCGCCCAGGCGGTGCAGCGTCGGGGCCTCGCCGCCGACGTACTTGGTGACCTGGTCGAGCTGGTCGGTCGGCACGAACAGCCGGTCGCCGGGGTGGCCGCGCTTGGCGGGCGCGTACTCCAGCACCAGGTACTCGCGGGTCGCGCCCTGGACGGTGCGCTGCACCATCTCCACGTACCGGCCGACGCCGTGCTGCTCGTGCACCACGTAGTCGCCGGCCGCCAGCGCCAGCGGGTCGATCGCGTTGCGGCGGCGGGACGGCATCCGGCGCATGTCCTTGGTGGAGGACCGCTGGCCGGACAGGTCGGTCTCGGTGACGACGGTGAGCTTCAGCTCCTCGTCGACGAAGCCGTGCTCGATCGAGCCGCAGGAGACGTACACCACGTCCCGGGTGGGGGCCTCGGCGAGGTCGGCGACCAGGCGGGCCGCGATGCCCTCGTTGCCGAGCACCTCGGCCAGCCGGGAGGCCGGGCCGTGGCCCTCGGTGACCATCACCACCCGCCAGTCGTCGGCGAGGCGGTCCTTGGCGTCGGCGATCGCCCGGGCGGTGTCGCCGCGGTACGCCTCGACGGCGTGCATGCCCAGGGTGAGGGTGTCCGCATCGCCCTGCCAACCGGCGGCTGCGCCGCGGGCGAGGACCTCGGAGACCGTGGAGTCACTGGTCGCGAACGGGCTGACCGACCACCACGGCAGGCCGATCCCGGCGGCGTGCTCGCGGACGTCCGCCAGCGACCACAGCGAGGCGGCCGAGACGTCGATCGCCTCCAGGTCGATCGGGCGGTCGGCGCCCGCCGCGGCGGCCACCCAGGACGCGGCCAGGAACTCCTGGCTGGTGGCGACCAGGTCGGCGGCCCGGGTGCGGACCCGCTCCGGGTCGCAGACCACGGCGATCGAGCCGGCCGGCAGCACGTCCAGCAGCAGCTCCATGTCGTCCACCAGCACCGGGGCCAGCGACTCCATGCCCTCGACCGCGATGCCCTGCGCGATCTTGTCCAGGATCTCGCCCAGCTCGGGGTGGGCGGCGGCCAGTGCGGCGGCCTTCGCGCGCACCTGGTCGGTCAGCAGCAGCTCCCGGCAGGGCGGCGCCCACAGGCCGTGCTCGGCGACCTCCAGGGACCGCTGGTCGGCGACCTTGAAGTAGCGGATCTCCTCGACGTCGTCGCCCCAGAACTCCACCCGCAGCGGGTGCTCCTCGGTCGGCGGGAAGACGTCCAGGATGCCGCCGCGCACCGCGAACTCGCCGCGCTTCTCGACCAGTTCGACCCGGGCGTAGGCGGCGGCCGCCAGCCCGCGGGCCACCTCGTCCAGGTCGTGCTGCTCGCCGCGCCGCAGCGCCACCGGCTCCAGCTCGGCCAGCCCCTTGACCTGCGGCTGCAGCACGCTGCGCACCGGCGCCACCACCACCTGCACCGGCCCGGCCGCCGGGTCGTCGGCGCGCGGGTGGACGATCCGGCGCAGCACGGCGAGGCGGCGGCCGACGGTGTCCGAGCGCGGGGAGAGCCGCTCGTGCGGCAGCGTCTCCCAGGCCGGGAAGTCGGCGACCGCGTCGGGCGGCAGCAGCGAGCGCAGCGAGGCCGCGAGGTCCTCGGCCTCCCGGCCGGTGGCGGTCACGGCCAGCACCGGTCGGCCGCTCCCGCCGGCGCGGGCGGCCAGCGACCGGGCCAGCGCCGCGATCGCGAACGGCCGGGCGGCGGGCGGCCCGACCAGGTCGAGGTGCTGCCTGTGCCCCGTGGCCGCCGCCTCGATCGCCTCGGCGAGGGCGGCGTCCCGTACGACGACATCCAGCAGTCCGGACAGGCTCATACGTCAGTTTCTCCACGACGGGGAGTGGCCCGGCACAGGAGACGGCCGGGCAGCGCGACAGGCCCGGAACGCGGTGCGCCCGGGGGGTGTCCAGCCTACGCCGCGCCGCCGCCGCGCACGCGGCGCGGCGTCCCGACGGCGGCGCCGGGGCGACTCACCGGTATCCGGTCCGGCTCGTCCAGAGATCATGCGGCCGACACACTGCTGTCACTGTGCGTCCATGGTCACCGCGCACCATGGATGTCAGCGCAGGCCGCATCCAACCGTGGGGGATGGCTGTGGAAGCGCGATCGCACCTCGATGGGGGTCGGGAGTGCGAAGGCCGGGCGGCCCTGGGTGGGGGCGCCCGTGCCACTCACGCCGAGGACCGCGGCGCCCGCTCCCGGGCGGCGCCGCGGGTCTCGGCGTCCTGGCGTTCCGGGCCCGGCGCGCCCCGCCCGCACCACTTCCGGCGAAGCCGCCCGCGCGAGGTGCGGCGCTCCGTACCCTCGTGTGAAGAAGGTGTGGGGACGCCGGTCATTTCCAGGGGGTTTGCTTCGTCATGCGCGTGGTCATCGCAGGTCAGGGCTATGTCGGACTCCCACTGGCGGTGCGCGCCGCCGAGGTGGGCCACCGGGTCGTCGGGTACGACGTGGACGAACGCCGGATCAAGCGGCTCGCGGTCGGCGAGTCGTACGTCGAGGACATCCCCGGGGAGCGGCTGCGCCCGCTGCTCGACTCCGGGGCGTACCTGCCCACCGCCGCGCCCGGCGACGTCGCGGACTTCGACGTCGCGGTGATCACCGTGCCGACGCCGCTGCGCGACGGCGTCCCCGACCTGTCGTACATCGAGGCCTCGGCGCGGCTGCTGGGGCGGCACCTGAAGCCCGGGGCGACGGTGGTGTTGGAGTCCACCACCTACCCCGGCACCACGGAGGAGCTGCTCGCCCCGCTGCTGGAGGCCGGCTCCGGGCTGCGGGCCGGGGCCGACTTCCACCTCGGCTACAGCCCGGAGCGGATCGACCCGGGCAACCCGGTGTGGAAGCTGGAGAACACCCCCAAGGTGGTCTCCGGCACCACCCCCGAGGGTCTGGCCGCCGTCGCCGCCTTCTACGGGCAGCTGGTCGAGCGGACGGTGCCGGTCTCCTCCTGCAAGGAGGCCGAGCTCACCAAGTTGCTGGAGAACACCTTCCGGCACGTGAACATCGCGCTGGTCAACGAGCTGGCGATGTTCGCCCACGACCTCGGCATCGACGTCTGGGAGGCCATCGACGCGGCCTCCACCAAGCCCTTCGGCTTCCTGCGCTTCACGCCGGGCCCGGGGGTCGGCGGGCACTGCCTGCCGATCGACCCCTCGTACCTGTCCTGGCGGGTCGAGCGCGCCCTCGGCCAGTCCTTCCGGTTCGTGGAGCTCGCCAACGACGTCAACAGCCACATGCCCGACTACGTGGTGCGGCGGCTCACCGAGGCGCTCAACCAGCGCCGCCGCAGCGTGAACGGCTCGCGGGTGCTGATCCTGGGCCTCGCCTACAAGGCCAACACCGGCGACGCCCGGGAGACCCCGGCGGCCCGGATCGTCGACCTGCTCACCCGGCAGGGCGCCGAGGTCCGGGCCGCCGACCCGCACGTCGTCGCGGGCGTCCACGTCGCCGAGCCGCACGTCCCCGGCCAGCGCACCCCCGCCCACGAGGGCGGCCCGCTGGCCGCCGTCCACCGCGTCGAGGCCACCCCCGAGGAGCTGGCCGCCGCCGACGCCGTCCTGCTGCTCGCCGACCACGACGAGTTCGACTACGCGGCCGTCACCGCCCACGCCCGCTACGTCCTCGACTGCCGCCGCCGCCTGACGGGGGCGGCGGTCGAGGTGCTGTAGCCGGGGCCCGGCTCAGCCCCGGCGCTGGATGCGGTTGCGGTCGGGGCGGGTGTCGTGGTCGAGGCCGTCGTCGACGATGACGATCTTGGGGACGATGCGCTGCTCGGCGGCGGCCTCGGGCGCGGCCCCCGGCTGGTCGGGCGCGGGCTTGTCGGGCGCGGGCTTGTCGGACGCGGGCTGGTCGGGCGCGGTCGCGGGCGGCTCGGGCGCGGTGGCGGGCTTCGGCGGGACCGGGTCCTTGGCGAAGCTCGCGGGCTTGGCCGGCGGGGCCGGGATCTCGGCGGGGACCGTCGGGGTGTAGGGCTTGCGGGGGTCGCCCTGCTGGGGCTTGACCGCGGTCTTGACCGGGCCCAGGACGGTGGTGGGCTGGTCGGCGACCGGGGGCTTGGTGAGGTCGGCCTTCTTGGCCGCGACGGCCTCCGCCGCGTCCTCCGGGTCCTCGATCGCGCCGACGGCGGCGCCGGTGAGGGAGGCGAGGGTGCCCTTGATGTGGTCGAGGTGGGTCTGGACCTTGTCGAGGCGCTTGGTGAAGTCGGCCTGCTCGCGCTCGCTGGCGGCCTTGATCCGGGCGGCCTTCTCCCGCGCGGCGCCGAGCGCGGCGTCCGCCTTGGCCTGGGCCTCGGTGTCGAGGCGGCGGGCCTCCGCCAGCATCGCCTCGCGGTGCTGCTCGGCCTCCTTGACCCGGGCGTCGGCCGCGGCGGTGACCTTGGCCACGGCGGCGTCGGCGGCGGCCTCGGCCGCGGTGAAGTCCTCGTCGGCCTTGCGGCGGCGCTCGGCGAGGGTGGCCTCGGACTGCTCGGAGGCGTTCGCGGCGGCGACCCGGACCCGGGCGGCGTGGCCGGTCGCGGCGTGCACCAGGGCGCGGGCCTCGGCGTCCGCCTCGGCCCGGATCCGCTCGGCCTCGGCGCGGCTGCGCTCGTCGGTGCGGCGGACGAACTGGTCGGTCTCCTCGCGCAGCTTGGCGGCGTACTCCTCGGCCGCCCTGGCGGCGGCCTCACCGGCCTCGTGGGCGGCGTCCCGGGCGTCCTCGCCGGCCCGCTTGGCCTTGGCGTGGATGGCGTCGGCCTCGTTGAGGGCGATGCCGAGCAGGGCCGCGGCCTGGTCGCTGAGCTCCCCGAAGTCGGGGTCGGGGGCCTCCTCGGCGGCCTGCTGGATGTCGGCCAGGCGCTTCTCCATCTCGCGCAGCCCGCCGCCCAGGACGCTGAGCCGCTCCCACGCCTCGTCTCGGGCACGGCTGAGCGCGGTGACCGCCGCGTCGACCTGGTCGGGCGCGTAGCCGCGCCTGGACGGGGTGAAGCCGTACTGGGACACGGCGTCGCTCATTTCGGCTGTTCTCCTCGTGCTCGCGGGCTGCGCGGCCCCGCCGGGTGCGTGGTTCTGGTGGGGCGGGCGAACCGTCCCATTGACCTATTTTGCGCAGATACGAACGCAAACCAAACAGGGACCACCGCGCGGCCGGGCGAACCGGCCGCGCGGGGCGGTGTCAGAGCAGGCCGTCCCAGAGCTGTTCGACCAGGACCGCCCACCAGCTCTCGGGGGTGTGCACGGCGGCCGGGTCGACCGCCAGCAGCTGGGCCTGGAAGTCGGTGGTCCAGCGACCGGCCTGCTCGGGGTTGAGGCCGTGGCGCAGGTGCCACATCCGGGCCAGCGCGGCCAGGCAGGCCGCGAACTCGGGGACCCCGGAGTTGACGAAGCGCGGCGGCTCGGCCGGGTTCTCGATGTCGACGGCGACCACCGCGGCGGTGCCGTACTGGACGCACAGCTGGCGGCCGTAGTCGTTGCCGAGCACCAGGTAGCCGCCGAAGTCCGGGCCGGGCGGCAGGCCGCGCTCGGCGGCGAGCTCGGCCAGCGTCGGGATGGGGCGGCCCTCCTGGGCCTGGGCCCAGAAGAACGGCGCGAACTCGCGGGGCAGGCCGACCCACATCAGGACCTGGGCGACCTGCTCCGGCACCCCCTGGCGGGCCACCGCGCGCTGCTCGAACCGGAACATCGACGGGCCGAACATCGCGCCGAACTCCGCCGCGAGCTGCTGCGGCGGCGGGGGCGGCAGCTGCGGGACGGCGCCGGGCGCGGGCAGCGGCGCCCGGACGGTGCGCGGGCGGTGCGGGGCGGACACCAGCTGGTGCAGCTGCTCGACGTGCTCCTGCAGCACGTTCATCCCGGCCTGCCGGGCGGCGGCGTCGCGGCCGTAGGGGGCGGTGTGGCTGATCCGGGCGTTCGGCCAGGACGCCCGCACCATCCGGGAGCAGTAGCCGCCGGGCAGGTCGCACAGCTCCAGCTCGGTGTGCACCTCCAGCACCTGGTCGGCGGGCACGCCGAGGCGGCGCAGCTCCTGGAGGGCCCGCCACTCCGGGTGCGGGGTGCCCAGCTCGGAGGTCATCACCAGGCTGAGCTCGGAGCCGTCGGGGGCCCGGTAGTTGACCACGGCGGTGGTGCCGGGGCCGACCGTGGGCAGGCCGGACGGCGGCACCGGCCCGGCCGGCGGTGCCTGGCCGGGCGCGCCGGGCGGGAGGCCGTGGCCCTGCGGGCCGCCCGGGAACGGCGGCAGGGGCGCCTGGAACGGCGGCGCGCCCTGCGGCGCGCCGGGGAACGGCGGCTGCTGCGGGGGCTGGCCGGACGGCGGGAACGGCGGGGTCGCGCCCGGCGGCAGCTCGATCGCCGGGGCCAGCTGGGTGGCCTGGTAGGCGACCGCGGCGGCCTCCGGCGCGGGAGCGGCGTGGGCGGCGGGCCCGCCCTCGGCGCGCAGCGCGTCGGGGGCGGGCGGCGGCGGGGCGCCCGCGCCGCCGCGACCGCCGGGGCCGCCGGGGCCGCCGGGGCCGCCGGGGTGCTGGGCGGGGCCGCCGCCGGCGGCGGACAGCAGGTCGCTGGGCGGGGGCGGCGGGGGTGCGCCGGGGCCGCCGCGGCCGCCGGGGCGCGGGGCGGGCCCGCCGGTGGACGGCAGCAGCTCGTTCGGCGGGGGCGGCGGCGGTGCGCCGAGTCCGCCGCGGCCCAGCGGGACGCCGGGGCCGGGCAGCGGGGCGCCGGGGCCGGGGGCGCCGGGCAGGCCCATCAGGCCGGGCGGGCCGTCGGTGGCGAGCATGGTGGCCGCGTGGTCGACCGGGCTCGCGGAGGGCGCGGGCGCACCGGGCACGGGCGGGACGGGAGCACCGGGCAACGGCACGGGCGTGCCGGGTGCCGGGGTGCCCGGGCCGCCGGCCGGGTACGGCGGGGCGGCGGGCGGGACGGGCGCGCCGGGGCCGGGGTACGGCGGCGTCGCCCCGGGCGGGACGGGCGCGGTGCCCGGGAAAGCGTGGCCGGGGGCGAGCACGGTGGCGGCCTCGGCGCCGGGCGGTGGCGTCGCCCCGGGCGGCACCGGCGCGGCGGGTGCACCGCCCGGGAAGGCCCGGCCGGGGGCGAGCACGGTGGCGGCCTCGGAACCGGGCGGCGGCGGCGGGACGGGCGTGCCGGGCACGGGGGTGGGCGTGCCGGTGAAGTAGCTGGGGCCCTCCTCGCCGGGTTCCGGCAGCGACGCGGCCTGCGGCACGGGCTGCGGAAGGGGCGGGGGTGCGGCCTGCGGCACGGGCGAGGGCGAGGGCGCGGCGGCCTGCGGCGGGATCGGCGGGGCCGGGGCGGCGGGCGTGGGCGCGGCCAGCCGGTCGGCCTCGGCGGCGATCGCGGCGGCCCCGGCCTCCTGGAGCCACTGCGGGGGGCTGAGCAGGAAGGAGGTGGCCTCGACCGCGCCGCGCACCGGCTTGGCGGCCCCGGCCGGGTTGGGCTCGGTGCCGGTGCCGTACAGCTCCTCGTACTGCCGGACCACCTCGTTGACCGGCAGCGGCGGCCAGAGCGTGCTGGCGCCGCTGTCGCGGGCGATCACCAGGCGCAGCGAGGTGCCGGGGCCGCCGCTGTGCTCGCTGCCGTCGACGGCCCAGCAGACGTAGCCGAGGTCGAACTCGCGGACCTTCACCTCGCGGTGCCGCGAGCGCGGCACCCCGGCGTTGATCCAGTCCTCGGCGGTCTCCTGCGCCTGCGCGTACGTGGTCACCACGTCTCGTCCCACCCCTGTCGTTCGGTCAGTTCACCGGGACGGCGCGCGCGAAGCCGCCGTCCACCATGAGTTCGGCGACGGTCTCCAGCTCCGCGGGCCCGCCGGCGAGGCGCAGCAGGAACGCGTCGAAGCTGTCGCCGCAGGGCAGCAGGAGGCGCTGCACGCGCTGCTCGACGGGCTCGTCGGAGCCGTCGTCGCGGGCGTCGTCGTAGGGCAGGAAGCCGACCGAGCCGGTGCCCTCGCCGCGGACCCTGACGGTCAGCAGGCCGCCCTGGAGGTAGGCGACGGCGAGGTGGTCCTTGGTGAGGTGGTCGCGCAGGCACTTGTTGGCGTACACCAGGTCGTGGGTGCCGTACTCCTCGCTGAGGGTGAGGAACGGCTGGTCGACCAGCAGGCCGAGGTCGACGTCGAGGGCGACGCCGACCGGGCCGCGGCCGCCGGTGAGCTTGAGGAAGTCCCGGTAGGCGGGCGGCAGCGGGTGGCCGAGGCGCTGCTCGGCGCGCTGGACGAGGTCCTCGGTGACGGCGATCGGGTCGCCGCCGTCCTTGGCGAGCGAGAAGTGCGCGGGGCGGTGGTCCTGGAGCGGGCGGGTGCCGCGGCGGGTGTGGTCGGCGGTGGAGCGGGCCAGGCCGCCGTGGTGCCGCAGCAGGGCCTTGACCTCGACCGGGACGAGCTCCATCCGGCGCCAGCCCGCGGGGGCGCGGCCGACGACGTGGTGCCAGGTCCAGCCGGGCGGGGTGGCGACGGCGCTGTCCAGGTCGGCCCAGAGCTCGTGGCCCCGGGTGTAGAGCGCGGCGTTGGCCGACACGTAGTCGGTCAGGCGCAGTTCGTCGACGCCGAAGCCCTCCGGCGGGTCGGCGACCTCGGCGGCGGCGGCGGCGTACGGCGAGAAGTCCGGGTGGCCGTTCTCGTCGACGCGCACGCCCCGGGGGTGCCGCTCGGCCCGGACCGGGTCCGGGAACTGCACCACCTGGCCCGCGTACGCCGCGTTGGGCACGGCGGCGGTGCCGGGCCGACCTGTCGTCATCTGTGGTCCCCCACTGGCAGAAGCCGATGTCCTCGGGGACCAGCGTAGGGCAACGGCCGTCCGCGTTCAGGGGCGCGGTGGTACCCGGCCGGGTACCGCCCGGCCGGGCGTCCGGCGGAGGTCAGCGGCGGCGCAGCGCGGCGGCCAGCGTCTCGGCGACCCGGGTCTGCTGGACCTCGGTGAGCTGCGGGAACAGCGGCAGGGTGAGCAGTTGCCCGGCGGCCCGCTCGGTGACCGGGAAAGCGCCTTCCGGATGGCCGAGGTGGCGGAACGCGGGCTGGAGGTGGACCGGGACGGGGTAGTGCACGCCGGCGCCGATCCCGGCCTCCCGGAGGGCGGCCAGCACGCCGTCCCGGTCGCGCTCGACCCGCACCGCGTACAGGTGCCAGACGTGCGCGTTGCCGGGCAGGGTGCGCGGCAGGGTGAGTCCGTCCAGGCCGCCGAGCAGCTTGTCGTAGCGTTCGGCGGCGGCCCGGCGGGCCTCGTTCCAGGCGGGCAGGCGGCGGAGCTTGGCGCGCAGCACCACGGCCTGCAGGGTGTCCATCCGGGAGTTGAAGCCGAACCGCTCGTGGACGTACTTGCGGTCCGAGCCGTGGTCGCCGAGCAGCCGGACCGCGCGGGCGAGTTCGGCGTCGTCGGTGACCACCGCGCCCGCGTCGCCGTACGCGCCGAGGTTCTTGCCCGGGTAGAAGCTGGTGGCCGAGATCCGTCCCCAGCTGCCGGCGGGCCGCCCGTGCCGGGTCGCGCCCTGCGACTGGGCGCCGTCCTCGACCACCGGCCGGCCGTCGGCCGCCGCCAGCAGCGCCTCCATCGGGGCGAGTTGGCCGTTCAGGTGGACGGGCAGCAGCGCGACGGCGTCCGCCGCCCGGGCGGCGGCCTGCTCGACGTCGATCAGCAGGTGCTCCTCGTCCACGTCCACCAGGACCGGCCGCAACCCGGCCCGGACCACCGCCTCGGCGCTCGCCACGAAGGTGTTCGCGGGCAGCACCACCCCGCCGCCCGGCTCCAACTCCAGTGCGCGCAGCGCCATTTCGATCGCGTCGGTGCCGTTCGCCGTCCCCACCGCGTGCGCCGTGCCGCAGAACGCCGCGTACTCCCGCTCGAACGCGGCGACGTCGGGGCCCTTGATGTAGGCGCCGCTCGCCAGTACCGCGTCGAAGCCCGCGCGGACCTCGTCGGCGATCTCGGCGTGCGCGGCGTGCAGGTCGACCAGGGGGATGTCGGTCACGGGAGGAGCCTCTCGTTGGCGAAACCAGGGGCGCGAGGAACTGCGCGGATCGGAGGGGGGACGGCGGAAGGGTCCCGGCGGGGAGAGGACGCCGCGCGTGCGGGCGCCCCCGCGTCAACGCCCCAGGGCCGCCTTGAGGGCCGAGACGACGTGCTGGACCTGCTCGTGGCCGAGCGAGTGGTAGAGCGGCAGGATCAGCGACCGCGCGGTGATCAGCTCCGTCGCGGGCAGCGGCACCCGCGCCGTCCCCTTGTACGGGGCCTCCAGGTGCGCCGCCATGATGCCGCGCCGCGCCGAGACGCCGTCGGCGGCGAGCCGGGTCAGCACCTCGCCCCGGTCGGGGGCGTCCTCGGGGAGCAGCAGCCAGAACGACTGGAAGTTCGCGGTGCCGTGCGCCGGGTCGGCGACCGTCCGGGCGGCCAGTTCGGGGCCGAGCGACTCGCGGTAGCGGTCGGCGAGTTCGCGCCGTCGGGCGACCATCGCGGGGAGCTTGCCGAGCTGGACCAGGCCGATCGCGGCCTGGACGTCGGTCATCCGGTGGTTGAAGCCGATCTCGTCGTAGGTCTCCACCACGCCCGCGCCGCCCGCCCCGGCGTGCCGGTCGGCGGCCGAGACGCTCATCCCGTGCTCGCGCAGCCGCCGCAGCCGGGCGGCGAGTTCGCCGTCCTGGAGGGTGAGCATGCCGCCCTCGCCGGTGGTGAGCAGCTTGCGCGGGTGGAAGGAGTAGGCGGAGATCGCGGCGCCCGCGCCGGCCGGGCGGCCCCGGTAGACGGAGCCGGCGGCGCACGCGGCGTCCTCGACCACGGCGATGCCGCGCGGTTCGACCAGGGCGCGGATCGGGTCCAGGTCGACGGGGACGCCGCCCTGGTCGACGGCGATCACGGCCCGGGTGCGCGCGGTGAGCAGCGGCGCGACGGTGGCGGGGGTGAGGTTGGCGGTGGCCGGGTCGACGTCGGCGAAGACCGGCACGGCCCCGACGTAGGTGACGGCGTTGGCGGTGGCGATGAACGACAGCGACGGGACGACGACCTCGTCGCCGGGGCCGACCCCGGCGCCGATCATCGCCAGGTGCAGGGCGGTGGTGCAGTTGGACACCGCGACGGCGTGCGGCGCGCCGGTGTGCTCGGCGAACGCCTTCTCGAACGCGGCCACCCGGGGGCCCTGCGCGACCCACCCGGAGCGGACGGCCTCGGCGGCGGCCTCGGCCTCCTCCTCGCCGAGCCACGGGATCATGACGGGGATGGTCATCGGGTGCTCCTCCTCGGTTCACGCACAGCCGGGTCGCGCCCCTGTGCAACTGGCCCGCCCCGGCGCGATCCTGCTGACGGGAGCCCTCCGGTCCGCGCGGTCCCCCGCGCCCCCGCGGGCGCGTCCGGGCTCGGGCGGCTACTGCTCGCGCCACCAGGCGACGAGCTCGCGCAGCCCGTCGGTGAGGCCGAGTTCGGGCTTCCAGCCGAGGTCGCGCTCGGCGGCGGAGATGTCGGCGAGGCGCCGGACCACGCCGCCGGCGGTGTCCCGGGCGGGGCCGTGCTCGACGTCCAGGCCGGAGTCCATGGCGACGAGCAGGGCGTCGGCCAGGCCGCGCAGCGAGACCTCGGTGCCGGAGGCGATGTTGTAGACCCGGTCGGTGACCGGGGCGGCGGCGGCCAGCAGGTTGGCCCGGGCGATGTCCTCGGTGTAGACGAAGTCCATCGTCTGGGCGCCGTCGCCGAAGATCAGCGGGGGCCGTCCGGCGGCGATCCGCTCCATCCAGCGGATGAACACCTCGGTGTAGCGGCCGTGCACGTCCATCCGGGGGCCGTACACGTTGAAGTACCGCAGCGCGACGTAGTCGAGGCCGTGCATGGCGTGGAAGCTGCGCAGCAGGCCCTCGTTGAAGACCTTGGCGGCGCCGTACAGGGTGTCGTTGTGGTACGGGTGCTGGGTCTCGGGCGTCGGGAAGGTGTCGGCGAGGCCGTACACCGAGGCGGTGGAGGAGGCGATCACCTTGCCGACGCCGGTCTCGGCGGCGGCCTCGACCACGTCGAAGGTGCCGTCGACCATCACCTCCAGGGCGAGCCGGGGTTCGGCCGCGCACTGGGTGATCCGGATCGCGGCGAGGTGGAACAGCGCGTCGGTGCCGGGCGCGAGCAGTTCGCGCAGCAGGGCGCGGTCGCGGATGTCGCCGTCGACGACCCGCAGCTGGCCGGGGGCGGCGAGTTCCCGGGCGCGGGCCAGGTTGGCCGTCCGGCCGCGGACGAAGTTGTCGAGCACGACGACCTCGCGGGCGCCGGCCTCGACCAGCTGGTCGACGACGGTGGAGCCGATGGTGCCGGCGCCGCCGGTGACCAGGCAGCGGGAGCCTTCGAGCGGGACGGCGGCGTTCATCGGGCGGCGGCCTTCTGCTGGGCGGAGAGCTGGCGGGTGAGCAGCGCGGCGGCGTCGGCCCCGCTGCCGGCGGCGGCGGGGCCGTCGGCGGAGGCGTCCACCGGGACGGTCGCGCCGCCGAGTTCGAGGCTGCGGGAGGCGGCGTGCAGCAGGCGCAGCACGCGCAGTCCGGCCCGGCCGTCGGTGAGCGGGGCGCGGCCCTCGGTGATGGCGGCGGCGAACTCGGCCATCACGTTGCGCAGCGCCTCCTGTTCGACCAGGGCGGGGGCGACCACGTCGCCGACCCGGTAGGAGATCAGGGCGCGGTGCCGGATGGCGTCGGTGAGTTCGTCGGGCGGGGTGAGGTCGACGCCGCGGTCGTGGATCGCGAGCCTGGCCTGCGGGTTGAGGTCGTCCCAGACCAGGGTGCGGCGGGAGCCGCCGATCAGCGTGGTGCGGACCTTGGTCGGGGAGAGCCAGTTGACGTGGCAGTGGGCGAGCGCGCCGTTGGACAGCCGCAGCGTCAGGTAGGCGACGCAGGCCCGGCCGGCGCCGATCGGGTCGGCGGCCTGGGCGCTGACGCCGACGGGCTCGACGCCCGGCGGCAGCACGAAGTCGAGGATGGACAGGTCGTGCGGGGCGAGGTCCCACAGCACGTCGACGTCGGGCTGGACCAGGCCGAGGTTGATCCGCACCGAGTCGAAGAACTGGACGTCGCCGATCTCGCCGCCGTGCACGAGTTCGCGGATGCGGCGCACCACCGGCGTGTAGCAGAAGGTGTGGTCGCACATCAGGACCAGGCCGCGCTCCTCGGCGAGGGCGACCAGGTCGGCGGCCTCCTCGACGGTGGTGGTGATCGGCTTCTCCACCAGGACGTGCTTGCCGGCCTCCAGCGCGGCCCGGGCCAGCCGGTGGTGGGCGCCGGCCGGGGTGGCGATGGCCACCGCCCGGACCCGCTCGTCGGCGAGCACCTGCTCGTACGAGGTGGTGGCGGCGACCGTCGAGTACTCGCCCAGGACCTTGCGGGAGCGCTGTTCGTCGAGGTCGCACAGCCAGTGCAGCCGCAGGGCGGCGGTCTGCTGGGCGTTGCGGACCAGGTTCGGGCCCCAGTAGCCGGCGCCGACCACGGCCAGGCCGATCCGCCGGTCGGGGCGCTGTTCGGTGCTGCCCGGTGTGGGCACGTGTTCCCCGGGCGCCTCGTGCGCCACGACGTTCGACCCCATCGCAAGACCCCCCTTGCCGCCGCGTCGCTCGAACCGTACCGGCCCGGCCCGGCCCGCCGGGGCACAATCGGCAAAACCGCTGCGGGCCGCCCGGGGCGCGGGAGGCGGCGGTTCGGCCCTCCGTACACCTCCGCGCGCCCCGTGTCCGCACCCCGGCGCGGCGCGCGCCGCATCGGTTTGGCAGGCTGGATGCTCTGGGGTGAGGATTCACTGTCCGTGGGTCCCGCTACCGTGCGTGATCCACCGTCCGTCAGCAGACCCCCGGCAGCGGAGAACTGCCGTGCGCCGCACAACGCCGAGGAGCAGTCATGGACCAGTCGGGCCCGCCGCCCGTGTTGCGCCACCAGCGCGACAGCCTGCTGCCCGCGGTGGCGGCCGCGCTGTCGCTGCGCGGCGGCACGGTGCACACGCTGGCCGGGGACAAGTCGGAGCTGGCGCCGATACTGCACCCGCTGGTCGGCGAGTTCCTGGCGGCGCTGCCGGTGGAGAAGCGCGAGCGCTTCGTCGGCCGCTGCCCGGAGGCGGCGCTGCTGTCCCAGTACCTGGGGCAGGTCGACGCGTCCCGTTCGAAGCGGGCCGCGCGCAAGCCGATGACGGTGCAGGAGGCCCGCAAGGCGCTCAAGGGGGCCCGGATGACCACGCTGCGCATCCGCGAGGAGGGCGATCCGGCGCACGGCACGCACGCGCCGCCGTGCCGCTCCTGCGCCCCGCTGCTGGAGCACCTGAACGTGGCCAGCGTCGAGGTCGGCCCGCCCGGCCGCTGAGCGCCCGTCCCCGTTCCCGACCCCCGTTCCCGACCCCCCGTCCCCGAACTCCCGGAGCACGCCCTGAACGCCGGCCCCGTCCGCACCCAGCCCCGCTTCCCGGCCGACGTGGCCGCCGCGCTCAAGCAGGCCGGCTGGCACCCCGGCCGCTGGGAGATCCGGCAGGCCGAGCTGTGGGCCGACGCCCTGGTCGCGTACGGCGGTCCGCTGGAGCCGCAGCACGCGGTGTTCCCGGCCGCGATCGAGGCGTGGGCCGAGTTCGGCGGCCTGGCCTTCGACGTCCCGGGGGCGGGCGCCACCCTGGCCCGCACCCCGTTCCTGCTCGACCCGCGCTGCGGCCTGCACGCCCCGCGCACCCTCGCCGACCTCGGCCGGGCCCTGGACACCCGGCTGGCCCCGCTTGGCGAGGAGCTGTACGGGCAGGCCCTGCTGGCCGTCGACGAGCTGGGCCGGGTCTACAGCCTCGACCACACCGGCGAGTGGTTCCTCGGCGACAGCGTCGACCGGGCGATCGGCACCCTGGTCCTCGGCCGCGCCCCGCACCGGCTGCGCACCGCCCAGGACTGACCGCGCGGGACCTGCCCGTGACCGCGCGGGCCTGCCCGCGCCGGGCCGCCCGACAGCGGCCCGTCCGACCGCGGCCCGGCGAGCAGCGCCCCGCCGAGCAGCGCCCCGTCAGCCCGCCGACCCGGCCGAGCGCCGCAGCCGCGAGGGCAGCACCGCCTCCACCCGGAACCCGCCGCCGTCCTCCGGCCCGGCGTGGAAGCCGCCGCCGAGCGCCACCACCCGCTCGCGCATCCCGACCAGCCCGTTGCCGCCGCTGGGCAGCGCCACCGGCGCCGCCGTGCCCGGGCAGTCGTTCACCACCGACACCCGCACCCCGTTCGGCACGTACGCCAGCAGCACCGCGACCCGCGCCCCGCCCGCGTACTTGTGCGCGTTGGTCAGGCCCTCCTGCACCACCCGGTACGCGGTCTGCTCGGCCTCGGCGACGTACGCCCGGGGCTCGCCGCTGACCGCCAGCGACACCGCCATGCCCGCCACCCGGGACTGCTCGACCAGCTCCGGCAGTTCGCCCAGCCCGCCGACCGGGGCCTCGACCTGCTCCTGCGGCTCGGTCATCCGCAGCACGCCCAGGATCTCCCGGAGTTCGTCCAGCGCCTGCCGGCCGGTCTCGCCGATCAGCTTCGCCGACTGCTGGGCCTTCGCCGGGTCCTTGGGGACGATCCGCTCCACCGCGGCGGCGTGCACCACCATCAGGCTGACCCGGTGCGCGACCACGTCGTGCATCTCCCGGGCGATCCGGGTGCGCTCCTCGGCCCGGGCCCGCCAGGCCCGCTCCCGGGCCTGCTCGGCCAGCAGGGTCAGCTCGGTCTCCAGGCCCTGGGCCCGGTCCTTGAGCGACTCCACCAGCCGGCGCCGCGCCCCCACGTACAGGCCGGTCACCATCGGGGCGACCGCCATGCCGACCGCGACGAACGCCGAGATCACCACGAACACCCAGGTCGGCGGCAGCGGTTCGGCGGGCGGGGCCTTGCTGGGCGCCGTGGTGGCGAACAGCACCATGCCGAAGGTCTCCACCATCGCGACCGCCGACAGCACCACCACCCGGGCCCGCCGCGAGGGCCACTCCCAGGTCGCCGCCAGCGTGTACAGCGACACCGCCAGCAGCACCACGCCGAAGAACCCCGGCACGAACACCAGCGCCACCACCACCGGCACCACCGGCCACCGGCGCCGCACCACCAGCGACGCCCCGGCGAGCGCCCCCAGCACCACGCAGACCACCGTCGCGGGCGGGCCCCAGCCCAGCCGGTCCCGGACCAGCCCGTACGCCCCCGCGGCGCACTCCACCGCCGACACCGCGGCCAGTGCCAGGTCCAGCGCCGCGCCGCGTCTGCGCGTCCACCACCACAGGCCGTCCCCCGCCGGCTTCTCACTCATGACCGACACGATACGCAGTGGGGGTCGCCGGCCGGGGGCGCGCACCCGGCCCCGCCCGACCTGTCCGCCATCCGGCCACCTCTCCGTTCTGGCACCCCGTGCCACCTATGCTGTTGCCCGTCGGACAGCGCGGTCCGCACCCGTCACCCGCACCGCGGTGATGTCAGAGCCGTTGCCGAACCCCACCACCACAGGGAGACAGCCGTGACCGCTCCGGTCCCCACTCAGGCGGACAGCCCGTCCGCGATCGCCGACGCGGACAACGCCGCGCTGCGGGCGGACATCCGCCGCCTCGGCGACCTGCTCGGCGAGACACTGGTGCGCCAGGAGGGCCCCGAACTCCTGGGCCTGGTCGAGCAGGTGCGCCTGCTGAGCCGCACCGACGGCGAGGCGACCGCGCAGCTGCTGGCGGAGATCGACCTGGACACCGCCGCGAAGCTGGTGCGCGCCTTCTCGACCTACTTCCACCTGGCGAACGTCACGGAACAGGTGCACCGCGGCCGGGAGTTCGCCTCGCGCCGGGCCCGCGAGGGCTCGCTGCTGTCGCAGACCGCCGACCAGCTGAAGGAGGCGGACCCGAAGCACCTGGCGGACACCCTGGCCAACCTCGCGGTGCGCCCGGTGTTCACCGCGCACCCGACCGAGGCGGCCCGCCGCTCGGTGCTGAACAAGCTGCGCCGGGTCGGCGAGCTGCTGGAGCGCATCCACCGCGAGCAGGACGCCACCGGCCGGATCGACAGCGCCCGGCAGACCTCGGCCCGCCGCCAGGCCGACCGCCGCCTGGCCGAGGTGATCGACCTGCTCTGGCAGACCGACGAGCTGCGGATCGCCCGCCCGGAGCCCACCGACGAGGCCCGCAACGCCGTCTACTACCTGGACGAGCTGTACCGCGACGCCGTCCCGGAGGTGCTGGAGGAGCTGCACGAGGAGCTCGCCCGGGTCGGCCTGACGCTGCCCGAGGGCGTGCGCCCGCTGACCTTCGGCACCTGGATCGGCGGCGACCGCGACGGCAACCCGAACGTCACCCCGCGGGTCACCTGGGACGTGCTCAACCTCCAGCACGAGTACGGCATCAAGGACGCCCTGGCGGCCATCGACGACCTGCGCGCCTCGCTCTCCACCTCGGTCCGGCTGGCCGGGGCCTCCGAGGAGCTGCTGGCCTCGCTGGACGCCGACCTGGCGCACCTGCCGGAGCTGAGCCCGCGCTACAAGCGGATGAACGCCGAGGAGCCGTACCGGCTCAAGGCCACCTGCATCCGGATCAAGCTGGAGAACACCCGCGACCGCCTCGCCGCGGGCACCGCGCCCACCCCGGGCCGGGACTACGTCGGCACCCGCGACCTGCTGGCCGACCTGCGCCTGATCCAGGACTCGCTGCGCGCCCACCGCGGCGGCCTGATCGCCGACGGCCGCCTGGCCCGGGCGATCCGCACCATCGAGGCGTTCGGCCTCCAGCTGGCCACCATGGACGTGCGCGAGCACGCCGAGGCGCACCACCACGCGCTGGGCCAGCTGTTCGACCGGCTCGGCGAGGAGGCGTGGCGCTACACCGACATGCCGCGCGAGTACCGCCAGCGCCTGCTCTCCAAGGAGATGCGCTCGCGCCGCCCGCTGGCCCCGACCCCGGCCCCGCTGGACGCCGCGGGCGCCAAGACGCTGGGCGTGTTCACCACCATCCGGGAGGGCTTCGAGCGGTTCGGCGACGAGATCGTCGAGTCGTACATCATCTCGATGTGCCAGGGCGCGGACGACGTGTTCGCGGCGGCGGTGCTGGCCCGCGAGGCCGGCCTGATCGACCTGCACGCGGGCATCGCCAAGATCGGCATCGTGCCGCTGCTGGAGACCACCGACGAGCTCCAGGAGGCCGACCGCATCCTGGACGAGATGCTCTCCGACCCGTCGTACCGGCTGCTGGTGTCGCTGCGCGGCGACATCCAGGAGGTCATGCTCGGCTACTCGGACTCCTCGAAGTTCGGCGGCATCACCACCTCGCAGTGGGAGATCCACCGGGCCCAGCGCCGGCTGCGCGACGTCGCGCACCGCTACGGCATCCGGCTGCGGCTGTTCCACGGCCGCGGCGGCACCGTCGGCCGCGGCGGCGGCCCCTCGCACGAGGCGATCCTGGCCCAGCCGTGGGGCACCCTGGAGGGCGAGATCAAGGTCACCGAGCAGGGCGAGGTGATCTCCGACAAGTACCTGCTGCCCTCGCTGGCCCGGGAGAACCTGGAGCTGACCCTCTCCGCCACGCTGGCCGCGTCCGCGCTGCACACCGCGCCCCGGCAGGCCCCGGAGGAGCTGGCCCGCTGGGACGCGGCGATGGACCAGGTCTCGGCCGCCGCGCACACCGCGTACCGGGCGCTGGTCGAGCAGGAGGACCTGCCGAAGTACTTCTTCGCGGCGACGCCGGTCGACCAGCTGGCCTCGCTGCACCTGGGCTCCCGCCCGTCCCGCCGCCCCGACAGCGGCGCGGGCCTGGACGGCCTGCGGGCCATCCCGTGGGTGTTCGGCTGGACGCAGTCCCGGCAGATCGTCCCCGGCTGGTACGGCGTGGGCTCCGGCCTGGCGGCGGCCCGCGAGGCCGGGCTGACGGACGTGCTGGACGAGATGCACGGCAACTGGCACTTCTTCCGGAACTTCCTGTCCAACGTCGCCATGACGCTGGCCAAGACGGACCTGCGGATCGCCCGCCACTACGTCGAGCAGCTGGTCCCGGCCGAGCTGCACCACGTCTTCGACCAGATCGTCGCCGAGCACGACCTCACCCTGCGCGAGGTGCTGCGGCTGACCGGCGAGTCGGAGCTGCTGGAGCACAACGAGGTCCTCAAGCAGACCTTCACCGTGCGCGACGCCTACCTCGACCCGATCTCCTACCTCCAGGTCGCGCTGCTGCGCCGGCAGCGCGAGGAGGTCGCGGCCGGCCGCCCGGAGGACCCGCTGCGCGCCCGCGCGCTGCTGCTCACCGTGAACGGCATCGCGGCGGGCCTGCGCAACACCGGCTGATCCGCGCACCGCGCACCGCGGCGGCCCGCCCCCTCGTCCACCGAGGGGGCGGGCCGCCGCCGTTCGCGCGTCCTTCGTTCAGGCCCGCCTGCGCTTGCGCAGCCAGGCCGCCGCGCCGCCGGCCACCACCACCAGGCCGCCGCCGACCGCGTACCCGCCGGCCGAGCCGACCGAGCCGGTGGGCGGGGCGATCCGGGCCGCGGCGGGCTCCGGGACGGAGGTGGGTTCGGCGGCCGCGGCGGGCCCGGCGACCCATCCCCCGGCGGCCAGGCACAGGACGGTGCCTCCGACGACCTTGCCCACGCGCTCTGACCGGATCACGGTCCATACCCCCATAGACGGCACTTCAATCCTTGCGGCACCGGTTTCGACGGTATCCGATCCCCGGCCGTTTCTGACCCCAGGTCAGCTTCCAACGGGGAAGCGTTGCATGAACGTTGTGTACGGAGGGTGGTCGAATCCCGGTCCGCGCCTGCACTGAGTGCCAACCCGGCGGCGGGGGTCAGGAGTTGTAGTTCTGCTGGGCCCGCTCCAGGCCGTCGGCGAGCAGCGCCTCGACGGCGTCGGCGGCCCGGTCGACGAACCAGTCGAGGTCCTTGCGCTCGGTGGCCGAGAAGTCCTTGAGCACGAAGTCGGCCACCTCCATCCGGCCGGGCGGGCGGCCGATCCCGCAGCGGACCCGGTGGTAGTCGGGGCCGAGCGACTTGGTGAGCGACTTGAGGCCGTTGTGGCCGTTGTCGCCGCCGCCGGTCTTCAGCCGCAGCGCCGCGTAGTCGAGGTCGAGCTCGTCGTGGACGGCGACGATCGCCGGGGTCGGAACCTTGTAGAAGTCGCGCAGCGCGGTGACCGGCCCGCCCGAGAGGTTCATGAAGCTCATCGGCTCGGCCAGCACGACCCGCTTGCCGGACAGCCGCCCCTCGGCGACCTGGGCCCGGCTCTTGTGGGCCTTGAACTTCGCGCCCATCCGCCGGGCCAGCAGCTCGACCACCATGAAGCCGATGTTGTGCCGGTTGCGGGCGTACTCCTTGCCCGGGTTGCCGAGGCCCACCACCAGCCAGGGGCCGTCGTACTCGCTCATGCCGCTCCTCACGCGGGTGTTCTCCGTACCGTCACATCATCCCGGACACGCCGCTGCCCCGGCCGTCCGCGCGCGGGGCGGGACGGCCGGGGCAGCGAGGGAGCGGTGATCAGGCCTCGACGGCCTCGTCGGCGGCGGCGGCCTCGGTCTCGGCCTCCTCCTCCTCGGTGGCCTCGGGGGCCTGGGCGCCGATGACCTGCAGCACGACGGTGTCGGCCTCGACGGCCAGGGTCACGCCGGAGGGCAGGGTGATGTCGCCGGCGGTGATGGCGGCGCCGGCCTCCAGGCCCTCGATCGAGACGGTGACCGACTCGGGCAGGTGGGTGGCCTCGGCCTCGATCGGGAGGGCGTTCAGCACGTTCTCGATCAGGTTGCCGCCGGGGGCCAGCTCGCCCTCGGTGTGGACCGGGATCTCCACGGTGACCTTCTCGCCGCGCTTGACCAGCAGCAGGTCGACGTGCTCGATGGTGCGCTTGATGGCCTCGCGCTGGACGGCCTTCGGCAGCACGAACTCGTCCTTGCCCTCGATCGGGACGACCAGCAGGGCGTTCGGGGTCTTGAGGGCCATCATCAGGTCGTGGCCGGGCAGGTTCAGGTGCACCGGGGTGTGGCCGTGGCCGTACACGACACCGGGGACGAAGCCGGCGCGGCGGGCGCGGCGGGCGGCACCCTTGCCGAACTCGGTGCGGGCTTCGGCGGCAAGGCGGATCTCGGACACGGCTGCACTCCTCGTGAAGCGAAGGGGTGCAGGAACGACAGAACCGCCGGGCCACACCCTCAAGTACGTTTGGGGGGACGCTCGGCGGTTCGATCAAGGCGCATCGTTCTCGCGCGTCGATCACGGAGCACCGAATGGGCATCCCTCGCCGAGCAGTCTCCCAAGACTAACCGGGGGGTGGCACGGACGTGAAATCGGCCCCCGGTTCCCGTGCGGGACCGGGGGCCGACCAGGGGGCTGGCGGGTGGCTGACGGAGGGTCAGTGCACGCCCTCGAAGAGGCTGGTGACCGAGCCGTCCTCGAACACCTCGCGCACCGCGGCGGCGATCGACGGGGCGATCGACAGCGTGGTGATCTTGTCCAGCTGGAGCTGGGCGGGGGTCGGCAGGGTGTTGGTGAACACGAACTCGCTGACCCGGGAGTTCTTCAGCCGGTCCGCGGCCGGGCCGGAGAGCACGCCGTGGGTGGCGGCCACCAGGACGTCGGCGGCGCCGGCGTCGAACAGCGCGTCGGCGGCGGCGCAGATGGTGCCGGCGGTGTCGATCATGTCGTCGACCAGGACGCAGACCCGGTCCCTGACGTCGCCGACCACCTCGGCGGACAGGATGGTGTTGGCCTGCGACATGTCGCGGCGCTTGTGGATGATCGCCAGCGGGGCGCCGAGGCGGTCGCACCACTGGTCGGCGACCTTCACCCGGCCGGCGTCCGGGGAGACGACGGTCAGCTTGGAGCGGTCCGGGACGCGGTCGCCCACGTAGTCGGCGAGCATCGGCAGCGCGAACAGGTGGTCCACCGGGCCGTCGAAGAAGCCCTGGATCTGCGCGGTGTGCAGGTCCACGGCCATCAGCCGGTCGGCGCCGGCCTGGCGCAGCAGGTCGGCGACCAGGCGGGCCGAGATGGGCTCGCGGCCGAGGTGCTTCTTGTCCTGCCGGGCGTAGCCGTAGAAGGGGAGGATGGCGGTGATGCTGCGGGCCGACGCGCGCTTGAGCGCGTCGATCATGATCAGCTGCTCCATGATCCACTGGTTGATCGGAGCCGTGTGGCTCTGGATCACGAAGCAGTCCGCACCGCGGGCGGACTCCAGGAAGCGGACGTAGATCTCGCCGTTGGCGAAGTCCAGGGCCTTGGTCGGGACGAGTTCGGTGCCCAGTTCGCGGGCGACCTCCTCGGCAAGTTCGTGGTGGGCACGGCCGGAAAAGAGTTTCAGCTTCTTCTCACCGGAGGTCGTGATCCCGCTCACTGCACCGTCTCCTCGTGTATTGCCACTCTGGGTGAGTACGCCGAGGCACGGCCGGACTGGCCCGATGGCGCACGTATGTACATCAGGTTACGCGCCCCGCGGAAGCTCCGGCGGCCGGGGACCACTCCTCAAGATCCCCGGCCGTCACGCCCGACTACTCCGCCCCACCGGCCTCCGCCGCCGCGCGGGCCGAGGCCGAACCGGGCCGCTTCCGCTCAACCCAGCCCGCGATGTTGCGCTGCTGGGCCCGCGCGACGCCCAGCGAACCGGCCGGGACGTCGTTGGTGATCACCGACCCGGCGGCCGTGTAGGCGCCGTCACCGACCGTCACCGGAGCGATGAACATGTTGTCGGAACCCGTGCGGCAGTGGGCCCCGATCACCGTCCGGTGCTTGTTCACGCCGTCGTAGTTGACTGTGACGGACGCCGCACCGACGTTGGTGCCCTCGCCGATCGTCGCGTCCCCGATGTACGACAGGTGCGGGACCTTCGCCCCCTCGCCGAGCTCCGAGTTCTTGATCTCGACGTAGGTGCCGGCCTTCGCCCCCCGGGCCAGCCTGGTGCCCGGCCGCAGGTACGCGTACGGGCCCACCGCGGCCTCCGGGCCGATCTCGGCCCGGTCGGCCGTGGTGTTGCTCACACGGGCGCCCGCGCCGACCGCGGTGTCGGTCAGCGTGGTGTTCGGGCCGACCTCGCAGCCCTCGCCCAGGTGGCTGGCGCCGTGCAGCTGGGTGTTCGGGTGCACCAGCGCGTCCGGCTCGTAGGTGACCTGGACGTCGAACCAGGTGGAGGCCGGGTCGACCACGGTGACGCCGGCCCGCATGGCGTTCTCCAGCAGGCGGTCGTTGAGCAGCCGGCGGGCCGCGGCGAGCTGCACCCGGTCGTTGATGCCGACGATCTCCCGGTGGTCGGCGGCGACCACCGCGCCCACCCGGTGGCCCTCCCGGCGGAGGATCTCCAGGGTGTCGGTCAGGTACTCCTCGCCCTGCGCGTTGTCGGTGCCGACCAGCGACAGGGCGAGCGCCAGCAGCTTGGCGTCGAAGGCGAACACCCCGGAGTTGATCTCGTCGACGGCCAGCTGCTCGGCGGTGGCGTCCTTGTGCTCGACGATCGCGGCGACCGCGCCGTCCGGGCCGCGCAGGATCCGGCCGTAGCCGGTGGCGTCGGGGACGCGGGCGGTCAGCACGGTGACGCCGTTGCCCTGCTCGGCGTGGGCGGCGGCCAGCGCCGCCAGGGTGGTGCCGGTCAGCAGCGGGGCGTCGCCGGTGGTGACCAGCACGGTGCCGTCCAGCTGCACGCCGTCGGCGGCGAGCGCCTCCAGCGCGGTGCGCACCGCGTGGCCGGTGCCGTTCTGCTCGGTCTGGACGACCGGGCGGGCGGCCGGGTGGTGCTCGGCCAGGTGGGCCTGGACCAGCTCGCGCAGGTGGCCGATCACCACGACCAGCTGACCGGGCGTCAACTCCTGTGCGGCGCTGACCGCGTGGCCCACCAGGGAGCGCCCGCAGATCTCGTGCAGCACCTTCGGCAGCGCCCTGGACTTCATTCGGGTACCGCCCCCGGCGGCGAGCACGATGACGGCGGCGGGCTGGTTGGCACTCACGCGGGGAGACTCCTCGGTCGATGCGGATTGAGGGCGCACCGAACAATACCGAGAGAAAAGGAAGACAAACCGTCCGAAACGGTCGGACCGGGACGGCGCCCGGCCGGGAAGAGGCTCCGCCGCTAGGATTCGAACCCAGACAAAGGCCTCCAAAGGGCCCTGTGCTGCCATTACACCACGGCGGAACGGGCGCGACGCGCGCCCAGCACAGCCTACGGGTTGACGGCCCGTAGCTCCACCACCTTCCCCGAAGGCGCCCCGGCCCGCGCCCCCCGACCGCGCAGGTCGCGCCCCGTGGACGGGCCGTCGGCGGACCGCCGACGCGCTACCGACGCGCTACCGACGGGCCGGGATCCGGCGGGCGAACGGTGCGACACGTGCGCGCGGGGCCCTTCCGTTTTCCCGGGCCCGGTACCTACGATGCCGTAAGTTACGGTCACGTAGGTACTCCGCCGGTCCCCTCTCCCCCAGGGAAGCGCCATGACCATCCAGGCCGGGCAGGCGCCGCCGAGCGCCGCCGAGGACGCACAGCGAACCGCCACCGCGTTGTCCGCCACCAGAGGCGGCGAGAAGCAGGGCGCGCTGGAGCGCGCCACCCTGATCCTGTTCATCGCGGTGCCCTTCCTGGCCCTGCTGGCCGCCGTCCCGGCGGCCTGGGGCTGGGGGCTGTCCTGGCTGGACGCCGGGATCGCCGTCGCCATGTACTTCCTGACCTGCCACGGCATCACCGTCGGCTACCACCGCTACTTCACCCACGGCGCCTTCAAGGCCAACCGCCCGCTGCGGCTCGGCCTGGCCGTGCTCGGCTCGCTGGCCGTCGAGGGCCCGCTGGTGCGCTGGGTCGCCGACCACCGCAAGCACCACCGCTACTCCGACAAGGACGGCGACCCGCACTCGCCGTGGCGCTACGGCGAGAGCGTGCCCGCGCTGCTCAAGGGCCTGTGGTGGGCGCACATGGGCTGGATGTTCGACGAGGAGCAGACCTCGCAGCTCACCTACGCGCCCGACCTGGTCCGCGACCCGGCCATAAGGCGCATCTCCCGGCTGTTCTGGCTGTGGACGCTGCTCTCGCTCGGCCTGCCCGCGCTGGTCGGCGGCCTGGCCACCTGGAGCTGGCAGGGCGCGCTGACCGCCTTCTTCTGGGGCTCGCTGGTCCGGGTCGCGCTGCTGCACCACGTCACCTGGTCGATCAACTCGATCTGCCACGCGGTGGGCGCCCGCCCGTTCAAGTCCCGCGACCGGTCCGGCAACGTGTGGTGGCTGGCCGTGCTCTCCTGCGGCGAGTCCTGGCACAACCTGCACCACGCCGACCCCACCTCGGCCCGGCACGGCGTGCTCCGCGGCCAGGTCGACTCCTCGGCCCGGGTCATCCGCTGGTTCGAACAGGCGGGCTGGGCGCACGACGTCCGCTGGCCCGGCGCGGAGCGGATCGCCGCCCGCCGCGCCGCATGAGTCAGCGCCTACAGCATGATGGAGGGGTGAACGGGACCAACGGAGACAGCGCCGGCCATCGGCAGCCCTCGCGCCGCGGCGGGGGCAAGAGCGCCGGCCGGGTGCGGATGACCGGCAAGCAGCGCCGCGAGCAGCTGCTGGAGATCGGCCGGACGGTCTTCGCCGAACGCGGCTACGACGGCACCTCGGTCGAGGAGATCGCCGAGCGCGCCGGGGTCTCCAAGCCCGTCGTGTACGAGCACTTCGGCGGCAAGGAGGGCCTGTACGCGGTGGTGGTCGACCGCGAGATGCAGCTGCTGCTCGACATGGTCACCGGCGCGCTGACCGGCGGGCACTCCCGCGAGCTGCTGGAGCAGGCCGCGTTCGCGCTGATGGACTACATCGACACCTCCACCGACGGTTTCAAGATCCTGGTCCGGGACTCGCCGGTGGCCCAGTCCACCGGCTCCTTCGCCTCGCTGATCGGCGACATCGCCACCCAGGTCGAGGACATCCTCGGCCTGGAGTTCAAGTCCCGGGGCTTCGACGCCAGGCTGGCGCCGATGTACTCGCAGATGCTGGTCGGCATGGTGGCGCTGACCGGCCAGTGGTGGCTGGAAGTGCGCAAGCCCGCCAAGGCGGAGGTCGCCGCCCACCTGGTCAACCTCGCCTGGCACGGCCTGGAGGGCCTGGAGCGGCACCCCAAGCTGGTCGGCGACCGCAAGAACTGACCGGCCCGGCCCCGCCACCGGGGCCGCCGGGCCGACACGCACGACAGGGGCGGTCCCGTGGCGGTCTTCCTGCTGGCCCTCGGCGCGGCCTGCCTGCTGGGCGCCGGATTCGTCCTGCAGCAGCACGCCGCCCAGCGCGCGCCCAGCGGGGACCTGCTGCGCTGGCGGCTGCTGCTCGACCTGGTGCGGATGCCCGACTGGCTGCTCGGCATCGCCTTCATGATCGGCGGCCAGGTGCTCTCCGCGCTCGCCCTCAGCCAGGGCGAAGTCACCCTGGTGGAACCGCTGCTGGCCACCAACCTGGTCTGGGCGATGCTGCTGGCCCGCCGGATCACCGGCACCCGGCTGGGCCGCTCCGGCTGGGCCGGCGTCGCCCTGATCGCCCTCGGCGTCACCGCGTTCATCGCCGCCGGGCAGCCCCGGGGCGGCGGCCCGGCGGCCGGGCCGCTGCGCCACTGGCTGGTGATCGGCATCGTCTCCGGCCTGGCCCTGCTGCTGGTCGCGGTGGCCCGCCGGCTTCCGCTGTTCGAGGAGGCCACCCTGCTGGCGCTGGCCGCCGGGCTGCTCTACGGCCTCCAGGACGCGCTCACCCGCGCCACCTTCGACCGGATCGACCAGGACGGGGCGGCGGCCGCGCTGGTGTCCTGGCCGCCGTACACCGTGCTCGGCCTGGGCGTGGTCGGGCTGCTGCTGGTGCAGTCCGCGTTCGAGGCCGCCCCGCTGCGGATGTCGCTGCCCGCGCTGACCGCCGCCCAGCCGCTGGCCGGGATCGCCTGCGCGGTCGGCTTCCTCGGCGACCGGCTCCGGCTCACCCCCGGGGCGCTGGCCTGGCAGAGCGCCGGGCTGGCCGCGGTCGTGGTCGGCGTGGTGGTGCTGGGCCGGCACCCGGCGCTGCCCGGCGCGAAGTGACCCGGCGGCCGTCCGGAGGCTCCTCAGTGCTTGACGGCCACCGCGAAGACCCGGCGGAACGGGAACAGGGTGCCGTGCTCGGTCGCCGGGTACGCCGCGCGCAGCAGCGCGCCGTACCCGGCCAGGAACTCGGCCCGCTCGGCCGGCTCCGGCAGCCGGTCCAGCACCGGGCGCAGCGCGGAGCCCTTGACCCACTCCAGCACCGGGTCGGGGCCCTGGAGCACCATCGTGTAGGTGCTCTCCCAGACGTCCACGGCGCAGCCCGCGGCCAGCAGCGTCCGGGCGTAGCGGTCCGGGGCGTGGCAGGAGGCGTCGGGGCGGGCGGTGCCCAGGCGGTCGCGCCAGCGCGGGCTGCGGCGCAGCTCGGCGAGCAGGGTGTGGCTGGGGGCGGCGAAGTTGCCGGGCAGCTGGAAGGCGATCACCCCGCCGGGGCGCAGCGCGGCCGCCCAGCGGGGCAGCAGGGCGAGGTGGTCGGCGGTGTCGGTGTCCATCCAGTGCAGGGCGGCGTTGGAGGCGATCAGGTGGGGCCGTTCGGGGGCCGGGTCGTAGGCGGTGACGTCCTGCTCGCGGTACTCGGCGGTGGGCTCGCCGTCGGCGCCGCGGGCCCGGGCCAGCAGTTCGGGCGAGGTGTCGAGGCCGAGCAGCCGGGCGTCGGGCCAGCGGCGGCGCAGGGCGGCGGTGGAGTTGCCGGGGCCGCAGCCGAGGTCCAGCACGGTGGGGCGGGGCGGCAGGCCGGGGACCCGGGCGAGCAGGTCGTCGAACGGGCGGTTGCGCAGGTCGGCGTAGTGCAGGTACTGGTCGGCGTCCCAGTGGGCGGGCATGGCGCGGCTCCGGAAAGTATCTCGATGTCAAGATATCCCTGTCACGCCGAGACTTCCTTTGTTATCTCTTGATGTCAAGAGACTTCACATCGACACACCCCCCGATACACTGATCGTCATGGAGGACGAGGTCGACCGCCTGGTCGCAGCATGGCGCCGAGAGCGCCCCGACCTCGACGTGGAACCGCTTGAGGTCCTCAGTCGGGTGAGCCGCCTCGCCCGCCACCTGGACCGCGCCCGCCGCACCGCCTTCGCCGAGCACGGTCTCGAACCCTGGGAGTTCGACGTCCTCACCGCCCTGCGCCGGGCCGGCTCCCCCTACCAGCTCTCCCCCGGCCAGCTGCTCACCCAGACCCTGGTCACCTCCGGCACCATGACCAACCGGATCGACCGCCTCACCGCCAAGGGCCTGGTCGTCCGCCTCCCCGACCCGGACGACCGCCGCGGCGTCCTGGTCCGCCTCACCGGGGCCGGCCGCGACCAGGCCGACCAGGCCCTGGCCGGCCTCCTCGCCCACGAGCGCGAGATCCTCTCCCAGCTCGCCCCCGCCCAGCAGGCAGAACTCGCCGCCCTGCTGCGCGACCTGGTCGCCCCCTTCGACCGCAGCAGCTGAGCCCGGCCCCGGCGGGGCCGGTGTCACGGGCTCAGAAGCCGTCCGGGTACGGGGTGGCGAGCGCCGGGGTGCGGGCGGGGGCGGTCTGGTAGCCGGGGAGCAGGGCCGCCAGGCGGTCGCGGACTTCGGGGTCGTCGTTGGTGGTGGCCGCCGCGTAGAGGCCGGTGAGGCCGCCGGCCAGGTCCTCGGGGGCGGCGGCGTGGTCGGCGGCGGTGGCGAAGATCCGGGGGTGGGCGGTGGGCAGGCGTTCCTCGGCGGCGGAGAACAGGGCCTCGTTGAGCTTCTCGCCGGCCCGCAGGCCGGTGTAGCGGATCTCGACCTCGTCCGCGCCGAGTTGGACCTGTTCGGCGAAGTTGTGGACCAGGTCGACGATCCGGACCGGCTCGCCCATGTCGAGCACGAAGACCTCGCCGCCCTCGGCCATCCGCCCGGCCTCCAGGACCAGGCCGACGGCCTCCTCGATGGTCATGAAGAAGCGGGTGACGTCGGGGTGGGTGACCGTCACCGGGCCGCCGCTGCGCAGCTGTTCCTCCAGGACGGACAGCAGCGAGCCGCGCGAGCCGAGCACGTTGCCGAAGCGGACGGCGGCGAAGACGCCGGTGCCGAGGTTGCGGGCGTCGCGGGCGTTGGCCTGGACGATGAGTTCGGCCAGCCGCTTGCTCGCGCCCAGCACCGAGGTCGGGTCGGCGGCCTTGTCGGTGGAGATCAGCACGAACCGCTCGACGCCGGTGGCCAGCGCGGCCTCGACCAGGTGGTCGGTGCCCAGGACGTTGGACTTGACGGCCTCGCTGGGGTGGCGCTCCAGCAGCGGCAGGTGCTTGTGCGCGGCGGCGTGGAAGACCACGTCGGGGCGCAGGTCGCGGAAGATCTGCTGGATCCGGGGGCGGTCCCGGATGTCGGCGATGACCAGCGAGTCGTCGGTGAGCAGCGCCTCGCCCCAGATGTCGAGCTGGAGGCGGTGCAGGTTGGACTCGTCGTGGTCGAGCATGTAGAGCGCGGCCGGCCCGAACGCCTGGACCTGGCGGCACAGTTCGCTGCCGATCGAGCCGCCGGCACCGGTCACCAGGACCCGGCGGCCCTCGATCACGGTGCGGACGTCCGGCGAGACCACGTGCACCTCGTGCCGCCCGATCAGCCGGTTGACGTCCAGGGTGCGCATGTCCGAGCCGACCACCTCGCGGCGCAGCGCGGCCAGGAAGGACGGCAGGTAGCGGACGGCCGCGCCGGCGGCGGCCGCGGCGGTGGCCAGGGTCCGCACCCGCTGGTGCGGCAGGCCCGGGATGGCGAGGACGACGACCTGGGCGCGGTGGCGCAGCGCCAGGTCGGTGAGGTCGGCGAGCGGGCCCAGGACGGGGCTGCCGGAGACGTCCCGGCCGGCCTTGGCCGGGTCGTCGTCCAGGACGCCGACCGGGTCGAGGCCGAACTCCGGGGTCCGGCCCAGGTCGCGGACCAGGGCGGTGCCGGCGGAACCGGCCCCGACCACCAGGGTGCGCAGGCCGGTGGAGCCGTCCGGTGGGCGGGTACGGGCCCCGTGCGGGCGTGCGGCAGTGCGGTGCGGCAACATCTGACCTCCGGTTTCCCTGAATCACGGAGTGGAACGTGCGGGGGAGGCGGGGGCTCGTTCAGCCCGCGCCGGGGCCTGTGGCGGCCGCGACGGTCGGCGGGGGGACGGGGACGGGCGGTTCGGAGGGCGCGATCCCGGCCCGGCGGGCGACCGCGACCGCCGCGAGCGTGGAGTGCACCCCCAGCTTGCCCAGGACGTTCTGCATGTGGGTGCGGACGGTGTGCGGGGAGAGGAACAGCCGCTCGGCGACGGCCTGCCGGCCGAGCCCGGCGACCATGCAGCGCAGCACCTCCTCCTCGCGGGGGGTGAGCGCGGCGACCAGCCGCTCGCTCTCCGAGCGGTCGCGGCGGGCCGAGGTCAGTTCGCGGACCACGCCGGTGAGCAGCGCGGGCGGCAGGTGCGTCTCGTCGCGGCGCACGCCGCGCACCACGGTCATCAGCGCGCTGAGCGAACTCTCGCGCGCCACCCAGCCGTTGGCCCCGGCCTGGAGGGCCCGGGCGGCCCGCTGCGGGTCGTCCGCGGCGGCCAGCAGGACGGCCCGCACCTCCGGGTGGGCCCGCCGGACGCGGGCGACCAGGGCGATCCCGTCGGTCAGCGGCCGGACCTCGCCGGACCGGACGGCGGGGAGCTGCGGCGGCGTCAACTGGACGGCGGCGGGCCGCTGTTGCGGATGGTGCGGCTGTCGCGGCCCGGCCGGGGCGCGCCGGGGCGCGGGCGGCCCGGGCGCGGCGGCCTGCACGCGGGGCGGCGGGGCGGCCTGCGGGTGCGGCGACGGCGGTCCGGCCGGGGCGCGGGGCGGCAGCGGGACGGCGCCCAGGTCGACGTCGACCAGCACCACGTCGTACGGGCGGTGTTCGGCCACCGCCCGCTCCAGCGCCCGTTCGGCCGCCGCCGCGCTGCCCGCCGCCCCGACGTCCACGTCGGGTTCGGCGGCCAGTGCCGTGGCGAGCGCCTCGGCGAAGATCCGGTGGCCGTCGACCACCAGGACGCGCATACGCCCCATCGTCCTTGCCCCCCTGCTCGTGGCCCGACCCCCACCGGTGCCTCACTCAGCCTACGGGCGTGCGCCGCCGCGGCGTGGGGGTTTGGTGAAGTTCCTGTACACAGGGTCTCCGGGGGCGGGAGCCGGGCCGGGGAGCGGGCTGGTCAGGCGCGGTGGGCGAGGGTGAACTCCCAGGCGTCGGCGACGATCCGGTCGAGGTCGGGGCGCTTCGGGGTCCAGCCGAGCGCCTCGCGGGCGCGGTCGGCGGCGGCGACCAGGACGGCCGGGTCGCCCGGGCGGCGGTCGGCGATCCGGACCGGGATCTCCCGGCCGGTGACGCGCCGGACGGACTCGATCACCTCGCGCACCGAGAAGCCGGTGCCGTTGCCCAGGTTGCACACCAGGTGCTCGCCGGGCCTGGCGGCGTCCAGCGCCAGCAGGTGCGCCTCGGCCAGGTCGGCGATGTGGATGTAGTCCCGGATGCAGGTGCCGTCCGGGGTCGGGTAGTCCTCGCCGAACACCGCGATGTCCGGGCGCTGCCCCAGCGCCGCCTGGAACACCAGCGGGATCAGGTGCGACTCCGGCTCGTGCCGCTCCCCGTAACGCCCGTACGCCCCGGCCACGTTGAAGTAGCGCAGGCTCACCGCGGCCAGGCCGTGCGCGGTCGCCTCGGAGGTGATCAGGTGGTCCACCGCCAGCTTGGTGGCCCCGTAGGTGTTGGTGGGCGCCGTCCGCGCGCTCTCCTTGATCGGCACCTCCTCGGGCTCCCCGTACACCGCCGCGGTGGAGGAGAACACCAGCGTGCCCACCCCGGCCTTGCGCATCGCCGCCACCAGCTCCAGCGAACCGGCCACGTTGTTGCGCCAGTACTTCTCCGGGTCCGCCACCGACTCGCCGACCTGGGAGGAGGCCGCGAAGTGCAGCACGCCGTCGAAGGAGGAGTCCAGCACCCCGGCCGCCTCCTGGATCCGGCCCCGCACGAACTCCGCCCCGTCCGGCACCCCTTCCGCGAACCCGGTCGACAGGTCGTCCAGCACCGTCACCCGGTGGCCCGCCTCCAGCAGGTGCGCCGCCACCACGCTCCCCACGTAACCGGCTCCGCCCGTGACCAGGTACTTGCCCATGTTCTCCGACCTCCGCGACATTTCGGGTGTTCCTCGACCGGAGCATAGGGCACCCGTCTGAACCGCCCGTCCGGGCCGGCCGGGCGGGCCTCCCGCCCCCGCGCCGGGCCGGACGGTGAACTCACGGGAAGATCAGGCCAGTTGGTCCAGCAGCCCGGTCCGGGCCGCCAGCGCGGCCGCCTCCAGCCGGGACCGCGCGCCCAGTTTGGTCAGCACCCGCTGGACGTGCGTGCGGGCGGTGGACGGGGCGATCCGCATCGCCGCGGCGATCGCCGCCGTGTCCTCGCCGTCCGCGATCCGGGCCAGCACCTGCACCTCCCGCCGGGTCAGCAGCCGCAGCAGCCGCAGCGCCTCGTCGTCCGGCTCGGCCGCCGGCCACAGCAGGTGCTCGAACGCCGCCCGCAGCACGTCGACCCCGACCGCCGCCTCCCCGGCCCGCACCCGGACGATCGCCCGGTCCACCACCTCGATCCGCTCGTCGCTGCGGACGTACCCGGCCGCCCCCGCCGCGAACGCCGCCGCGACCCGCCCCGGCGCGCCGAGCGGGCCGAGTACCACCACCGCGATCTCCGGCCGCTCCCGGCGCAGCCGCCGCAGCGGCCCGAACGGGTCGTCCGGCCCGCCCGCCGTCCCCAGCAGGCACACCTCCGGCCGCCGCCCCGCCACCAGTTCCAGCACCGCCCCGCACGGCGCCCCGATCCCCAGCACCCGGTGCCCGCGCTGCTGCAGGGCCGACCCCAGCGCCTCGGCCATCAGCCGGTGGTCGTCCGCCACCACGAGCCGTGCGCTCATCCCGCGCCTCCCCCTCCGGGCCCGACAGACGCACCATCACAGCGCACAATCGCCCGCCCCGCCAGAGCACCTCCGGAACCGGCCCCGGGCAACGCGGAGGGGGCGACCCGCGCGGGGCGGCCCGAACGGGACAACGCGAAAGGCCCCGCCTCACGGCGGGGCCTCGCTGTCCTGAGCCCCCATGCGGAATCGAACCGCAGACCTTCTCCTTACCATGGAGACGCTCTACCGACTGAGCTATAGGGGCTTGTTGCTCCGGGTCCCTCGCGGTTCCCCTTGCGACGAGGAAAACACTACATGCTCCGCGGACGGGTTGGGAAATCCGCTTCGGCCAGGTCGGAGGGCTAAACTGCCCGAGAAGACCCGATCTGCCGTGCAATGTCGCCCAGCAGCCGCGAACTCCCGTGCAGCGAAGGCGTGATCCTGTGTCAGCCCCCGGCCGCAGCCGTGCTTCCGGCGACCCCTCCGCGTGGTGGGCGCTGGCCCTGCGGCCGAGCCGCCCGGTGGTGGCGCGGGCGCTGGTGGTGCGGGCCGCGGTGGGGATGGCGGTGCCGCTGCTGGCCGGGCTGCTGTGCGACCGGATGGCGCTGGGAGTGTTCGCCGCGCTGGGGGCGATGCACGCGACGATGAACGACCGGGTGGAGCCGCTGCGGCTGCGGGCGCCGCGGATCGCGCTGGCGCTGGCGGCGTCGACGGCCGGGATGCTGATCGGCGCCGAACTGCAGTACCGGGGCGCGGGCGGCCTGGAGATCGGGGCGGCGCTGACCGCGGTGGGCTTCGCGGGCGGGGCGCTGTCCGCGACCGGGCCGCGCGGGTCGGCGGCCGGGATGCTGCTGCTGGTGTCGGCCTCGCTGGGCGGCGGGATGGCGCTGCCGCACCCGTGGTGGGCGGCGCCCGCGATGATGCCGTGCGGGGCCGCGCTGGTGCTGCTGATGGGGGTGCGCTACCGCACCGACGTCCGCTCCGATCCGCGCACCCGGGCGCTCGCCGAGGTCTACCTGGCACTCGGCGGCCTGCTCGCCGCCCTCGGCACCCCGGACGGCGCGGCGGCCCGCCGCCTGCTCACCGGCCGGCTCAACCAGATGCAGGACCTGCTGCCGCCGCCCCGCCCGGACCGGCGCGAGTCGGAGCGGCTGCGCTGGCTGCGCCGCTCGTACGAGGCCGCGCTGGGCGCCACCGAGGCGGCGGCCGGGCTGCTGTGGGCCTGGCGCCCGGTGCCGCCGGAGGTGGCGGAGCTGCCCGCCCGGCTGGCCGCCCGGATCACCGGCGGCCCCGAGCCCGACTACCCCGACTGGCGGCCGGACACCCCGTCCCGGACGGCGTTCGACACCGCGCTGCGGGCCGCCGCCGACACCGTCGCGGGCCGCTGGGCGCCGCTGGACACCGCCGCCCCGCCGCCGCCCGACCCGTGGCGGCTGCGCGCCCGGCTGCTGTCCCGGGGCTCGGTGCGCTACGGGCTGCGGGTGGCGCTGTGCGTGGCGGTCGCCGAGACGCTGGTCAACGGGGTGACGCTGAGCCGCAGCTACTGGGTGCCGATGACGGTGGCGTTCGTCCTCAAGCCGGACCTGGGTTCGGTGTTCCAGCGGGCGGTGAGCCGGGCGCTGGGCACCGTGCTGGGCATCGCGGTCACCGCGGTGCTGCTGGCGCTGACCACGAACCCCTGGGCGCTGAGCCTGGCCATCTCGCTCTGCGTGGCGCTGCTGCCGTACTCGACGGCCGCGCACTACGGGCTGAACACCATCGTGATGACGCCGGTCGCGCTGCTGCTGGTGCAGCTCGGCGGGGAGAGCGGGGCCGCCGAGTTCTGGCCGCGGGTCCTGGACACCGCGCTGGCCAGCGGCATCGTGCTGGTCTTCGGCTACCTGCTGTGGCCCGACCGGCCGCCGCACCGGATCGAGCCCAGCGTCGTCACCGCCGCCGCCACCCTGCGCCGCTACCTGGCCGCGGTGGTCGCCGGACGCACCCAGCCGGTCGCCGAGGTGTGGCTGCGCCGCACCGCGTACCGATCACTGGCCGACGCCCGCCGGCAGGTGGACCTCGGCCTGGCCGAACCCCCGCCCGCCGGCCGGCTCGCCGAACGCTGGCTGCCCACCACCGCCGCGCTGGAACGGATGTCCGGCGCGGTGGCCGCGTACGCCGCCCAGCTGCGCTACGGCGGCCGGCAGCCGGAGCCGGAGGTGATCGAACGGGTGCTGACCTCGCTGGACCGGATCACCGCCGCAGCCCGCACCCACCACCCCCCGACCGGCCGGATCGCCGGCCCGACCGGCCCGCACGACCCGTCCCGCAGCGCGCTGGCCCGGGCCGCCGACGAACTCGACCAGCTCCTGGACGGCTGAGGCCCGGCCGGGCGGCCGAAGCCCGCGTCGCACGGCCGGGGCCCGAGCCGGGCGACCGGAGCCGAGCAGGACGGCTAAGGCTCGACCGAGCGGTCGAAGCCCGGGCCCGAGCGACTGGGGCCAGGCCGAGCGGCCGAGCCGAGCCAGGGGGCCACGGCCCCGCCGGGCGTCCGAGGCCCCGCCAGGTGTCCGCGGCCGGGCCCGGGCGGGTCAGACCTGGTCGGCCAGTTCCAGCCAGGACATCTCCAGCTCCTCCTTCTCCTCGCGGACCTTGCGCAGCTGCGCGTCCAGCTCGGCGACCTTGGAGAAGTCGGCGGCGTGCTCGGCCAGTTGGGTGTGCAGCTTGGACTCCTGCTGGTCCAGCTTGGCGATCTGCCGCTCCAGCTTCTGCATCTCCTTCTTGGCGGCCCGCAGGTCGCCCGCCGACAGCCCGGTGGTCTCCGCGGCGGCCGGCACCCGGGCGGCGGCGGCCTGGGCGGCGGCCTCCGCCATCGCGGTGCGGCGCTCCAGGTACTCGTCGACGCCGCCGGGCAGCATCCGCATCCGGCGGTCGCCGAGCAGGGCGTACGCGGTGTCGGTGGTGCGCTCGATGAAGAACCGGTCGTGGCTGATGACGACCATCGAGCCGGGCCAGCCGTCGAGCAGGTCCTCCAGCTGGTTGAGCGTCTCGATGTCGAGGTCGTTGGTGGGCTCGTCGAGGAAGAGCACGTTCGGCTCGTCCATCAGGAGCCGCAGCAGCTGGAGGCGGCGGCGCTCGCCGCCGGACAGGTCGCCGACCGGCGTCCACTGCTTGTCCTTGCCGAAGCCGAACTGCTCGCACAGCTGCCCGGCGCTCATCTCCCGGCCCTTGCCGAGGTCGACCCGGCCGCGGACCTGCTCGACGGCCTGCAGGACGCGGGTGGCCGGGTCCAGCTCGGCGACCTCCTGGGAGAGGTACGCCAGCCGGACGGTCTTGCCGACCTTGACCACGCCGCCGGCCGGCTGCACGTCGCCCTGGGTGGCGTACGCGGCCTGCATGGCCCGCAGCAGCGAGGTCTTGCCCGCGCCGTTGACGCCGAGCAGGCCGATCCGGTCGCCGGGGCCGAGCTGCCAGGTGAGGTGCTCCAGCAGCAGCTTCTCGCCGGCCTTGACGGTGACGTCCTCCAGCTCGAAGACGGTCCGGCCGAGGCGGGCGTTGGCGAACTTCATCAGCTCGGACTTGTCGCGCGGCTCCGGCACGTCCGCGATCAGCGCGTTCGCGGCCTCGATCCGGTAGCGCGGCTTGGAGGTGCGGGCGGGGGCGCCGCGGCGCAGCCAGGCCAGCTCCTTGCGGGCCAGGTTCTGCCGCTTCTGCTCCTCGGTGGCCTCGATCCGGGAGCGCTCGGCGCGGGCGAACACGTAGTCCGAGTAGCCGCCCTCGTACTCGCGGACCTCGCCGCGCTGGACGTCCCACATCCGGGTGCAGACCTGGTCCAGGAACCACCGGTCGTGGGTGACGCAGACCAGCGCCGAGCGGCGGTTCTGGAGGTGCTTGGCGAGCCAGGCGATGCCCTCCACGTCGAGGTGGTTGGTGGGCTCGTCCAGCACGACCAGGTCGGGTTCGCCGAGCAGCAGCTTGGCGAGCGCGATGCGGCGGCGCTCGCCGCCGGAGAGCGGGCCGATCACGGTGTCCAGGCCGTCGGCGAAGCCGGGCAGGTCCAGGCCGCCGAACAGGCCCTGGATGATGTCGCGGATGCGGGCGTCGCCGAGCCACTCGTGGTCGGCCCGGCCGGCGATCACCTCGTGCCGGATGGTGGCCGCCGGGTCCAGCGAGTCGTGCTGCGTCAGCACCGCCATCTGCAGCCCGCCGGACCAGGTCACCCGCCCGCTGTCCGGCTCCTCCAGGCCCGCCAGCATCCGGACCAGCGTCGTCTTGCCGTCACCGTTGCGGCCCACCACACCGATCCGGTCGCCCTCGCTGACGCCGAGGCTGACCCCGTCCAGCAGGGCCCTGGTGCCGTACACCTTGGTGACGGACTCGATGGTGGCGAGGTTGACGGCCACGAAGCTGCACTCCTGAGGAAGGGGGGTGGAACGTTCCCCAGCCTAGTGGGACGCCGGACGTGGTCCCGGTGGCGTCAGCGGGCGGAGTCCAGCCGGGCGCGCTGCTCGTCCGTCAGCTCCAGGTCGAGCGCCGCCAGGCTCTCGTCCAGCTGGGCCACCGAGGACGCGCCGACCAGCGGGACGACCGGCAGCTCGCCGCCGAGCAGCCAGGCCAGCACCACCTGGTTGCGGGTGGCGCCGGTCTCCCGGGCGACGGCGTCGAGCGCGGCCAGGCGGGGCGCGGTGCCCGCGTGGTCGAAGGACGGGCCGAGCGGCTTGTCCGGGCGGACGTAGCCGCCGCCGAGCAGCGGGGAGTAGGCGACCATGGTCAGCTCCGGGTTCTCCTTGAGGTAGGAGATCAGGTCGCCGTGCACGGCGGCCTGGTCGCCGTCGGCGGAGAGGAAGCCGGGCACGTCGGCGCGGCGGCGCAGGTAGGTGTGGCCGTACTGGAGCACCTCGTAGCCGGGGAGCCCGGCCCGCTCGGCGAGGTTGCGGGCCCGCTCGACCCGCCACGACCAGTGGTTGGAGACGCCGAGCAGGCCGACCGTCCCCTCCTGGACGAGCTCGCCGAACGCGTGCACCGTCTCGGCCAGCGGCACCTTCGCGTCCTCGATGTGCGCGTACAGCAGGTCGAGCTTGTCGACGCCCAGGCGCTTGCGGCTGGCCTCGGCGGAGGCCCGGATCACCTCGGCGGACAGCCCTTCGGCGTTCTCGACGAACCCGGTGCCGGGGGCCTTGGGGCGGGCGCCGAGCTTGGTGGCGATGACCACCTCGTCGGTGACGCCCCGGCTGGCCCGCCAGCGGCCGAGCAGTTCCTCGCTGGCGCCGCCCTGGCTGCCGTCCTGCCAGTAGGCGTAGTTGTTGGAGGTGTCGATGAAGGTGCCGCCCGCCTCGACGTACCGGTCCAGCACGGCGAAGGAGGTGGCCTCGTCGGTGAGCGTGCCGAACAGCATCGCCCCGAGGCTGAGCACGCTGACCTCGCGGCGGGTGCGCGGGTCGGTTCCGATGGTGCGCTTGCGCATCCGGGTTCCCCTCGTTGTCCGCGGCCCGCCCGGTGCGGGCCACGGGAGAGAGTCTGGAACCCGGAGCGCGCTCCAGGTCAAGCAGAGGTGTGGACCACCTGCGGCGGCGTGCGCGGAGGTGGCGTACCACCGCGCACGGGTGGCGGACGCCCGTCGTCTCCCTTCCCGTCGCTGCCGCGCGGTACCGTACGAAGACCACGACGGTGAGCCGGAGGTTGTGATGACGGCGGTGGAGGACCGGCCGCAGATGCTGGCCGAGGAGTTCGAGCGCATCGCCTTGGCGGCCGAGCGCGAGGGGGTCCGGATGGAGTTCATCCACGGGCGGATCGGAGTCAAGGCGGTGCCCGACGGCGACCACGACGAGATCATCCGCTGGGTGATGGAGCAGTGCATGCAGCAGCGCCCCGACCTGTGGCTGTACCCCGAACGCGGGCTGCGGGTGGAGACCTACCGCAAGGGCCACGCCAAGCCGGACGGCGTGCTCGCCCCGAAGGGCGGCTTCGCCGGCCAGGGCGAGTGGGCCGACCCCGGCCGGGTCGTCATGGTGGTCGAGGTGACCTCGTACGACCGCGACACCGACCGCCGCGACCGGGATGAGAAGCCGCGTGCCTACGCGGAGACCGGCATCCCGGTCTACCTGCTGGTCGACCGGGACGGCGGCGAGGTGCTGGTCCACAGCGAGCCCGAGGACGGCCGGTACGTGAGCCTGGTGCGGCGGCCCTTCGGCAAGCCCGCCGTGCTGCCCGACCCGGTCGGGATCACCCTGGACACCGAGGCGTTCAAGGCCTGGGTGCGCTGACCACCTGCGCGCCCGGCACCGGGCCGTGGGTGGCGTGGGCGGTGCGGCAGGTGCCGGAGGCGCGGAGGGCGGCGGCGAGGTGGGCGGCGGCGTCGGCGTCCTTGGCGAGGAAGGCGCAGGTCGGGCCGGAGCCGGAGACCAGGGCGGCCAGGGCGCCGGCCTCGGTGCCCGCGTGCAGGGTGTCGGCGAGGGCGGGGCGCAGCGAGACGGCGGCGGCCTGGAGGTCGTTGCCGAGGGCGGCGGCCAGCGCGACGGGGTCGCCCTCGGCGAGGGCGGCGAGCAGGGCGGGGTCGGCGTCGGGGGTGGGGACGTCGGCGAGCGAGGAGCCGCGGCCGGACTCCTCGCGCAGGCGGTCGCACTCGCGGAAGACGGCGGGGGTGGACAGCCCGCCGTCGGCGACCGCGAACACCCAGTGGAAGGTGCCGGAGACCGGCAGCGGCTCCAGCAGTTCGCCCCGGCCGCGGCCCAGCGCGACGCCGCCGAGCAGCGCGAACGGGACGTCGGAGCCGAGTTCGGCGGCCAGCTCCAGCAGGGTGTCGAACGGGGTGTCCAGGCCCCACAGGGCGTCGCAGGCGAGCAGCGCGGCGGCGCCGTCCGCGCTGCCGCCGGCCATGCCGCCGGCGACCGGGATGGCCTTGTCGATGTGCAGGTGGACGCCGGGGTCGGCGAGGCCGTGGTGGGCGGCGAGCAGCCGGGCGGCGCGGGCGGCCAGGTTGTCCCCGTCGAGCGGGACGGCGTCCGCGTCGGGGCCGTCGCAGCTGAGCGTGACGCCCGTGCCGGGGGTGGCGGTGACCTGGTCGCCGAGGGCGACGGCGAAGAAGACGTTCGCCAGGTCGTGGTAGCCGTCGGGGCGGACCCCGCCGACGCCGAGCTGGACGTTGACCTTCGCGGGGACGCGGACCGTGACCATCACTGCTCCTGGGACTGGGTCTTCGGCTTGTGCTCGGCGATCGCGGCGAACTGCTCCACCGTGAGCATCTCGCCGCGCAGCGTGTGGTCGATCCCGGCGCCGCGCAGCGCCTCCTCGGCGGCGGCGGGCGAGCCGGCCCAGCCCGCGAGCGCGGCCCGCAGGGTCTTGCGGCGCTGGGCGAAGGCGGCGTCGACCACGGCGAACACCTCGCGGCGGGTGGCGGTGGTGGCCGGCGGGTCGCGCCGGATCAGCGAGACCAGGCCGGAGTCGACGTTGGGCGCGGGCCAGAACACGTTCCGGCCGATCGCCCCGGCGCGCTTGACGTCCGCGTACCAGTTGGCCTTCACCGAGGGGACGCCGTAGACCTTGTTGCCGGGCTTGGCGGCGAGCCGGTCGGCGACCTCGCTCTGCACCATCACCAGCGTGCGCTCGATGCTGGGGAAGGTCTCCAGCATGTGCAGCAGCACCGGCACGGCGACGTTGTACGGCAGGTTCGCCACCAGCGCGGTCGGTGCCGGGCCGGGCAGCTCGGTGACCTCCATCGCGTCGCTGAGCACCAGGTCGAAGGCGTCCGCCTTCGCGGGCATCCGGCCCCGCACGGTGTCCGGCAGGTGCCGCGCCAGCAGCGGGTCGATCTCCACCGCCGTGACGTGCCGCGCCGCCTCCAGCAGCGCCAGCGTCAGCGACCCGAGCCCCGGCCCGACCTCGACCACCGCGTCCTCGTCCGTCACCCCCGCCGCCCGGACGATCCGCCGCACGGTGTTCCCGTCGATGACGAAGTTCTGCCCGCGCTGCTTGGTCGGCTTCACGCCGAACGCCTCGGCCAGCGCACGGATGTCGGCGGCGCCCAGCAGGTGGCCGTCGGAGGGGGGTTCGGTGGTGCTCACCCGCCAAGGATACGGGTCAGCGCTTGACGAGCCGCTTGAGATCGATCTCGACGGGGAACGGCAGCTCGGTGCGGAGCGCCCCTTCGTGCACGGCGACCGGGAGGTGGACGCCCTGCTCCCGGTCGTGCCACCACAGCGTCTGTCCCTTGACCCCGATCGCTCCGTCCACCAGCTCCCACTTGAACGGCAGATCGAGCTCATTGACCTGGTCAAACGTCCAGCCGTTGGCCGGCGGGTACACCCAGTCGATCGGTTCGGCGGTCATCGCAGCCTCCTCACTGCCTCATGCTAACGAGCGGGCCCGTCACCAGGGTGCGGCCGGTAGCCGAAGGCGCGGGCCGTGTTGGCGGCGATCGCCGTCGCCAACTCGTCCTCCGCCAGGGCCAGGTGGGCCGCCATCGCGCGCAGCGTGACCGGGATCAGGTAGGGGGCGTTGGGGCGGCCCCGGTAGGGGTGGGGGGTGAGGAAGGGGGCGTCGGTCTCGATCAGGACGCGGTCGAGGGGGGTGGCGGTGAGTGCTTCGCGCAGGGCGTGGTTGGCCTTGTAGGTGACGGGGCCGGCGAAGGAGAGGTACCAGCCGTGTTCGGCGCAGGTCTTGGCCATGGCGGCGTCGCCGGAGTAGCAGTGGAAGACGGTGCGCTCGGGGGCGCCCTCTTCGAGCAGCAGGGCGATGACGTCCTCGTGGGCGTCGCGGTCGTGGATGACGAGTGCCTTGCCGTGGCGCTTGGCGATCTCGATGTGCCGGCGGAAGGACTCCTTCTGCAGGTCGACGCCCTCGGGGCCGGTGCGGAAGTAGTCGAGTCCGGTCTCGCCGACGGCGAGGACCTGCGGGAGGGCGGCGAGGCGGTCGATCTCGGCGAGCGCGCTGTCCAGGGCGTCCTGGCCGCCGGGCTTCCGCCGCCGGCCGGACCAGTCGTCGGGGTCGCCGAGGAAGATCCGCGGGGCCTCGTTGGGGTGCAGGGCGACGGCGGCGTGCACCTGCGGGTACCGGGCGGCGAGGTCGGCGGCCCACTGCGAGCCGGGGACGTCGCAGCCGACCTGGACGACGGTGGTGACGCCGACGGAGGCGGCCCGGGCCAGGCCCTCGGCCGGGGTGCCGGACTGCATGTCGAGGTGGGTGTGCGAGTCGGCGACCGGCACGGCGAGCGGTTCGGGCAGCGGCGGCGGGGTGGTGCGGTCCGCGTCGTTCTTCTTGCCGGCCATCAGGCAGCAGCCTTCTCTTCGAGGCGCGGGAACAGGATCTCGCCCTTGGTGACGGCGGACCCGGCGGGCAGCCGCCCCCAGTCGGCGACGGTGGCGATCGGCTGGTCGGCGAGCGCGCCGAGCCCGGCCCCGGCGCCGAGCGAGTCCCAGAGCTTGGCGGCGGAGTCCGGCATCAGCGGGTTGAGCAGGACGGCGGTGGCCCGCAGCGCCTCGGCGGCGGTGTACAGGATCGTGGCGAGCCGGTCCCGCCCGTCGGGGGACTTGGCGACCTTCCAGGGTTCCTGTTCGGTGAGGTAGCCGTTGACCAGCTTGACGAACTCGAAGACGGCGGCGATGCCGCCGGCGAAGTCGAGTTCCTCGCCGATCCTCCGGTCGGCCTCGGCGGCGGCCTTCGCCAGCGCGTCGGCGACGGCCTGTTCGGCGGGGCCGTGCGCGGTGGCGGCCGGGAGCGCGCCGTCGAAGTACCTGACGGTCATCGCGGTGACCCGGGAGGCCAGGTTGCCGAAGTCGTTGGCGAGTTCGGAGGTGTAGCGGGCGGTGAAGTCCTCCCAGGAGAAGGACCCGTCGGTGCCGAACGGGATCGCCCGCAGGAAGTAGTAGCGGTAGGCGTCGACGCCGAAGTGCGAGGTCAGGTCGGTGGGCGCGATGCCGGTCAGGTTGGACTTGGACATCTTCTCGCCGCCCACCATCAGCCAGCCGTTGGCGACCACCCGGCGCGGCAGCGGCAGTCCGGCGGCCATCAGCATGGCGGGCCAGATGACGGCGTGGAAGCGCAGGATGTCCTTGCCGACCAGGTGCACGGAGGCGGGCCAGAGCCGGGCGAAGCGCTCGGGGTCGGTGCCGTAGCCGGCCGCGGTGATGTAGTTCTGCAGGGCGTCGACCCAGACGTACAGGACGTGCTTGTCGTCCCAGGGCAGCGGGACGCCCCAGTCGAAGGTGGAGCGGGAGATCGACAGGTCCTTGAGGTCCTGCTCGACGAAGCGCAGCACCTCGTTGCGGGCGGCGGCGGGCTGGATGAAGTCCGGGTGGGCGGCGTAGAACTCCAGCAGCTTCGGGCCGTACGCGGAGAGCCGGAAGAAGTAGTTCTCCTCCTCCAGCCACTCGACCGGGCGCTTGTGGACGGGGCAGAGCTTCTCGTCCTCGGTGGCGCCGGGCAGCAGCTCGCCGGGGAGCTTGTACTCCTCGCAGCCGACGCAGTAGGGGCCGGTGTAGCTGCCCCGGTAGATCTCGCCCCTGTCGTGGAGGTCCTGGACGAACTCCTGGACGCGGTCGGTGTGCCGGGCCTGGGTGGTGCGGATGAAGTCGTCGTTGGCGATCCGCAGGTGCTCCCAGAGCGGCTTCCACTCCTCCTCGACCAGCCGGTCGCACCACTCCTGCGGGGTGGTGCCGTGGGCCTCGGCGGTGCGCAGGATCTTCTGGCCGTGCTCGTCGGTGCCGGTGAGGTACCAGACGTCCTCGCCGCGCTGGCGGTGCCAGCGGGTCAGCACGTCGCCCGCGACGGTGGTGTACGCGTGGCCCAGGTGGGGCCGGTCGTTCACGTAGTAGATCGGGGTGGTGACGTAGTACGCGCCGGTACCGGGGTGCTCTTCCAAGGCCGCCATGGCTCGGAATCCTAGTGGCCGCGCCGTCCCGGGCCGGACCGCCCCGGGCGGGGCGGTCGGGGCGGGTCGGCCGGGCGGGGCCGGGGTCAGCCGGTGCGGCGCAGCCAGGCGAGCCAGTGGCGGCGCGCCCGCAGCCGGGCGGGCTCGGGCGGGCCCTCCGGTTCGGCGGTGGGGGCGTAGCCGGGGCCGCGCTTGGTGACGGCGGCCATGCCGGCCACCCGTCCGGCCCGCATGATCCGGACCCGTTCGCCGCCGCAGCCCGGGCAGGCCAGCTCGCGCAGCGGGGAGGGGACCCGGACCCCGTTCGCCGTGTACTCGACGACGGTGTGGCCGTCGCGGGCCGTGCGGTGCTCGATGTCGTACGCCTGCTCCCAGCCGTAGCCGCAGTTGAGGCAGGCGAAGGAGTACGCCTCGTGGACCGTCTGCACGGGGGCGGGACGGCTGGTCGTGCCGAGGCCGCTGGGTGCTCCGCCGTTCCGGGGGCTGTCGATCGTGTCGCTCATGCGCCACCTCGCTTCGCTCGGAGCCCGTCGCCCGGCGCTGCCGCCGGGTGCGGGGTGTTCCATCCCAGGGAATGCCCGGGAGGCTCCGTCCGATGCCCGGCTTGCCAAGTCTTGGTCCCGAATTGGCCCTCCGCTGGGGTGCTCATTCCAACGTACGCGCGATTCCGGCCATCGCCATACAAAATGACCGGTGCCAGGCGGTCACGGCGCGTGCTTGGCCGCCACCACCGCGTCGAACACCACCGACTTGCGCAGTCCCAGCTCGGCCGCGACCGCCGCGATCGCCTCCTTGCGGCGCTCCCCGGCCTCCTCCCGGGCGGCCACCCGGCGGGCCAGCTCGGCCGGGCCGACCTCCTCCGGCGCGGCCGGCGGGGCACCGGCCACCACCACGGTGATCTCGCCCCGGACGCCGTCGGCGGCCCAGGCGGCCAGCTCGGCCAGCGGGCCGCGCCGGACCTCCTCGTACGTCTTGGTCAGCTCCCGGCAGACCGCGGCCGGGCGGTCGGCGCCGAACGCCTGCGCCATCGCGGCCAGCGTCTCGGCGATCCGGTGCGGGGCCTCGAAGAACACCATGGTGCGCGGCTCGGCGGCGACCTGGGCGAGCTGCCGGGCGCGGTCGCCGGCCTTGCGCGGCAGGAAGCCCTCGAAGGTGAACCGGTCCACCGGCAGCGCGGAGAGCGCCAGCGCGGTCAGCACCGCGGACGGGCCGGGCACCGCGGTCACCTTGATCCCGGCCGCGACGGCGGCGTCCACCAGCCGGTAGCCGGGGTCGGAGACCGAGGGCATGCCCGCGTCGGTGACCAGCAGCACCCGGGCGCCGCCCTGCAGCGCGGCCACCAGCTCGGGCGTGCGGGCCACCTCGTTGCCCTCGAAGTACGAGAGCACCCGGCCCACCGGGGTGACGCCCAGGGCCTGGGTCAGCCGGCGCAGCCGCCGGGTGTCCTCGGCCGCGATGACGTCCGCCTCGGCGAGTTCGGCGCGCAGTCGGGGCGGCGCGTCCTCGACGTCGCCGATGGGGGTACCTGCCAGTACGAGAACACCAGTCACGGCACCATCCTCCCCTACCGGGGGACGGCTCGTGGCTGGTGAGCGCGCGACCGCCGGGAAGCGCGGGCCGCGGACCCCTTGTGCCCTCAGCCGTTGCCCCTACGATGTGGCCCGTGAACGGCGACATGGAGAGTGGTATGGACCACCCCGAGCGGGGCGGCGTGACCGTGCTGGAACCGGCCGACCCGGCCGCCGTTCCGGCGCCGCGCGCGGAGCCCGAACCGACCTCCCGATGGGCCCGCGCGCTGTCCGGCGTCGGCTACCGGGCACCCCGGCGCCCCGGCGCGGCCGAGCAGCTGGTGCCGCCGATGCCGGACGGCCCGGGCGTCACCCCGGCGCTCGTCGCGCCCTCCCCGGTGCTGGTCCGGCTCGGCGTCCGGCTGCCCGACCCGCTCTGGTCCTGGCTGTGCCGGTGGGCGGGCTGGCTCGGGCCGCTGGCCGTCGCGCTGTTCGCCGGGGTGCTGCGCTTCACGAACCTCGGCACCCCGCACGCGCTGATCTTCGACGAGACGTACTACGCCAAGGACGCGTACGCGCTCTGGCACCTCGGCTACGAGAGCAACTGGCCCGACGACGCCAACGCGCTGATCACCGCGCCCAACCCGGCCGTCCCGGCGATCGACCAGGCCCAGGCCGCGTTCGTGGTGCACCCGCCGGTCGGCAAGTGGATCATCGGCCTGGGCGAGCACCTCTTCGGCATGAGCCCGTACGGCTGGCGGTTCATGGTGGCCGTGTTCGGCACCCTGTCGGTGCTGATGCTGGCCCGGATCGCCCGCCGGATGTTCCGCTCCACCCTGCTGGGCTGCGTGGCCGGCCTGCTGCTGGCCGTCGACGGCCTGCACTTCGTGCTCAGCCGCACCGCCATCCTCGACCTGCTGGTGATGTTCTGGTTCCTGGCCGCGTTCGGCCTGCTGCTGGTCGACCGGGACCGGACCAGGGCCCGGATCGCCGAGCGGATCGACCGGGGCCTGGCCGCCGACTGGTGGCACCTCGGCTGGCGCCCCTACCGCCTGGCCGCGGGCGTCTGCCTGGGCCTGATGACGGGCACCAAGTGGAGCGGCGCCCCGGCGATCCTCGCCCTGGTGCTGCTGGCCGCGTTCTGGGACTCCTCCGCCCGCCGCCTGGCGGACGTGCGCCGCTCCCCCGGCGGACTGCCGCTCCTCGCCCGCCAGGCGTGGGACTTCTGCTGGTCCGGCCTGAGCCTCGGCCTGACCGCCGCCGTCACCTACCTGGCCAGCTGGAGCGGCTGGATCGCCTCCTCCGCCGAGCCGGGCAGGGGCGGCTACCTGCGCGACTGGGCCGCCCAGCACCCCGGCGGCTCCTGGAGCTGGATGCCGGACTGGGCCCGCAGCCTGTGGCACTACCACCACGAGATCTGGCACTTCAACGTCAACCTGACCAGCCCGCACACCTACCAGTCCAACCCGTGGAGCTGGCTGCTGCTGGGCCGCCCGGTCTCCTTCTTCTACGAGTCCCCGAAGAACGGCCAGTCCGGCTGTACCACCACCGAGTGCGCCCGCGAGGTGCTCGCCCTCGGCACCCCGCTGCTCTGGTGGGCCGGCATCGTCGCGCTGGCCTACTGCCTCTACCGCTGGGCGCTGCGCCGCGACTGGCGGGCCGGGGCGATCCTGTGCGCGCTGGCCGCCGGCTACCTGCCCTGGTTCAACTACCAGGCCCGGACGGTCTTCCTCTTCTACGCGGTCTGCTTCGTCCCGTTCCTGGTGCTCGCGGTGACCATGATGATCGGCGCGATGCTCGGCCGGGCCGACGCCTCGCCCGACCGCCGGCTCGCCGGGGCCACCGGCGCCGGGCTGCTGGTCGTCGCCGTCCTGTGGAACTTCCTGTACTTCTACCCGATCTACACCGGGCAGACGATCCCGATGGACGACTGGCGGGCCCGGATGTGGCTCGACACCTGGATCTGACCGGTCCGCCCGAACGGCCACGACACCTGCACACGTGTACCGGAACTGTCACAAACCAGCTCCGTGTCGTGAGTGCACGGAGCAGGTCTGCCTATGGTGTCGTGGCCGCTGAACTCCGACGGCCACGACACTCCATGGGGGACACGACGTGAACAAGGGCGCGAAGATCGGCGTCTCGGTGGTCGCAGCGGCGGTACTCGTCGGCGGCGGGTACGGGGCCTACGCCCTGGTCTCCGGCGGTTCCGGCGGGGCCGAGGCGAAGAAGCCGCGCACCGTGGTCGCCGAGCCCCCCAGCCAGGAGCTCGCCGCGTCCGGCGCCAAGGCGTTCCTGGACGCCTGGGCCAAGGGCGACCTGTTCGGCGCCGCCAAGCTCACCGACGACCCGGACCGGGCGCAGGCCGCGCTGCAGTCCTTCCAGGACGGCGTGAAGCCCAGCGCCGTCCACCTCACCGTCGGCGGCCCCACCACCGCGCCCAGCCCCGCCGCGTCCAAGTCCGCGAGCGCCGCCGCCTCCGCCCCGGCCGCCGCCACCGGGAGCCCCGCGCCCACCGGCGTGCTGGAGAGCTTCAAGGCGTCGCTGGAGTTCGCCGAGAGCGGCACCCCCTGGAACTACGACGGCGTGCTCGGCGTGGTCAAGATGAGCGACGGCACCGCCGCCGTGCACTGGGCGCCCAGCGTCATCCACCCCAAGCTGGACGCCGGCGAGACCATCTCCGTCAAGCCGCTCTACGCCGCCCCGTCCGCCGTCACCGACCGCAAGGGCAAGCCGCTCACCGGCTACGCCTCGCTCACCGGCCTGCTCAACCAGCTGCGGGCCGCGGCCCCGCAGGGCGGCGACCCGGCGGACGCGGGCAGCGGGGTGGTCATCTCCCCGAGCGCCCCCGGCGGCACGGCGAGCGGCGCTCCGAGCGGCGCGGCGACCGGCGCGGCGACCGGCGCGGCGACCGGCACCCCGGGCGGCACGGCCGGCGGCAGCGGCTCGGGCAGCACGGAGAAGCTGTTCACCATCAAGGAGCCCAAGCCCGTCCCCAACCTCAAGCTCACCATCGACGCCGGTCTCCAGGCCGCCGCCGAGCAGGAGGTCGCCGCCACCGGCAAGCCCTCCTCGCTGGTCGCCGTCGAGCCCAGCAGCGGCAACATCCTGGCCTACGCCTTCTCCCCCTCGACCGGCCAGAACCGCGCCTTCTCCGGCGCGACCGCGCCCGGCTCGACCATGAAGGTGATCACCTCCGCGGCCCTGCTCGAGGCGGGCGTCACCCCCACCTCCCCGATGCCCTGCCCGGAGACCACCATGGTCACCGGCAAGTCCATCACCAACGACGAGCCCGGCGCGCACCCCGAGTACACGCTCACCGACGCGTTCATCCACTCCTGCAACACCTCCTTCATCGAGAAGGGCAAGGACGCCCTCAAGCCGGGCAGCCTGCCCGCGATCGCCAAGGACGTCTTCGGGCTCGGCCTGGTCTGGAAGACCGGCCTGTCGAACTTCGACACCGACATCCCGACCGAGGGCAACATGGCGGGCGCGGCGAGCGAGTTCATCGGCCAGGGCCGGGTGCGCACCAACCCGCTCGGCATGGCGTCGGTGGCCGCGACCGTGCAGTCCGGGGTGTTCCGCCAGCCGATCCTGGTCCCCGGCATGGAGCAGGTGAAGGCCGCCCGCAACCTCGCCCCCGGGGTCCTCGACAGCCTGCGGTCGCTGATGGTGCAGACCGTCCGCTCCGGCACCGCCGCCGAGGTCAAGCCCGCCCTGCCGGCCGGCTCCGGCGCGAAGACCGGCACCGCCGAGGTGGACAACAGCCCCGACGCGAACTCCTGGTTCACCGCCTACTCGGGCGACCTGGCGGTGGCCGCGGAGGTCCAGGGCGGCGGCCACGGCGCGACCGCGGCCGGTCCGGCGGTCTCCAAGGTCCTGCGGGTCGGCAACAACAAGTAGCGGGTCGGACGGAACGGCGGAAGGGCCCCCGCGGGGGCCCTTCTCGCGTGTCGGGGCCGGGTCCCGCCGGGGGTCAGTCCCGTGCCAGCCGGGAGTGCTTGGCGCTGTAGCCGAAGTAGAGCACCGCGGCGAGGGCGAGGACGACCGCGAAGGCCAGGAAGGTGTCGGCGTGCAGCTTGGTGATGAGGTAGACGCAGAACGCGGCGCTGAGCAGCGGGGTGACGGGGTAGAGCGGGACCTTGAAGCCGCGCGGCAGGTCGGGGCGGGTGCGGCGCAGCACGATGATGCCGAGCGAGACCGCGGTGAAGGCGACCAGGGTGCCCATCGAGGTCATGTCGGCCAGCAGCTTGAGCGGGAAGACCGCGGCGAGGACCGCGACCGCGGCGCCGACCACCAGGGTGTTCCAGACGGGGGTGCCGGTGCGGGCGGAGACCCGGGTGAAGGGGGACGGGAGGAGCCCGTCGCGGCCCATCGCGTACAGGATGCGGGTCTGGCCGTAGATCACCACCAGGGTGATGGAGAAGATCGAGACGATCGCGCCGGCCGCGAACACCAGGGCGGGCCAGGTGTGGCCGGTGACGTCCTGCAGGATCTGGGCCAGGCCGGCCTCCTGGCCGTCGAACAGCTGCCAGGGCTGGGCGCCGATCGCGGTGACGGCGACGGCGAGGTAGAGGGTGGTGACGACGACCAGCGAGATCAGGATGGCGAGCGGGAGGGTGCGCCGCGGGTCGCGGACCTCCTCGCCGGCGGTGGAGACGGCGTCGAGGCCGATGAAGGAGAAGAAGATGGTGGAGGCGGCGGTCTGGACGCCGTCCCAGCCGTTGGGGGCGAACGGGGTGAAGTTGCCGGCGGTGAAGCCGGTCAGGGCGACGGCCACGAAGAGCACCAGGATGGCCAGCTTGACGGTCACCATGACGGCGTTGACCTTGGCGGACTCGCCGACGCCGCGGACCAGCAGGACGGTGACCAGCAGCACCAGGACGACCGCGGGGAGGTTGAAGACGCCGCCGTCGCCGGGCGGGGCGGTGAGCGCGGTGGGGAGGTGGAGGTCGAAGGCCAGGTCGGAGAACTGGTTGAGGTACTGGCCCCAGGTGACGGCGATCGCGGAGGCGGAGACGCCGTACTCCATCAGCAGGCAGACGCCGACCCCGAAGGCGACCAGCTCGCCCATGGTGGCGTAGGCGTACGAGTAGGAGGAGCCGGCGACCGGGATGGCGGAGGCGAGTTCGGCGTAGCAGAGCGCGGTGAGGCCGGCGGTGACGGCGGCGATCACGAAGGAGAGGACGACGGCGGGGCCGGCCTCGGGGACCGAGGTGGTCAGGACGAAGAAGATGCCGGTGCCGACGGTGGCGCCGATGCCGATCGCCGAGAGCTGCCACAGGCCGATGGAGCGGCGCAGGTGTCCGGTTCCGGTGCCGCCGGCTTCGGCGATCAGGGTGTCCACGGGCTTGCGCCGCAACAGGCGGGTGGTGCTCATCGGTGTCCTTCTGGTGGGGAATCAGACCGGGACAGTACCAAATGGTGTTTTTCTGACGTTTGGGCCGGCCGGCGGTCGAGCACGGTCAGCGGTTCAGCACGGCCTGCATGACGGAGCGGGCGATGGGGGCGGCGAGTCCGCCGCCGGTGACGTCGTCGGCCTGGCTGTCGGCGATGACCACGGCGACGGCGACCGGCGGGGCGGCGGTGGAGCCGGCCGGGCGGGCCCAGGCGATGAACCAGGCGTACGGGGTGCCGGAGTTGTCGACGCCGTGCTGGGCGGTGCCGGTCTTGCCGCCGACCTCGGCGCCGGGGATGCGGGCGTTGCGGCCGGTGCCGTTCTCGACCACGTCGACCATCAGCTGCCGCAGTTGCTGGGCGACCGAGGAGCCGAACGCCTGGTGGTAGAGGGCGGGGCGCATCAGCTGGACCTGGCTGCCGTCGGCCTTGGTCAGCCGGTCCACGAGCTGGGGGTACATCACCTGGCCGTCGTTGGCGGCCCCGGCGGCGACCATCGCCATCACCAGCGGGGTGGCGGCGGTGTCGTACTGGCCGATCGAGGAGAGCGCCAGCTGGGAGGCGTTCATGTCGGCGTCGAAGTTGGAGCGGGCGGCGCGCACGGGGGTGTCGAGCCGGGCGTCGTTGAAGCCGAAGTTCCTCGCCATGGCGGTCATCCGGTCGAGGCCGGTCCGCACGCCGAGGTAGCCCATGACGCTGTTGCAGGACAGCGTCACCGCCTCGTCCAGGGAGAGCCCGGCCCGGTCGCAGGCGCCGGTGTCGTTGTTGAGCGGGGTGGTGGTGCCGGGCAGGACGTACGGGTAGGGGGCGTCGGTGGGCGCGTCGATGTCGGTGACCGTGCCGTTGGCCAGCGCGGCGGCGGCGGTGACCACCTTGAAGGTGGAGCCGGGCGGGTAGATCTGGCGCAGCGCCCGGTTGAGCATCGGCTGGTCGGGGTCGTCCTGGAGCTTCTTCCAGGCGGCCTGGTCGGCGGCGGAGGTGCCGGCGAAGCTGCCGGGGTCGTAGCTGGGGGCGGAGGCGAGGGCGAGGATCCGGCCGGTGGCGGGTTCGATCGCGGCGACGGCGCCCTTCTGGCTGCCCAGGCCCTGCGTCGCGGCGCGCTGGGCGGCCGGGTCGATGGTGGTGACCACGTCGCCGCCGGGCTGCTGGTGCCGGGTGATCGCGTCCCAGACCGCCCAGCCGGCCAGCCGGGGGTCGGTGCCGGAGAGCAGGTCGTCGTAGACGCCCTCCAGTTGGGTGTTGCCGTAGGTCTGCGAGGAGTAGCCGGTGACGGCGGCGTACAGCGGGCCGTCCGAGTAGGTCCGCTGGTACGCGTAGCGGCCGCCGGTGGGGGTGGAGCCGGTGACGGGCTGCCCGGCCACCAGCAGGTTGCCGCGGGGCTGGGCGTAGCGCTGGATGGTGGCGCGCTGGTTGGCGCTGTTGTGGTCCAGGCCCTGCTTCTGGAACACCTGGACCCGGGTGGCCTGGACGGCGAGGGCGACGATCAGCAGCATGCAGAAGGTGCCGGCCCGGCGGCCGGTGGTGGAGATGCCGGGCAGGCCCTGCGGTCCGCCGTTGGTGCCCGCGGGCCGGGGCGGCCTCACGCGTCCTCCTCGGGGACGGGCCGCCGGGCGAGGTCGCTCATCCGCACCAGCAGCGCCACGATGATCCAGTTGGTGACCACGGACGAGCCGCCCTGGGCGATGAACGGCAGTGTCATGCCGGTCAGCGGGATCAGGTCGAGGACGCCGCCGGCCACCACGAACACCTGGATCGCCACCAGCGCGGCCAGGCCGATCGCGAGCAGCCGCCCGAACGGGTCGCGCAGCGCGATGCCGGTCCGGAAGCCCCGGGCCACCAGCAGGGCGTACAGCAGGAACACCGCGAACAGGCCGGTCAGGCCGAGCTCCTCGCCGACGGTGGCGAGGATGAAGTCGGACTTGGTGGCGAAGCCGATCAGCGCGGAGTGGCCCAGGCCCAGGCCGGTGCCGAGCTGGCCGCCCCAGGCGAACGCGAACAGCGACTGGGCGATCTGGTTGGCGCCCCGCCCGGCCGCGATCGAGGCCAGCGGGTGCAGCCACTCGGTGACCCGGCCGTGCACGTGCGGGGAGAGCCAGCCGACGCCGACCGCGGCCAGCGCGGACAGCAGCAGGCCGATCACGATCCAGCCGGTGCGGGCGGTGGCCACGTACAGCATCACCACGAACAGGCCGAAGAACAGCAGCGAGGTGCCGAGGTCGGTCTCCAGGACCAGCACGCCGACGAACGCGGCCCAGATCAGCAGCACCGGTCCGAGCACCCGGCCCAGCGGCAGTTGGAACCAGAGCACCTTGCGGCCGGTCAGCGCCAGCGCGTCCCGGTGGGCGGCCAGGTAGGCGGCGAAGAAGACCGCCAGCAGGACCTTGGCGAACTCGCCGGGCTGGAAGGAGAACGGGCCCAGCGTGATCCAGATCCGCGAGCCGTACACCGGCGGGAAGAACACCGGCAGCACCAGCAGGACGAGGGCGACGAACGCGCCGACGTACGCGTAGCGCTGGAGCCGGCGGTGGTCGCGCAGCAGGAGCAGCACCGCGATGAACAGGCCGACCCCGAGGGTGGACCAGAGCAGTTGGGTGGGGGCGGCGGCGCTGCCGGGGTTGCGGTCCAGCCGGTAGATGACGACCAGTCCGAGGCCGTTCAGCAGCACCGCGATCGGCAGCAGCAGCGGGTCCGCCCAGCGGGCGCGCCAGCGCACCGCGGCGTGCGCGAGCAGGGCGAGCACGCCGAGCGCGCCGCCGTACTGGGCGGCGTCCGGCGGGGCCTGGCCGTCGAGGTCGACGCCGACCTCGACGTAGCCGAACACCGCGAGTCCCACCGCGGCCAGCACCAGCACCAGTTCGGTCCACCGCCCGGACCCGGCCCGCGGCACCCGGGGCGCCCGGGCCGTCCGGGTCGCGGAGTCAGTCGCCACCGCCAGCCGTCCTCGCCAGCTCGTAGGGGCACGGACGGCGGGGCACCGGGCGGCGGGCGCCCGGCACCCCGCCGGAGGGGGGCCGTCCGGGGGTCAGAGCGTCGACGCGGGGTACGCCGCCTTGGCGATCTCCCGCAGGTGCTCCTCCTCCTCGTGGCTGAGCGAGGTCTGGATCAGCTCGCCGCCGAACTGCGCGACCGCGGGGACCACCTTGTCCTGGGTCGCCGAGCGGACCAGCGCGAACACCGCGGCCTTGCCCGGGTCCAGCTTCTCGCCGACCCGCCGCATGAAGTCGTCGTCCACGCCGGTGTCGGTGGAGGCGCCGACCGCCGCGCCGGTCGCGCCGCCGATCGCCGCGCCGAGGAACGGCATGAAGAACAGCAGCCCGATCACGCCGCCCCACAGCGCGCCGGAGGCCGCGCCCATCCCGGTGTTGGAGACCCCCTGGTGCAGCTTGATCCTCCCGTCCTCGCGGCGCTCGACCACCACGACGTCCTCCAGGTCGATCAGCTTCTGCTTCTGCAGCCCGACCAGCTCGTCACGGACCTTCTGCGCGGTGGGGACATCCGGGTAGGCGATCGCGAACAGGTTGCTCACGGCGGGCTTCCTTCCGACTGGCGTTGGGCACGTCTCCCGCACCTTAGCCAGGGGCGGCGGCATTTGGGCCGATCCGGTGCGGTGTGTCCGTTTCCGGCGGGCCGCCGCCGGTCCCGGCGCGCCCGGCCCCGCGCCCGTCGGCGCCGTCGCGCCGGCGGCGTCCCCCGGTCCCGGCCGGACGCGCCGTCAGGTGCTCTCCCCGCCTGCCCCGCCCGCCCGTTCGGGACGGGGGCCGCCCACCACCCGCGTTGGGCGATTCGAACTGACGGTCCCTAGGATGCGGCGGGTGATCACCACTCCCACACCACGACGGACGGCCCGCGCGGCCGCCCTGTTCGGGGCCCTGACGATAGTCGTCGGCACCGTGCTGGGCGGCTTCCCCGCGCACGCCGACGAGCCCGGGGCCCCGCCCGCCGCGACCGAACCCCCCAAGGTCGACCTGGTCCTGGACGGCTCGGGGTCGATGCGCACCATCGACATCCAGGGCAAGAGCCGGATGGCGGTCGCCCAGCAGTCGATCGACGAGGTCATCGACGCGCTGCCGGACGAGACCGAGTTCGGCATCCGCACCCTGGGCGCGACCTACCCGGGCAACGACCAGAAGGAGGGGTGCAAGGACACCCAGCAGCTCTACCCGGTCGGGAAGACGAACAAGGTGGAGGCCAAGACGGCCGTCGCCACCGTCCGCGCGACCGGCTGGACCCCGATCGGGATCGCGCTGCGCGCCGCCGCGCAGGACCTGGGGACCGGGCCGACCACCCGCCGGATCGTGCTGATCACCGACGGCGAGGACACCTGCGCCCCGCCGGACCCGTGCGACGTGGCCCGCGAGCTGGCCAGCCAGGGCATCCACCTGGTGGTGGACACCCTGGGCCTGGCGCACGACGACAAGACCCGGCAGCAGCTGATCTGCATCGCCAACGCGACCGGCGGCACCTTCACCGACGTCCGCACCCAGGAGCAGCTGACCGAGCGCGTCAAGCAGCTGGTCAACCGCGCCCAGGACACCCACACCATCGCCCCGGCGCAGGTGACGGGCACCGAGAAGTGCGCGGACGCCCCGGTCCTGACCCCCGGTGTGTACACCGACCGGGAGAAGTTCTCCGAGCACCGGGTGTACCGGGTGCCGGTGAAGGCGGGCGAGGAGCTGCGCGCCTCGGTCAGCGTGACCCCGGACCGGGCGGTCGCCCGGGACTACGGGGTGCTGCTCCGGGCCACCGACAGCGGCGGCCAGGAGCTGGTGCGCGGCAGCGACGCCGGTTCGGGCCGCACCGACGTGGCCTCGACCGGCGTGCGCTGGTCCGCCACCGGGGACGGCTCGGCCTCGGCCTCGGCCTCCCCGTCGAAGGGCGCGGGCGCCGGGTCGGACGTCCGGACGGTCTGCCTGGTGGTCAGCAACTCGTTCGCCGCGCAGGCGGGCGTGCAGGCCGACCCGGGCCTGCCGCTGGAGCTGACGGTGGACGTCGCCGCCGCCTCCCCGGCTCCGGACGGCCCCGCGATGGGCCTGGGCCGCGGCTGGATCCTGCTCGGTGTCCTGACCCTGGCCGGCCTGCTCGCCGGTCTGATCTTCGGCTGGCTGGCACGCTGGCGGATCGCCGTCTGGCGGGAGAACTGACGATGCGCAAGCTCCGCACCGCCGCGGCCTCGGCCGCCGCGTTCACCGGCCTGCTCCTGCTGGCCCCGGCGACGGCCTCGGCCGCGTCCCCGTCCGCCGCGGCCTCGCCGTCGGCCTCCGCTTCCGCCTCCGCCTCCGGTGGGGCGAAGCCGGTGCTGAACTCGGTCGGCACCAGCTTCCTGACCGCGACCACGCTGGCCTCCGGCCAGGACGCGGACGTCCCGGTCTCCACCGGCGACTACCTGTACTGGGCGTTCCCGGCCGCCGAGGGCCAGACCGCGACCGTCCAGGTCACCGTCACCCTGCCGGACGCCGCGGACCGGCACGGCCCGCAGACCTGGACGCTCGAACTCTTCGACGGCCTGCGCCGCCGGCAGTCCTGCACCGCGGGGCCGCAGGAGGGCACCGGCGAGCAGGGCGCGACCACCCTGGCGCTGAGCTGCGCGCTGCGGCAGATCCGGTCCTGGGCCGAGCCCTGGTCCGGGGACCCGCTGCCCGGGACGTACTACGTCCGGCTGTCCACCACGGACATCCCGCAGACCGACCTCGGCCTGGCCGCCACCGTCCACGTGCACGTCGCCACCAAGGGCGGCGCGGACGACGCCCAGCCCGAGGGCGGCTCGCTCAAGGCCCCGCTGGTGCCGCCGGTGAACGCCGGCGCGACGGCCGCCGCGGCGGCGGCCACCCCGGTGCCGAGCGCGAGCGCGACGTACGCGGCCGCGCCCGCGGCGGAGGAGTCCCACTGGTACTCGGACCTCTTCTCCGGCTGGAACACCCGCTGGTGGTGGACCGTCGCGGGCGGCGTGCTGGCCGCCCTGGCCGGTGTCCTCGGCTACACCCTCACCCGGCACCCGCGCGGGCACCGGCACCACCCGCACCACCCGGCTCCGGCTCCGGCCCCGGTGCCGCACCAGGCGCCGCCGGGGCAGCCGCAGCAGAACAACTGGCAGTAGGAGGGCCCGAGTCGGGCCGGTCAGGGGCGCGGGGAACCGCCCGCTCGCGCGGTTCCCCGCGCCCCTGGCGCCGCCCGCGCCCTACCGGCCGATGGTCTCCAGGATGCGCATCGCCGACGTCCCCAGGTCGGCCGGGACGGCCGTCTTCGGGGCGAAGTGCCGCCGCAGCACGTCCTCGGCGTAGCGGTCGCACGCGCGGTGCCAGTGCAGGACGGCGGCCATCCAGTCCTCCAGCTCGCGGACGTACCCGTCGAGGGCCTGCGCGGCCTCGCCCTCGATCGCGAAGTCCTGCTTGAGGATCGGGAGTTCGCCCTTGACCACGTGCGCGAACTGGCTCAGCCGGGAGGCCATCAGGTCGGCCACGATGTCGACCGCGACGGGGTAGTCGCAGGAGAAGAAGTTCTCCACCACCCGGACCAGGTTGTGGAACTCGCCCTCGTACTCGACCTCCTTCTGGTACGAGTGCAGGTCGTTGACCAGGCAGGCGTAGTCCGCCGCGGAGTTCTCGATCGCGCGCATGGTGCCGCTGGCGTACACCTCCTCGGGGATCACCTCGCCGCGGCCGAGCCGGGACAGGCTCATCGTCAGGTCGGAGCCGAAGGTGGCGCGGCGCATCTCGATGTAGTCGACCGGGTCGGGGACGCGGTTCTGCGCGCCGTTGGCCAGCTCCCAGAGCCAGCTGTCGATCATGTCCCCGACGGCCTTGCGGAACTTGGCCCGGGAGCTCTGCGAGAACGGGGCGCTGGTGCGCTGCCAGAGGTCGGCCAGGCCGGCCTCCAGCGCGTTGCGCGGGGGGAACGGGAGGCTGCCGTCGAGCGTCATCAGCGCGTACAGCCGCTCGTTGGCGGCCTTCGCGCCGGCCAGGTCGCGCGGGCGGCCGAAGACGACGGGGTAGTAGTCGTCGGCGTAGGTGCCCCAGGTCAGCCAGGCGGAGGAGAGGTCGAGCTCGGCGGGGGTGCCGTCGGGGTCGATGCCGGCGGCGCACAGCGCGAAGTCGTAGTCGCGGAGCTTGCGTTCGTCCCAGATGTCGGAGGCCGGGACGCCGGGCTCCGGGTCGAGCAGGCCGAACTCGCGGGCCCAGCCGACCACGTACTCGCGGGAGGCGTCCAGGTGCGGGTTGAGGCTGAGCGGGTACGGCATCGGGAAGTCGGGCAGCAGGGACGGCCCGGACGTGCGGTGCGGGGCGTGGGCGAAGCTGCGCAGGCCGCGGATGCCCGCCGCGAGGCGGATGTTGGCCGCCGAGGTGCCCAGGCCCCGGGGGCCGAGCACCGGGGCGGCCGCGCCGCCGCCGTTCATGTAGCGGCTGGAGCGCATGTGCCACTCGTGGCCGCCGGACTGCCAGTCCTGCATGCCCTTGACGTAGGCCAGGACGCGGGCGACCTCCTCCGGGCTCAGCGCGTGCTCGGCGAAGAGCGGGGCGAGTTCGGTGAGCGCGGTGTTCTCGAACTGCTGGAGCCGGGAGGTCAGCAGGTCGTTGACCGCGTCCGCGGCCTCCTGGGTGGAGCAGCCGAGGAAGGTCTCCAGCACCAGGACGCCGTTGGACAGCTCGCCCTCCTCGCCGATCTCGCGCTCGTACGAGAACAGGTCGTTGCGCAGGTGCACGCCGTCCGAGAAGGCGTCCCGCAGGACGCGCAGCGGGCGGGAGTACGCCACCGCCTCGGGCACCTCGGCCCCCGCCGCGTACTCGACCAGCCCGGCCGACCAGGGCGCGCCGCCGACCTTGCGGCGCATCTCGATGTACTCGACCGGGTTGGAGACCCGGCCCTCGTTGATGTTCGACAGCTCCCAGAGCGACTCGTTCAGCAGGTTCCTGGTCGACTCGGCGAACCGGGCCCGCCAGTCCGCCGACATGTGCGGGACGGTCCGCTGCCACAGGTCGGCCAGGCCGGCCTCGACCGGGTTGGTCGCCTCCGGGTAGCCGTCCGCGAGGTCCATCGGCATGAAGGCGGGCAGCCGGTCCAGGTACGCCTTGCCGCCCTCGCGGTCCAGGGTGCGCTTGAAGGTCTCCAGGAAGTGGTCGTCGAAGAAGAACACCCAGGTGTACCAGTCGGTGACGAGGTCCAGCGCCCCGCTGTCGCAGTCGGGGTGGGTGTAGGAGCAGAGCAGCGCGTAGTCGTGCGAGTCGAGGTCGTGCTCCTCCCAGATGCCCGAGCCCTCCAGCATGCCGAAGCGGCGCGCCCACTCCTTGGTGTGGACCCGCGCCTGCTCGTAGTGCGGGTTGATCCTGGCCGGATACGGCACGTAGAAGTCCGGCAGTTCGAACGGCTGAGCCACTGGGTCCCGCCCCTAGGTGTGCGTCTGATGGTGTGCCGTCGACGGAGACCGGCACGCTGCCTAACGAGCCCGCGGGCCCGCGGTCACCGGTACCCCGCTGGGCCACCCGGATTCCGCAATCCACCCGTACGAGTGACACCCGGGCGCGCCGCCGTGACGGACGGCGCCGTCCGACCCCCGCGGCGGGGTCGGCCGCCTCCCCGGTCCCGGCCGCCTCCCCGGCCCCGGGCGCCCCGCGCGGTGCCCGCGCGGTGCCCGCGCGGTCCCCGTTCCGTGGCACCCCGTAGAGTCCTGCCGGTCCGTGCCCCCTTCCGACCTGTGGGAACCCGTGCTCGCCGATCCCCCGCTCGCCCGACCCGGCCCCGACGGGCCCGCGGCTCCCCGCGGGCGCGAACCGTTCTTCGACCACGTGAAGCTGCTGGCGACGGTGCTGGTGGTCTGCGGGCACTTCTGGGAGCCGCTGGCGCGGGTGCCGGGGCACCGGGTGCTGCACGCCGCGTACCTGCTGGTGTACGCGTTCCACATGCCGGTGTTCGTGTTCGTGTCCGGCTGGTTCTCCCGCTCCTTCACCGCCCGCCCGGACCAGCTCGGCCGGCTGCTGAGCGGCGTGCTGGTCCCGTACCTGCTGTGGACCACCCTGCTGGGGGCGTACACGGCGTGGCTGGACGGGGGGCGGTTCGCGCTGGACCTGCTCACCCCGGTCTGGGTGACCTGGTTCCTGCTGTCGCTGTTCCTGTGGCGGCTGAGCGCCCCGCTCTGGCACCGGCTGCGGGCCCCGCTGACCACCGCCGTCGCCGTCTCGCTGCTGGCGGGGGCGCTGCCGCTGACCCCGCAGCTGTCGATCGGACGGACCCTGCAACTGCTGCCGTTCTTCGTCGCCGGGCTGACCCTGGACCGCGACCGGGTGCTCGCGCTGCGCGGCAACCGGCGGCTGCGGGCCGCCGCGCCCCCGGTGTTCGCGGCGGCGGCGCTGCTCGCGTACTGGCTGGTGCCGCGGCTGGACGCGGCCTGGTTCTACCGGAGCGCCGGCGCGGCGGGCCTGCACGCGGGCCTGCCCCGCTGGCTGGCGCTGTCGCTGGCGGTCAACCTCGCGGGGGCGGTCCTGGGCGTGCTGTTCCTGGCCCTGGTGCCGGTCCGGGCCGGCTGGTACAGCGGGCTCGGCGCGGCCAGCACGGCGGCGTTCCTGGTGCACCCCTTCGTCCAGCTGGCCCTGGTCCGCGCGGGCGGCTACCGCGGGAGCCTCCTCACCTCGGCGGCCGGGCAGGCGGCCCTGACCCTCGCCGCCGCCGCGCTGGCCCTGCTGCTGTGCACCCCGCCGGTCACCCGGCTGCTGCGCCCGCTGCTGACGCCCCGGCTGCGGCTGCTGCTGCGGGACTGAGCGGCGGCGGCCGACCGCCGGCCGTGCGTCGACCGTCCGCCGGCCGTGCGTCGGCCGGGTGTTCGAGCCGACTATGATCCCCGGGAACTGCCGCCCGGCCGGGCCCGACGACGAACGACGGCGCACGGGGAGCGGGCGGAACACCGGGGGGTAGGGATGTCCGCTGTCCGCGCCTGGCACCGCAGGCCGCTGACCTGGGTGCTGATCGCGCTGCTCGTCCTGGGCGGCGGCCTGGTCGGCGCCCGCCGGGCCTGGGGCGGCTGCTGGCCGCTGCACCCGCACGACGCCCGCGCCTACCGGCAGTACGACTGCGCCAACCTCGGCGGCCCGCGCAACCTGCCCACCCTGCTGCGCTACTACGACGTCACCCTCCCCGGGGGCGCCACCGAGGTCCGCTACTACAGCGACGACAACTCGGCCGCCGGCCCGGACGTCCTCTTCCTGCGCTTCGCCGCCCCGCCCGCCACCGCCACCGCCTACCTCGCCGCCCTGCGCGCCACCGCCGTCACCACCGACCCGGACACCGCCCTGCACGACACCGACGTCCTGCGCCGCCGCGACCACGTCGACTGGGACTTCCCGCCCGGCCTCGCCCACCAGGTCCTCACCTTCGGCCCGTCCCCCGCCGGTACCGCCGTCACGACTCCCGACGGCGACGCCACCACCGTCCGCCTGACCGTCCTGAAGCCCTGACCCCGTCCTCCCGCCCGGGGTGCCGCAGCGCCCGCACCCGCGGGCGGACACCTCCCCGCCCCGGGCTGTCGTGACGTCCTGTCAGACTCCCGACATGGAGGACACGGGGATGAACAGCTACCAGCGGATGGCCGAGCGGTTGTACGAGTTCGGTCTGACCACCCGCGCGCTGGCGGACGAGACGATCGAGTACGCCGCCGACTGGCCGGAGTTCCCGCCGGAGCGGCGGGAACGGGACCTGATCGCGGTGGCGGCCCTCTGCGAGGCGGTGGTCCAGGCCCACAGCGACGACGTGGACTTCGCGGAGGACGCCTACCGCGCGATCTTCCGGACGGCCGGGCGGCTGTCCGGCGGCGCGGTGACCGTCACCGACGTGGAGCTGGTCGGCGACGAGGACTCCCTCCGGGACCTGCGCTTCAAGGTCAACGGCGTGCCGAAGTGCTGGCCGATCGACCAGGAGTCGGACGACTACCTCGACCTGGCCGCCGTCGCGGAGGGCATCGACGACCTCGCCCCGGGCGGCGGCGACCCCCGGGTCTTCCACCTCCTCCCGGGCGTGCGCCGCCACGACGACGACCACTACCTGCTGGCCACCCCGGAGCAGGCGGCCGCGCTGCACGCGGAGTTCGGCCTGCGGATCGAGGTCCGCGGCCCGGACGGGGAACTGCTGGGCGAGGCTCCGCCGCGGCGCCGGTAGCCCCCGCCCTCAGTGGCGGCCGCCGACGGCGAACAGCAGGATCACGAACCCGGCGAACAGGTGGGTGCCGGCGACGTGGATCAGGGCGCGGACGATCATCGCCCGACGCCTGCTCCGCTCGTCGCGGACGGCGTCGCTCATGGCTGCTCCGGTGGGCTCGAACGGGCGGGTACGGGCGGGTACGGACGGGTACGGGCTGGCGGGCGGATCGAGTGGGGGCCGGGGCGGCGGCGTTCGTCGGCCGTCAACCCGCCGCCCCCGTACCCGCGCCCGTCGGCAGCTCCGCCCCGGCCAGGTGCCGCCGGGCGCAGGCGATCGCCTCGGGGGTGGTGCCGAACACCCGGCCCTGGTCGCGCAGCCGGTCCAGCACGCCGAGCGCGGCCAGCGGGCGGTGGTGTTCCGCGCGCAGGCCGGAGAGCAGCACCAGGGTGCCGCGCCGTTCGAGGGCGGCGATCGCGTCGCCCAGGACGACCGCACCGCTGGCGTCGATCGCGCTGACCCGCGACATCCGCAGGATCGCGACCCGTACCCGGTCCGCGCCGGTGAGTTGCGGCAGGAAGCGGTGCGCGGCGGCGAACAGCAGCGGGCCGTCGATCCGGTAGGCGGCGACGTGCTCGGCGGGCAGCGCCCGTTCCTCCTCGCGGTGGCCGGCGGTCGGCGGTTCCTCGTGCAGCGGGACCTGTTCGACCCGGGCCGCCCGGGCCACCTCGGCCAGCGCCAGCGCCCCGGACAGCAGCAGGCCCACCACCACGGCCGTCACCAGGTCGAACGCCAGGGTCGCGACGGCGGTCAGCACTAGCACCGCCGTCGCGCCGCGCCCGCTGCGGGCCAGCGCCCGCAGCGAGCCGGTCTCGACCATCCGCACCGCGGTGGCGATCAGCACGCCGGCCAGGGCCGCCAGGGGGATGCCGGACACCAGCGGCGCGGCGGCGAACACGATCACCGCGAGCACCGCGGCGTGCACCAGCGACGCCAGCCGGGAGGCCGCGCCGGAGCGGACGTTGACGGCGGTCCGGGCGATCGCCCCGGTCGCGGCCACCCCGCCGAACAGCGGGGCCGCCAGGTTGGCCAGGCCCTGGCCGAACAACTCCCGGTCGCTGTCGTGCCGTTCGCCCGCGCCCATGGCGTCCGCGGCGGTCGCCGACATCAGCGACTCCAGCGCGGCGAGCGCCGCCACCGCGAGTGCCGGGGGCAGCAGCGCGGGCACGTCCGCGGCCTCGAAGAAGCCGAGCGAGGGGGTCGGGAGCCCGGCGGGCAGGTGGCCGATGCTCTCCACCGGCAGGTCCGCGAACCGGGCCAGCAGGGTGGCCACGACCACCGCGAGCAGCGAGAACGGGACGGCGGGCCGCAGCCGGGAGCCGACCAGCATCACGGCGGCCACCCCCAGCGCCAGGCCGAGCGCCGCCCAGTGCGGGGTGCCGAGGAAGGCGCCGGCCGCCCGGGCCGCGACCACCGCCGGGTTGTCGCCGTCCGGCTCGGGGACGCCGAGCGCGCCGGGCACCTGCTGGAGCGCGATCACCCCGGCGATGCCGACCGTGAAGCCCTCCACCACCGGCACCGGCACGTACGCCATCCAGCGCCCGGCCCGGGCCAGCGCCAGCGCCACCAGCACCGCCCCGGCCAGCAGACCGACCGTCAGCACCCCGTCCACGCCGTAGCGGTGGACGATCGGCACCAGCACCACCGTCATCGCGCCGGTCGGCCCGGACACCTGGAGGTTCGACCCGCCGAACACCGCCGCCAGCGCGCCCGCCACCACGGCGGTGGCCAGCCCGGCCTCGGCGCCCGCGCCGGAGGAGATGCCGAAGCCGAGCGCGAGCGGCAGCGCGACGACGGCGACGGTCAGCCCGGCCAGCAGGTCCCGGCGCGGGGAGCGGCCCATGGCGGCGAGGGTCCGCCGGCTGGGCAGCACCGCCGCGAGGCGGTGCCGGACGGTGGTCACGGCCGGTCCGCCGGGGCGTCCGGCGGGAGTTCGATCCCGTGCTGCCCGGCGAGCCGCAGCAGTTCGGCGGCCCGCCCGGCGTAGGCCAGCGCACCGTCCTCGTCCCCGTCGGCGCGCGCCTCGGCCTCGGAGTGCCTGGCCCGGACGAGTTGTTCGCGCAGTTCCCCGTCGAAGCTCCCGGTCACCGTCGCCCTCCTTCGGCCGCCCCGGCCCGGCCCGATCGGGGCGTACCGGCTGCCGGTCCCACAGCAGGCATCATGTATGGACTTTACGAATTTCGCAAATCACAGTTTTGGCATACCGGAGGGCGCAGGACGGCCCCGGAGTGCACCGCGAAGGGGCGCGCCTCAGCCCCGGCCGCTCGTCCCGGTGGGCGCGCGCAGGCCGTCCAGCAGCTCGGCCTGCCCGGTGATCACGCCGCCCAGGATCTCCCGGGCCACCGCGAGCAGTTCGGCCACCCGCGGACTGGTGAGGCTGTAGTGCACGGTGCTGCCCTCCCGCCGGGCGACCACCAGGTTGGCCCGGCGCAGCACGGCGAGCTGCTGCGACAGGTGCGCCGCCTCCACCCCGGTCTCGGGCAGCAGCTCGGCCACCGCGTGCTCGCGCACGCTGAGCAGCTCCAGGACCCGGATCCGGACCGGGTGCCCGAGCGTCTTGAAGAACTCGGCCTTCACCTGGTACAGCGGCGTGCTGACCACCGGAGTCACGCGGGGGGTGTCGTCGCCCACATCCTCACCCCATCTCCGTCGAATCCTGGACGCCGCCGTCAGGCACGACCATAGCAACCGCCCACCACCACCGAGAGCGACCACGGCACCACCCCGACCGGCCCGGACCACGACCCCGGGGGCGGGCCGGGAATTCCACCGCCGCGCATCCCGGCGGCCCTGACGCACCGCCATACCGCCGCATCGCCGCACCGCTCCGAAATGCACAAAGGCCCTCCCGGATTACCCGGGAGGGCCTTTGCCATGGGGTGGAGCTGAGGGGATTCGAACCCCTGACCCCCTCGATGCGAACGAGGTGCGCTACCGGACTGCGCCACAGCCCCAACAAGAAAGAACTCTATCACCTCCGTGGAGGTCCCCGTGACCATGGTCGACGCGGTCCGGCGGCGGGGTGGCGGGGGGACGCGAACGCCCCGGCGCGGGGGGAGCGTTGCGGCCGGGGCGGGGGCGGGCGGGGTGGCTACTCGTTGGCGGCGCGGGGGCGGGTGGCCCAGTCCGCGGTGGCGGCGGGGGGCTGGGCGGGGTCGCCGCCGTACTGGTCGTAGAGCGGGGTGGCCGGGCGGCCGGAGTCCCAGGTGTTGGGGGCGGAGAGGTCGAGGCCGCGGGTGGTGCGGGGGGCCACGGGGGCGGTGACGTAGGTGGGGAGGGGGACGGGAACGGGTTCCCAGGAGTCCGGTCCGGCGGCGGCCCGGGAGCGGACGCCGTCGGCCCACTCCTCGTGCTCGGTGGCCTCGGCCAGGACGGTGGCCCGGGTGGTGCTCGGGTCCGCGGTGGCGGCCGCTTCGGCGGCGGGCGCGGGGCGGTCCGCGGCGGGGGCGGCGGCCGGGCGGGCGGTCCGCTCGCGTTCGCGCTCGCGCAGCCGCTCGGCGGCCTGCGCGGCCCGGCCGCGGTCGAACTTGACCTCGTAGCGCTGCCGCTCCAGTCGGCGCAGGTGGCCGATGTAGAGGGTGAGCAGCACGCCGGGGACGGCGGGCACCCAGAGGAAGGCGAAGCCGGCCACCCCGGCGACCACGGCGCCCAGCGCGAAGGCCAGGAACAGCATGGTGACCATCCGCCGCCGCCGGGCGAGCAGCAGGGCCCGCCGCTCGGCGGAGCGCCGGTCGCCGTGCTCGCGCTCCCGCTCGCGTTCCCGCTCGGCGCGGCCCTCGGCGGGCTTCGCCGCCGCGAGCGGCTCGGCCGCCGGTTCGGCGGCCGGTTCGACCGCGGGCCCGGTGCCCGGCCCGGCGGCCCGGGTGGGCACGTCGGCGGGATCGGGCGCGGGGCCGGGCTCGCGCCCGGAGGCGGAGGCGGGGGCGGGATCGGCGAGGGCCCCGTCCGGGTCCTGCCCGGCGGGGTGTTGCTGGTCGGCGGTCTGGTCGCCGAGGACTCGGGCCGCGCGCCGCTCCATGGCCGATCGACCGGCCAGCAGGCGGATCGCGGTACTGAAGCGTTCCGTCGGACGCGACTCGTTGAGCTCGTCCTGCCTGCGGAGCCACATCGGCACCAGATAGGCAGCCCAGGCCCCTACGATGACCGCGTAGATAAGGCCGCTACTGCTCACGTTTCACACGGTACGGGCGCGGGCGAAGGCACTGCAGCAATTTGGCGCGGCGTGTCGTGTGATCAAGCTGATTCTCAGACTATTTTGCCGGTATTTGTGACGGCTCGCCCCGGCCCCGATGCCATATCGATATCAATTTCGAACAAGTATTCAATTATCCTGCGGCGGCCGGTTCCTGAGGGCGTACCAGCGCCGCAGCAGCCCGTCGGCGGCCTCCTCGGCGGTGAGCGCGTACACCAGGTGGTCGCGCCAGTCGCCGTCGATGTGCAGGTAGCGCGGGCGCACCCCCTCCTCGCGGAAGCCGAGCTTCTCCACCACCCGGCGGCTGGGCCGGTTCTCCGGGCGGATGCAGACCTCGACCCGGTGCAGGCCCAGGTCGCGGAAGCAGTGGTCGACGGCGAGCGCGACGGCGGTGGGCACGATGCCGCGTCCGGCGACCGCCTCGTCCACCCAGTAGCCGACGTTGGCGGAGCACATCGAGCCCCAGGTGATCCCGCCGACCGTCAACTGGCCGACCAGGCGGCCCTGGTGGAGCAGGACGAAGGGCAGCATCCGGCCCGCCGCGGCCTCGGACCGCAGGTAGCGGACCATCTGCCGGTAGGTGGGCCGGGGCAGCGGGGCCCGGCCGGGCGGGGCGGGCGGGACGGTGGCCTCCCAGCGGCGCAGCCAGTCCCGGTTGCGCCGGCTGACCTCCTGCCACTCGGCCTGGTCGCGGCGGCGGATGGGCCGCAGCAGGATGTCCCCTTCGGCCAGTTCGACGGGCCAGCCGGCGTTCAGTGGGCGCTCCCGGAGGGATCGGTGGGTCGCGGGTGGTCGCCGCCGGCCAGCTGGTCGACGGCGTGCGGCAACAGCGGGGCGAGCACGGCCAGGCCGTCGCGGACGCCGCCGGTGGAGCCGGGCAGGTTGACGATCAGGGTGCGTCCGGCCAGGCCCGCCAGGCCGCGGGAGAGCGCCGCGGTGGGCACCTTGTCCCGGCCGTGCGCGCGGATCGCCTCGGGGATGCCGGGGATCGGCCGGTCGAGCACCCGGGCGGTCATCTCGGGCGTGAGGTCCTGCGGGGAGATGCCGGTGCCGCCGGTGGTGAGCACCACGTCGTACCCGGCGGCGACGGCCTCGCGCAGGGCGGCCTCGACCGGCTCCCCGTCCGGGACGACGACCGGCCCGTCGGCGGTGAAGCCCATCGCGCGCAGTCCGGCGACCAGCAGCGGGCCGCCCCTGTCCTCGTACACGCCGGCCGAGGCCCGGTTGGAGACGGTGACGGCGAGCGCCCTCACTTGGCGTCCTCCCGGTGCCAGTCGCCGCTCTTGCCGCCGGTCTTGCTGAGCACCCGGACGTCCTCGATGGCGGCGGCCTTGTCGACGGCCTTGACCATGTCGATGACGGTGAGCGCGGCGGTGGCGACGGCGGTGAGCGCCTCCATCTCGACGCCGGTGCGGTCGGCGGTGCGGACGGTGGCGGTGATCTCGACGGCGGTGTCGGTGACGGCGAGGTCGACGGTGGTGCCGGTGAGCGCGATCGGGTGGCAGAGCGGGATCAGCTCGGGCGTCCTCTTGGCGCCCATGATCCCGGCGATCCGGGCCACCGCGAGGGCGTCGCCCTTGGGGACGCCCTCGCCGCGCAGCAGTTCCACCACCCGGGGGGAGACCCGGACGCGGCCGGCCGCCACCGCGACCCGGGTGGTGGCGGCCTTCGCGGAGACGTCGACCATCCGGGCGGCGCCGGTGTGGTCGACGTGCGTGAGGCGGTCGCCGGGGGGTGTGTCGGTCACGAGTGGCTCCAGTGGCACGGTGCGAATCTCGCGCTACCGTACAGCCCCGTCCCGGTCAGTCCGTGAGAAGGACCACGTCGACGGCGCTTCCGGCGGGCAGCGCGGTGACGTCCTCGGGGACGGTGATCAGGCAGTCGGCCTTCGCCAGCGCCCCGACCAGGTGCGATCCCTCGCCGCCGACCGGGCCGACGGTGCCCGCCGCCGGGTCGTACCGGCCGCGCAGGAACTGCCGCCGCCCGGCCGGGGAGCGCAGCGCGGCGGTGGTCGCGGCGCGCACCACGGGGCGGTGCACGTCGGGGGCGCCGAGCATGGTGCGGATGACCGGGCGGACGAACAGCTCGAAGGAGATGTAGGCGCTGACCGGGTTGCCGGGCAGCGCGAGCAGCGGCACCCCGGCGCCCCCGCCGATCCGGCCGAAGCCCTGCGGCTTGCCGGGCTGCATCCGCAACCTGCGGAAGTCGACGCCGCCGTAGTCCGCGAACACCTCCTTGACCACGTCGTACGCGCCGACCGAGACGCCGCCGCTGGTGACGATCAGGTCGGCCCGGCCGAGCTGGTCCTCCAGCACGGCGCGCAGCACGGCCGGCTCGTCGGGGACGCCGCCGACCCGGTAGGCGACGGCGCCGGCGGCGATCGCGGCGGCGGTCAGGGTGAAGGAGTTGGAGTCGTGGATCCGGCCCGGGCCGGCGCTCTCGCCGGGCTGGACGAGTTCGGTGCCGGTGGAGAGCACGACCACCCGGGGGCGGGGCGCGACCCGGACGGTGCCGCGGCCGACCGCGGCGAGCAGGCCGAGCTGGGTGGGGCCGAGCACGGTGCCGGCCTCCAGCACGGTGTCGCCCGCGGTGACGTCGCTGCCCCGGCGGCGGATGTGCGCGCCCTCGGCGACCGGGCGCAGCACCCGGACCTCCTCGTCCGCGACGGGCGCGCCCATCGCGTCGGCGGCCTGCCCGGTGCCGGTGCCGCCGTCGGTCCACTCGACCGGGGCGACGGCCTCGGCGCCGGGCGGGACGGGCGCGCCGGTCATGATCCGGGCGGCCTGGCCGGGGCCGACCCTGGGCAGTTCGGCGGCGCCCGCCGCGATGTCGCCGACCACGGCGAGCACCGACGGGTACTGCCCGGTGGCGCGCACGGTGTCGGCGGTGCGCAGCGCGTAGCCGTCCATCGAGCTGTTGTCGAAGGGCGGCAGGTCGTCGTCGGCCCGCACGTCCTCGGCGAGTCGGCAGCCCTGGGCGTCCAGCAGTTGCAGTTCGATGGGCGGCAGCGGGGCGACCGCGGCCAGGACGTCGGCGAGGTGCTCGTCGACGGTCCACAGCCGCGGCGCGGCCGGGGAGCCGGCCTCCGCGCAGCAGGGGTCGTGCTTCCCGGTCATCGCCTCACGCTCGCCTTCTACCGCCTTCTACGCCGGTCTTCGTGGTGGGTCGGCCCCGCGCGGGTCAGCCCTGCATCTCGGTGGCCACGAACTGCCGCAGCCAGCTGCGGAACTCGGGGCCGAGGTCCTCGCGCTCGGCGGCCAGCCGGACGATCGCCCGCAGGTAGTCGGCGCGGTCGCCGGTGTCGTAGCGGCGGCCCTTGAACAGCACGCCGTGCACCGGCCCGCCGGCGGACTCGTCGCGGGTGGCCAGTTCGCGCAGCGCGTCGGTCAGCTGGATCTCGCCGCCGCGGCCGGGCGGGGTCTCGCGCAGCACGTCGAAGACCGCCGGGTCGAGGACGTAGCGGCCGATCACGGCGTAGTTGGAGGGGGCGTCGGCGGTGTCGGGCTTCTCGACCAGGTCGGTGACCTGGAAGACGTCCTCGCCGAAGCCGTTGGCCTTGACGGCGGCGCAGCCGTACAGGTGGATCTGCGCGGGGTCGACCTCCATCAACGCGACGACGGAGCCGCCGAGTTCCTGCTGCACCTCGATCATCCGGGACAGCAGCGGGTCGCGCGGGTCGATCAGGTCGTCGCCCAGCAGGACGGCGAACGGCTGGCCCGCGACGTGCTGTTCGGCGACCGAGACGGCGTGGCCGAGGCCCTTGGGGTCGCCCTGGCGGACGTAGTGCATGCTGGCGAGCTGCACGGACTCCTGCACCCGGCGCAGCCGCTCCTGGTCGCCCTTGCGGCTGAGCAGCTCCTCCAGCTCGTAGGCGCGGTCGAAGTGGTCTTCCAGAGCACGCTTGTTGCGACCGGTGACCATCAGTATGTCGGACAGGCCCGCGGCGGACGCCTCCTCGACGACGTACTGGATGGCCGGCTTGTCGACGACCGGGAGCATCTCCTTGGGCGTGGCCTTGGTGGCGGGGAGGAACCTGGTACCGAGGCCGGCGGCCGGGACGACTGCCTTGGTGACCGGCTGGCGGGCGTGCTTGTTCGTCATGCGTCGACCTTACTGAGGCGGGCGTCCCACCCTGCTGGGAGCGGCGTGAAACGTTGGTTAGGGCCTGTCACCGGTCGGGCCCGGGCCGACGGTGGTCGCATGCGGGGCGAGGGGTCCCCCGCCGGGGCCGGAAGACACCTTACCGGGCGCCGGTGAAGCGTCCGGACCGGCCGGCTCGGGCGGGAGCTGCTCGGTGGAGCGCCAGCGGTCGCCGCCCGCGGCGCGCGCGGCGGCCAGCGCGCGGTCGGCGGCCCGCAGCAGGACGGCGGAGTGCGCGCCGTCCCGGGGCAGCACGGCCAGGCCGACGGAGGCGGTCAGGCCGCTGCGCTCGCCCGGGTCGGCGCTCTCGCCGGGGTGACGGTCGGTCAGCCGGTGGCGGCGCACCGACCAGCACAGCCGCTCGGCGACCTGGGCGGCGCCCTCCGGGCCGGTGTCGGGCAGCAGCGCCAGGAACTCCTCGCCGCCGTAGCGGCCCAGGGTGTCGCAGCCGCGGATCTCCATCGCCAGGCGCTGGGCGAGGTCCCGGAGCATCGCGTTGGCGCGGGCCCGGCCGTGCTCGGCGACCACCGCCTCGAACCCGGCGACCTCGATCATCAGCACCGCCAGCGGCCGGGGGTCGATCGCGGTGGCCTCGGCCCGGCGGGCCCGTTCGATCTCGCGGTCCAGGGTGAGCTGGAGGTGCCGGTAGTTCCACACCCCGGTCAGCGGGTCGCAGGAGGCGGTGCGGACCAGTTCGTCGCGTTCCGCCGCCAGTTCCGCGATCTTCGCCAGGAGTTCCGCCTCCCGACCGCCCCGCTCGGCCCGGTCCCGCCGCCGGCGCAGCGCGAGGACGCCGGCGGCGGCCGGGGCGGCCGCACCGAGCGCGGCCAGGGCCTGGAGCAGGAGCGGGGTGGACATGCGGCGGCCTCGGGGCGTGTCAGGCTCGTGTCAGTGCACGGAACGGAGTGGAGGGAATCGAACGGTGACTGCGGATCGGTTGTCCAACGACAAGGCGGCGCTGAGGTCACGCCTGCTCGCCGAACGACGGGCGCTCGACGCGGCCGGACGCGCCGCCGCGGCCGGGGCGCTGGCCCGGCACGCCGCCGCGCTGGTGCCGCCGGGCGGCACCGTCGCCGCGTACGTCTCGGTCGGCGCGGAGCCCGGCACCCGCCCGCTGCTGGCCGCGCTCGCCGGGGCGGGCGTGTGGGTCCTGCTGCCGGTGCTGCTGCCGGACAACGACCTGGACTGGGCGGCGTACGAGGGCGAGGACCGCCTCTCCCCCGCCGGCCGCGGCCTGCTCGAACCCACCGCGCCCCGGCTCGGCCCGGACGCCGTCCTGGGCGCCGACGTGGTCCTGCTGCCCGGCCTGGCCGTCGACCCGCGCGGCACCCGGCTCGGCCGCGGCGGCGGCTCCTACGACCGGGTCCTGGCCCGCCTGACCCGGGCCGGGGCCCGCCCGCTGCTGGCCACCCTGCTCTACCCGGGCGAGCTGCTCCCGGCCCTCCCGGCCGAACCCCACGACCTGCCGGTGCACGCGGTGGTGACGCCGGAGGGCGTGACGCGCTTCTAGCCGGAGGCGGGGAGCGGGCCCCGGCGGTCCGCTCCCCGGCCGCCGGAGACGCGCGCCGCCGGGTGTCCGCGCCAGGTCCTGTCCGGTCGGTCGTGCCGGGCGCGCGACGCCGCGCGCCGATCCGGCAGGACCGACCGGACGGGGCCTAGTCGGTCAGGGTGAGGGTGTCCTTGCCCGCCTTGGCGACCGCGTCCTTGGTGTAGGCCCAGGGCAGGAGTTGGCCGGAGGCCCACAGGTCGGTCTGGTCGTTGTAGTGGGGGTGGAAGGCGTGGCCGGAGGCGCCGCCGACGTTGATCCAGCGGGAGGCGTCGAAGTCGCTGAGGTCGACGACCATCCGCATCGAGGGGATCCAGTCGACGTCGTAGCCGGCGGCGGCGTTCCAGCCGGTGGCGTCGACGGCGGCGCTGCCGCCGGAGAGCTTGTAGGGGCCCCGGTTGAGCAGCTTGTGGACGACGCCGGAGGCGATCGAGGAGTCGTCGCTGCCGAGGGTGGGCTCCTGCAGGGTGAGCTGGTGCAGGCGGCCCCAGCTCCAGGTGGAGATGTCCTTGCTGAGGCGCGAGGTGAGGTCCTGGCGGGCGTCCTTGAGCGCTTCAGCGAGCAGATTGCCGAGCCCGTGCTGCTGCTGGTGGTCGGAGTCGATGTAGTCCCACCAGGACGAGTCGGGGTTGGCGAGCTGCTGGCGGACGACCTCCATCCAGCGGTCGCCGCCGTCCGGCTGGGCCTGCGCGGGCTCGCGGGTGCCGCACTCGGTGACGGCCTGCGCGGCGCCGCCGAGGGCGTCGTCGGGCAGGGTGTTGTCGCGCTTCTGGCGCACCAGCAGGCAGTCGCCCTCGACCCGGAGGTCGGCGGGGAACTTCTGGCCGAAGGCGAGGGTGAGCAGGGCCCGCCAGACGCCGTTGTAGTAGGCGGCGGCGGCGGAGTCGGCGTCCTGGTGGTAGTTCCAGTCCTTGAGCAGGTCCTGGGCCTCGCGCACGTACGGGTCGTCGATCTTGACCTTGAGCAGCAGCGGGACGAGCTCCTTGGCCATCACGCTGGTGTTGTCGAGCTGCATGGACTGCATGTCGTCCAGCGAGACCTTGCCGCCGTTCTTGAGCTTGGCCTGGATCTGGTCGGCGATCTCCTTGGCGCGGGTGCCGTACTCCCAGTCGGTGGTGAGCGTCAGCTTGTAGCTCTGGTCGACGACGGCCTGGTTGGCCGTGACGATGTAGCCCTCGGGCGGGTTGTACGCGTAGGGCAGCGACTTGAACGGGAGGAAGGCGGTGTTCCAGGCGTACGCGGGGTCCCAGCCGGGCGAGGGGTAGCGGCCGTCGTTCTTCTTGCCGCGGACCGGGATCAGGCCGGGGGCCTGGTAGCCGATGTTGCCCTTGGTGTCGGCGTAGATCAGGTTCTGCGCGGGGACGGCGAAGTCCTTGGCGGCGGCCCGGAAGGACGTGAAGTCGGTGGCCCGGTCGATCTCGAAGACGGCGTCCATGGTGCGGCCGGGGACGAGCGCGGTCCAGCGCAGCGCGACGGCGTAGCCGGCCGCCCGGTCGGGGGCGGCGTTGCCGGCCGGGGCGTACCGGCCGACCTCCTGCTCCTCGGAGGACTGGTCGGAGATCAGCGGCATGCCGTCCTGGGTGGTGCGGACGGTGATGGTGCGGTCCTCGCCGCCGGCCACCTTGATGGTCTCCTTGCGGACGGTGAACTTCACGTCCTTGCCGTCGTAGAGGTAGGTGTCGGGGCCGGTGACCTTCTCCAGGTACAGGTCGGTGACGTCGGCGCCGAGGTTGGTGAAGCCCCAGGCGATGTCCTTGTTGTGGCCGATGACCACGCCGGGCATGCCGGCGAAGGTGTAGCCGGCCGCGTCGTAGCCGCAGGTGGCGGAGACGGTGCGGCAGTGCAGGCCCATCTGGTACCAGATGGACGGCATGCCGGGGCCGAGGTGCGGGTCGTTGGCGAGCATCGGCAGGCCGGTGGTGGTGTGGGTGCCGGCCACCACCCAGGAGTTGGAGCCGATGCCCTGGCCCTGCGGGCCGAGCAGCTGCGGCAGCGCGCCGACCTGCTGGGACAGGCCGCTCAGCAGCGACTGGGTGGCGGCCCGGGCCTGGGAGCTCTCGGCCGGGGCGGAGCCGCCGGCCAGCGGGGGCACGGTGTCGCCGGCGCCGGGGGTGTAGGTGCCGTCGGCGGAGACCTTGCCGGTCTTCACGATGGTGCCGTTGCGGTCGTACGGGTACCCGGGGTAGAGCTGGTCGATCTGCTCGGCGGTGAAGTCCTGGGCGAGCAGCGAGCGGTCGATCTCCTCCTGCATGTTGCCGGACAGGCTCCAGGCCATCGCCTTGAGCCAGGCCACCGAGTCGATCGGGTCCCACTTCTCGGGCCGGTAGCCGGAGTTGACGGTGCCGAGCAGCGCGTACTCGAGCGAGGCGCCGGCCCCGCCGGGGTGCTCGGCGAGCCAGGCGTTGACGCCCTCGGTGTAGGCGGTCAGGTTGCGCTTGGTCTCCTCGGAGAGGACCTCGTTCCACTCCTTCTCGGCGACCCTGCGCCAGCCCATGGTGCGCAGGAAGGTGTCCTGCTCGACCGAGGAGGAGCCGAACATCTCGGAGAGCCGGCCGGAGGTGATGTGCCGGCGGACGTCCATCTCCCAGAACCGGTCCTGGGCCTGCACGTAGCCCTGCGCGCGGAACAGGTCGGCGTCGGTGTCGGCGTACAGCTGCGGGACGCCCTTGTCGTCGCGGACCACGTCCACCGGCGCGGACATGCCGGCCACCTTGACGGTGCCGCTGACCTGCGGGAAGGAGGACCGGACGGTGTCCACCGCCCACCAGCCGCCGCCTACCAGACCCGCCACCAGCAGCACGGCGAGCAGGATCATGATCAGACGTGCGCGCCGGAACTTCTTCGAGCGGGGCATCCGAGTCCTTGTATGAGGGAGCGTGCGGCCGTGACAGGTCACCACATTAGGGCGAGCGCACCGGCGGCCGTGCACGGGGGACGCCCCGGCGGTTCGACGGCACCGCAGGGACCTTACCGGGTGCGGCCGGGCGGAGGGGCTGGCGTAAAGATCAAGTAAAATGTTAGGATGAGTAACGATCCGCCAGAAGCCCCCTCCCTGCCCCGAGGTGCCCCTGCGTGACCGTTGACCACCTGAACACCCTGCTGCTCGAGTCCGCCGTGATCCTGCTGTTCGCCGTCGTGGCGGTGCGGATCTCCACCCGCTCGGGGCTGCCCTCGCTGCTGATCTACCTCGGCATCGGCGTCGCCCTCGGCCAGAACGGCATCGGCATAAGCTTCAACAACGCCGAGCTCACCCAGGTCCTGGGCTACGCCGCCCTGGTGGTCATCCTCGCCGAGGGCGGGCTCAAGACCAGCTGGCGGTCCATCAGGCCGGTGGTCCCGGCCGCCGCCGTGCTGGCCACCCTGGGCGTCGCGGTCTCGGTCTTCGTCACGGCCGCCGGCGCGCACTGGCTGGTCGGCCTGGAGTGGCGCACCGCGCTGCTGCTCGGCGCGATCGTCTCCTCCACCGACGCCGCGGCGGTCTTCTCGGTGCTGCGGATGGTCCCGCTGCCCAAGCGGCTGACCGGCCTGCTGGAGGCCGAGTCCGGCTTCAACGACGCGCCCGTGGTGATCCTGGTGGTCGCCTTCGCCGCCACCGGCGAGCTCGACCCCTGGTACGTGCTGGTCGGCACCATCATCGTCGAGCTGGTGGTCGGCGGGGCGGTCGGCTACGCGGTCGGCAAGCTCGGCGCGTACGCGGTGCGCCGGGTCGCGCTGCCCTCCTCCGGCCTGTACCCGATCGCGGTGCTGGCGCTGATCGTGCTCGCCTACGCGGGCGGCTCGCTGCTGCACGCCTCCGGCTTCCTCGCCACCTACGTCGCCTCGGTGATCCTCGGCAACTCCAAGCTGCCGCACGGCCCCGCGGTGCGCGGCTTCGCCGACGGGCTGGCCTGGATCGGGCAGATCGGCATGTTCGTGGTGCTCGGCCTGCTGGTGACGCCCACCAGCATGGGCGCGGCGGTCGTACCGGGCCTGGTGGCCGGCGCGGTGCTGGTGTTCGTCGCCCGGCCGCTGTCGGTGCTGCTGACCATGACGCCGTTCCGGATCCCCTGGCAGGAGCAGGCGCTGCTGTCCTGGGCCGGGCTGCGCGGCGCGGTGCCGATCGTGCTCGCCACCATCCCGCTGGTGTCCGGCGCGACCGACGCCCAGCAGCTGTTCAACGTGGTCTTCATCCTGGTCGTGGTCTTCACCCTGCTCCAGGGCCCGACCCTGCCGCTGGTCGCCAGGTGGCTGCGGATCGGCGAGGGCGACATCGGCCAGGACCTGGGCATCGAGTCCGCCCCGCTGGAGAAGCTGCACGGCCACCTGCTCTCCGTCCACCTCGCCCCCGGCTCCCGGATGTCCGGCGTCGAGGTCTCCGAGCTGCGGATGCCCAAGGGCGCCGCCGTCACCCTGGTGGTCCGCGAGGGCTCCAGCTTCGTGCCGGACCGGACGACGGTGCTGCGCGAGGGCGACGAACTGCTGGTGGTCACCACCGACGAGGTCTCCGAGGCCGCCGAGCGCCGGCTGCGCGCCGTCGACCGCGGCGGCAAGCTCGCCGGGTGGCTGGAGCACGCGGAAGGTCCGTCCGCCGTTTCCCGGACGTCCCGCCGGGCGCCCTCCCTCGCCGGGAAGCCTTCCGCCGCCGGGAAGGCCCCCACCGCCGGGAAGCCTTCCATCGCCAGGAAGAAGACCGGCTGAACCGCTAAGCTGAAGGCCGGAACACCCCGATACACCCGATACACCCGCTTTTCCGTATCTGCCTGATGCAGAGTCGGCGCGACCGCTCGGCGGCCGGGCCCCGCGGCACCTCGCCCGGGCCCGGTAACAACCCCGGTCGACGCGCGAGAGGACGACTCTCGGCGCCGGACCGGTCCCCACCCCCGACCGCGGCGCTACCAGGCAGCAGAGAGGACCGACCGTGGCGGCGCGCCGACCGGTCGACGACACCACCACCCACGGCTCCGGCTACGGGGCGCTGCTGCGCACCCCCGGCGCCTGGACCTTCCTGCTCCCGGCGCTGGTCGCCCGGCTGCCGTACGCCATGCTCAGTCTCGGCGTCGTGCTGCTGGTCCACGACACCACCGGCTCCTACGGCCTGGCGGGCGCGGTCGCCGCGGCCGCCGCCGTCGCGCAGGCCCTGATCGGCCCGCAGACCGGACGGCTCGCCGACCGCCACGGCCAGGCCGCGGTGCTGGTCCCGGCCGTGCTGGTGCACGCCGGGGCGGTCGCCGCGCTGATCGTGCTGGCCCACGCCGGCGCCCCCGACTGGACGCTGTTCCTGGCCGCCGCGCCGGCCGGTGCGGCGGTGCCGCAGGTCGGCGCGATGGTCCGGGCCCGCTGGGTGCACCGACTGGGCGAGCGGCCGGCCCTGATGAACACCGCCTTCGCCTTCGAGTCCGTCACCGACGAGTTCACCTTCGTCATCGGTCCGATGCTGGCCACCGGCATCGCCACCCTGGTCAACCCGTCCGTCGGGCTCACCGCCGAGGCCGCCCTGACCCTGCTCGGCGGCCTCGCCTTCGCCGCCCGCCGGGACACCGCGCCCGCGCCCACCGGGCCCGCCGCCCCCGGCCACCGGCGGGTCTCCGCGCTCTCCTCCCCCGGCGTGCGGCTGCTGGCCGGGGCCTTCCTCGGCCTCGGCACCGTCTTCGGCACCCTCCAGGTCTCGATCACCGCCTTCGCCGAGGACGCCGGCTCCGGCGGGCTCAGCGGTCTGGTCTACGGCCTCTTCGCGACCGGGTCGATGGTGGCCGGCGTGCTCTACGGCCTGGTCCCCTGGCGCTCCACCCCCCGGCGGCGGATGACCGCCTGCTACGCGCTGCTGGTGCTCGGCTGCTCCACCCTGTGGGCGATGCCCAACCTGGCCGCGCTGACCGCGGCCGGCCTGTTCTGCGGCCTGGCCATCGCGCCCACCCTGATCACCGGCTACACCCTGGTGGAGACCCTGGTCGCGGACGGCGCCAAGACCGAGGCGTTCACCTGGCTCACCGGCGCGATCGGCCTGGGCCTGGCGCTCGGCTCCACCGCCGCCGGGCAGCTGATCGACCGCTCCGGGCCCTCGCTGGGCTTCACCGTCGCCCTGGCCGGCTCCGGCCTCGGCCTGGTGGCGCTCGTCACGATGCGCCGCCTGCTGGCCGTTCCGGCACCCGCGCCCCGTACCGTGGCCCGGGGAGGCGCGGTCCGCGAGGAGCCGGTCGGCGCCGCCCGCCACGGCTGAGCCGCTGGACTCCTCCAGCGGAATGCCGCATCATGGACCGTCGTTAGCACTCATAGCGTGAGAGTGCCAGGGGGAGTGCAGGAGGAAGCGGAAAGTGCCCACGTACCAGTACCAGTGCACCGAGTGCGGCAACGGCCTCGAGGCGGTGCAGAAGTTCAGCGACGACGCGCTGACCACGTGCCCCGACTGCCAGGGGAAGCTCCGCAAGGTCTTCTCGGCCGTGGGCGTGGTCTTCAAGGGCTCCGGCTTCTACCGCACCGACAGCCGCTCCAGCTCCAGCAGCTCGGTGGGCTCGTCGTCGTCGTCCTCGACGTCCCCGTCCTCCTCGACCGCCTCTTCCGGCGGCAGCGCCTCGTCCTCCTCGACGGGCTCCGGCAGCTCCGGCTCCGGCTCCAGCTCCAGCAGCTCCGCCTCCAGCACGAGCTGACCGCGGCGCTCCGCGGACACCGGGTCCCGCACGGGCCCGGTGTTCCGCGCTGACGGCACGGCCCGCGGCGCCCCTCCCCCGCCCCGTTCCCCGCCACGCCGTGACCGCTCACCCGGCCGCCACCGGCCCGGACGGCTCCCGGACCTCGCTCCACACGGTCTCCTTCGCCACCCCGCCGTTGCGCGACGGGGGCGAGCGGCGGTGCCCCCAGCGGTCGCCCAGCGCGAGCGCCTCCAGCACCCCGAGCTCGTCCGGCGCGGGCCCGGTCAGGTGGAGTTCGACCCGGTAGCCGCCGGGGATAGCGGTCAGCCGGGCCTCCCCGCCACCGGCTGCCGCCAGCTTCTCGGCGATCGCCCACGCCCGGTCCCGGGCGGCCTGCCGCGCCTCCGCGTCCCCCACGGGATCAGTGCGGACGGCCGGACGCGACGAGGACCGCCGGCGCCGCCACCCGGACCGCGGACGTGATCCTCCGGGCTTCGCCACGCTCACCGCCGCTCATGAGGCGACCTCCAGCGCGGGACGGCCCTCGCAACCGGGCCGGACGAAGGACAGGTCGCCGCGCAGGAGGGCGAGTTCGAGCAGCGCCTCGGCCAACCGCTGCACCCACGGCAGCCCGGCGCACCCCAGCGCGACGCCGCCGGACTCCGGCGGCACCTCGACTCGGTAGACCGGCGACAGCCCCGGCGGCGGATCGAGTCGGGCCAGCCGGAACGCCCGCTCCAGCAGGTCGGCGGCCTGTTCGGAGTCGGCGAACCCCGCGCGCAGAAAGCGCCGGAGGGCATCGACCGCCTCCGGTGGCTGTCCGGTGTACAACACGTGCATCCCTTCGTTCGGGTGTCGGGTGTCGGGTGTCGGGTGTCGGGTGGGCGGGACGACCGGCCGGTCAGGCCGCGTCCGGTGCCTGGGCCCCGTCGCGGTCGCCGCAGCGCGGGCACCGGCAGGCCGGCCAGACCAGCGCGGAGACCAGCGGCAGGAAGCGTTCCTCCTCGGACGTGCAGGACGAGACCTGCACCCGGGCTCCGTCGGCCCGCACGGTGTAGACCCGGATCGTCAACTTCGCTTTCGGCTCCGGGTCCTGGTGGTTCGGCATGGCGATCGACCTCACGGCTGGTTGCGCTGTGCAAGGGGAGTTCGGAGAGCGCTCACGCCCCCTCGGACGGCCCGGACGACACGCACGCCGGGAGCGAGCTCCCGCGCGCCGGTCACCGTCCGCTTCTTTCTGCGTTCTCTGCGTCACAAGCATCGGCGGGAACGGCTACGCTCACCAGGGCTTGACCGTTGACCGTTCCGGTCCGTCAAAGGGGGACAACCATGGAAACCGGAAACGAAGTTGATCTGGTGTCATCTCCCGCCCTGCGCTTCGGCCGGGAACTTGCCAGGTCACGGGCGGCTCGCGGGTGGTCGCAGGTCAGGTTGGCCAAACACATGGGCTACACGAACGGCTACATCTCGCTCATCGAACGAGGTAAGCGGGCCCTGACTTTTACTTTCGCTGTAAAAGCCGACGAGGTGTTCGGCACCGGCTCGCGATTCCAGGAACTCTGGCGGCTCTACTCGAACGCGAGCCTGGTGGAGGGGTTCACGGAGTATGTCGAAGCAGAGGCGAGGTGCCGGATGCTCCGCACTTTTGAGTTGGGCATCGTTCCGGGACAGCTTCAGACGCGCGCCTACGCCTCAGCCTTGGCGATGGCGGCGGCGCAGCGTGGAGACATCACCGAAGCCCAGGCGGAGGCGCGAGTATCTTTCCTGTTGAACCGCCAACAGATCTTCCAGCGCCCCGCCGCACCTATCGTCCACGCGGTGCTGGACGAGGGGTGCATCCGTCGGGTCATAGGCGGACCCGAAGTCATGGCGAACCAACTTGCGCATCTTGAGGCCATGGCAGCGAGCCCTCACATCGTGCTGCAGATCGCTCCGTTCACACTGGGCGAGTGGGCACCGTTCAGAACGTCGGTAGTCCTGCTCACCCTGCCCGACAGGTCGGTGCTCGGCTATGCGGAATCCCTGGCCCGAGGACATGTAGAGCGGAACCGGGAGACTGTTGCCTCCTGGTCCAAGCGCTACGATCGGCTTCTGGTGGAGTCCCTCCCAACGGCCCCTTCACTAGACATGATCCGAACTGCTCGGAAGGAACTCGCATGACCCACATCGACCTGCATAACGCCCAGTGGGTGAAGAGCAGCCACAGCTCCGACGGTGGCAACTGCGTCGAGTTCACGCCGGAGTTCACCGCCACCCACGGCATCGTCCCGGTCCGCGACTCCAAGGACCCCCACGGCCCCGCCCTCCTCTTCACCGAGCCCGCCTTCACCGCCTTCGTCACGGCGATCAAGGCCGGAAACTTCGAATCGATCTGACCCGCCACCAGAACCACCGAGCCCCGCAGGCCGGTTACTTGGGCGCGCGGGGCTTCTTCATGCCCGACACCGGAAAACCTCACCCCGTCGCTTCCGCCCCGAAGTACGATCGCCAGCGCCAAGCAGCCCCACCGACCCACCACTGCAATCGCCACAGGAGGAACTCGCATGACACCCATCGACCTGCACAATGCCCAGTGGGTGAAGAGCAGCCACAGCACCGACGGCGGCAACTGCGTCGAGTTCGCACCCGAGTTCACCGCCACCCATGGCATCGTCCCCGTCCGCGACTCCAAGGACCCCCACGGCCCCGCCCTCCTCTTCACCGAGCCCGCCTTCACCGCCTTCGTCACGGCAATCAAGGCCGACCGCTTCCAAGGCATCTGACTTAAAACCAGTACCGCATGGTCGCGCAGCCAAGCCACTTGGACGCACGGGGCTTCTGCGCGTCCCAATCCGGGAAGCCTCCTCTGGCTCACGCCACGATCGCCGCAGGAGGAACTCACATGCCCCACATCGACCTGCCCAATGCTCGATGGGTGAAGAGCAGCTACAGCTCCGACGGCGGAGAATGCGTCGAGTTCGCACCCGAGTTCACCGCCACCCATGGCATCGTTCCGGTCCGCGACTCTAAGGACCCCCACGGCCCCGCCCTGCTCTTCGGCGAGGCTTCCTTCACCGCCTTCGTCACGGCGGTCAAGACCGGCCACTTCACCGAGGCCTGACCCACCGGCCCTGCAGGTCGGCGCGGCCCGTCTGCGGGGCTTCATCGCACCGGAAGTCGGGAATTCCCTCCTGACGCGCTCCGCCCCGAAAGCACGATCGCCAGCACCAAGCGGCCCCGCCGGCCATCACAACAACCGCCACGGGAGGAACTCGCATGACCCACATCGACCTGCCCAACGCCCAGTGGGTGAAGAGCAGCCACAGCACAGACGGCGGCGACTGTGTCGAATTCACGCCGGAGTTCACCGCCACCCACGGCATCGTCCCGGTCCGCGACTCCAAGGACCCGCACGGCCCCGCTCTCCTCTTCACCGAGCCCGCCTTCGCCGCCTTCGTCACGGCGGTCAAGGCCGGGAACTTCAACGAGGTCTGACCCACCACCGGCTGTCGAAGGCCAGAACGACCGCCTGTGGGGCTTCTTCGCATCTGAGAACGGGAAGCTCTCCTGGCTCGCTCTGCCCCGACAACACGGCCGCCAGCACCAAGCGGCCCCGCCGGCCATCACAACAACCGCCACGGGAGGAACTCGCATGACCCACATCGACCTGTCCAGCGCCCGGTGGGTGAAGAGCAGCCACAGCGGCAATGGCGGCAACTGCGTCGAGTTCACGGCCGAGTTCACCGCCACCCACGGCATCGTCCCGGTCCGCGACTCCAAGGACCCGCACGGCCCCGCTCTCCTCTTCACCGGGGCCGCCTTCGCCGCCTTCGTCACGGCGGTCAGGGCTGGCCACTTCACCGAGGTCTGATCCACCACCGGGACTCGCGGACCCGCTGTCGGGGGCGGGTTACGCGGGTTCCTCCGGACGGTGGGGGCGGGTGGGTCACGGGGTGGGGGCCGGACGGCGTAGGGGTTCACTCGGTGGGGTGAGGTCGGTTTTCCACAGGGGCGGGTTTTCCACAGGGTGGGGGAATTCGGGGCGGGATTGTCCGGGTGGGTCGCAGGATGGCTGGCGCGGCTCCGTCCGGGGTCGTGTGCTTCGTTCGGGAAGGCCCGTGCCGTGACCTCTTTCCTGCTGCCCGCCGTGCTCGTTCCGCCGCGCCGTGAGGTGCCTGATTTCCCGCCGATCCTGGGCGTCGCGTCGGGGCGCCACCGCTTGTGGCGGGCGTTGCGGCGGCGTTCCGGTCTGCTTGCCGTGGTCTGTCTGGCGCTGTCCGCCGTGCTGCTCTGCGGGGCGCCGCCGCCCGGGTCGGGGGCGGGTGGCGGGGTGGTGGGGTGTGCTCGGGCGTCAACCTGACGGTGGGGGGTTCACCCGTGACTTTCGGGGGCGTCCGCCGTTCGACGCGGCATGAAAGGCTTCAAGGAATTCCTGCTCCGCGGCAACGTGGTGGACCTGGCCGTCGCCGTCGTCATCGGCGCGGCCTTCACCAGCGTCGTCAACGCGTTCGTCAAGGGCGTGATCAACCCGCTGGTCGGTCTGTTCGGCACCAAGGACCTGGCCGCCTACAGCTCCTGCCTCAAGGGGCCGTGCACGGTGGACGACGCCGGCAACGTCACCTCGGGCATCTTCATCCTCTGGGGTTCGGTGCTCAGTGCCGCGCTCAGCTTCCTGATCACCGCCGCCGTCGTGTACTTCCTGCTGATCCTGCCGATGAACCACTTCATGCGGAGGCGCAAGTCCGTGGAGGACGAGGCGCTGGACGTCGAACTGAAGGAGGTCGAACTGCTCGCCGAGATCCGCGACGCGCTGGTGCGCCGCGGCTGATCCCGCCGTTCCCCTACTTCTCGCCGTGGTGCGGGGGCCGCTGGCTGCGGTACCAGTCCAGCCCCCGCTCCTCCGAGGTGCCGCCCCAACCGCGGTCGGTGTCGTCGGAGGTCTGCTGGTCGAACGGGTCGGTGAAGACCAGTCGGGGCCGGGGGCGGCCGGTCTCGGGCCGGGGCTCGGGCTTCTGCGCGTCCGGGGAGGTCATGCCTCCACTGTAGGACCGCCGCGGGCCCCGGCGGCCCGCCCGCCGGGGGGCTACGCCGCCTCGAAGCCCGCGTGGTCGGCGATCTTCTTGAGTTCGGCGAGGGCGTGCTTCTCGATCTGGCGGATCCGCTCGCGCGTCAGGCCGTGCTGCTTGCCGACCTCGGTGAGCGTCCGCTCGCGGCCGTCCTCCATGCCGTAGCGGCTGCGGATGATGGAGGCGGTGCGGTCGTCGAGGCGGCCGATCAGGTCGTCCAGCTCCTCGCGGCGCATCATCACCATGACCGCGTCCTCCGGGGAGACCGCGCCGGTGTCCTCCACCAGGTCGCCGAACTGGGTCTCGCCCTCGTCGTCGACCGACATGTTGAGGCTGACCGGGTCCCGGGCCCAGTCCAGGACGTCCTTGACCCGCTGCTCGGTGGTGTCCAGCTCGGCGGCGATCTCGGCGGGCTCGGGCTCGCGGCCCAGCTCCTTGGCCTTCTCGCGCTGGACCCGGCGGATCCGGCCGAGCTCCTCGACCAGGTGGACGGGCAGCCGGATGGTGCGGGACTGGTCGGCGATGGAGCGGGTGATCGCCTGCCGGATCCACCACGTCGCGTAGGTGGAGAACTTGAAGCCCTTGGAGTAGTCGAACTTCTCCACCGCGCGGACCAGGCCGGCGTTGCCCTCCTGGATCAGGTCGAGCAGCGGGAGGCCGCTGCGCGGGTAGCGGCGGGCGACGGCGACGACCAGGCGCAGGTTGGAGCGGATGAAGACGTCCTTGGCGCGCTCGGCGTCGTCGGCTATCGCCTGGAGCTCCTCGGTGGTGACGCCGTCGGGCCGCTCCTCCTCGTCGAGCAGGTGCTGGGCGAAGACCCCGGCTTCGATGCGCAGGGACAGCTCGACCTCCTCGGCGGCGTCGAGCAGGGGTGTCCTGGCGATTTCGTCGAGGTACATGCCGACCAGGTCGCGGTCGGCTTCGAGGTTGGTCGGGCGGGCGGTGCGAGTCCGATCGGCCCTGTCGCGTACGACGGCACGGGTGGCCATGCTTGCTCCCTCACTGACGCTGCCGGGGGCGCTCCGTTCCGCCACTCGGCACAACCGTGTGGGCCCGTTCGTGGCTCACACGTAACGATCCAACGCACAGAAAACGGACAACATTCCCAAGTGACTCAGCTTTCCACCGGCCATGCAGTATCCTGCCGATTTTCACTCGGACGATAGACGGAGCGTGACGCACCCTGCACGGTGCGCACCGGACGATCGGCACCGAATCCGTGCGCGGCCTTCGCGGCACGTCCGCACAACCGATGCCGAATCGCGATCGGACCAGCGCCGGTTCGCCTCCTGCCGCTGGGAAGGTTTCTGTCATGCACCAGCCCATCGACCCCGGCTCCCGGTCGGCCGCCGGGTGCCCGGGCGGCGGCCGGGGCACCGGCCGTCTCGCGGCCCCTCCACGGGTACAACGCCCGGGGGCGCTCCGTTGTGCCTGGCCCGCCCTGGCGGGCGTGCTGGCGTTCGCGGCGCTGCTGGTGCTGGTGCGGGCGGGCTGGCCGCCGCTGGCCCGGCTGGACCGGGGCTGGGTGGCGCTGCTGCACCGCTACGCGCTGCGGCACCCGGTGTGGACGGCGGCCCTGCAGACGCTGGCCGACCTGGGGCCGACCTGGGTGATGCGGGCGCTGCTCGGGGCGGTCGCGGTGCGGCTGTGGGCGCTGGGCGCCCGGGTGCCGGCGGGCTGGACGGTGGCGGTGGCGCTGCTGGGCTGGGCCGCGGGCCGGGCGGGCGGGGCGCTGGTCAACCGCCCCCGGCCGCACTTCGCCGATCCGGTGGCCGCCGGTTCCGGGGGGTCCTTCCCGTCCGGGCCCGCGCTGGCCTCGGCGGTCACCTGCGGGGCGCTGCTGGTGCTGGCGTGGCCGCGGGCGGAGCGGCCGGTGCGGGTGGCGGCGGGCGCCGCGGCGGGCCTGGTGGTGCTGGCGGCGGGCTGGACCGGGATCGCGCTGGGCGTGCACTGGCCGAGCGACGTGCTGGCGGGCTGGGCGGCGGCGGTCGCGGTGCTGGCCGGGTCGGCGCTGGCGGTCGAGCTGTGGCGGCCGGGCCGGTTCGGCCGGGACGTGCGGCTGCTGCACCGGCGGAACCGGCCCCGGGTGCAGCGGGTGCTGGCCGCGCCGCTGCCACCGGCGGAACCCGCCGCGGAGCGTGATCCGGGGCGTTCCTGACGGATCGTGAGCAACGTCACACCGCGTCGCCCGCCTCCTCCGCGCGGGGGAACCGCGCGGGCAGCATTCCGCGTGTTTCCGGGCGCAAACGACGCTCCACGGCCGGTGCGGCAAGGCCCCCGGACACCGGTGCGACCGGCTCGAACAGCTCGCCGGTCGGCACCCGACTCCCCATCGGGTGCCGAAGTGGGGCAGACTTCTGCGGCTGGTGCACCCTGCAACCGGCAGGCGGAGTCCGGACCAGGGCCGAATCTCCCGCACTCACCCACGCAACGCCGGACGGGCACCGATCGACGGGGGGTCCGATGACCTTGCACACTGCGGACGGCCCCGGCGACCCGTACCACCCGCAGGGCGGACCGTACGAGCAGGGCGCCCCGCACGGGCAGGGCGGACCGCACCGGCCGGACACCGCGTACCGCCGGGACGAGCCGCAGCCGCCGCAGGGCGGCCCGCACCCGCAGGGCGCCCCGTACTACCCGCCGCCGGACGGACCGTACCCGGGGCAGGACCAGCCGACCATGCAGCTGGGCCGGATCCCCGCGCAGGCGTTCGAGCAGTACGGCCGGCCGCCCTTCCCGCCGCAGGCCCCCCCGCCGGCCGCCGAGCGGCCGGTACCGGCGCCGCGGGCGGGCGAGGAGCCGGACGGGCCGGAGCCCGCGGCCAAGAAGCCCGCCTCCACCGGCCGCAACGGCCTGATCATGGCGCTGGGCTCGCTGGCCTCCCGGGCGCTGGGCTTCGTGCGCAGCGCGGTGATCGTGGCGGCGCTGACCAACGGCCCGGTCGGCGAGGCGTTCAACGTGGCGAACTCGCTGCCGAACATCGTCTACATGATGCTGATCGGCGGCGCGCTGGCCTCGGTGTTCGTGCCGGAGCTGGTGCACGCGATGCAGACCCACCGGGACGGCGGCCAGGCGTACACCGACCGGCTGCTCACCCTGTGCGGCGTGATCCTGGTGGTGCTGACGGTCGGCGCGTTCCTGTTCGCCCCGCAGATCGTCGACCTGTACTCGCAGTTCGACGGCGCCCAGCGCGAGTTGGCGATCGACTTCGCCCGGTACTGCCTGCCGCAGATCTTCTTCTACGGCGTGTTCACCCTGCTCGGGCAGGTGCTGAACGCCCGCGACCGGTTCGGCGCGATGATGTGGACGCCGGTGCTGAACAACGTCGTGGCGATCGGCGTGTTCGGCATCTACCTGGTGATCGGCCGGCACGCCTACCAGGTCGGCGACGTGACCTCCGGCGACACCCTGCTGCTCGGCCTCGGCTCGACCATGGGCATCGTGGTGCAGGCCGCCGCGCTGCTGCCCTCGCTGCGCTCCTCCGGCTTCCGCTTCCGGCCGCGCTTCGACTGGCGCGGCGCGGGCCTGACCCGGCCGCTGCGCTCGGCGGGCTGGGCGCTGCTGCTGGTGGTGGCCACCCAGCTGTCCTTCGCGGTGATCACCAGCCTGGGCACCGGCGCGGGCAAGGCGGCGGCGGCCGCGCACATCGTCGGCGGACGCGGCTACGCCGCCTACGCCAACGCGTACCAGCTGTTCGTCGTCCCGCAGGGCGTGATCACCATCTCGCTGGTGACGGCGCTGCTGCCGGGGATGTCGCGGGCCGCGACGGCGGGCGACTACCGGAAGATCGGCGAGGACCTGTCGGGGATGCTCCGCTCCTCGGCCGCGATGATCGTCACCGCCGCGGTGCTCTTCCTGGCGCTGGCCCCGCAGATCGCGATGGCCGCGTACGGCTACGGCTCCGGGCCGACCGTGCACGCCGACGCGATGGTGGTGGCCTCGCTGCTGATGGCCTTCTCGATCGGCCTGCCCGCGTTCTGCGCCCAGTACGCGCTGGCCCGCGGCTTCTACGCGATGAGCGACGCGCGCACCCCGTTCTGGCTGACCCTGGTGACCACCGGCACCAACGCGCTGATGTGCTGGGTGGCGTACGAGACGCTGCCGCTGCGCTACAAGGTGGTCGGCATGGCGTTCGCGCACACCACGGCCGCGCTGGTCTCGGTGGCGGTGACCGGCATCGCGCTGGGCCGCCGGCTGTCCCGGGGCGCCGCCCCGGCGGCGGTGCCCGCGCAGGCCGGGCCGGGCCAGGGGCCGGACGCCACGATGGTGCTGCGCACCGACGCCTTCGCGCCGGGGGCGAACGCCACCGTGGACCTGGGCGTGCGGCGCGACTGGCGGCGCGGCAGCGGGCTGGAGGGCGGCCGGCTGGTGGTGCTGCACCTGGGGCTGCTGGCGGCCTGCGCGCCGGGCGCGCTGGCCGCGCACTGGCTGGCCGGGCGGTTCGGCGCGGGGCTGTTCGGCAGCCTGGCGGGCCTGGCCGCGGGCGCGCTGGCGGTGCTGCTCTCGCTGTTCGTGCTGGCCCGCCCGCTGGGCGTGGGCGCCTCGGTGGCCCCGTTCGCCCGCAAGCTGCGCATCCCGTACCCGACCCCGGCCCCGACCAGCGGCAAGCACCGGCGGTAGGCGGCGCGGCGGTAGGCGGCGCGGCGGTAGGCGGCGCGGCGGTAGGCGGCGCGGCGGTAGGCGGCGCGGCGGGGCCCGGGCCGGGCCGTCGACCGGCGCGACCGGAGCAGGGACCGACGGCCGGAGTGGGCGGATCGGCGACCCGAGCGGGGCCGGATCAGAGGGCCGGAGCAGGTGGCAGGGGGCCGGAGCAGGGACGGAGTGGCCTTCACCGGATCTCCACCGGTGTCGCGCAACCTCCGACCGTCCGGGTGCGTATCGATCGGTGCTAGCGTCAGCGCTCGCCCCGGGGGTGCCTCGTCGTGCGTACCGGGTCCGTTTCCCACCTGAACCGGCCGCCCGCGGCCGGACTCGTCCGGAAGGCGCACTCCTGTTGACTGCCCACCAGGACCCATCGGCCGGTGGCGGGCGGCACCGCCGCTCGCACCGGTTGCGGATACCGCTGGCCCTGACGGCCGCCGCGGTCGTCTCGGCGACCGCGCTGTCCGTGTTCGCCTCGGCCGACGACCGGGCCGCCGCCGCGGCGCCCGGCGAGAAGCTGCGCGGCTCCTTCGCCGCGGCCGCCGGGGAGTTCCACGTCCCGCAGAGCGTGCTGCTGGCGCTGTCGTACCAGCAGAGCCGCTGGGAGCAGCACGGCGGCCAGCCGAGCACCACCGGCAACTACAACGTGATGGGCCTGACCGAGGTCGACCCGGCCGCGGTCGCCCGGGCGCTCGCCCAGGGGCCGGGGGCGGAGGTGGACGGGCGGGGCGACGGCACCGCGCCGGCCGCGAAGGCCGATCCGGTGCCGGTGGAGGACTCCCCCGCGCTGCACACGCTGGCGCGCGCCGCGAAGCTGATCGACCGTCCGGCGGGGCAGTTGAAGTCGGACCCGGCGCAGTCGATCCGCGGTGCGGCGGCGCTGCTGGTGAAGTACCAGAAGGACGCGGGGCGGCCGCTCTCCGGTGACCCCGCCGCCTGGTACGAGTCGGTGGCCCGGTTCAGCGAGGCGAGCGACGACGCGAGCGGCCACGCCTTCGCGGACCGGGTGTACAACACCATCCGGCTCGGCGCGGCCCGGACCACAGCGGACGGCGAGCGGGTCGAACTGCCCGCCGACACCGGGGTGTCGCAGGGATCGGCGAGCACCGCGACCGCGCCGCGCAGCTCCTCCGACGGCCAGGGCTCGCTGCCCGCGCTGCCGGCGACCGCCCCCGCCCCCACCCGGGGCGCGGACAAGGCCGTCCGCGGCAAGGACGCGCCGAAGGCCGCCACCGGCACCGCCGCGGCCTCGCGCGGCTCGGCGCGACCGGCGCTGGCCCCGCTCTCCTCGAACCCCGAGCCGCACCCGATCGAGTGCCCGGCCGCGCTGAACTGCGACTTCCAGGAGGCGGCGTACGACCTGACGAACCCCGCCGACCCGACCTCGTACGGCAACTACACGATCGCGAACCGGCCCGCCGACGGCGACCGGATCCAGTACATCGTGATCCACGACACCGAGGGCGGGTACGCCGGGTCGATCCGGACCTTCCAGGACCCGAAGTCCCAGTCCAGCGCGCACTACATCGTGCGGGCGAGCGACGGCCACGTCACCCAGCTGGTGAACGACAAGAACATCGCCTGGCAGGCCGGCAACAAGACGGTCAACATGCACAGCATCGGCGTCGAGCACGAGGGCTACGCGCTCCCGACCGGCAGCCAGCCCTGGTACTCGGAGCAGCTGTACCAGTCCTCGGCGACCCTGGTGCGCTACCTGGCGGAGAAGTACGGGGTGCCGCTGGACCGCGAGCACGTCATCGGCCACGACGACGTGCCGGGGCCGACCCAGGAGACCATCTCGGGCATGCACTGGGACCCGGGCACCTTCTGGGACTGGAACCACTACATGGACCTGCTCGGCGCGCCGGTGCGGGCCAACGGGGGCGGCGTGCTGCTGCCCGGCGGCAAGGTGACCATCGCCCCGGCCTTCGACGGCAGCAACACCCCGCCGGTGGACGGCGTCCCGGCCCGGCCGGAGAACTTCGTCTACCTGTACACCGGCCCGAACAGCGGCACCCTGGTCAACGGCGGCACCACCCAGGCCGCGGACGTCCGGGCCAAGGCGGTGGCCGGCACCAGCTTCGTGGTGGCCGACCAGCAGGGCGACTGGACGGCGATCTGGTACGGCGGCCAGAAGGCCTGGTTCGCCAACCCGGGCTTCACGGCGGGCGTGGCGGACGACCGGGCCGGCCAGGTGGTGCTGACCGCGAAGCCGGGGGCCGCCTCGATCCCGGTGTACGGGCGCACCTACCCGGAGCTGTCGGCGTACCCGGCGGAGATCAGCACCGCCAACCTGGCGCCGGTGGCGTACAGCGCGACCGTCCCGGCCGGCCAGGGGTACCTGGCGGGCAGCCCGGTGGCGCTGGACAGCGACTTCTTCTACGCGCAGAACATCAACGGCGACGCGCCGAAGGACCGCACCCGGGTGGTCGGCACCGACACCTACTACCCGATCCGGTTCAACCACCGGCTGGCGTACCTGAAGTCCTCCGACGTCCAGGTGGTCGCCAACAACGCGCCCGCGCCCAGCGGTTACACCCCGGCGGGCCCGTACCGGCTGCTGGACACCCGGGACGGCACCGGCGCGGCGAAGGCCAAGGTCGGACCGGCCCGGTCGATCACCCTGCAGGTCGCGGGGGCGGGCCTGGGCGGCGGCCGGAGCGTGCCGAACGACATCACCGCCGTGGTGCTGAACGTGACGGCCACCAACCCGACCGGCCCCAGCTACGTCGCGGTCTACCCCGACGGACAGCCCCGCTCGTCCGCGTCGAACCTCAACTTCACCACCGGGCAGACCATCCCCAACCTGGTCGTCGTCCCGGTCGTCAACGGCAAGGTCGACCTGTACAACAACGACGGCACGGTCGACCTGATCGCCGACATCACCGGCTACTACTCGCCGTCGGGCGCCTCGAAGCTGTCCACCGCCGGCCCGTACCGGCTGCTGGACACCCGCTCCGGCCTGGGCGCCCCGCAGGCCAAGGTCGGCGCGGGCCGGACGGTCACCCTGCAGGTCGCGGGGGCGGACCTGGGCGGCGGCCGGAGCATGCCGAACGACATCACCGCCGTGGTGCTGAACGTGACGGCCACCAACCCGACCAGCCCGAGCTACGTCGCGGTCTACCCGGACGGGCAGCAGCGCACGTCCGCGTCGAACCTCAACTTCACCCCGGGGCAGACCGTCCCCAACCTGGTCGTCGTCCCGGTCGTGAACGGCAGGGTCGACCTGTACAACAACGACGGCACGGTCGACCTGATCGCCGACATCTCCGGGTACTACACCCAGGGCGGCGGCGCGTCCTTCGTCAGCGCGGGCCCGGTCCGGCTGATGGACACCCGCTCCGGCCTGGGCGCCCCGCAGGCCAAGGTCGGCGCGGGCCGGACGGTCGCCCTGCAGGTCGCGGGCCGGGCCGGGGTGCCGTCGGACGCGAAGGCCGTGGTGCTGAACGTGACGGCGACCAACCCGACCAGCTCCAGCTACGTCGCGGTCTACCCGGACGGGCAGCAGCGCACGTCCGCGTCGAACCTCAACTTCACCGCCGGGCAGACCATCCCCAACCTGGTCGTCGTCCCGGTGCTGAACGGCAAGGTCGACCTGTACAACAACGACGGCACGGTCGACCTGATCGCCGACATCACCGGCTACTACCGGTAGTCCGCCGGGCCCGTGCCGGCGGCCCCCGTCCCCTTCCGAGGGGGCGGGGGCCGCTGCCGTCACGCGGGGGCGTCCTCGGCGGCTTCCAGCCAGCCGAGGGCGGCCACCTGGATGCCGGCCTGGAAGCGGCTGCGGGCGTCCATCCGGACCATCAGGTCGGCCATCATCCGGCGGACGGTGCGCAGCGAGACGCCCAGGCGCTGCCCGGCGCGCTCGTCGGTGAGCCCGTCGGCGAGCAGGCGGAGCAGTTCGCGCTCCTGGCCGGTGAGGCCGTGCGGGTCGCGCTGGGGGCTCTTCTCGCCGAGCGGGCGGGCGTGCTCCCAGACCTGGTCGAACAGGGCGCGCAGGGCGGCGACCACGCCGGGGCTCTGGAGCAGGACGGCGCCCTTGCGGGGGTCGTCGGGGTCGATCGGGACGATGGCGGTGGCGTTGTCGACCACGATCATGCGCAGCGGCAGGGTGGGCGTGGTGCGGACGGCGCCGCCGAGGCCGTGCAGCCAGCGGGCGTACTGGACGGTGGCGGGGTCGTTGCGGACGCTGTCCTGGTAGACGGTGCGCATCCGGACGCCGCGTTCCAGGGTCTCCTGGTCGAGGGCGCGGCTGGCCTCCATGACGGGGGCGGGCTGCGGGCCGCCGGGGGCGAAGGAGAGCACCTCGGCGGTGGCGTCGGAGGCCAGTTGGATCAGCCGGTCGCGGACCTGGTCGAGGCTGGAGAGCATCTCGATGCCGCGCTGCCCGTCGGCGCCGGGAGCGTGGATGCTGGCGTACTCGGCGATCAGCCCGGCCATCGCGGCCCGGCTGCGCTCGGCCTCGCGCTGGCGGCGGGCCTCCTCGGCCTCCTGGTGGGCGAGCAGGGCGGCCAGGCCGCGTTCGGGGTTGACGGCGCGCCAGCGGGTGCCGCAGCTGGTGGGGCGGGTGAGGGCGAGGTCGGCGAGCCGGTCGAGGGCGTGGCCGACCTCGGCCTCGGTGGAGTCGAGGTGGCCGGCCAGGCCACCGGTGTCGAGGTCGGGGTGGAGCAGCATGGCGCGGTAGACCGCCTCGCCGAACGGGTCGAGCCCGATCGGGCCGCCGGCGGTCAAGATCCGGTCTTCCGCGTGCCCCGGATCGAGTCCGTCCGCGTGGTTCTGCCCATGTCGACCTCCAGCGCGCCGTGGCGCGCCCCCCGGATTCCTGCTGACCGGGCGTCAGACTAGCGCTGACCGGTCACCGTCGAGAACTGGCTTGCGGAGATTCTGTCGTACAGGTGGGCGAGCCGTGAAGAGCGCCCGGCAACTGTCATATTCGTGCCAGGCGGGGATGTGACACCCGTCGTACCGCGCGGATCGGATGCGGATTTGCCACGCTGGACGGATGTACGCGATCCGCCTGGAGTTGGACCCGCCGCCCGTGTCGGGTCGGTGCGCGGTGTCCGCCGGGGCCGGTCCGGTGCGGGCCGCGCTGCTGCGGCTGCCGCTGGACGGGGCCCGGGTGTGCCACGTCCGGGTGCTGGAGGTCGCGGGCGGGCTGGCGGCGATGTGCTTCCTGACGGCGGCCTCGCTGCTGTCGGCGGAGTGGGCGCTGCGGGCGGGCGCGGCGGCGCTGGTGGGGCCGGACGGGCCGCTGGCGGGCTGGTCGGTGGCGCTCTGCGAGGCGGACCCGTGGATCGCGCTGGGCACGTGGCAGGACAGCGCCCGTAGCTGACGGTACATCAACAACCCGGTGGTGGAGCTGGCACCACAGTGTCACGGCACTGTGGTGACAGCTCCGACTACTGACACGGAGGTGCCACCGGGAGCACTCTCGTTGTTGTCGGCAGGACGACGGAGCGAGGAAGCGGGAGCAGCCCCCGGCGGGGGACGCGGATCGCACCGGGCACCTGACGACGGCTCACACCACACGCCCCGGTGGCAGCCCGGGGCATCAGCCGAACGCGAGAGGATCGGGCACTCCCATGGCGCTGAACATCCGAATTGTCACGATTGCGGTACTTGGTGCGCTGACGGTCGGCGGCGTCGCCACCGCCGCCGAACTGGCCGGCCCGGCTCGACCGGGCGCCGTCGTCACCGCCGACGGGGCGGTCGTCGGCGGTCCGCAGCAGCCCGGGGACGCGGCCGCCCAGAACGCCGTGGTCGGCGGCGGCGTCTCGGACCCGAGCCCGGTCCCGTCCGGCAGCCCGACCCCGACCAGCAGCCCGAGCGGCCCGCAGCAGTCCGGGACCTGGGGCTGGGGCTGATCGGACCGGAGCGGACCGGAGAGGCACGCGGATGACGACCGCACTGGAACGCCCGCTGGTGCAGCGGGCCACGGCCCACCGCTTCCCGGTCCCCGGGATCGCGGCGGCGACGGACTCGACCGGGATCCTGCTGGCCGACGGGCACCACCTGTTCCGCTCCGGCCTGGGGGCCCTGCTGGACCGGGAGGAGGACCTCGCGGTGGTCGCCGAGGCGGCCGGTGGGGAGGAGGCGGTCGCGGCGGCGGCCCGGGTGCGGCCCGCGGTCGCGGTGCTGGGGCTGGACCCGGAGCAGCCGGACGGGCCGGCGCTGGCCCGGCAGGTGCAGCAGGCGGCGCCGGGCGCGGCGGTGCTGCTGCTGGTGCCGGCCCTGCCGCGGACGGCGGAGCTGCGGCGGGCCCTGGTGGAGGGCGCGGCCGGGGTCCTGCTGAAGGACGTGCAGGCGCCCGCGCTGATCGCGGCGGTGCGCGAACTGGCCCGCGGCGGACGGGTGTACGACCCGCGGCTGGTGCTGGACGTGGTGCGCACCGGGCAGGCCGGGCCGCTGAGCCGCCGCGAACTGGCGGTGCTGGGCGAGATCGCCGCGGGCAGCACGGTGCGGGAGGCGGCCGCGGCGCTGTCGCTCTCCCCGGGGACGGTGCGCAACTACGTCTCGGCGGCGATCGCCAAGACCCGGGCCCGCAACCGCTGCGACGCGATCCGGATCGCCCGCGAGTGCGGCTGGCTGTAGGACGGCAGGACAAGAACGCAGGCTCGCCGACGACCCGTCAGATTCCCGCTGACGGGTCGCAGGCGTGCCTGCGTCCGGGTGTCGCGCGCACGGGCGCTGTGCGTCCGGGCGTCGCGCGTGCGGCGTCGCGCGGCCGGGTGCGGCGCGGCGGGCCGGTCAGAAGTTCTCGCCGAAGCCCTCCCCGGCGCGGGCGGCGGCCACCACGTCCGCGAAGCCGTGCGCGGTGCGCGGCACCCCGGCCGGGCGGCTGCCGATCAGGAACTCGCCGACCGAGGACTCCGCGGTCCAGTCCAGGCCGAGCGCCCGGGCGGCGGCGTCGGTGTCGCCGGAGCCGAGTCCGCACGGGGCCAGGCCCATCGCGGTGGCCACCAGGTAGAGGGTCTGGTAGAGCACGCCGACGTGCTTGAGGGTCAGCGCGTAGGCGATCTGGCTGTACTTCCAGGACAGCCGGCCGAACCGGCTGGTGACGGTGAGCAGCACCTGCGGGTCGACGGTGCAGGCGGTGGCGCGCCAGGCGGCGGTGACGAGTTCGTTGAACGCGGCCTCCTCGCCGGGGTGCTGGAACGGGCGGGGGCGCAGCCGGTGGGCGGCGGCGTCGTAGCGGTAGACGCCGGGCTCCAGGCCGACGCACTTGACCACCGAGAGGTAGACCTCCAGTTCGCCGGTGGCGCCGCCGGCCGGGTAGGGGCGCTCGACGCCGTCGTAGCCGTGCGGGTCGGCGGGGTCGCCGGGGATCACCCGGCGGACCCGGGCCACCCGGTAGAGCAGTTCGGCGAGCTGGTCGAGGGTGACCGGGGTGTCGGCGTAGGAGCGCACCGAGCGGCGGCCTTCGAGGACCTCGCTGAGCGCGGGGTCGCGGGCGACCACGGTGTCCCAGTCCGGGACGGGCAGGTCGATGCCCTCGCCCTCCTCGCGGGCGCCGGGGGTGGAGACCGCGGGCAGTTGCGGGACGTCCTGGTGGGCGAAGACGCCGCCGGTGGGGTAGTCGTGCCGGCCGGGACGGCTGCGGGCGTGGAACAGCAGGTCGTGGAAGTCCCAGAGCGGGGCCTCGGAGCCCTGCCCGGCGTCCAGGAAGCCGCCGCCGGCCAGCAGTCCGGCCAGCGCCTCGCCCTCGCCGGGGGACATCCCGGCGAGCAGGGCGGCCTCCTCGGCGGTGCGGGAGGCGCTGAGCGCCGCCACGAAGGCCCCGGCGGCGGCCTGGTGGAGGGTGAGCCGGAACGGCGCCATCGGCGATTCGAGGACGCAGCTCTCGCCGTCCTGGCCCTGGCCGTCGGGCAGCCGGCGCAGGTAGGCGAACCGGGAGAGCACCAACCGGCCGGTGGGGCGGGCGAATCCGGGCAGTGCGGCGGAGCGGGCGATCGGCACGGCGGTGGCCAGCGGGGTGCCGAGCGGGTCGGCGACGGTGGTGGTGACCAGGTACGGGAAGCGTTCGAGCAGCTTCAGCAGCCGGACGTGGTCGAGCGCCAGCAGGTCGAGGTCGGCGTCGGAGCGGGTCAGGTCGAGCAGGGCGGCGACGGTGCGTTCGCCGAGCGCGTGGACGCGCTGGCGGCCCCAGGGGTGGGCGAGTTCGACGTCGGCGCCCTGGGCGGTGACCTCGACCTCGGGGCGCAGCCGGAGCAGGCGGCGCAGCGGGCGGTGGCCCCCGGTGGCGGGGGCGGGCGGCAGGTGTTCGATGACGGTCATGGGGACCTCCCCGGATGGGCGGGGCAGCCGGGCCCGGCTGCCCCGCGCGTCGGTCAGATGAAGATGGGGATCGGGTTGAGCTCGCTCTCCGGGGTCGGGGTGTCCAGCCAGCCGAGCCGGACCGGGACGTCGTAGAGCCGGCCGGGTGCGAACCTGGCCCAGAAGTGCCGCATGCCGGGGACGATCACCCGGGCGACGGGCAGCCCCACGTCGGGGCGGGTCTGGTCGGCGACCAGGAACTCCATGCCGCGGTCCTCGACGATCCGCTGGACGAGCGCCAGGTCGTCGGCCAGGTCGGCCCCGGCGAGCGGGAGCCAGCTGGCGGGGGTGGAGCGCGGGGCGTGCGGGTCGGGCAGCAGGTAGGGCTGGTTGGCGACGGTGGCGGTGGTCCACCAGGCCTTCTGCTCGGGGTCGGCGCCCGCGTAGCTGACCCGGCCGTGCTCGTCCCCGGCGACCGGGCCGAGGAACTGGTTCATCTCGGTCAGGGCGCGGGTGAGCGCGATGTGCGGGTCGAGGTGGGCGCCGAACGCGATCAGCACGTCCTCGTTGGTGCCCGAGCCGGGCGCGGCGTCGGTGCGCCGGGAGAACGCGCCCACCACCGGGATGCCGAAGTCGGCGGTCAGGTCGAGCGCCCAGACCTCCCGGCGCAGGCCGCGGTAGACCTCGCGGAGCTGGTCGACGTACGGGTCGCCGAAGGAGTCCAGGTCGACGGCCGGGCGCTGGACCCGGTTGTACCACCACAGCGCGACCGCGTCCCGCTCGACGAGTTCCAGGAAGCCCTGGAGCACGGCGTCCTCGAAGGAGGTGCCGGCCGCGCAGCCGTTGGAGTCGCCCGCGGCGTAGAACCGGCCGCTGTGCCGGTAGCCGTAGTACATCGCCTGGGTGGGCAGCCAGCGGTGCCGCTGCTCGGTGAGCGACCAGGCCGGGGACCACTCGATCGGGTCGTCCGCGCGGAACGGCACCGGGACGACGTTGAACATCGACTGCTTGACGTTCCAGCGGTCGCGCTCGGCGTACTGCCGGTCGGAGTAGAGCAGGGTGCGGGCGGGGTGGATCGCGGCGTCGCCGAGTTCGGCGAAGGTCGCGGTGCGGCGGGCCTCGTCGCCCTGGAAGACGCCGGAGAAGCGCTCCATGGCCTCGCCGAGCGCGGAGGCCCGGGCCTGCACGTCGGTGCGGCCCTTGCCGCAGCTGACCGAGCGCAGGCCGGTGCGCAGCTGCTTGAGGTCGCCGCTCTGCCGGGACAGGTTCTGCCCGGAGACGTAGACCCGCAGGCCGGTGGGGGTGCGGGCGGCGGGGACCAGGGTGGTGACCACGCCGGTGATCGGGCTGAGCTGGGGGCGGTACTTCTCCAGCATGTCCTCGGGCGAGGCGGAGCGGTGGCCGCCGTCGGCGGTGAACGCCTTGGGGCGGGACTCGAAGGCGACGGGGGCGAGTTGGCGGCGCTCCATGATCGCGTCGTCGCCGCAGGACGGGCACTGCGGGCGGCGCACCAGGACGTGCTTCTCGCTCTCCAGCAGCACGGTGTCCAGGGTGGTGACGGCGGGCTGCGGCGGGCGGGCGCCGGCCAGCCACTTGGCGGTCTCCAGGGCGGCGAGCTGGGTGCCGAGCGCCAGGGTGGCGGGCAGGTGGGCGCCGGCGGTGGAGATCGGCTGGTCCTGGCCGAGGCGGTGCTGGAGGTAGCTGAGCGACTGCCGGTTGGCGGAGAGCCGGTGCGCCAGGCACTCCCAGCAGCCGGAGCCGCCGGCGTCCTCGGGGCCTTCGGTGTTCTCGGTGTTCCCGGTGTTCCCGGCGCCTTCGGTGCCCGGGGCGTCCGGGCTGAACACCGGGCCGACCCAGACGATCGAGCCGACCGGGCGGGCCAGCAGCCAGGGGCGGCCGTCGGCGAGGGCCCGCCGGTTGCGCTCGGCCAGGCCGGGGTGCAGGTAGTCCTCGGTGAGCGCGACGGTGAACGCGGCGTCCTGGTCGACGGTGACGCCGGCCGCGGCCAGCGCGGCCAGGAACGGCGCGGCGTCCAGCTCGCCGTACACCTCGACCCGGACGGTGGCGCCGCGCAGCGCGGCCATCGCGGTGTCGCCGTCCTGCCCGGCCATCTCGAAGAAGGCCGCGCCGGGGCGGTCGGTGGCCGGGTCGGCGGCGGTCACCCAGCCGCCGGCCCGGAGCTTGTCGACGCCCGCGCGCAGCTTGTCGGCCGGGACGACGCCGTCCAGGGCGGCGCCGATCTGCTCGGCGGTGCGGGTGCCGTCCAGCAGCGGGGCGAGGGCCTGGGCGAGCCTGCCGTCGACCACCGAGACGCCGCGCTCGGAGACCAGGTAGACGGCCTCGCCGTCGACCACGTACGGGGTGAAGTGGCGTTTGAAGCCGATGAGTTCGGACATGGCGGGTACTCCTCGAAGCGGCGCGCGGTCAGCGCAGGGTGGCGAGCGGGGCGGCGGAGGCGTCGTGCAGGCGCAGCAGCAGCAGGCCGACGGCGACGGTGCCGTCCAGCGCGCCGAGGTTGACGGCGTCGTGCGCGGCCCGGTCCGGGAACCAGGTGCCGTGCAGGCGGTGGCGGGTGAGCAGTTCGCGGACCATCAGGGCGGCGGCCTCGCGGCCGTCGTAGAACGGGCCGGGCAGCAGCGCCTCGACGTCCTCCGGCAGCGTGTGGACCAGGCCCGCCTCGGCGGCGGTGAGCGCCTCGGTGGCGGCGGAGAGCAGGGCGCGGCCGGTGAGGGCCGCGAGTTCGGGGCCGGTAACGGGCGGGGCGAGCGCGCCCAGGTCGGCCTGGTCGACGGCGTCGGCGCCGAGCGAGACGGCGGTGTCCAGGCAGGCGAGGCGTCCGGAGCGGGTGCCGGTGGCGAAGCGGTGCGCGTGCAGCCGGGCCCGCAGGTCCTCGGGGTCGGTGAGCAGCGCGGGGGCTTCGGCGAGGGTGCGGGCGAGCGCGGCGGCGATCGAGTCGGCGCCGCCGGGGACGAGCTCCAGGAAGTCGAACGCGGTGTGCTCGTCGGCGAGCCGGTCGATCGCTCCGGCCGCCAGCAGCCGGATGCCCTGGTCGGTGTCGGGGTGGCTGCCGCCCGCCCGGCGCAGCCGCAGCAGGTTGAGCAGCAGGCCCGCGCTGCCGAGCGGCACGTCGGCGTGCGGGACCTTCGTCGGGCGGCCGGGCCGGTTGGAGGCGGACTCGGCGACCGACAGCGCGCCGGGCACCAGGGCCTGGGCGGCGGTGAGGAAGTCGGCCTCGCCGAGCAGCAGCCCGCCCCGGGCCAGGCCGTGGATGATCGCGCCGGGGCCGAAGAAGCCGCCGGGGACGGGCGCACCGGAGGCCAGCCGGGAGTCGCCGGCGAACGCGAAGGCCATCGGCTCCTTCGGGTCGATCAGCGCGGCGGCCTCGGCGAGCAGGCCGTGCGCGGCCCGGTGGAAGCGCGGTTCGCCGGTGGCGGACCAGAGTTCGGCGAGCAGCAGGGCGATGCCGAGGGTGCCGGAGGTCAGGTCGGGGCCGAGCGCCTCGACCTGGCGCAGGCCGGTGCCCGGGTACCAGCTCTGGCCGAGCCAGCCGGTGGGGCGCCGGTCGGCGAGGACGCGGTCGCCGAGTGCCGTGGCGGCGGACAGCAGTTCGCCGGGGCTGGGCGGCTGGGCCGCGCGCAGCGGCCGGGCGGGCACCGCCGGGGGCCGCTCGGTGCCGGCCCGGGCGGCGTCCGCGCAGCCGGAGAGCACCGCGACGTGGCCCTCCAGGTCGAAGCCGTCGAGTTCGGCGACCCGCAGCTGGAGGCGCTGCCAGCCGGTGGACTGGAAGTGGCCGGGGATCTCCCGGCCGTCGGCGGTGAACACCGAGGAGGAGGAGGTCAGCGAGCGGAAGAACGGGATGTCGAAGGAGCGGAAGGAGTCGAGCTCGGCGAGCACCACCTCCAGCAGGTCGCCCCGGGCCGCGTCGCCCGCGCGGGCGGTGACGGCGCCGCGCAGCGCCCCGGCGATGACGGTCTCCCGGGTCGCGCCGTCGTCCAGCGCGAACGGGCTGGTGGAGGCCCGCAGGATCTTGTAGCCGTCCCAGGTGTGGCGCCAGATGTAGCGCACCCAGATGCCCCGGAACCCGCTCAGCGGCCCTTCGGGGTCGGCGAGTTCGCCGCGCAGCCGGTGCAGGGCGGCGTGCATCTCGCGGTAGCCGTCGACCACCTCGTCGGTGTACTGCCACGGGTCGGCGGGCTGCCCGTCGTGCACCGGGCGGTAGGCGGGCAGCGGCAGGGCGGGCACGCCGGGGGCGCTCTCCAGGCTGCCGACCCGGGACAGGCAGCCGATGTCGAGGGCGTCGGTGCGTCCGGCCGGGGTCCACGCCTGGAAGGCCATCGCGGTGCGCACCACGGTGGTCTCCAGCTCGTCCAGCAGGCCGTGCTGTCCGGCGGTCAGCACCGGCGGGGCCTGGACGCGCGGGTAGAGCAGGCACTCCAGGTCGATCAGGACGGGGTGCTCGCCGTCGGCCAGCAGGTTGTCCGCCCACAGGTCGCGGCCCTCCAGCAGCTGCACCAGCCGGATGGTCATGCCCAGGCGGCGGTAGAACCGGGCGAAGCCCGCGCGGTCGGCGCAGGGGCGGGACGGGACCAGCTCCTCCCAGCCGTAGTCGCCGGAGCAGTCGGTGCTGAGCGAGGCGCCGTGGCCGTCGTCGCCCCGGTCGGAGCGGATCAGCACGGTGCGCAGCGGCAGGTCGAGGGAGAGCTCCCGGTTGAGCCGTTCGACCAGGCCGAGGAAGGCGGTGGCGTGCCGCATGTCCTTGGGCTTGTAGACCACGCCCGCGCCGCTCTCGAAGCGCAGCAGCGCCACCGAGCGGCCCTGGGCGTGCCGGTCGCCGGCGTCGCCGTGCACGGAGTCCAGCGCGCCCGGGTCGGTGCCGCCCCACATCTCGGCCACCAGGCCGGCCCGGTCGGCGGAGAGCCGGGCGAACATCTCGGTGTACATCTCCTGCCACTGCCGGCAGACCGTGCCGATCAGGTGGGCCAGCGCGGGCAGCCGCTCCAGCCGGGCCAGCCAGCCCGCGGCGGAGGCGTCCGGGCCGCCCTCGGCGTCCCAGCTGGTGGCGCGGGGGCGGCCGGTGGCGAGCTGGAACTCCTGGCAGAGCGTCAGGTTGGCGGCCTCGACCAGCCGTCCGGTCAGGGTGCCGACCACGTCGGCGCGACCCTTCGCGGTGACCGGGACGCCCAGCACGGAGCCGTCCCCGGCGGGCAGCAGGGCGTCGGCGGCGGCCCGGAAGCCGGCCGTGACCGCGCCCGGTCCGGTGGCGGGCGCCTCGCTCTGGGCGCGCAGGAACACCGCCAGCGCGTGGGCCCAGGAGGGCAGCGCGGCCGGGTCGGTCAGCCGGACCCGGCGCAGGCCCTCGCCGAGCGGGCGGCCGGTCTCGGCGAGGTGGTCGAGCAGCACCCCGGCGGAGCGCTGGTCGCCGGCGGCGCGGCGCAGCCAGGTCTCGACGGCGGCGGCGCGGCTGCGCCGGTCCTCGGCCGGGTCGGGGGTGAACAGGGCCTGCCCGTCGTCGCGGGCGGCGGCGCGTTCCTCGAAACTCGCCGCGGCGGCGATCACGGCGTGCAGCCGCTCGTCGGCGCCGGGCAGGCCGGGCAGCAGGGCGGCGGTCGGGGCCGCGTGGCCCGGGGTCCCGGGGGTGCGGAGCCAGGTCTGAACGTCGAGCGACATCTCACATCTCCTGGAAGCGGGCGAGGCGGGTGAACAGGGGGTCGGTGCCGAGCAGTTCGCGGTAGGTGCCCGCGGCGGACACCCGGCCCCCGTCCAGCACGTAGATCCGGTCGGCGGTGCGGATGGTGCTCAGTCGGTGGGCGATCACCAGGCGGGTGCGGTCGAGTCCGGCGACGGCCTCGGCGACCCGCTGCTGGGTGGCGTTGTCGAGCGCGGAGGTGGCCTCGTCGAGCAGCAGCACGGCCGGGTCGCGGACCAGGGCCCGGGCCAGCAGCAGGCGCTGCACCTGGCCGCCGGAGAAGCCCTGGGCGTCCTCGCCGACCCGGGTGCCCAGGCCCATCGGCAGGGCGCGCAACTCGTCGGCGATCCCTGCGAGTTCGGCGGCGTGCCAGATCCGGTCCTCGGCGACGTCGGGGTCGGCGCCGGCCAGGTTCTCCAGCAGCGAGCCGCGCAGCATCCGGCCGTGCTGGAGCACCGAGCCGAGCTGGCGGCGCACCAACCGGGCTTCCAGCGAGGCCAGTTCGCGGCCGTCGTAGCGGACCGCGCCGGATTCGGGCCGCTCGAAGCCGAGCAGCAGCCGGATCAGGGTGGACTTCCCGGCGCCGGACGGGCCGACCACGGCGACGAACTCGCCGGGCTCGGCGCGCAGCGACACCCCGTCCAGGGCGGGCAGCGCGCTGCCCGGGTAGCGGAACACCACGTCCTCCAGGGCGAGCCGCCCCTTCAGCCGGCCGGGGTCGGTGAGCTGTCCGGCCCGCTCGGCGGCGTTCACGGCCGGTTCGGCGAGGATCGGGCGCAGCCGCTCCAGCACCGGGGCGACGCCGTACGCGCCGACCGCGGCGTGGGTGACCTGGCCGAGCGCCAGGGCGACCTGTCCGGCCGCCACCCCGGCGGCCATCAGGTGCCCGGCCTCGGCGGCCGGGCCGAAGGTCGCCCCGGCCAGCAGGACGGCCAGCAGCAGCGGCTGGAGCGCGGTGGTCAGTGCGCTCGACAGGGCCTCGCTGCGCATCGCGGCGGCGTCGGCCCGCTTCTGCCCGGCGAACGGGGCGGCCCAGCGGGCGAACGCCTGGATCTCCCGGCCGGCGGTCTGGATCTTGTCGATGCCCAGCAGCAGCCCGTACAGCACCCCTTGGAGCTGTCCGTGCGCCGCGTACACCTGGGACTCGTACTCCTGGCGGCGACGGCCGAGCAGCAGCAGCGCGGCCGTCACCGCCAGCACGGCGAGCAGCAGCAGCCCGCCGAGCCGCCAGTCCACCAGCAGCAGGACCGTCAGCCCGGTGACGGCGAACACCGCACCGAGTACGGCGCCCACCAGCACCTCCGAGAGGGCCTGGCGGGCCTGCGCCACCGCGTTCGCCCGGTGCACCAGGTCACCCGTGGTGTAGTCGCGGAAGAACCTGGCGTCCTGGGCCAGCAGCCGGTCCCAGACGGCGGGTTCGAGCGCGTGCTGCACCCGGCTGGTGAGCCGGACGGCGGCGGTGTTGCGGACCAGCGTGAGCAGCCAGGACGCCACCACCGCGGAGCCCAGCAGCACGGCCAGCCAGCGCACCGGGTGCCGTTCGGCCAGCAGCAGGCCGGGCAGCAGCACTCCGGTGGACAGCGGGACGAGCAGGCCGAGCAGCGCCGACACCAGACCGGCCAGGCTCAGCACTCCCAGGTCCCGGCGGGCACCGGGCACGGCGAGGGCGAAGCGCAGCAGGTCGACCGGGGACGGGCACCCCGGCGGCAGCGGCGGGTACAGCAGCAGCGCCTGGCGGCTCAACTCCGCACGGGTGGCAGCCCGTTCGGAGCCCGGGTCGTGGCGGCGGTGCCGTCCGGCCCGGGGTATCAGGGCGATCGGCCGGCCGTCCTCGGCGGCGAACGCCACCATCGGCCCGGCCGTGCCGGTCTCGTCCCCGTCGGCGAGGGTGACCGGGCGCCAGCGCACCCCGGCCCGGCGCAGCAGCGCCGTGACCGGGTCGGCGGCGTCCCGCACCGCGGCGGGGATCTCCTTCGGCACCGGCACTCCCAGCGCCCGCAGCACCTCCCGCGCCAGGTCCGCGCGGTGGCGCGGCGCTGTCGGCGTGGTGCCGCCGGGGCGCGGGGAGGTGTGCGGACGGGTGACGGTGCCGAACTCGGCCAACGCGTCCGCGAGTGCGGTCCGGTTGGCGGCCGCGGTGGCGTCGGCCCGGGTCGCCGGGTCGCGCTCCTCGTCCTCCGCGGCGGTCTGCGGTCCGCCCCGACGGGCGGCGGTCGTGGTGCTCATGCCTGCTCCTCCGTCCGAACGGTGCGGTTCTCGGTGGTGGTCGTGGTGGTCGTGGTGGTCGTGGTGGCGGCCGCGGTGCTGGTGGCGGCGGCGGGGGTCTTCCGCTCGGCGTCGCGCAGCAGCTCCCGGTAGGGGCCGTCCTGTCCGGCGAGCTCGGCGGGCGGGCCCTGCTGGACGATCCGGCCGGCCTCGATCACCACCACCCGGTCGGCGGCCTGGATGGTGCTCAGGCGGTGGGCCAGCACCAGGCAGCTGACGCCGCGGCGGCGCAGGTGCTCGTTGACGGCGGCCTCGGTGTGGGCGTCCAGGGCGCTGGTGGCCTCGTCGAGCACCACCAGGACCGGGTCGAGGGCCAGGGCCCGGGCGATCTCCAGGCGCTGGCGCTCGCCGCCGGACCAGTTCCGGGCGTCCTCGTCGATCCGGGCGTCCAACCCGCCGCGGCGGCGGACCAGTTCGGTGGCCTCGGCGTCGGCGAGCGCCCGGTGCAGGGCGTCCTCGCCGGCCGACGGGTCCCAGAGCGTCAGGTTCTCCCGGACGGTGCCCTCGAAGAGCCGCAACTGCTGCTCCACGTAGGCGACCTGGGCGGTGACGGTGCCCCGGTGCCAGTCGTCGCGGGGCCGCCCGTCGAGCAGCACCTCGCCCTTCCAGGGGCGCAGCACGCCCGCCGCGAGCCGGGCCAGCGTGGACTTGCCGCTGCCGCTGCCGCCGACCACCGCGACCCACTCGCCGGGGGCGATCCGCAGCGAGATCCCGGCGAGGGCCGGCGGCCGGTTCGGGTCGTAGCCGAACTCCAGCCCGCGCAGCTCCAGTTCGCCGCGCAGCCGGACCGGCTCGGCCGGGGCGTCGAGCACCGGGACGAGGTACGGGTCGACCTCGCTGGTCTCGATGTCCTCCAGCAGCGCGTTCTGCGCCCGGGCGACGGTGAACTCGGCTCCGGTTCCGACGAGTTGGGAGACCGGCAGGAGGAAGCCGTTGAGCAGCAGCAGGAAGGCCAGCAGGGTGCCGAAGGAGAGCGAGCCGGCCAGCAGCAGCACCGTCCCGGCGACCACCGCGGCGGCCGCGGCGGCCGAGTTGAGCGCGCCGGGCAGCGAGAGCGGCACCAGGACGCTCTCGGCGACCCGCTGCCCGGTGTGCGCGGCCCGGGCCTGCCAGCCGGCCCAGGAGCGGAACAGCGCGTCCTCCGCGCCCTCCGCCTTGACCGTCTCGATCGCCGACACCCCCGCGAACGCGACACCGTCCCGCTTGTGGCCCTCCGCGTGCAGCCGGTGGATCGTGCCGCCGCGCCGCCGGTCCGCGGAGCGCAGCGCGAGCGCGTCCAGCACCGCGACCGCCACCGGGATGGCGGCGAGCTTCGGCGCCAGCCAGAGCAGCGCGGTCAGGTGCACGGCGGCGGCGGCCAGCGAGGAGGCCGCGCCGGCCACCCGGTAGGACAGCAGGTTGGCCAGGCCGTCGTTGAGCTGCACCCGGGTGACCAGGCCGCCGAGCTGGCGGCGGTGGAAGAACGCGCCGGGCAGCCGCAGCATCCGCCACAGGAAGGACGCCGAGGAGCGGGCGGCCATCGCCTCCAGCACCCGGTTGACCATCGCGGAGCGCAGCCAGTTCCCGGCCAGCACCAGCCCGGCGACCGCCAGCCCGGCCAGCGTCAGCGGCAGCGCCCAGCCGCCCGCGCCGCCGTTGACCACGGTCGCCAGGTAGGTGCGCAGCAGGAACGCGGAGGCCACGCCGGGCACCGTCATCAGCATGCCGACCAGCACCGCGACCAGCATCGGCCACGCGTACGGCCGCATCCGGGCGGTCAGCGAGCGCAGCAGCGGGAAGCGGCGCCCGCCGCGTTCGAAGTCGGGGCCGGGCTCGAAGCCCACCGCGATGCCCGCGAAGGAGTCCCAGAACTCCGCCGGGGTCGCCGAGTAGGAGCCCAGCGAGGGGTCGTTGACGTGCACCCGGCCCCGCCTGACGCCCTCGAAGACCGCGAAGTGCGGGCCGGTGACCAGCACCATCGACGGCACCGGCACCGCGCCGAGCCCCTCCAGCCGGTCGTCCTCCCGCCGCACCACCCGGCGCCCCCGGGCCAGCAGCCCGTACCGCCCGGCGGCCCGCGCGACGGCCGCCGCGCTCACCCCGTCCCGGCTGACCCCGCAGGCCCGGGACGCCTCGTTCAGCGTCACCCGCCGCCCGAACGCCCCGAGCACGACGGCGAGGCAGGCCGCCCCGCAGTCCTGCTCCTCCATCTGCGGCACGACGGGCGTGCGGAGGTAGGTGCGCTGCTTGGTCCTGGGCTTGCTCTTCTCGGGCTCGGCCCGCTCGGTCCCGGGCTCGGGCTGCTCGGGCTGCTCGGGCTGCTCGGCCTGCTTGGTCCGGCTGGCCTGCTCGGTCCGGTTGGCCCGCTCGGTCCCGGGCTCGGGCTGCTCGGACTCCGCCTTCTTCGGCTCCGTCCTCGGCTCGCCGCTGTTGGCGGTGCGCGGCTCGGTGGCGGGCGGTTCGACGGCGGCGGTGCGGGTGGGCTTCATCGCTTGGCCTCCTGTCCGAGCACCGCCTGGTACGGGTGCCGGCTGCCGAGGTCGACCCGGACGTCCAGCGCCAGCGGGCCGTTCAGCGCGACGCCCTGCGGGAGCCGGGCGTACGCCACCCAGACGGGCGCGGTGCCGGCGGGCAGGCCGGGGACGGCGACCGGCAGGGTGCCGTCGAGCGAGTCGGCCCGGACGGGCAGCGGCTCGACCCGGTCGACGACGGCGCGGATCGCTCCCCCGCCGGGCACCGGGACCAGCACGGGCAGGCCGGGGGCGAGCTTCGCGGCGTCCTTCGGGTCGTCCACCAGCAGCCGGACGGTGGCCGGTGCGGCGCTCGCGTCCAGGGTCAGCACGGGTGATCCGGCGGCGAGCCGGGCTCCGGGCGCGGCCAGCAGCGCGCTCACGGTGCCGGCCGCGGGAGCGGTGACCTCGGTGGTGGACCCCTCCGCGCCGACCAGCGCGAGCACCTGCCCGGCCGTCACGTGCTCGCCCGGCCGAACCTTGAACTCCAGCACGCTGCCCGGGTGTTCGGCGGCCACCCGGACGGGGGCGTCGCCGTGGGCGGCGACCGCGTGCACGGTCAGGGTGTGCGGGAGCCTGCCCCACACCGTCCAGCTCGCGCCCGCGCCGACGGCCAGCACCAGCGCGGCGCCGGCCAGCCACAGCCGGGCCCCGACCAGCCGTACGGGCTGGTCGAGTCCGGGCTCCAGCACGGCGGCGGCCCGGGCGGCGGCGACGGCGGCGACGGCGTTCCGCGCCCGGGACTCCGCCTCGGTCTCGCGCGGTGTCCCGGCCTTCGTGTCGGCCTTCGTGTCGACCTTCGTGCCGGACTCGGTCTCGGGCCGGGGTTCGGTCGTGATGCTCATGCCGCCACCTCCATCAGCTCGGGCACCGGCGCGGTCCGCGGCGGGCAGGCCACCGGCAGTTCGCGCACCCCGCCGAAGGCGAACTGCTCGGTCGGGCGGGCGGTGGCGTCGGTCAGCGTGGTGCTCAACTCCCTGGTGGCGTCGGCCTCGGCGAGGCCGCGCAGGACGGCGGAGCCGGCGATCAGGGAGAGCGGCGCGCCCAGGCAGTGGTGCGGGCCGTGGCCGAAGGCGAGGTGCTGGCGCTCGGCGCGGTCGAGGTCGAAGCGGTCGGGGTCGGCGAAGCGGCGCGGGTCCCGGTTGGCGGCGGCGTACAGCAGCATGGCGACGCTCCCGGCCGGGACGACGGTGTCGCCGAGCGCGACCTCCCGGGTCAGGGCCCGGGCGCTGGCCCGGACGGGGCTGCCGAGCCGCTGGGCCTCGTCGAACACGGCGGCGGCCAGCGCGGGTTCCTCGCGCACCCGGGCGGTCAGGCCGGGGGTGCGGATCAACTCCCAGGCGCCGACGGCCAGTCCGGAGGTGAGCGTCTCCAGCCCGTTGGCCAGCAGCATCACCACGAAGGCGAGCAGTTCCTCGGTGTCGAGCCGGCCCTCGCCGCGGGCGGTGGTCAGTCGGCTGATCAGGTCGTCGCCGGGGTCGGCGGCCCGGGCCGCGCACAACTCCTCGACGTAGGCGTGGAATTCGGCGAACTCGGCGTCCAGCTCGGCGGCCTCGGGGCCGTTACCGAAGGGGTCGAGCATCGAGCGGGCCACCAGGCTCGCCCAGCCGGTGATCCGGCCCTGCTCGGAGTCGGGGACGTCGAGGATGGCGCAGGAGACCGCGACCGGCAGCGGGACGGCCAGGTCGGCGACGAGTTCGAAGGAGCCGGCGGCGATCAGCGGGGCGAGCAGCCGGGCGGCGGTGCTCTCGATCCGCTCGCGCATCTGCTCCAGCCGGCGGTGGCTGAACGCGGCGGTGGCGAGCCGCTTGAGCCGGGTGTGGTCGGCGCCGTCGCGCATCGGCAGCATCCGGTTGACGACCTTGAGCAGCGCGGTGTTGCCCGCCCGGGGCAGGCCGACGGTGGTCGGGTCGACGTTGGTCCCGGGGTTCATCAGGACGGTGAGGATCTCCTGGTAGCCGGAGACCACGTACAGCGGGCCGAGGTCCAGGACGGGCGCCTCGGTCAGCAGCCGGCGGTAGAGCGCGGGTGGGTCCTGCTGAGCGGCGGGCTGCTGGATGAACCGCGTCAGCTCGTGCCGGAGGCTGTCCATGCCCGGCTCTCCTTCAATCTGGCGGTGGGGCTGGGGTGTGGGGTCCGGTCCGGGTGCCGGGGTGCCGGTGGGCCGGGTGGGGGGTGCGGGGGTGGGCCGCCGGAGAGCGGACCACCCCCGCACAGGTCCCGAATTACTCGGCCGCGACCTCGGCGACGGAGTTCGACACCGAGCTGAAGCTCGACACCGGGCAGGCGGCGGAGAGCAGGGAGGAGACGGAGACGCCGCCGTTGACGGTGTCCAGCTCCTCGACCTCGATGTCGAACTGCTCGTCCTTGTTGATCTCGTTCTGCGCCATGGGAATCTCCCTCGGTTTCGCGGCGCCGACCCGCTGATCGGACCGGCCGCCTCGGTTTACTCTTTTCCCGCCCTTCGCTTTCCCGGTTTCGCTTTCCCCGGTTCCGCTCTCGGCGATGTCTCAACTATGACCGACCCTCGAAAATCCGTGCAGTAGGAGATGTCAGATTCCGACGGACGCAAATGTCACCACCCGAGATGACATTTTGCACGTGTTCTGACCTGCGGCGATGCGCTACTTGCCGTTCCCCGCCCGGACCCGTCACGCTGCATACATGACACCTCTTTCCGAGAATTCCCCGGCCGTGGAGGTAGTGGACCTGCGGCGCAGCTACGGCGATTACGAGGCGGTGCGCGGCATCTCCTTCTCCCTCGCCCGCGGCGAACTGTTCGCCCTGCTCGGCACCAACGGTGCGGGCAAGACCACCACCCTGGAGGTGCTGGAGGGCTACCACCCGCCGACCTCCGGGCACGTCCGGGTCTTCGGCCTGGACCCGTTCACGGCGGGCCCGAAGGTCCGCCGGCGCACCGGGACGATGCTCCAGGAGGGCGGGTTCTTCAAGGAGTTGACGGTCAAGGAGACCGTCGACTGCTGGCGCTCCTTCACCAGCCGGGCCCGGCCGACCGCCGAGGTGCTGGCGCGGGTCGCGCTGGAGCCGAAGGCGGGCACCCGGGTCTCCCAGCTGTCCGGCGGCGAGCGCCGCCGCCTGGACCTGGCGCTGGCCGTGCTGAACGACCCGGAGCTGCTGTTCCTGGACGAGCCGACCACCGGCATGGACCCGGAGGCCCGGCGCGCCACCTGGCGGCTGGTCGAGGAGCTGCGGGCGGCGGGCACCACGGTGGTGCTGACCACCCACTACCTGGAGGAGGCCCAGCAGTTGGCCGACCGGGTGGCCATCATGGACCGGGGCGTGATCGCCGCCACCGGCACCGTCGCCGAGGTGCTGTCCGGCCGCGGCGACCTGATCACCCTCCCGCTGCCGCCCGGCGGCGACCTCGCCGCCCTGCCCGAACTGCTGGGCAGCGCACCCACCTCGGCGGACGGCCGAGCGGTCTACCGGGTGCCCCGCTCGGCGCCCGCGCTGGCCGCGCTGCACGCCTGGGCGGCCTCCCGGGGCGTCGAGCTGGACGGCCTGGAGGTGCGCGCCAGTTCGCTGGAGGACGTCTTCCTCGACCTCGCCGACCACGACCACGCCACTCCCGCCCCCACCCCCACGCCCGCCACCACCACCACCGCAGGAGCGTCCCGATGAGCTGGTTCACGTACGCCAAGGGCCAGTTCGGCCTGTCCTGGAAGGTGTTCTGGCGCAACCGGCGCTCCACCTTCATCGGGTTCCTGCTGCCGGTGCTGCTCAACCTGGTGATCGCCGCGCCGCTGCGCGACAAGGAGATCGGCGGGGTGAACGCCGCCGGGTACGTGGCGGTGGGGCTGCTCGGGCTGGCCCTGGTGACCTCGTTCGTCAACCTGCTGGGCAGCGTGGTGTCGCGCCGCGAGGAGCTGGTGCTGAAGCGGCTGCGCGGCACCGAGTGCCCGCCGAGCGCGATCTTCGCGGGGCAGCTGGGCGCGGGCGGGGTGGTGGTGCTGATCCAGGCGCTGGTGCTGGGCGGTGTCGCGGTGGGCTGGTTCGGCGCGCCGCTGCCGGCCGATCCGGCGCTGCTGCTGCTCACCCTGCTCGGCGGCTACCTGCTGTTCTCGGTGCTGGCGGTGGCGCTGTCCGGGGTGACCCCGTCCGCCGAGTCCGCGCCGCTGGTGGCGACGCCGGTGCTGGTGCTGTGCATGTTCGGCGCGGGCGTGTTCACCCCGGTCGCGGGCCTGCCCGACTGGCTGCGCGGGCCCGCCGGGGCGCTGCCGCTCTCCCCCGTGATCCGGGGGCTGCGGACGGCCTGGTTCGGCCGCGGCTTCGGCCCGGAGACCTGGGCGGGCGGCCCGCTCCCCCGCCTGGACCTGCTGCACGGCTGGACGGCGGCCGGGCCCTCGCTGCTGCTGCTCGCCGCCTGGCTGGCCGCCGCCGCGATGCTCTCCCGCCGCCTGCTGCGCTGGGAGCCCCGCCGGGGCTGAGCCCGCCGGGGCTGAGCCCGCCGGGGCTGAGTCCGCCGGGGCTGAGTCCGCGCGCGGCTGATCCAGCGTCGGTTAACGCCGCTTACCCACCTCCGACCGGCCCGCCCGTCCCGAAGTGCCCGCGCCCCGGGGGACTTCCGGCCGTGGCGGGCCGTCGGCGTTCCGGCGGAGGCTGGTCCGTGCGGGCCGTCTCCTGCCGTCGGCGGGTGCCCGTACGCGTCCCACCGGGAGGCCCGCGATGTCCCGAAGCCGGCCACGACTCAGCCTGCTGACGCTCGACAGCACCCCGGAGTCGGTCGCCGGGGCCCGCCGCCACACCGTCCTGGTGCTGCACTGCTGGCACGCCCGGGACGGGCTCTCCGACGCCGCCCGGCTGGTGGTCTCCGAGCTGGCCACCAACGCGGTCCGGGCCCGCGGCGGGCCGAGCGGCTTCACCCTCTCCCTGGCCCTCCGCGACGACCACCTGCTGGTGCAGGTCGGCGACCAGGACCCGCGCCCGCCCCGCCCCCGCGAAACCGGGCCCGACGCCACCGGCGGCCGCGGCCTGCACCTGGTCGACGAACTCTCCTCCCGCTGGGGCTACTACCGCACCCCGCCGAACGGCAAGGTGGTCTGGGCCGAACTCCCCACCGGCCCCGAGGACACCACCCCCACGACCACCCCCCTGATCGACGCCCGGCAGCCCCGCGTCCCGATCTCCCCTCCCGCCGACCGCTGCCACTGAGGCCCCGCGCCCACCTCCGGACGGCGCCTCACCAGGCGACGGGATAACGCACCGGATGACCGCCGACCCGGTGCGGGAGCAACCCGAAGAGAACCAGCACAGCGGTGGCGAGCGCCAGCAACGGCAGGAAGACCACCGGACGCGGGGACTGCAGGACCACGATCACCGCAGTCGCCGCCGCCGGCGAGTGCGGCACCCGCGCGACCAGCATCGCCCCCAGCGCCACCCCACCCGCCACCGCCGCCGCCCACGGCCCCGCCCCGACCACCGCCAGCACCCCGAACCCCACCGCAGCCGACAACAACTGCCCACCCACCAGGTTCCGCGGCTGCGAGATCGGCAACCCTGGCGCCCCGTGCACCAACGCCGCACTCGCCGCCAACGGCGGTATCAACACCGCCTGGTGCAACGCGCCCCCCACCGCCACCAACACCAACAGTGCCCCCATGGCAAAACTCCCGGCCCGCACCGCATGCCACACCCGACTTCCCAGCGCGACGACGTTCGAGACGACGGACATGCGAAGGCTCCCTGATCAGGCAGTACGGTCCACACGACCTTAAACAACCTGTTGACACTTCAAGAACCTCATTGCCCCAGAGGCAAAATTTCCCCTCACGCCCAGAAGCCCGCACCCGCTCTCCGACCTCCGGACCCGGAGCACGGCTCTCCTGAAGCCGGTGTCGCGGGCTCGGGCCCGGCGCGCGAAGGGGGCTGTTCGCGCGGGATGCAAGTGGGGCTGTCACGGGGTGGCGGGGGCCGCCGGCGGTGGGGGCCTGGGTGGGTTGTGCTTCCCTGCCTGGTGGTTTGCAGTCCGGCGTGCCGGGTGTCGGGCGGTGGCCGGGTGTCTGGGCGGGGTGGCGGGGGTCGCTCGTACGGGGGACCCGCCCGGTCGGTGGGTTACCCGTTCCGGGGGTTTCGGTGGGGCGGGTGTCGGGCCTGCGTCACGTGCCTGCCGGGGCCGGGCGGTGGGCGATCGGGAGTGTGTCGCGGGCGGAGCGCAGGGCGGCTCGGGCGCGCTGGGCTCCGGCTCGGACGGCGGCCGAGCCGGTGCCGACCGCGATCGGCCTGGGGGCCAGGCCCGCGCAGGGGCCGCAGATGCCCGGGTTGGGCACCGGGTCATGGCACTTGGCGCACTCGGCGTAACTCGACCTCGGCCGGGCCGACTTGGCGGCTGCGATCGCCGGGGTCTCCGGGAGCAGGCCCGGTTCGGGCGGCATCTTGCGCGACAGGCGGTCCCGCAGGACGGCCGCCGCCGAGTACATGAACGCCGGCAGGCCGGGCACCAGGGCCCGCGACAGGTCCTCGGGGGTGCTGCCGCGTCGCACCCACTCCGCCACCAGCGGGGCCAGCTCCAGCGCCTCCACCTCGCCGATCCGCAGCCGGGGCTCCGGCCGGACCACCCGGTGCAGCAGGGCCGCTGCCGCCCGCGACTCGGCGGGCACTTCGGGCTCGGGTCCGGGCTGGGGTCCGGGCTGGGGTCCGGGTTCGGGTGCGGGCGCAGATTCCGGTTGCGGCTCCGGCTCCGGCTCCGGTTCGGGCTCGGCGGCCGTCCTGGCGGCCGGGAGGGAGGGTTTTCCCTCCCGGGTTTTCCATAGGACGTCAGGTGCCCCGGACCCGGGGCCGCCGGGACCCGGGGGGATGGGATCCGGCGCGACGTGCTGCGGAGTGTCGAAGAGGTGGGACTGGCTGATGATCCGTCCGTCCGGGAGCCGGAACGTGATGACCCAGTAGAACCCGGCCTTCTTCAACTCCCGGAGCATCCTGGCGATCCCCGCCCGCCCGTCCGGACCCTGTTCGGCGAGCTGTCGGCCGTCCGCGTCGCAGCCGGTGGGGCTGGTGAGGATCTGGACCGCGAGCCCGAACGCGCCCTTGGAGAGCCCGGAACGTTCGGGCCGAAGCTCCGGGAAGGGGTCGAACCCGCGCATGCGCGCGCTACGATGGATGTGCATGGGGAGTCTGTTGCTCCTAGTGCCAGGCCCCGGGGTGTTGGTAGCACCGCCGGGGTCCACTATTTCGCGGTCTGGACACGGAACGTAACACACTCCTCACCCCTTGATCGAAGCGGGCGGATTCGCTCTCTCCTGGGTCAATGACGTTCAGTAAGAGAGGAATTGACGCCCTGTCGGTGGAATGAATCGATCACGGGACGTCACCGCCCCGGCCGCGCGGCTCAGCGGGCGAGGGAGACCGCGAAGGGCGCGAAGCCGTGCAGGCGCAGGACGTGCGGGACGACGAGGACCATGGCCTCGGTGGCGCGGGCCGTGGTGATGCCGCCGAGGTCCTCGATCCAGGCGGGCTGCCAGCCCAGGTCGCCGAGCAGGCCGGTGACGGTCCGCTTCGCGTCCGGGTCGTCGCCCGAGAGGTAGGCGGTCGGCGGGGCGGCCAGGGTCTCGGGGGCGGTCATGACCGTGAACAGCATGGTGTTGAGCGTCTTGACCACCCGGGTGTCGGGGAGGGCGGCCTGGAGTCGTTCGGCGAGGCTGCTGCCGGGGTAGCACAGCTCGCCGGGCAGGCCGTCGTCGGCGTCGCGGGTGGCGTTGGAGATGTCGACGAGGAGTTTTCCGGCGAGTTCGGCGCGCAGGTCGGTGAGGCGGGCCAGCGCGGTGTCGCCGGGCGTCGCGTTGATCACGATGTCCGCGGTGCGGGCGGTGGTGCGCTGGTCGGCGATGGTGGTCGGTGGAACGGCGCCGGGGGAGGCGGTCTCCGTCGGGTTCCGGACGCCGAGGGTGACCCGGTGTCCGGCGGCGGAGAGCTTGGCGGCCAGGTGGGTGCCGACGCGGCCGGCGCCCAGGATGCCGATGCTGGTCATGGGGTGGTGCTCCTTGCGGTGGGAGGGGTGGGCGGGACGGGGGTGGGCGGGACGGGGGCGGGCGGGACGGGGGTGCCCGGGTCAGGCGAGCGGTGACAGGACGTCGAGGGCGGCGGCGTGGAGGCCGGGGGCGGCGGCCAGGAAGTCGCGGCTGCCCGCGGTCCAGGGCTCGCCCGCCAGGTCGGTGACGGTGCCGCCGGCCTCGGAGACCAGCAGCGCCCCCGCGACCAGGCCGGAGCGGACGTCGGAGAACTGCCAGAAGGCGTCCGTGCGTCCGGCCGCGACGTGGATGAGCTGCATCGTCGCGGGGACGGACACCCGTACGACCAGGCCGTTGACGAGCATCGCGGTGACCGAGTCGCCGATCCGCCGGAAGGTGCGCTCGTCCTCGCCGGGCCGGGCCTGGCCGGTGCCGACGAGCGCGGCGCCCAGGTCGGTCTTGGCGGACACCGCCAGCGGCCGGCCGTCGAGGCGGGCGCCGCCGCCGGCGACGGCGGTGTAGGTGTGGCCGGTCAGCGGCAGGTGGACGACGGTGAGCACCGGCCGGTTGTCGCGGACCAGGGTGGCGGTCACGGCCCAGTCGTCCATGCCGTGGACGTGGTTGATGTTGCCCTCGGCGGGGTCGACGACCCACCACTCCCCGGACGGGAGCGCGCCGCCGGCCAACTCGTCCTCGGCCCACCGCGATCCCGGCCGGGCCCGCAGCAGCGGCTCCCGCAGCACGTCCAGCACCGCGTCGTCGTTGGCGTGGATCTCCGCGACGATCTCGTCCAGGCTCACGCCCCGGGCGTGCGGGGTGTGGCGGTCGCGCAGGGTGCGGCCCGCGCTCTTCACCGCCGCGGTCACCTCGGGCAGGAGCGTGGTGTCGGCGGCGAAAGGCATGGCGGTGCTCATGGCGGTCTCCCTGGGGTCGAGGTGGGCGGGCGGTTCGTTCCGCGCCCGCACTTCGACGGTAGGCTTCCCGATCGTTAACAACAAGTGCATGCTGTTCACTCGTAGAGTTACTGCCATGCAACTGGATCTGAACCTGCTCACCGCCCTCGACGCACTGCTGGAGGAGGGCAGCGTCGCCGGTGCCGCGGCCCGCCTGCACGTCACCGCACCGGCGATGAGCCGCTCCCTGGGCCGCATCCGCAAGGCCACCGGCGACCAGATCCTGGTCCGCACCGGCCGCAGCATGGTCCCCACCACCCGCGCGCTGGCCATGCGCGCCCAGGTCCACGTCCTCGTGCAGCAGGCCCACCACCTGCTCTCCGCGCAGCAGGAACTCGATCTCGCCGCCCTGGACCGGGTGTTCACCCTGCGCTGGCACGACGCCCTGACCGCCGCCTGCGGCACCGCCCTGATCACCGCCGTCCACCGCCAGGCCCCCGGCGTCCGACTACGCCTGCCGGCCGAACCCGGTTCGGACGACGCCGAGTTGCGCCGGGGCGAGGTCGACCTCGAATCGAGCTCCGGCGTCCCGGCCCTCCCCGACATCCGCCACCGCCTGGTCGGCACCGACCGGCTGGTCGTCGCCGTCCGGCCGGGCCACCCGCTCACCGAGGAACCGCTGAGCGTCGAGCGCTACGCGTCCGCCGAACACCTCACCGTGTCGCGCCGCGGCAGCCTGCACGACCCGATCGACGACGCACTCGCCGCCCACGGCCTCACCCGCCACGTCGTCGCCGCCGGCCCCACCACCGCCTTCGCCCTGCAACTCGCCTGCGACACCGACCTGGTCGTCACCCTCCCCGACGCGGTCACCCGCACCACCCGGGAACGGCTCGGCCTCACCACCCTGACCCCGCCGCTCCCCCTCCCCGACGCCCCCCTCCACCTCCGCTGGCACCAGCGCCACGACGACGACCGCGCCCACACCTGGCTCCGCGACCTGGCCACCACCACCGTCCGCGCCCTGTTCGCCCCACCCACCGGACCGTGACGGCCCCGCCGGCACCGGCCGCGGAGAACGCCGCAGGCCCCCCGACCCGGGTGGGCGGAGGGCCTGCGGTCACGCTCGTGCCCCAGGCAGGATTCGAACCTGCGACACCGGCTTTAGGAGAGCCGTGCTCTATCCCCTGAGCTACTGAGGCGGGGGCCCGCGGAGGGTCCTCGGCGAAGGTCCGGCGGGCGGGTCTTCGGCCTCGGGGTGCGGGCTCGTCGGTCGGTGGGGGTCTGCGGGTGTGCGCGACGGTTTCCCGGGCGGACATCCGGCCTGGCCTGGCCACTGACGTGAACAGCGTAGCGGATCGGCGTGGAGCGGCGGAGTGAACTACCCGGGCTCCCGCCGTCGTGGGGGTGCGAGCTGGGGTTTCGTGCTTCGCGGTGCCGGGCGGGGGCCTGCTCCCGCTACAGCGACGGGTCGGGGGGCGGTGCGGGCGCCAGTCGGGCCGGCGGTGGCAGGGGGGCGTGGCGCGGGCAGGCTTCGAGGGCCTGGACGGCCAGCGCGGCGAAGCGGCGGGAGGCTCTGACCCGGGCGGTGGTCGAGGCGGCGTGGATGCCCTTGTTGGCCATGAGGACGAGGATCAGGTCGTCCAGGACGAAGTCGGGGCGCAGGCGCCCGGCCTGCTGCGCCCGCCGGGCCAGTCCGGCGACCGCCTTCACCGTGTGGGCGCGGCCCGCGGCGGCGTCCGCCACCTCCGGGTAGCCGGAGAGGAAGGCTTCGGTGAAGCCCCGGTCGCGGGCGTGCAGTTCGCAGATCCGCTCGATCACCAGGCACAGGCCGCGCCACGGGTCGGGGTCGGCGCACCCCTCGTCGACGATGGCGCGGCAGGCGTGCAGTTGGTCGGCGAAGGTCTCGGCGAGCAGCGTCCGCTTGGTCGGGAAGTGCCGGTACAGGGTGGCGGGCCCCACCGAGGCGCGGCGGGCGACCTCCCGCATCGGCACGTCCAGGCCGTCGGTGGAGAACAGCGCGCGGGCGGCGTCGAGGATGCGGGCGCGGTTGTCCAGCGCGTCGGAGCGCCGGACCTGAGGCAGACGGTCGGTCACCGCTCTCACTTTAGCCAGCCGGACGGGGGCGTCCGTTACCGTCCGGGACGTGGGGAGCGGCTCGCACGCTCGACCGAACCGGAGACCTGGAGGCCCTGTTGAAAGCGATCTCGATCCGGAGCTTCGGCGGCCCGGACGGCCTGGCCGTCGTGGACCTGCCGGTGCCCGCGCCGGCGGCCGGGCAGGTCCTGGTGGCCACCGAGGCGGTGGGCGTCGGCGGCGTCGACACCGTCGTCCGGAGCGGGGCGCTGGCCGCCTACGGCTTCCGGGCGGGCCACGTCCCGGGCGGCGAGGTGGCGGGCACCGTGACCGCGGTCGGCGACGGCGTCGACGCGGCGTGGACCGGCCGGCGGGTGTGGGGCCCCACCGGCACCGGCGGCGGGTACGCCGAACAGGCCGTGGTGCCGGTCGAGCAGGTCGTCCCGCTGCCCGACGGCCTGTCCGCCGCGGCGGCGGTGACGCTCGGCGGCTCCGGCGCGGTGGCCCACTTCGGGCTCCGCCACGCCCGTTTCGTCCCCGGCGAGAAGGTCCTGGTCCGCGGCGCGGCCGGCGGCATCGGGATCATGGCCGTGCAACTCGCCGCCCGCGCCGGTGCCGCCGCCGTGGCGGTCACCACCTCGTCCGCCGGACGCGGCGCCCGGCTGCGCCGCCTCGGCGCGACCCACGTGCTGGACCGCAGCGGCGACGGCGGGGGGACGGCTCCCGCGGGCTACGACGTCATCCTCGACGTGGTGGCCGGGGCGGACCTGCCGTCCTTCCTCGACCGGCTCGACCCGAACGGCCGCCTGGTGGCCCTGGGTGCGGTCGCAGGTCAGCCGCCCGCCGACTTCGGCACGAGGATCATGGCGGCGTTCCGGAAGTCGCCGTCCTTCGCCGCCTTCAGCGCGTCCACCGTCCCCCCGGCCGAACTGAGCGCCGTGCGCGGCGAGTTGTTCGCCGCGGCCGTCCGCGGCGAGATCGAGGCGGTGGTGTACGAACTGCTGCCGCTGGACGAAGCCGTGGCGGCGCACCGGAAGATGGACGCGGGCGAGGTCTTCGGCCGGATCGTGCTGACGCCGTAGCCCGGCACTCCCGGTACGGGCGCCCCGGTGGGCTCCGAACGAACCATCGGAACGGTCGACGGCCGTGTCCGGTCCCAGTGGTACGCGCGTGACCTGGAGCGGTCCTGCACCCTGGCTGGCGCCGGTTCAAAAGTTGAATACCTTGCGAGCGGTTTATTTTCCGGGCCCCGATGTGAAATGTTGGCCGGGTCGCTCACAGGTTGGGGAAGGACCGCACGTGCTCAAGCAAGAACGCGCCCTGCAGACCCGTCGGACGGTGCTGGACGCGGCCGCCCGGGTGTTCGCCGTCAACGGCTACCTGGGGACGAGCCTCGCCCAGATCCTCGCCGAGGCGGGCGTCACCAAGGGAGCGCTCTACTTCCACTTCTCCTCCAAGGAGGAGCTCGCCCGGGCCGTCGTCAACGAGCAGTTCGCCCCCGCCGCGGACGGCGAGGCCGCCCCGCTGCCCGAGGGCCCCGCGCTGCAGGCCGCGATCGACCTCAGCCACGGGATCGGGCGCTCGCTGCGCGAGGACCCGATGATGCAGGCCAGCATCCGGCTGGTCATCGAGCAGGCGTTCACCGAGCCCGACCCCGGGCCCTACCTGCGCTGGATCGAGGTGATCGAGCAGCTGCTCACCGAGGCGCACCGGGTCGGCGACCTGCGCGCCACGGTCGTCCCCGCCGACCTGGCCCGCTTCGTGATCAGCTCCTTCACCGGCATCCAGCTGGTCTCCGGCGTCCTCGACCACCGGACCGAACTCTCCCGCCGGGTCGGCGACATGTGGGAGCTGATCCTGCCGACCGTCGTCCCGCCGCGCCGCCTGCACAAGTTCCGCGCCCGCCCGGAGACCCCCGCCGACGCCGGAACCGCCAGCGCCGACACCGCCTGACCCGCCGGGGACGGCCGCGGCCAGGGGGTGCGTCGGACGCCACGGGGTCAGCGCGCGGTGCGCGGGCGGTCGCGGCGGGCGTCGCGCAGGACCGAGCCCCACCAGTCGAGTTGGTCGAGCATCGCCTGGGCGGCGGCGTTCGGTCCGTCCGGGTCGAGCGGGGTGCCGTCCGGGCCGAAGAGCGCGTAGTAGCGCGGGAAGGAGACGTAGTCCCGGACCGTGTGGGCCTGCAACTCGTTGAAGACCTGCCGGAGTTGCTCGATGGCGAGCAGGCCGCCGCTGGCCCCGCTGTAGCCGACGAAGCCGATCGGCTTGGCCTGCCACTGGGTGTGGTGCCAGTCGATGGCGGCCTTCAGCGAGGCGGGGAAGCTGCGGTTGTAGTCGGGGGTGACCACCACCACGGCGTCGGCGGCGGCGAGCCGGTCGGCGAGGCGGGCCAGCCCGGCGGGACGGGACGGGTTCGGCTCCAGGGCCGGTGGGACGGCCGGGAGTTCGAGCGGGAGCGGGATCTCGGCGAGGTCGACCGGGTCGACCGCGAACCGGCCGTGCCGTTCGGCCCGGTCGACGAACCAGCGGGCGACCACCGGGCCGAACCGGCCCTCCCGGACGCTGCCGACGATCACGGCGAGGTTGAGCGGCTGATCGGTCATGACCTGACTCCCTGGGACGGAACGGCCGCCCCGGACGGGGCGCTCCACCAGGCTCGCGGGCCCGGCAGCGGCCGGGGAGACCGCACGGAGGCTGGTAGTACCGGGGCCACCCTCCGTACGGGGCCGGGCTGTTACGTTCGAGGGGTGAGCGACAACGAGTTGGGGCTGTTCCTGCGCACCCGCCGGGAGGCCGTCACCCCGGCCGAGGTGGGGCTGCCGGCCGGCCCGCGCCGCCGGACGCCCGGCCTGCGGCGGGCGGAGCTCGCCACCCTGGCCGGGGTCAGCGTCGAGTACGTGACCCGGCTGGAGCAGGGGCGCGACCGCCACCCGTCGGTGCCGGTGCTCTCCGCCCTGGCCGACGCACTGCGGCTGGGCACGGCCGAACGGGTCCACCTGCACCGGCTGGGCAAGGCGCTGGGCGGCGCCTTCACCTGCACCGGCGGGGCCGCGCCGAACCGCACCGTCCGCCCCGCCGTCCGGGCGCTGCTCGACCACCTCGAACCCGCCCCCGCGCTGGTGCTCAACCGGCTCGGCGAGATCCTCGCCTGCACCGCCGCCTACCGGCGGCTGGCCGGACCGGTCGGTCTGCTGGACGGCGAGCGGCCGAGCCTGGCCCGGTACGTCTTCACCGACCCCCGGGCCCGGACCGCCTACCCGGACTGGGCGCGGACGGCTGACCAGCAGGTGGCCGCCCTCAAGCAGGGCCCGGGTCGGTCGGACCGGCAAGTCGCCGCGCTGATGGACGAGTTGGCGCTCGCCGCGGGCGCGGAGTTCACCACCCGGCTGGCCCGGCTGCCCGGCCTGCCGGACGCCACCGGGACCGAACGGCTGCACCACCCGGAGGCCGGCGAGCTGCGGCTGGCCTACGAGACGCTCCAGCTGCCCGCCGACGACGACCAGCGGCTGGTGGTCCAGCTGCCCGCCGACCCGGCCACCGCCGCCGCGCTCGACCGGCTGGCCGGCCGCCACCCGGGCGCCCTGCGGGCGGTGCCCGCCTGACACCGCCCGCGCGCCGCCGGACCGGGGGCCGGACGCCCGGACGGACGCCCGGACCCACCCGGTGGCCGTGGGCACCGCTCCGGGTGACCTACCGTGGAAGTCGCGCGCACCCGTGTGCCGCCCCGGCCAGTCGCTCCTGAAAGGCACCCACCTGTGAGCTCCTCCCCGGAGACCCCGTTCGCCGGACTCGGCAAGATCCTGGTGATCATCCCGACCTACAACGAGGCCGAGAACGTCGAACGGATCGTGTCCCGCGTCCGCGCCGCCGTCCCCGAGGCGCACGTGCTGGTCGCGGACGACAACAGCCCGGACGGCACCGGCAAGCTCGCCGACGCCCTCGCCGCCGACGACCCGCACGTCAAGGTGCTGCACCGCCCGGGCAAGGAGGGCCTCGGCGCGGCCTACCTGGCCGGTTTCCACTGGGGCATCGACGGCGGCTACGACGTGCTGGTCGAGATGGACGCGGACGGCTCGCACCAGCCGGAGGAGCTGCCCCGGCTGCTCACCGCGCTGCGCGGCGCGGACCTGGTGCTGGGCTCCCGCTGGGTGCCCGGCGGCGCGGTGGTGAACTGGCCGAAGTCGCGGCTGCTGCTGTCCAAGGGCGGCTCCACCTACTCCCGGCTGATGCTGGACGTGCCGATCCGGGACGTCACCGGCGGCTACCGGGCCTTCCGCAAGGAGACCCTGCTGGGCCTCGGCATGGACCAGGTCTCCTCGCAGGGCTACTGCTTCCAGGTCGACCTGGCCTGGCGCGCGGTGCGGGCCGGGTTCAAGGTCGCCGAGGTGCCGATCACCTTCGTGGAGCGCGAGCACGGCGCGTCCAAGATGAGCCGCGACATCGTGGTCGAGGCGCTGTGGCGGGTCACCGCCTGGGGCGTGGGCGACCGGGTCGCCAAGCTCACCCGGAAGAAGTAGGCGGCCGCCCTCCGACTCCACCGGCCGGTGACGATGGGAGTTCCCGGCCGGCGGAGCTTGCGGAGGTGGCGGCGTGACGGAGTCACTGCGACGGGCTGGACGGGACCCCGACCCGGGCCCCCGGCGGTGGGAGTCCGCGAAGGAGCGGGCGGCCCGCCTCACCGCCACCGCCAAGGGCGCCCCCGAGCGCTTCCCGCTGGTCGGGCGGGCCGTCAGCAACCTGATCCGGGTGAACCTGCTGGACAACGCCACCCGGCTGGCCGCGCAGGCCTTCCTGTCCGCGCTGCCGGCCCTGTTCGTGGTCGCGGTGTTCGCCCCCGCGACGCTCAAGCACAGCATCACCGGCTCGCTGCGCGAACAGCTCGGCCTGCAGGGCACCGCCCAGCAGCAGGTCCAGCTGCTGATGAACACCCCGCACGACGACAGCGCCAGCCAGAGCTTCGGGGTGCTCGGCCTGCTGGTCACCCTGGCGTCCGCGACCGCGCTGAGCCGGGCGCTCCAGCGGGTCTGCGAACGGGCCTGGGAGATGCCCAAACACAGCGCCCGGCTGGCCCTGTGGCGCTGGGTGGTGTGGCTGCTGGCGTGGCTGGTGTTCCTGGTCGTCCAGGTGCCGCTGCGCAAGGGCTTCGGCGCCGGCCTGTGGCTGGGCGTCCCGCTGACCTTCCTGGCCTCCACCGGCGTGTGGTGGTGGACGCAGCACCTGCTGCTCGGCGGCCGGGTCCGCTGGTACCCGCTGCTGCCGGGCGCGGTGCTGTGCGGCGTCGGCGAGGTCGGCTTCGGCATCGCCTCGCAGGTGTGGCTGCCGCACGCGATGTCCGCGTCGATCGACAAGTTCGGCCCGTACGGGGTGGTGTTCACCGTGCTGTCCTGGCTGATCGCGCTGTTCACCGCCATCACCCTGGCACTGGTGCTGGGCCGGGTGGTCTCCGAGGAGCCGATCGTGGCCCGCGCCCTCGGCACCCGCACCGAACCCGGCAGTTGGTAGCCCCGCGCCTCCGCTTCCCCCTCCCCCTCCCCCGGAACGGCCCCGGCCCCGGTCCCCGCCGCAGTGGACGGGGACCGGGGCCGGGGCGCGGGACCTGGGGTCGTGGGGCCGTGGGGCCGTGGGGCCGTGGTGGGGCCTCAGCCGAGGCGCAGCAGGCGGGAGGTGATGGACGCCGGGGCCAGGTCCGACTGGAGGACGACCGGCACCTCGACCCGGCCGTCGCCCTCGCCCGCCGCGATCGTGCCGACCTGGGTGCCGGCCGGCAGGGTGTGGGCGATCTTCCCGACCGGGGTCAGGGTCAGGTGCGCGGTGATGCCGTTCCAGCCCGCGACGGTCAGGTCCTTGGCCGCCACCACCGGCACCTTGCCGCCCACGCCGTCGTCCACGTGGCCGACTACGTCGCCCTGCTTGGCCAGGGTCTGTCCGGCCAGCGCGGTCTGCGCGGCGACGTTGATCCGCTGGCTGGGCGCCTGGGCGGCGGTGACCAGGCTCGGGTCCTCCTTCGTCGCGGGCTGGCCCAGCGTCACGCCGAGGACCATCCGCTGCACGCCGCCGATCTCCTTGACCGCCGCCCACATCAGGCAGGACTGGGCGGGGGTGGAGGAGCCGGTCTTGCCGCCGATCATGCCGTTCTTGCCCAGCAGCTTGTTGGTGTTGTAGATCCGCTGGCCGTTGAACCGGGTGTCCGGCTCGGCGATGACCTGCTTGAAGATGTCCAGCTGCATGGCCTTCTCGGCCAGCTTCAGCTGGTCCTTCGCGGTCGACTTGGTGTCGTTGCTGTACCCGGCCGCGTCCGCGTACGTGGTGTTGCCCATGCCGAGCTGCGCGGCGGTGTCGTTCATCTTCTTCACGAACTCCGGCTCGCTGCCGGAGTCCCAACGGGCCAGCAGCCGGGCCACGTTGTTGGCCGACGGCAGCATCAGCATCTCCAGCGCCTCGTACTCGGTGAGCTGCTGGCCCTCGGTCAGCGGCACCGTCGACTCGTCGTTGTTGCCCGACTCCTGCGCGGCCAGCTTGTCCACGGTGAGCACCGGGCCGCTCTCCCCCTTCTTCAAGGGGTGCGCCTGGAGGATCAGGTACGCGTTCATCACCTTGGTGACGGACGCGATCGGCACCGGCGTCTCCTCCCCCGACGCCCCCAGGCTGCCCACGCCCACCACCTCGGCCGCGGCCTGGCCCTTCGTCGGCCACGGGATGGTCGGCTGCTCGCCCCCGAAGGTGAACGAGTCCGCCAGCGAGAGCTTCGCCTTCGGCGTCGGCAGCGGACGCAGCAACTGCGCCGCGACCAGCACGCCCAGCACCACGGCCAGGAAGACGCCCCAGACCGTGATCCGCTTCACCGCCCGGCGCAACGGCGTCATCGGACGGGCGCTGAGCGACTTCAGCACCTCCAGCGCCTCGATGGTGCTCTCCGGCCCGGGCTCGGCAGGCGCCGGCGGCGGAACGGCGGGCGCGGCGGGCGCGGACGCCCGAACGGGCGCGGGGACGGACGCGGCAGCAGCCGGGGCGGGCTTCGGCCCGGCCTTCGGCTCCGACCCGGGCGCCGCGGCCTCCGGGGGCAGCCGGAGCATCACGGTCTGCTCGGGACGGTCCTTGTCGACCCGCAGCGTCATCGTCGGATCGGGCTTCGCGGCGGGCTCGGCGTCGGAGCCGCTCTCGGCCCGCTCCGCGTCCTCGGCCCCGTCCTCGGCCCCAGCGGCCTCGGCCTTCGCCAGGCCCGCCGCCCGCAGGGTCATGGTCGGCTGCGGCCCGACCGGAACGGACTCCCCCTCCGACCCACCCTCGCCCTTGGCCCCCTCGTCCTCGTCCTCTGCCCCAGCGTCCTCGGCCTTGCCCTGGTCCGACGCCGCACCGGCCTCCGCCAGGCCCGCCGCCCGCAGGGTCATGGTCGGCTGCGGCCCGGCCGGAACGGACTTCCCCTCCGACTCGCCCTCGCCCTCGCCCTCGTCAGCGGCCTCGGGCAGGTCCGTCAGCCGGAGCATCATGGTCGGCTCGGGCTTCGCGGCGGAACCGGAACCGGAACCGCCCTCGTCCGCCGGCGCGGCCTCGTCCTCGGCACTCGCCCCACCGGCGGGCGCAGCTTCGTCCTCGTCCTCGTCCTCGGGCTCAGCAGCAGGCGCGGCCCCGTCCTCGCTCCCCGTCTCGGGCAGCTCCGGCATCCGCAGCATCATCGTCCGCTGCGGCCCGGCCGGAACGGCTTCCGCCTCCGCGCCCTCCCCTTCCTCTGCTCCCGCGCCCTCTTCCCCTTCGTCTTCCGCGTCCCGCGTCTCCGGCCGGTCCGGCAGCGCGGGTGTCGGGGCCGATTCCGTCTCGGATTCCGGGGTGTCCTCGTCCCGAGGGGTGGGACGGGAGTCGGTGAGGGCGGCGCTCGCCTCGGGGAGGTCGGCGGGGAGGCGGAGGGCGGCGGTGCGGGTGTCCGCATCGCGGACGCGCAGGTGGACAGTGCCGTTGCCCCCGGCGCGCTCGCCGGGTTCGCGCGGGGTCTCCTCGGTCTCGGCCGACCGCGTCTCGCCGTCGCGCCGCTCGCTCTGCGGGGACTCGCCCACGTAACCCACTCCTCCTCGTCCGCCCGGCACCGCCGGTCCGATCACACAAGCTGGTTTTTTCGGGCGGGTTCTCGGCCCGGCCCAGCACCTGTACAGTCTCCGGCACCGAGCCCGCAAGGGCCCGCCGCACCCCGCCCGACCGGCGGTTTTTCCTGCCCGTACGGGCTGTTGCCCGGTCAGACGCGGCGCCGTCGGACGGCGGTTCCAGCCTGCCCGGGCAAGGTCACGATTCGGAGGCGTACTCGACAAGCCTGTGTGAGAGGCGTCACCCTGTCATTCATCCACGCGGGGAGGCTTGGATGGGCAGAGGCCGTCGAACCATTCCCGAGGAGCTGCTGTTGCTCGCGCTGGACCCGGCCACGGGTACCACCGCACAGCCGCAGACCCTCGACCTCGGACTTGCCGGGGCGCAGCTCGTCGAGCTGTCCCTGGCCGGAAGGATAGTCCCGGACGGGGACCGGATCGCCGTGGTGGTGCCACGGCCGACCGGTGATCCGACACTTGACCACGCACTGGAGCTGTTGCGCCGGCGCGGCAGTCCGGTGCGCGCCGCGCACTGGATCGGTGGCCCGCGCCTGGGCCTCCGGCAGACGTACCTGGCGCACCTGGAACGGTGCGGCATGGTGACGGCTGTGGCCGGCCAGGTCTGCGGGGTGCTGCCGACGACGCGCTACCAGGCGTCGGACGACTGCACCAACGCGGCGATCAAGCAGCGGCTGGACACGGCGATCCGCACCGGCGTGCCGCCGGACCCGCGGACGGCCGCGCTGGCGGCGCTGGCGCACGCGGTCGGCCTGGGCAAGCACCTGTACCCGGGCAACGAAGGGCGGTCCTCGCGCTCCCGGCTGCGGGACCTGATCAGGTACGACCCGCTGGGCGGCATGGTGGCCCACGCGGTGATGGACGTGCAGAACGGTCTGCCCGCCCAGCAGCAGCAGGGCAGGTCGGCACCCGCGGGTTCGCGCGGTCCGGCCGGTCGTCCCGCTGCCGCGGGGCGCGGTGTGGCCAGTCGGGTGGGCGCGCGATGAGCGGCGCACGCCGTTAGCGTTCGGTTCGGCAGGAGGGCGGGGGGGGCGGGCCGGGGGGGGGGGGGGGGGGGGGGTTTTTTATTGAGATTTTATAAAGACCGCCGCGGGAAGACCCCCCCGGGCCGGGGGGGTGGGTGGGCGGGGGGTTGTGAGGGGCGACCC